>PKVY01000110.1:16160-76177 GCA_003131625.1 Acidobacterium sp. | reverse complement strand
TACAACGAAGTCAGCGGGATCGCGCCTTCGTCGTGTATTGACGGCGCTGCAGGCGCAAACGGCTTAACCGGCGACCTGCAACCGGGTTCGATTACCACCACCACAAGCGGCGATCTGATTTATAACTTCGCGGAAGAGAGTTATAACTACCCTGAGGAAGACGATCCCATCGGCTGGGTTATGCCGGATAACAGCTCGGCGCTGCTAATGGAAAATGCCTGGGACAAATTTGCCAGCCAGGTGTCAGTCCAGGCGGTGAATGGTGCCTATGACCCGACGCTCTATGTGAACGCCGATCCCAACGAGCGTCACTGGAATTCAGTGGCGGCAGCGTTCAAGCCGTCTGCCGGCGCGGGCACCCAGCCCACCGGGATTCACGTCACGCGCGTGATGCACTATTACAATCCACCCCTGCCGTTGACTCCGGCGTCGCTTCCATTCCCATCCACCGGCAACGCCATCGTTATCTCCAGTGCCTATCCCTCCAGCGGCTACGAGGGTGACATGACCGACGTGGGCGATAGTCAGGGCGATACCTGGACGCGCACACCCTTCACAATAGCCAATGACGACCCGCAGATTTACTACACGTGTCTTGGTTCCGAAACGGGCAGCCGCGATTTGACCATCTCCTGGCTACCCGACACGGGAACCACACACATGATTGTCTATGACATTGCCGGAGCCAAAACTACCGGTGGGTCTACCGGATGCGTTGGGGCGATGGTTAACTCCCAGGATGGAAACCAGCCATCGAGCGCTAATGCCAGTATCCTCAATGCTCCGGTCATAACTCCTGACGCCTCCAACAGCGTGGTGATCGCGGTCAATATGTTAGGCCTCGGGCCGCCATCCGGGACACTGACGCCTGGCGTGATATTTACATCCACCTGGGCGACGGGCATGACGGACGCGACGAATTGGGATTCGGGCGACTGCTATGGCTACATCTACACAACCTCGACCAACCCTATTTCGTTCAGCTGGCAAATGGCGAACTCCTTCAGCGTGCCCAACGGCGCCTCGGCGTACGACGCGGCGGCGATTGAGATCCTGTCCGCGGGAGCTGCTGCGACGGGCCCGGAGACGCTGACGGTGACCAATTCGCCGGTTGTCTATAACGGAAGCCCGCAGGCGGCCGCGGTGAGCGCATCGGTACCGGGAACGGTCAGCGACGTTTTGTACAAGGGTTCTTCTGCGGTGCCCACTGCACCGGGAACTTATGCAATTACGGCTAATTTCACGCCGCAGAATACCGCGGAATACAGCACCTTAACCGGGGCATCCGCAGGAAACTTCGTCATCAACAAGGCCACGCCAACCGTCACGCTCTCGTCTTCGCTTAACCCATCGACCGTGGGGAAATCGGTGACGTTTACCGCCATTGTTCCCTCCAGCGCAACGGGGACGGTGACGTTCTACAGCGGATCCACGTCGCTTGGCACAGGCACGCTCAGTGGCGGACGCGTGACACTCTCCACCACGGCGCTGCCGGCAGGGTCGGATTCGATCACGGCTGTTTATGCCGGCGACAGCAACGACAACACGGCATCGTCCGGCACGCTGATTCAAACGGTGAGTTCGTCGAGCCAAACCACGCCAACGATTACATGGCCTACACCCGCGCCGATCAACAATGGGACCGCGCTGAGCGCAACCCAGCTGGATGCCAGGGCATCGGTACCGGGAACCTTTGTCTATTCGCCGCCAGCGGGAACCGTGCTCGCAGTTGGATCGCAGACGTTGACGGTAACTTTTACACCCACTGACACGACCGACTACACAACGGCAAAGGCGAGCGTGGTTCTGGTTGTAAACCAAAGCGGAGGCCGAGGCCGCGGGCGCAGATAGCGGCGGCTTCGTGTCAGCGGCGCATGAGACAGCTCGCTGAGCGAGACTGTTTCATGCCCTGTCCGGTTATTCGTCGTGGGGCGGCCCGGTTGGTAGTAGCCGCGCCCGCCTCAGGCCGTGCCTGGGGCGGGTGGGGCGACGGGTGGCGGCGGGAAGAGGATGTTGCCCAGCGGCTGATAGCGGCTTCCGTAGAAGACCAGCGCGTACTGCCGGATCGCGGTGCTCAACGGGCCGCCGATGACGATCCAGGCAAGGAGCGCCGCGGCGAAGGCGATGACGCCGACGAGAACCTGGAGAAAGATTCCAATCATGGCGGTGGTGCCGGCTGCGCCAGAGAAGGCAACGTGGATCGCGACCTCGACCGCGGCAACGATCACGACAAAGATGATGGCGGGAAGGATGAGGATGATGAACAGTCCGATCATGGCGACGATGGGCAGAAGGACGCGCAGCACAGCGTAACCGAGGAACGATCCTTTTGCCGCACGGATGCGGGCCCAGACCGCGGACCAGGCCTGGCCGGCGGTTGCGTTCTCGAGGGCGTAGTGCGGGAGCATGAGGTCGCGAAGGATCACGTCGACGGCAATGCCACCCAGGACGAGGACAAGGATGATCGGGATGAGGGGCAGGACGAGAGCCAGGATCGATCCAACGTCGGGATGACCGCCGGCCGCGACGTTATGAAAGAGGCCCAGGAATCCCGCGATGAAGGGGATCGCGATGAGGGCGAGCAGGAGCAGGAAGCAGAGTCCGACGACTACGTTGAGCCAGAAGAAGCGCGTCGCCGGCTCGCGGTAAATATGCCAGCCGGGGCGAATCTCTTTGATGTTGTGGATGAGGCAATGAAAGAAGGCGAAACGCAGACGGGTGATGAGGTAGAAGAGCCAGAGGCAGAGCAGCATGACGAGCAGAGACGCGAAGACGGCCTCGGCGATCCGTTCAGGGGTGAAGGCGAAGGGCGCAAACGAACCGACGGTGGTTTTGTGGTTCGTGTAGTGGCTCCCGGTGTTGAAATTGCCACTGCCTCCGACGCCCTCGGTGATTAACGCAACCAGGCAGAGCTTGAGGTAGGTTCCCAGGCGGAACGGGCGGAAGAGGAAGGTCCTGGTTCGCTGAATGGCGGGGGAGACGGCGTCCGCGGCAGAGATGGGAAACATGGAGAACCCCTTTGGGGGGCAATGGTACTGCAAGACTGCCGAACGGGAACCTGTTTTTTAGCGACTCAGTCCAGAGATCACTGCGGAGGGGTTTGGGGCTGCTGCTGGGAGTCGTCTTTTTTTCCGAAGAGGCGGCCCCAGAAGCCGGGCTTCTTTTTCTTGTTGTCCTGGCTTTGGTCGGCGGGCTGGTTCTGCGCCTGGGACGGTTGGGTGGGGGCTGCTTTGGTCGGCGGCGGTTGCTGCGCAACGCCCGGCGTGGGCGGCGCCTGAGTTACGGGGCGCTGACCGAGGCCGAAAATTTTCTGGAAGAGATTGCGCTGGTCGCCCATGGAGTGGTCGCAGGTGTCCGTGGGCTGCGTGCCATCAAGGAAGGCGGCAGTGTAGTCCTCGGTGCAGGCGGCGTCGGCGAGGAGGTTGGTGGTGTTGTCGAGGCTGATCTGGACGACGCCGGCCGGAGGCACAAAGTCGTGCGTATCAGAGTATTCCGGCAACTTCACCGCGTTCTTCATGAAGGCTGCCCAGATAGGCCCGGCAGCCTTTGCACCCTCGGCATTGACGACGCCCAGCTCTTGTTTGATGTCGGTGTAGTCGTCGTTGCCGACCCAGACAATGCAGAGAAGGTTGGAGGTGAATCCGGCGTACCAGGCGTCGTGGGAGGTGCCGGTTTTGCCGGCGGCGGGCGAGACGAAGCCCATGTTGCGGACGCCTGCGCCGGTGCCGTGCGGGTTGTTGAGGACCTGCTCCATCATGCTGACGGTGAGGAAGGCGGCGCGCGGATCGAGGACGGGGCGGGTCTGCGGAGCGTAGTCGGCGAGAACGTCGCCGTTGGGAGCGCGGACGGAGGCGAGCATCCAGGGATCGATGTGGACGCCTTCGTTGGCGAAGACGGTGTAGGCTCCGGCCATTTCAAGGGGCGTAGCGTCGTACGCGCCGATGGCCATGGCAGGGGTACCGCGCGCGGACTTAATGCCCGCATCGCGAGCCAGCGAGGCCACGTTGTCGAAGCCGATCATTTGCGCGAGGGCGATGGTGGGGTTATTCAGCGAGCGGTAGAGAGCCTCGGTGGCGGTGATGTCGCCGTAGTATTTGCTGTCGAAGTCGCGGGGCGAGTAGTCCTGATTGTCGAAGGTGAAAGTGGTTTGCTGGTCGTGCAGGATGGTAACGGGGGTGAAGACCGCGCTGGTGCCGTCAGGATTGGTGAGCGGGGTTCCGGCGATGGCGGTGTTGAAAGCCGCGGCGTAGACGAAGGGCTTGAAGATGGATCCGGTGGGGCGATGCGAGACGGCGTGGTCAAACTGGCTGATGCCGTAGTTGCGACCGCCGACCAGCGCGAGAACCTGGCCGGTGTGCGGATTGAGCGCGATGAGCGCGACCTGCGGCGAGGTGACGGGCGGCGGAGCTTCGCCGGATTTGACCGCGGCGCGCACGAGGCGCTCATGACGGGCTTCGACCAGCGCGTCGACCTGCTTCATGCCGTCGGCAACGGCGTCCTGGGCGATCTGCTGGAGCTGCGGGTCGAGTGAAGTGTAGATGCGCAGACCTTGCTCGTTGTAGTCCGTATCGCCGAGGCGCTGGATGAGCTGGTCGCGGACGAGGTCGACGAAGTACGGCGCCTCGCCGGCGTCGAAGGCTCCGGCCTCGAGGTTGAGCGGCGTGGCTTTGGCCTGTTCGGCCTGGGCTTTGGTGATGTCGCCGGTTTCGACCATCGCATCGAGGACGACGTTGCGGCGCTCAAGCGCGCGCTCAGGATGGCGGAAGGGATTGAGGCGGCTGGGACTCTGAATGATGCCGGCGAGCAGCGCGCATTCCGGCAGGTTGAGCTGGCGGACATCCTTGCCGAAGTAAGCCTGGGCGGCTTCGCCGAAGCCATCGATAGAGAAACTGCCGCGCTGGCCGAGGGGAACCTGGTTGGCGTACATCTGAAAGATTTGCTGCTTATTGAAGCGGTGCTCGAGCTGGAAGGTGATGACGATCTCGATGATCTTGCGCTTGATGCGTTTTTCCGGGGAGAGGAAGAAGCCGCGCGCCAGCTGCATGGTGAGGGTCGATCCGCCCTGGCTGTAGTGCGCGTGGCGGAGGTCGTCGATGACCGCGCCGACGAGACGGAAGTAGTCGACGCCGCCGTGCTGGAAGAAATGGCGGTCTTCGATGGAGGTGACGGCGGGGACGAGGTATTTGGGCAGCTCGTCGTAGGTGACGAGGCGGCGCTTGGCGCGGTTCTCGTCGGAGAGGCCGGTGATGAGCATCGGCTCGAGTTCATAGGCGGCGAGGGGCTGACCGTTATCGCCGGTGATCTGGGCGACGGCATCGTCGGAGAAGCTGATGGTGGCGCCATCCTGGGAGTGGTACGACTGCGGGCCGGGATGGATGGTGACGTCGTGGGCGTTGGCGGCGTAGGTTCCCATCGGGGATGCGGCGCCCTGACCGTCGACGGAATAGCCAGCCTCCTGCAAGGACTGCTCGACTTCGTGCGGGGTGAGCTTCTGACCGGGGCGGACTTCAGGCGGTGCAGCATAGATCTTTGCGGTCTGCGCGAAGAGAGGCTGCTTGAGGCGGTCGTCGACGATGTGGCCGTACTTGTTCCAGTAGAAAGTGAAGATCAGGACCGCGGTGAGGGCGAAGACTCCCACGACGATGCCGGCGCCGATGAGGACTTTCTTCGTCGTGATGCGGACGGCCAGGTTGGGAACTTTAAGTTTTACCGCCATAACGATTGCGAGCCTTCCCCAGTATCAGACCACTCAGATACGCCACTCGGATGCAGAAACGGGCATTTGCCCTGGCCTTTGCTGTGCGGCGCCGGTTTTCCGGGCCGGATACCCTGATTTCTGCACGATGGGAGCCATTCTCCTTCACTGATAACAAACGCCTTAGCTGTTGTCCATGCCGCTTTTTTGTGTCCCGGCAGACACGGCGTGTCGTTTTGGACACGCAGCCTCGGGAAAAAGCCAAGGCCTCTTGCATTCGCGTCAGTTCCTCGCCAAGTTGCTGAGTTCCTGCGCCACATCGGCGATGGCAACGTCGCGTCCGGATGCGGTCGCGCGGGTGAGCAGCTCGACCTTCCCTTCCGCGGCTTTTTTGCCGACGGTGATGCGATACGGGACGCCGATCAGGTCCGCATCCTTAAATTTTACGCCTGCGCGCTCGTCGCGGTCGTCGAGGAGAACATCGAAGCCAGCGGCCTCCAGTTCCGCTGCGATTTTTTCGCCGGTGGCGTTGAGGGCGGGGTCAGAGACGTTGGTGATGGTGACGACGACGTCAAAGGGCGCGATGGAGCGCGGGAGCCAAAAGCCGTTGGCGTCGTTGCCCTGCTCGATGGCGGCGGTGAGGATGCGCTCGATGCCGATGCCGTAGCAGCCCATGATGGGCGTGACTTCTTTGCCGTTGGAGTCGAGGACGCGCACGCCCATCTTGTCGGTATAGCGATCGCCGAGCTTGAAGATGTGGCCGACTTCGACGGCTTTGGCGACGTGCAGGGGCTGACCACAGTTGGGACAGCCTTCGCCTTCGAGGACGTTACGGATGTCGGCGATTTTGGTCCAGGAGAAGTCGCGTCCGGGGACGACGTTGCGGTAATGGTAGTCGAGCTTATTGGCGCCACAGACGAGGTTCTGGCGATTCTCGAGGCCGGGATCGAGGATGACGACGACCTCCTCATCGGCGAATGCGGAGAGGTCCGGGCTCAGGTCTTTCTTCGGCTTCAGGCCGACGGGACCTAAGTATCCAGCCGGGGCGTGGAGATATTTTTCGAGTTCCTCGGGACCCATGGGGCGCAGCTCGGTTGCGCCGACGACTTTGAGGAGCTTGGTTTCGTTGACGAAGTGATCGCCACGGAGGAAGGCGACGACGGGGATCGACGCGCTCTGCGGGCCCTTCTTCGGATCGCTGTTCTTCGCCGGGACGGTTGCCATGTAGGCGACGCACTTGATGTCGGAGCTGGGCTCGATCGAGAAGAACTTTGCGACGTCGGCGATGGCGGCCTGGCCGGGTGTGGAAACGAGTTCGGGTTTGCCGTCGCCAGTGGCGGCCATTTCTTTGACGGGCGCGAGGCGCGAAGTTGCTTTCTCAAGGTTGGCGGCGTAGCCGCAGGCAGCGCAGCTGGCGATGAGGTCTTCGCCCGCATCGCTGTAGACCATGAATTCCTGCGACTGCGAACCGCCCATGGCGCCGGAGTCCGCCTCGACGACGACGAAGTTCAACCCGGAGCGGGTGAAGATGGCGCGGTAGGCTCCATCGTGGAGCTTGTAGCTGCGATCGAGCCCGGCCTCGTCGAGGTCGAAGGAATAGCTGTCCTTCATGATGAACTGGCGCACGCGGAGGAGGCCGGACCTGGGGCGGGGCTCGTCGCGGAATTTGGTCTGGATCTGGTACCAGGTCTGCGGGAGCTGCTTGTAGCTGTGGAGCTCGTTGCGGGCGATGTCGGTCATGACCTCTTCATGGGTCATCCCGAGGCAGAGGTCGGCACCTTTGCGGTCTTTGAGGCGGAACATAGCGTCGCCCATGATGGTCCAGCGGCCGGACTCGCGCCAGAGGTCGGCGGGATGGATGGCGGGGAGGAAGAATTCCTGGCCGATGCGATCCATTTCTTCGCGGACGATGGCGATGATGCGGTTGATAGAGCGCTGGCCGAGGAAGAGGTAGGAGTAAATGCCGGCGCCGAGCTGCCGGATGTATCCGGAGCGGACGAGAAATTTATGGCTGGCGACTTCGGCGTCTGCCGGAGCTTCGCGCAGGGTGGGAATGAAGAGCTTGGACCAGCGATGCATGGGTATTTACAGGGTACAGGAGAGAGCCGGGAGCCTTGGAGTCGGGAGCTGGGAGCGAAACAGGAGTCAGGAGTCAGGAGTCAGGAGTCAGGAGACAGTACTGACGACTGCGTTCTCACGTTTAAGTTCGGCGCGCCGCTCTTCTTCGAGACTGGCTTCCAAGGGAAATTCCCGAAGGCTGCCCTGCAGAGCGTAGATCGCCTGGTAGCTGTTCGGATCAGGAATTAGGCGACCGCGTTCCTTCTGAAACACGACGGCAGGCTTCCTTTGCGGGCGGGCTCTCTTTCGCATCGCTCAATGTTATCGCGTCCGTGTCGCTTCGATCTGCCTGGCCAGCGCTTCGATGTCGATGGGGCGGGTGGTGTCGACTTCCAGGACAGGGCTGAGGGCGAAGGGTTCTTCGTACTCGATCATGCGGTCGGGAGGCATTGCAGCGAGGGCGTGCGCAGGGTGGTGGCGCTGCTGACGGGCGCGTTCGGCGAAACGGCGGGAGGCTTCTTCGCGAGGAAGGCGGCAATAGACTTCGACGATCTGCGCGCCGGCTTCTGCAAGGGCCGTGACTTTGGCGCGCTCGTATGGGCTCTGGGTGCGGAAGTTCGCCTCGAGCACGACTGCCGGGCAGTGCGGCGCGAGCGCCCAGAGCAGATCCATGGAGGCTGCGCCAATCTTGCTGGAGAACTCGACGTCGCCGGGAGGGCCTTGCATGGCGGTGAAGAGGGTTTCCTTGATGTCGTCTTTGGTGAGGAGCGCGAAGCCGAGGCGTTCGGCGAGCGGCCGCGCGAGGGTGGTCTTGCCGGAGGCGGGCGGACCGGAGACGAGGACGATGCGATGTTTCCCCAAAGGACTCATCGATTTACGGAACAGCGGGGCCCCTGCGCGGGTGATTCCGTCTGACACGGATTAGCCATGCGCGATCGGGTTCCGGGGCGTGTTTCCTGGTGACTTTGCGCGGTTCGATATGCAATCCTTAATCGAATTTTCCCGATGCGCTGCAGGTACGACGATACGCCCTGTGTGTGCGGGACGCCGTGCGTACGGTAGCTGGAGGTGTCTGAAAGAAGCACCCATGTATACGCCTTTTTTGATGTGCGGTTACGCAGCGGCTCTGGTGCTGATGCTGGTTGGATTCCGGGGGGTTCGGCGCAGCACTCCCGATCTGCATGGCAGCCGGCAGCTCACGTGGTTCATCCTGTGCGCGTTGTTCGGGGTGCTGTTGATCGGGCTGCGTCCCTGGACGCCGGCCCTGCTGAGTATCGTGGTTTCGAATTTCCTGTTGTTTGCGGGCGCGATGTTTCTGTATCTCGCGGCGGCGGACATTCTGGAGACCGATTCGCGCATTTTCCCGTGGCCGGCGGGCATCCTGATTCCGGCTTTGCCGCTGTTTGTGTGGTTCACCTACGCGCATGACCTGGTGATCGCGCGGCTGGTGATCCATGCCACGGTTCTGGGCTGCATCTTCCTCTCCACTTCGGTGATGCTGTTCCGCAAGCACAGCGACGCGGAGCATCGCCAGCCTGCCCGCGCATGCGCCTGGCTGCTGATCCTGGCGACCATGCTGCAGGTCGCCTGGTGCCTGTTTGAAGCTCAGGCGACCGCGGACCAACGAACGAATTTCATCCATCCGGATCTGATGAACGTCGGCTTCAGTTATTTGTCGATGGTTCTGGCTCTGGCAACAGTGATCGGCCTGCTGTGGCTGGCGCTGACGGTGCACCGGCTGGATCTGCACAAGATGGCGCAGACGGATTCCCTGACCGGGCTGCTGAATCGCCGGGCCTTCGAGGAAATCCTGCGGCGGGAGCTGCTGCGCTGCGATCGGGCGGGCGGGCTGCTGGGCATCATGCTCATGGACCTGGACTACTTCAAACAGGTGAACGATTCGCTGGGCCATTTTGCGGGAGACGACGTGCTGCGGCGGATTGCGCTGACCCTGCGCGACGGAACCCGGCCCTCAGACGTACTGGCGCGCTACGGCGGGGAGGAGTTCGTGGTTCTGCTGCGGAACGCGGGCACCGACGAGTCGCAGGCCGCGGCGGAACGCATTCGCATGCAGATCGCGAATCTGTCGGGGCTGCCGGGAAGCGTGAGGCTGACGGCCAGCATCGGCGTAGCGGTGAGCGAGCCCAGGGATACGGTGACGGAACTGCTGCTGCGCTCGGACGAGGCTTTGTATCGCTCCAAGCGCGAGGGGCGCAACCTGGTGAGCGTGTATCGCGCATCGGACGATGAGTTCGAGACGGCCGGCTCCTTCCTTCCCCATTCCTGAAAACTTTTCCGACACGAAAAAAGGCTGCGCTCGAGGGCGCAGCCTTTCGTGTCCGGAGCGAGTGAGTGTCTAGACCGCCTGCTTCGCGCAAAGTTCGTTGAAGGCGCGGGCGAGCTCATCGGCGATCACCTGGGGCGTGCTGTTCTCGATGACGAAGCGCTGCATCAGGTAGACGAGCTTGCCGTCGCGGAGAATCGCAACCGCGGGCGAGGTGGGCGGATTGCCCTCAAAGTAGGAGCGTGCTCGCTCGGTGGCCTCGCGGTCCTGCCCGGCGAAAACCGTGACGGAGCGGTCCGGTGTAACCGGGTTGCGCAGCGCGAGGCGCACACCAGGGCGCATCTTTCCGGCGGCGCAGCCACAAATTGAATTGACGACCAGCATGGTGGTGCCGGGACTGGCGACCGCGGCATCCACGGCTTCGGCGCTGCGCGCCTCGGCGATGCCGGCGCGGGTCAGCTCCTCGCGCATGGGGATGAGCATAACTTCGGGATACATTTGGCGGTTCTCCTTCGGGGATCAGAACTTTGGCACAACCACATCACCATTGTACGGGGCGTATCCGGCTGACGCCACCGTCCTTCGGCTGACTGGCGCGAACGCGCCAGTCCTGGCTCAGGATGACCTTGCCAATCGCCGCCGCGACACATCGGCGATTGTCCTTCGACTGGCTGGCGCCTGCGCGCCAACCCTGGCTCAGGATGACCCTGTTCATCGCCACTGTTCGGCAGTGGCGATGGACTGATATATCTCAAGGGAATGCTCCTTCGCGAACAGGTTCCGCTCGCCCCGTACACGACCTTTGGTATCGGGGGGCCGGCGCGGTATTTCGTCGAGGCCACCGACGAGGCATCGGTGCTGGAGGCGGTGCGCTATGCGCGGGAAAATCGCCTGCCCCTGTTTGTGCTGGGGGCAGGCAGCAATGTTCTGGTGTCCGACGAGGGTTTTCCCGGAGTAGTGCTGCACGTCGCGATGATGGGCGTCGAGCAGGACGGCAATTATTTTCGTGTTGCGGCGGGCGAGAACTGGGACAGCTTTGTTTCGCTGGCTATTGAACGCGGCTACGGCGGCATCGAGTGCCTGGCGGGGATTCCGGGCACGGTGGGCGGAACGCCGGTGCAGAATGTGGGCGCGTACGGGCAGGAAGTTTCCACGACCATTACAGCGGTCCGCATCCTCGATCGGAATCACCTGACCTTCGGCGAGCTGCCGGCGGCGACGTGCGGATTTTCATACCGGCGCAGCATTTTCAACTCGACGCATCGGGACCGGTTCATCGTCACGCGGGTGGTGTACCGGCTGCGGCCGAAGGCTTTCCCCGTGTTGTCGTATCCGGATCTCAAGCGCTATTTTCACGACCGGCAAGATACGCCGACTCTGGCGGAAGTGGCGGCGGCGGTGCGGGAGATTCGGCATCAGAAAGGGATGCTTCTGGTGGAGGGGGATCCGGATTGCCGCAGCGCGGGGAGCTTCTTCAAGAATCCGGTGGTTCCGCAGGCGCAGTACGACGAGATTGGGACCAGAACATCGTTGCAGGTTCCCTGCTATCCGGCTCCACGAGGATACGCGAAGATTCCGGCGGCGTGGCTGGTGGAGCAGGCGGGATTTCAGAAGGGATTCGGGCAAGGCGCGGCGGGCATTTCCAACAAGCACACGCTGGCGCTGATCAACCGCGGCGACGCGACGGCCAGCGATATGGTGCTGCTGCGCGATCTGATCGCGGCCAAAGTGGAGCAGAAATTTGGAGTGCGCCTCGAGCCCGAGCCGGTGTGGGTCGGCGGCTAGAGTCCTGGCGCCAGGCACCGAGGAGTGGGTCAGCGAAGGCAATCGGAGCAACCGCTTACATTTCCGCTGGGGCGCGTCGCGCCCCGGGTGAGCAATCGTTTTCCCTGTTAGCGGTTGCAATTGAGGCGCTTCGATGCGCGGATTCGCGGAAGGAAAAGAGCGATGATGCGCGGCAGAATCGGGTGTTCTGTTGGGTTAACGAACTTAACAACGAAGGCCTTGGGTAATCGTTTTCCCCACAAGGTGCAATCTCCGCCTCGCAGCCCCTCTATGGTCGGCTAAAACTCTTAACTATTGGGTTTTGCAACATCGTCGCGGCGCGTGAAATTTGACAGCTATGTTGCCGTTGGACTATACATGCCGCGGCTCGGAGTTGCGCCTCAAGCCATAATTCGGGTCATACGGCGTCACAAGAAAATAAACCAGAAAGACTTTCCGGAGGTTCTCATGAAGAGTTGCATCAGGAGGCTCGCACTATCCCTGCTCGCTGCTGTGGCGGTGGGCGTGTTTTTGTGCGGAACATCGTGGGCCCAGGAGAATGCGGAGCTGACGGGGACCGTGAAGGATCCAAGCGGTGCGGTGGTTCCCAATGCGAAGGTCACGCTGACCAACGCCAGCACGGCCGAAGTGCGAGCTGGCACGACCAACGGCGCGGGGCTGTACGATTTTCCGGCGCTGCACGACGGCGTTTACAGCCTGAAGGTGGCGGCGACGGGCTTCGAGGCATACACGAAGACCGGCATCACAATGGATGTGGCGGCGACGGTGCGGGAAGACGTGGTTCTGGCGCTGGGGTCGAGCACCACGACGGTGACGGTGCAGGCGAACGCGCTCCATCTGCAAACGGAAACCAACGAAGTGAGCAACCTGATTACGGGGCAGCAGCTGACGGAAATCGGCACCAACGGGCGGAGCATGATATCGCTGGCCACGCTGGGCACGGGTGTCTCGGCGAATGTGCCGTCGTTCAACGGCGTGTCCGCGCAGGGCAGCAACGAAAGCATCAGCTTTAACGGGATGCGCCCGGGGCACAACAACTGGCTTCTGGACGGCGGAGAAGTGTACGACCGCGGCAGCGGCGGCCGGCCGGATGTGATGCCTTCGCCGGATGTGCTGGCGGAATTCCAGACGCTGGACAGCAATTACCAGCCGGATTATGGGATCGCCTCGGGCGGGACCATGGTGATGGCTCTGAAGTCGGGTACGAAGAATTTCCACGGGGGAGTGTGGGAATTCAACCGGAACGACGATTTCGATGCGGAGAATTATTTCTCGAAGCTGTCGAATACAGCGACACCGGAACTGCGCCTGAACATTTTTGGCGGAGATATCGGGGGCCCGCTCTTTATTCCCGGAGTTTATCCGAAGGACAAGAGCCGGACGTTCTTCTTCTACAGCGAGGAATGGCGCCGGTACATTCAGGGCGCGAATCCGACGGCCAATAACACGATTCCGAGCTACGACGTTCCGACCGCCGGGGCGGCGCTGACTTATAAACTTCCGCCGGGCTTCAAGGAATCGCCGAACTCCGGAATCTGCAACGCGGGGCAGACCGCTCCCTGCGTACCGGCAACCACGGACCCGGCCAAGATGACGCTGTACACGCAGGATGGTCTGGTGGCGGGCAACTCATTCCCGGGCGGGGTGATTCCATCCAACCTGATGGATCCCAACGCGGTGCTGTTTATGAAGACGGGAGCGATTCCGGTATCGAACTCGACATCGGCGAGCGGATCGCCGCAGTATGTGGCGTCGCCGACGCAGCCGACGTACGTACGGGAAGACGTGGTGCGCATCGACCACGACATCACGGACAGAATGCACCTGATGGGGCACTGGATTCACGATCAGATGTCGCAGACGTATTACCCGGATATGTGGAGTAATGACACCTATCCGACAACGGGAGACGTATTCGGCAATCCGACGTGGGGCACGGTAATTAAGCTGACCCAGACGATCTCGCCGACCCTGCTGAACGAGACGTCGATCAACGTGAACGGCAACAGCATTAACATCACGCCGCTCGGTATTTATGCGCAACCTTCAGGCTGGACGCAGACGGGATACTTCCCGGGGGCGAACAACCTGCTGAATCGGATGCCATCGGTGGATCTGGGCGCGCCCCTGGGCACGAACTGGACGATCAACTACTGGCCGTGGAAGAACGCGTTCCTGGACTGGCAGCCGCGTGACGATGTTTCCTGGACGAAGGGCCGCCATGGCCTGAAGTTCGGATTCGCTTATATGCGGAATGACAAGAATCAGCAGCAGCAGGCCGATACCCAGGGGGACTACAGCTTCGGGACGGACTTCTCCGGCGATTCGTATATCAATTTCCTGCTGGGCGATGCGGACAACTTCAAGCAGCTGCAGATCATCGACATGTTCCACTGGCTCAACAACACTTATTCGTTCTACGGAATGGATAACTGGCATTTGTCGTCGCGGTTAACACTGAATCTGGGGTTGCGCTATGACGCGCTGCCGCACGTTTATGAGAAGTTCAACCAGACGGCGAATTTTGTACCTTCGCTGTTCAGCACCTCCAACGAGCAGTTTCCGGCTGCTGACGGGACTCTGAACCCGAGCGGTCCGGGATTTGCCAACCCGACGAATGCGCCGGTTCCCTTCTATCTGAATGGGATCGGACGTCCGAGCGTCAACGGCTTCCCACGTGGACTGGTGAAGAACGACTACTGGACGTGGCAGCCGCGTGTGGGCTTTGCCTATGACCTGCGGGGCAACGGCAAGACGGTAATCCGGGGTGGCGCAGGTATCTTCTACGAACGCATCCAGGGCAACGATATCTACGGGACGGACACCAACCCGCCGTATGCATACCAGCCGACGGCGAATTCGGTGGAGTTCACCAATCCCCACACCAGCGCTGTCACTGGTCAGGTGGCGTCCAATCCGGTGTTCCCTGCGAGCATGGGCACGCTGGGGTACTACTATCCGAACCCGGGCACGGCGCAGTACAGCCTGGGAGTGCAGCAGCAGATCGCTCCGGCCATTATGGCTATGGTGCAGTATGTCGGATCGGGCGGCTGGAACCAGGACGATGACCGCGCCATCAACACGCTGCCACTGAGCGACGTGACGGACCGGGAGGCGGTCACCAAGGGAGCGAATGCCAATCTGTATCGGCAGTTCCCGGGATGGGCCGGCATCACCGAGGACGACAATGCCACCAACGCCACCTACAACAGCCTGCAGGCCGCGCTGCGCATGGAGAACAAGCACGGTTTGACAGCGCAGTTTGCGTATACCTGGGCGCACGAGATCGACATTCAGGGCGACGATCTGAGCACGGTATCGGATCCGTTCAACCTGAGGTACGATCGGGCGTCGGGGACCTACGACCGGCGTCACAACTTCGAAGCCAACTACGTGTACAACATTCCGTTCTTCATGCACGCGGACAGCTTCGCGGAGCGGAGCCTGCTGGGCGGCTGGGTCTTCTCGGGCGTAACAACCTTTGAGACCGGCCTGCCGAGCAACGTAACCTACGGAACGGACACGCTGGGTCTGGGCGGCGGAACGACCAACCGTCCAAATCTGGTGGGCCAGGTAAGCGGGCCGAAGACGCGCGCGGCGTGGTTCAACACCTCGGCGTTCGCTGCGCCCACCGCGCCGTGGAACGGCGGCGGCAACAACGGCTTCGGGACCGCCGGCAGAAATGCCGTGAGAGGACCGGGGCTGGATAACTGGAACCTCAGCTTGTTCAAATCCTTTGCGCTGACGCAGAACGAGGGGACGCGGATTGAGATCCGCGCTGAATCTTACAACACTTTCAACCACACGGAATTCAGCGGTCTGGACCTGGGATTCACCGATGGCAACTTCGGCCAGGTCACAAGCGCGAACGATCCGCGTGTGTTCCAGTTCGGTGGCAAGTTGCTGTTCTAGAATTGGCAGAGGTACTAACAGGCGCAGTGGGGCGATGCTCCACTGCGCTTTTTCTTTGCGCGCAAGGCAGTGATGAACTGGCGCCGATGTTGCGGTGAGAGTGACGGTGTGGTCGAATGGCGACCATGGATCGCAGAAGATTTTTGCAAGGGTCCGCGCTCGCTTCGGGCGCGGCGGCGTGCGGACGGCTGGGATGGGCGCAGGACGTTTCAGCTGTTTCGCTTCGGCTCACGCTCGATCCGCACCAACGGGGAAATCCGATTCCGGCCGATTTTACGGGGCTCAGTTATGAGACGGCGCAGCTGGCCGATCCGGATTTCTTTTCGGCGGCAAATACGGAACTGGTGGGCTTTGTGCGGCGGCTGGGACGATTGGGGGTGCTGCGCATCGGCGGCAATACCAGCGAGTACTGCACCTGGTCGCCCGAAACGGTGCGGCAGGCGAATGCGACGCCGACGGAGGCGGTGCGGGAGGATGCGCAGGCCAACGTGATCCCCCAGGCGCTGGCGGTAGGGCCGGACACGGGCCACGGGCCGGCGGCCGCGAAGAAGATTACGCCACAAGCCGTGCGCAACCTGCGCGGGTTTATCGATGCGACCGGATGGAAGCTGATCTACGGGCTGAACATGGGCACGGGGAGCGCGGAGACGGCTGCGGGGGAAGCGGATTACGTGATGCGGACCATGGGCGACAAGCTGATCGCCTTTCAGCTTTGCAACGAGCCGGATCTGTTTTACCGGAACGGGTTGCGCAAATCGGACTACAACTTTGCACAGTTCGCGCAGGAGTGGCAGCACTTCTATGAGGTGATTCGGCAGAAGGCGCCCAACGCGCCGTTCGCTGGACCTGACACCGCGTACAACAACGAGTGGCTGGCGCCGTTTGCGAAGCAGTTCAAGAGTGAAGTGGCGTTTCTGTCGCAGCATTATTATGCGGAGGGTCCGCCGACCGATCCTTCGATGACTATCGAACGGCTGCTGCGGCCCAATCCGAAGCTGGTGCAGGAATTCGAGGGGATGGCGCAGACGAAGGCGGAGTCGAATTTGCCTTTTCGGCTCGCGGAGACGAATTCGTGTTATCAGGGCGGCAAGGCAGGCGTGAGCGACACGTTCGCATCGGCGCTGTGGGGAGCGGATTTGATGTATCAGCTGGCGAGCGCGGGTGGCGTGGGGATTAACTTCCATGGTGGCGGCTACGGCGTTTACACGCCGATCGCGGGCACGGTGGCCAGCGGCTTCACCGCGCGGCCAATTTTCTATGGCATGTTGCTGTTCGCGCAAACGGGAGCGGGACACCTGATCGGAGCGCATCAGGACGGCCAGGAGAACGCACCGCTGGTGACGGCGTATGGCGTGCTCAGCGATACGGACCCGTCGGAGCGTGTGCGGGCGGTCGTTTTCAACAAGCATGCGGATCGGCCGGTGCAGGTCAGAATTGAAGGGGCCGAGGGCGCGGGGTGGGCTCGGGCGCTGCGACTTTCCGCGCCGCGGCTCGACGACATGCAGGATGTGACGCTGGGGAGCAATCCGGTGGGGGCGAGCGGCGCGTGGGACGCGGCGCGCGCCGAGGAGTTGCCGGTGCACGATGGAGCAGCGTCGATCGGGTTGCCTGCGGGCAGCGCAGCGCTGGTGACATTCCACTTTGGGGAACGATGAGGCGCGTTGCGTGCACCGGGCGTGCGTTGTAGAGAGAGGCGATGGGATGAGTGGGATTTCGCGAAGGGATTTCGTGGAGGGGGCAGCGGCATGTGCGGTCCTGCTGGAGGCGCGCGCGCTGTGGGCGAGCCCGCTGGGATTGCCGCTGGGATTGCAACTCTACTCGGTGCGGGACTTTTTGCCGAAGGATTTCGACGGCACGCTGCGGCAACTGGGAGCGATGGGCTATCGCGAGTGTGAGGCGGCTGGATTCTACGGGCATTCGGCTGCGGAGGTGAAGCGGGCGATGGCGCAGGCAGGACTGCGCTGCGTGAGCGCGCACTATTCGCTGCAGGCGCTGCAGTCGCTCGACGAGATTGTGGAGTTTGGGCGGGATCTGGGGCTCGACTACATTGTGTGCTCGTCGCCGCTGCTGCGCGACCCTTCGAAGGCGAAGGGGCTGAGCTGGGTTGCCGGCCTTGAAGCGATGCCCGCCGATGACTGGAAGTGGAATGCCGATGAGCTGAACCGGATCGGGGCGCGGGTGCGCAGCGAGGGGATGCAGCTCGGCTATCACAACCACTTCGTCGAATTCCACGAGCACGACGGGTTTCTGCCGTATGACGAGTTGCTGCGGTTGACCGACCCGAAGCTGGTGGCGATGGAGATGGATTGCGGGTGGGTGGTGATTGGCGGGCACAAGCCGGAGGAGTATCTGACGCGTTATCCCGATCGCTATGTGATGCTGCACGTCAAGGAATTCAAGCTCGAGGGGTGGAAGCCGGGGATGGAACCCGTGTCGACGGAGATGGGGCGCGGCAGCATCGACTACGCGAGCATCTTTGCGGCGGCAAAGAAGGCGCGGATCCGGCACATCTTCGTCGAGCAGGAGGCGTTTCCCGATATGCCGGCGATGGACGCGCTGAAGACGGACGCGGATTGGCTGAAGTCTGTCTGAGGGGTTCGGCCGGTTAGCGCGCCATGGCCAGGATTCCCAGATTCAGGACAATCATGAGGACCGATGAGGCGGGGATGACGAGGAGCGCTTTGCGAATGCGCTTTGGATCGCTTCCGGCAATCGCGCCGATGATGCGGGAGCTGACCGCGAGGCCGGCCCATCCGCAGGTGATCACGATGCCGATGGCGGTCGAGGTCATGCGTGGGAAGGCGTCGGCGACGATGGCCAGGGTCGTCGGGAAGACGGGGGCCATGGAGAGTCCGGCGAGAAAGACGAGGACAGCGGCGGGACCGGGCTTGTTGGTCCGCAGCATGAGGAAAGTTGTAACAGCCATGGCTACAGAAGCGCCCAGCGTGACGTAAATCGGCGGAACGCCGATGAGGATGGGCGCGACGGCGGCACGGCCGATGAGGAGGCCGAGGGCGAATCCCAAAGAGAGGATGTTGAGGGCTCGCGACTCGGCAATTCCCTGCGCGATGAGGTGACGAACGAGCCAGTTCCACACGCCGACTTCGCAGCCGACGTAGAGGAAGAGCAGGAATCCGAGGAGAAAGAGGATAGGGCGGCCGAGGACGGGGCCTGCGTCCGCGAAAATGAAGCGGCCGGCACCGGTGGGCGGCGGCATGTGGGCGGCAACCTGAATGACGAGGGTCACGACGGTGAGTCCAGCAACGGTGTAGCAAAGGCGGACCCAGTTGCGGTTGAAGAGATTGGCGGAAATGAAGGGGGTGGCGAGCCCGCCGAGGCCGAAGAAGATGTTGACGAGGTTGAGGGCAATAGCGCGATGCGCTTCTCCCACATCGCTGGTGAGCGCGTTGGCGCCGGTCACGACGATGCCGCCGCCGCAGCCCAGGAGGAACAGCAAGAAGATGATGCTGCGGTAGCCCGAGGAGCGCGGCAGGGCGAGGAGCACGAGGAAGATGAGGGCGAGCCCGAGGATGAGGCCGGCCTTCTTGCCGAAGTCGTCGAGCAGCGGGCCGACGCCGAGCGAGGCGAGCATGAGGCCGAGCGCCTGGGCGAAAGCGATGGTCCCGTTCTGGCGCGGCGTGAGCTGGAAGCGGCTGGAAAGGTCGGGCAGGATGGTGCCCAGCATGGCGGCAATCATGCCGTAGACGAAAATCGCGACCACAGCAGCGAGGATCAGCAAGGGCCAGGCTCCTTTTCACTTCCAGTTGACTGCTCGACTGCGGTTTCGGACTGCTCGATTGCGGTTTCAGACTGCGGGGACGTCGGTCCAGCTTCGTTTGTGGCTGCTCTCGAGTTCTGCGCCGAGGATCACCATCTGCCGCAGACCGTCGGCGAAGTGCGGGTAGTCCTGTGGCGCTTCAGCATCGGCGATGGAGGCGTAGAAGCGGCGGAAGACCTGCTTGAAGGTGTCGTCGTAGCCTTCGCTGTGGCCGCCAGGAAGGTCGGCGAAGGTGCGAGCGGCGGGCTTGAGCAGCGCAGGATCCTTAATGATGATGCAATTCGCGCTGTTGCGATGGCCGATCCACAACTCGTCGGGACGTTCCTGATCCCAGGCGACGCCGGATTGGGTTCCGTAGATTTCGATGCTGAGGCGGTTCTTGCGGCCGGCGGATACCTGGCTTGCGGTCATCGCGCCACGAGCGCGTTCGCCCATTCGGAAGACGACGGCGCCGAAGTCTTCGGTGTCGATGGGGGTTTCGATCACGTCGGCGGTGGAGAGCATCTTGTTGGCGAAGGTTTCGACGGAGCCTTTGGGCTGTTGGCGCGTTTTGTGGACCGTGTTGAGGTCGGCGCAGAGCGAGGTGACGCGGAGGCCGGTGAGATGCTCGGCCATATCGAACCAGTGGGAGCCGATGTCGGCCATGCAGCGCGAAGGGCCGCCGGCTTTCGAGTCGACGCGCCAGTTCCAGTCGGTCGCGTAGAGGAGCCAGTCCTGGGAGTAGGTGCCCTGGACGACGAGGATTTCGCCGAGGTCGCCGTCGATGCGCATCTGGCGCATCTGCTGGACCATGGGGTAGTAGCGGAGATTGTGACAGACGCAGTTACGTAATTCTCTTTGAGCGGCGAGGGCTGCGAGTTCCTGGGCTTCGGCGACGCTGACGGCGAGCGGCTTTTCGCAGAGGACGTGCTTGCCGGCCAGCAGGGCTTCTTTCGCCATGGGAAAGTGCTGGGCGTTGGGCGTGCAGATGTGGACGGCGTCGATGGTGGGGTCGCGGAGGATGGCGTCAGGGCTCGCGTGCGGAACGGCGAAAGCGGAGCCGAGTTTCTCTGCGGCGGCGGCGTTGCGGCCGGCAATGGCGGCCACGTCGACGTTCTCCACGCGGCGAAGGGCTTCGAGATGGACGCGGCCCATGAATCCTGTGCCGAGGACGGCGGTGCGGATGCGCTTGGTCATAATTTCTGTCTCAAGGCTTATGCCCACCACATTGGGCCGGGCTGCTCGCGGATGACGAGTTCATTGAGAAACGCGGCGGCTTTGGTGAGGCCTTCTTCGGCGGAGAGCAGCGAGTCTTCGTGCTCGATGGAGAGAACGTTGTCGTAGCCGTACATCCGCAGGGTGGAGACGAATTCTTTCCACCACTCGGCGCCGTGGCCGTAGCCGCAGGTGCGGAAGATCCAGCCGCGGTTGCGCTCGTCGGCGTAGGGCTTGGTGTCGAGGACGCCGGTGAGCGGGAGGTTGGCGGGGTAGAGCTGCGTGTCTTTGGCGTGGACATAAAAGATGGCGTCGCCGAGCACGCGGACGGCAGCGATGGGGTCGATGTTCTGCCAGAAGAGGTGACTGGGATCGAGATTGGCGCCGACGGAGGGACCTGCGATGGCGCGGAGTTTGAGCATGGTCTCCGGACTGTAGGCGACGAAGCCGGGATGCATCTCGATGGCGATGCGGACGCCGTGGTCGGCGGCGAACTTGCCGTGCTCGGTCCAGTAGGGCGTGACGACCTTATCCCACTGCCAGGCGAGTACGTCGAGGTAGTCGGGCGGCCAGGGACAGGTGACCCAGTTGGGCGCAGTGGATTTCGGCGAGTCGCCGGGGCAGCCGGAGAAGTCGACGACAACGGGGACGCCGAGTTTTTCGGCGAGGAGGATGGTTTTGCGGCTAACGTCGCGGTCGTGCGCGGCGCGGGCGGGATCGGGATGCAGCGCGTTGCCGTGGCAGCTGAGCGCGCTGATGGAAATGCCGCGATCCGCAAGGATCTTCTGGAATTCGGCGAGGGCTTTGGGGTCGTCGAGCATGGAGAGCTTGCAATGCGCGTCGCCGGGATAATTGCCGGTGCCGAATTCAACGGTGTCGATGTGGAGAGCCTTGAGCTTGTCGAGAACAGCGGGGAGAGGCAGTTGGGAGAGGAGCGGGGTGAAGACTCCGACTTTCATGCGTAACAGGGTACAGGGTAGAGGGTGCAGGGTACAGGGCTCAGGGTGACGGCCCACGGCGAGTCTCGGAAAACGGGACAGGCGGCAAGGGGCGCGTGGAGAATGGACGGATGGAGGCGATTCGGCTGAAGCAGAGCGCGACGCGTTGGGACGAGGTGAGCCTCGGCGAGGTGATGCTGCGGCTCGATCCGGGCGACGGGCGCATCCACACGGCGAGGCAGTTTGCAGTGTGGGAGGGCGGCGGCGAATACAATGTCGCGCGCGGGCTACGGCGGTGCTTTGGGTTGAAGACGGCGGTGGCGACGGCGCTGGCGGACAATGCGGTGGGGCGGCTGGTGGAGGACCTGATCCTGCAGGGCGGTGTGGACACTTCCCTGCTCCGCTGGGTGCCGTATGACGGCGTGGGCCGCGCGGCGCGCAACGGGCTGAATTTTACGGAGCGTGGGTTTGGCGTGCGGGCCGCGGCGGGATGTTCGGACCGCGGACACACGGCGATTGCAGGGAGCCAACCAGGGGACTGGAACTGGGACGAGGTTTTTGGGCCAGGCCGGACTGGAGACGCTGGAGGCGCGCGGTGGTTCCATACGGGTGGGATCTTTGCGGCGCTGTCGGAGTCGACGCCTGCGGTTGCAGCGGAGGCGATGGATGCTGCGCGGAAATATGGGACGCCGATTTCCTACGATTTGAATTTTCGCGACTCGCTGTGGAAGAGCATTGGCGGAAAGGCCAAGGCGCGGGAGGTGAATCGCGAGCTGGTGCGGAAGGTGGACCTGCTGCTGGGGAATGAAGAGGATTTCTCGGCGATGCTGGGCATTTCGCTCGAGGGCGTGGCGGAAGACTTTGCGGAGCTGCCGGTGGCGAGTTACCAGCAGATGCTCCGGGATGTGGCTGCGGCGTTCCCTAATTTGAAAGTGATTGCGACGACGCTGCGGACCGTGCATACAGCGACCAGGAACGCGTGGGGCGCGATGGCTTTGTATGAGGACAAGATCGTGCACGTGCCGCAGACGGAGGTTGAGATTCTGGATCGCGTGGGCGGCGGCGACTCGTTTGCGTCGGGGCTGATTTACGGGATTCTCTCGGGGAAACCTGCGGAATGGGCGGTGCGCTGCGGCGTCGCGCATGGCGCGCTGGCGATGACGACTCCGGGCGACACGAGCATGGCGACGCTGGCGGAAGTGGAGCGGGTGATGGGTGGTGGGTCGGCGCGAATTGCGAGGTAGCCGGTAGCCGGATGTTGTGAGCTGGAGTAAGGATGCGGTCAGCAGAGACGAAAGCGGCGATTGAAGCGAGCGGGATTATGCCGGTGCTGCGCGCGCGGTCGGCCAGGGAGGGGCACGCGCTGGTGGAGGCGTTGGTCGCGGGCGGGATCACGGTGATGGAAGTGACGATGACCGTGCCTTGCGCCGTTGAGCTGCTGGCCGACTTGAAAAAGGAATACGGAGACAGTTTGCTGCTGGGGTCGGGCACGGTGACCGACGCGGAGCAGGCGGCGGCAATGATCGACGCGGGCGCGGAGTTTGTGGTGAGCCCCAGCCTTCATCTGGAGGTCGTCGCGAAGACGAAGGAGCTGGGGAAGGTTTCGATTCCTGGAGCGCTGACGCCGACCGAAGTGATCACCGCGTGGCGCGCGGGGGCGGACTACGTCAAGATTTTTCCCTGCTCAGCAGTGGGCGGGGCGAGTTATTTGAGGGCGCTGCTGGCGCCGTTTCCGGAGCTGCGGTTGATCCCGACCGGCGGCGTGACGCTCGCGACGGCGGCGGATTTTTTGAAGGCGGGAGCCGGGGCGCTGGGAGTGGGGACGGACCTGGTGAATCCCAGGGCGATCGAAGAGGGCAACGCGGAGACGGTGACAGCGACGGCGCGGGCTTATCTAGAGATCGTGGGGAAGTTCCGGGCTGCTTCCCCACTTTTGTGACGCGTCTATTTCTTCAGCGAATAGACCACGTTGATTGTGGTTTTTACCTCGACCGGTTCTCCATTCAGCAGGAACGGCTTGTAGATCCATTGGCGCACCGCATCGAGCGATGAGGTTTGCAGCGCGGGTGGGCCGGACACAACGGTCAACTTCTCAACCGTGCCGTCTTTGCCGATGATAGCGTCGAGCACGACGGTGCCCTGGATTTTCGCCTTCTTCGCCTCCGGGGGATAGACGGGCATGGGACCGTTGAGGCGCTGCCCCTGCATGACCCCAGGGGCGACGGCGATGGGTCCGGAGGGCTGCGAGTCCACGTGATCAGCCGTGAGGCCGTCCACACCGATGTGCAGCGCGAGCGCCGAGGCGCAGGTTGCGATGCCCAGAACCACGCAGGCAACAATTGCTGCCAACCGCCGCACGCCTCGAATCTCGCTTTGCGTTTCTGTCAGTCTCATAAGTCTCCTTTCGAAGGTGTTGGCATCGGAGATTCCGATGGCGTAATGGGTTCTGGCCGGCGTGCCCTCGGCGAGCAGGGAGGCCAGCCGCAGCAGCGACCGTGCGTATTGGTTTCGGTCGGCGGTTGCAGAGGCCATGCGGTCGCAGACCATCTCGCGCGTCTCCGTAATGCGTTCCCGGATGGGCCAGAGCAGCGGGTGATAGTTGACGGGCAGCGCGATCAGTTCGTAGATGAGGTTTTTGAGAAAGTCATGCCGGCGGATGTGTGCGAACTCATGGGCTATTACGGTGTGAAGATCGGCTTCCGGCATCGCGGAGAGCATACGAACAGGCAGCAGGACAAATTTGCGTGAGAGGCCCATGGTTACGGGGCCGAAGACGCGGGAGGAACTGGCGAGATTGATGCCTTCGATACCGAATCGCGCGGAGTATTGCGCCCAGCAGAGCGCAGTTTCGCCGGCGAGGGGGACCGTGGCGGCATCGCGGCACAGGGCACGGAGACGCAACCACCGCCAGAGAAAGCGCGCTGCGAACCAGAAGCACAACGCCAGGTAAGCGATGGCGATCACGGCGAGCAGGCTGGCAGGCAGAGGCAACGCTCCCAGCCCGGTTCCCGCACCCATGACGGCCGTCACGTGCGCGTCACCGGGATGGTGGGCAGCGGGGAACGCGACTTGGGCTCGCAGCCAATCCCACGGCAATGCCGAGCCAGCGGGGAGAAGACTTGCCATGAGAAGGACGCTGACCCAAACGCGGTGCTCCGCGGCCGGGCCCAGCCTGCGGAGCGCGCGGGCGGCGATCCATCCGGCGGCAAACAGGAGCGGGATTTGCCACAGGGAGTTGAGGAGGAAGGACAGAAGCCAGGGCTCGGAACTTCTCATGGTTCGTCCTCTCCCCGCCGATTAAAGCGCTCGGTAAGCTCGGCCAGTTTTTTAGCATCGATTTGGCGGTTTTTGAGCAGGCTCATCACCAGTTCCTCACTCGACCCTCCAAACATGCGGTCGATGATGTCGCGGACCGACTGCCCCAGCGCTCTGGCTTCAGTGACTTTGGCCGAATAGACGTAAGCACGGCCCTGGAGCTCGCGCTTCAGCTTCCCTTTTCGTTCCAGGATATTGAGGACGGTCTGCACGGTGGTGTAGGCGAGGGCCGGCTTCAGTTCGGCCTGAACCGCGCTCACAGTGCTGCCGCCGTACCGCCAGATCACCTGCATGATGCGGAGTTCGAGGCGGGTGAGGGCGGGTGGTTTTGTCTTCTTCTCCAACGTGACTCCTAACCTGACTCCTAATGTCATAGGAGGTTAGCCCCGGTTAGGCGAATTTGTCAACTAAGACTTTAGGAGAGTGTCAGAGGGCAGGGGCGGCGGGTCCTGGAGGGGACGTTTTCGGACCCGCTACAATCCCCCCATGGCGCAGAAGAAAGCTGCAAAGAAGACTGCGAAAAAGCCGGTGAAGCCGACGCCCCGGAAATCCCTCTCCGGAAAGGCCGCGAAAAAAGGGTCGGAAGCTGCTGCCGGCGGCGGCCTCGAGCCTGATCCGAAGCGGATTGCGGATTTGCTGCGGCGGCTGGAGGCGGCGTATCCCAACGCGAAGTGCGCGCTGCACCATCGCAATGCGTGGGAGCTTCTGGTGGCGACGATCTTGTCGGCGCAGTGCACGGATGCGCGCGTGAACATCGTCACGCCTTCGCTGTTTAAGAAATTCCCTACTCCGGCCGCCTTCGCCGAGGCTTCTTTGCCTGCGATCGAGGAGGAGGTTCGGTCGACGGGGTTTTATCACAACAAGGCGAAGTCGATTTCGGGGGCTGCGAAGAAGGTGGTGAGCGAGTTTGGCGGGAAGGTTCCCGACACGATGGAGCAGCTGCTGACGCTGCCGGGCGTCGCGCGCAAGACGGCGAATGTGGTGCTCGGCGTCGCGTTCAAAAAGGCCGAAGGGGTGGTGGTCGACACGCATGTGCTGCGTTTGTCGTATCGGCTGGGGCTGACGCGGGAGACCGATGCGAAGAAGGTGGAAGAGGATCTGATGCGGATCATTCCCAGAGACCACTGGATCGCGTTTTCGCACGAGATGATCCATCACGGGCGGCAAATTTGCATTGCGCGGAAGCCGCGGTGTGTGGAATGTTCGCTGGAGACGCTGTGCGATGCGGCGGACAAGACGTGGAGCAGTCATTAGAAAACAGGAAGCTGGGAGCAGGCGCTCCCATCGCAGCATCGTGCTCCAGGCGATGTTTAACTTCTCAGGAGGCGCGTCCATTGTTGGCCGCGCGGAAGGTCTGTTACAAAGAAGTTCGTTCGAAACTTCCTTATGGAGCTAAGGTGACTATCTGCCAGGCGGCCGCGGGGGCGCCGGGGCTTCCGCTGGCCGTCAACGTCGCACCGTTCATCAGCCAGATGTAAACCTGACCCGTGCTGCTGTTGCGCCACAGGATGCCGGCTGTGCCGCTGCCATCGTAGTCACCGACACCCTCAACGTTCCATCCGGGAGAGATGTAGCTGACGCTAGCGCTGCTCGAATACGTAGTCCCGTTCATGAACCAGATGTAAATCTGTCCGCTGGTGGTGTTCTTCCACAGAATGTCACTCGTGCCGTTCCCATCGAAATCGCCCACGCCGGCAATGCTCCAGTTCGAGGTAGGGCTGCCGGGGGTTCCCGTGCTCGCAATCGTGGCCCCGTTCATGAGCCAGATATAGACCTGGCCCGTACTGCTGTTCCGCCACAGGATGTCGGCATAGCCATCGCCATCGAAGTCGCCGACGCCCGCGATGTTCCATCCCGGGGAGACATAGCTGACGCTCCCGCCGCCGGTCACCGTCGTTCCGTACATGAGCCACAGGTAGACCTGTCCGGTGGTGCTGTTTTGCCACAGGATATCGGCATTGCCATCCCCATCGAAATCGCCGACCCCCGCAATGTTCCAGTCCGAGGAGATGTAACCAAGGCTGCCGCTGCTGGCAATCGTGGTCCCGTTCATGAGCCAGATGTAGGCCTCACCGGTGGTGCTGTTCCGCCACAGAAGGTCGGCGTAGCCATCTCCATTGAAATCGCCTACGCCCTGAATGCTCCAGTCCGAGGTGACGGCGCCAGGGCTCCCGGTGCTCGCGATCGTGGTCCCGTTCATCTGCCAGATGTCGACCTGCCCGGTGATGGTATTCCGCCACAGAATGTCACTCTTGCAGTCGCCGTCGAAATCGCCAACCGCGGCAAACGACTCTGGATTCTGATTTGGATTCGGGTTGGGGCTCGGGTTTGAAGGGGTGCAGGATCCCACGGTCGATTCAATCGAGAAGGAGATTGCATAATCGTCAGGATTGACGATACCGGAGGCGGTGTCATGGCAACGGACGTAATAGGTATAGCTGGCGCCTCTTTGCAGGCCGGCGACGACGGTGGAATGCGCCGTGCCTCCCGTAGTGCTGAACGTATTCGACATGGAGCTATATGCGACGCCAGCCGTGGTCGAGTACCGGCAGGTCGCCTTTAGATCGGTCTTGAGGCTGAGCGTGGCCTGGACGGTTCCGACGGCAAGGGGTCCACCAGGCAGGCCGCCTGTGCGCGCGGGCGCCATGTTGCCGCCGACGGGGGCAATCGCGGTCGGGTTATTGGCGTCGAGGTCGGTCACGGCGCCGATAAGCCAGCCGCTGTTCCAGCTATGCGCGCGCTGCGGGCCGGCCACCCAGGTATGAGGAATAGATGCAGCGTTCAGCTGGACGTTGAGCGCATCCATGTCTGCGGTCCAATCGGCCTGATCGCCGCTGATCCACAGCCGATTCTTCTTCTGGAAATCCTGGGCGTTGCTGGCGACGAGACTGGGGATGAAATAGTTGTTGTAGTTGGCCTGGTTGCCGAAGTTCTCCGGGAGATTGGGATCAGCGGAAAGGCTGCTGTGTTGGGCTGGAGAGTCCCAGGCCGCGCCCGCATTGAAGACAGCCGGGTGGCGAAACATCAGGAACAGAACGCCGTTGCCGGATTTACTGAAGCCGATGAGATAGCGCTGGGTCGTGGCGCCCTTCAGGAAAGTGTCGCCCCACGGAACGAGATCATCGATGATGAAGCTCTCCATGCGGAGAGCGGGATCGGTAATGTTGTCGCCATACCAGGGTGTGTAGTTGAAGGCGGGCGCGATGAGGATCATGTTGAAGCGATCCTGGACGTCGAGCATGCGCAGTTCTTCGAGGCCATCGCTCCAGGTGGAATCGGTGGTGTCCACTCCCTGGTCCACCGGCAGGACGTAGAGGATGCGAAGCGGCTTACCCGGCGCGGGGTTGGTGGGCTTGAGCACGCGAACGATCTGCTGCTGAGAACCCTGGTAGACGGAAGTTACGGGATAATACTGGACTCCGTTGGAATCAACTGTCGGCGTACCGACAACCAGCTGGGCGTGTGCGCCTGGCAGGGTCGCAGTGAGGCAGAGCAGCGTCAGGATGGGAGCAAGGGCAGAGAGTCCTGGCAGGCGCCGGAATGGCCGGCAAGGCGCAAAAATCGGCGGTGTGGGCATCTCTATGGGTGTCCATTCTGTCCTGGTTTTTGGGGACCTGGTGAGTGAGCGTAGCAGAATGGCGCGAGTTCCTGCTTTAGGTTTTAGGTACCCACAAAAACCCGTACCAACGGTAACTGCCGAATGATCACCATGTTGGCAGGTCCTTCGCGGAGAAGCAGATATCGTCACGCTGGCAGGGCGGAAAATCCCCTGGAATTTTGGCTGGGTGTTGAAAACCTGGCCGTTTGCGAAACCAGCAGAGCCGACGTAACGCAGGAGCGACGCATTCGACGCGGCGAGCAGCAGACGCATCGGCTGCGGTGGTAGACTGCCGCGTGCAATCGGGGGTGGAAGCGAGCAGCGCGAAAAGATTCCCTCGGCGGCTAAAGGCAGATTTATTTTGCGGTTCTTACGGCACGGCTGGAAGCCGTGCCCCTTCAAAACACGCATTTCCCGCAAGACTTGAGCTGTGGAGGCGACGATGAAGGACCCGGGTAACGGTTTGGGCAGCTTGTTTTCGCGCAGACGTTTTCTTCAGACAGCGGGCGCGTCTGTAGTGCTCACGCGTAGCGGTTGGGCGCGGGGCTTCGCGCCGTCGGATCGGATCACCATCGGCGTGATTGGCTGGGGCATGATGGGCCCGGCGAATACCAAGGCATTCCTGACGATGGACGACTGCCAGGTGGTGGCGGCGTGCGAGCTCGACGGGAAAAAGATGCAGGAAGCGCTGGCGACGATCAACGGGCACTACGGAAATCAGGACTGCAAGCCGTACCACGACTATCGCGAGATGATTGCGCGGACGGACATCGACGCGATCATGATTGCGGTGCCCGACCAGTGGCACGCGATGATCGCCACCGAAGCGGCGGCGCACAAGAAGGACATCTACGGCGAGAAGCCGCTGGCGCGGACGGTTTTCGAGCAGCAGGCGATTGTGCGCGCGGTCGAGAAGAACACCGTCATCTGGCAGACTGGGTCCTGGCAGCGTTCGCTCCCCTCGTTCCATAAAGCGGCGGAGATTGTGCGCAACGGGCTGATCGGCGAGGTAACGCATGTGGAAGTGGGATTGCCGGGCGGGCATCATGATTTTCCCGGCACCGTGCCTGCGCTCATGGAGAAGCTGGCGTCGCTGCCGAACAAGCCGGAGAGTCCCGCGCAGATTGTGCCGGGAACGCCGGCATGGGATCTGGCGGTGTCGGATCCGCCGGCGGAATTCGACTATGCGACGTGGATTGGCCCGTCGAAGATGGAGCCGTACATCGCGGTGCGGGTGTATCAGAACTGGCGCTGGAATTACAACACGGGCGGCGGACAGCTGATGGACTGGATCGGGCACCACGGCGACATTGCGCACTGGGGTTTAGGATTCGATCGCACCGGGCCGTCAGTGGTGGAAGGACATGGCGAGTTTCCAGCGGAGAACGCGGTATGGAATACGGCCACGAAGTTCACAATCGAGTGTCTGTATCGCAAAGAGGTGACGGGCTACCCGGTCGACGTGACGATGACGATTGCGGGCGGGTCTCCGGCGATTGCGATGGGCACGAAGTGGATCGGCAAAGACGGATGGGTGTGGGTGGATCGAAGCGGGTTCGATGCTTCGAATCCGGAGTGGGTGAAGGAGGAGTCGCTGCCTGACGCTGAGCGGAAGGTACAGCTGATCGTTTCGACGGAGCATCGGCGGAATTTTCTCGACAGCGTGCGGTCGCGGAAGCCGACGATCGCGCCGGTGGAGACGGCGCATCACTCGACGATTCCGGGACATCTGGGCCTGATCTCCATGCTGGTAGACCGGAAGATCGAATGGGATCCGAAGACGGAGACGATCCGGAACGATCCCGGCGCGAGCGCGCTGCTGACGCGGCCGTATCGGGAGCCATACAAGCTGGGGTGAAAGACAGCCTTCAGCGATCAGCGTTCAGCGTTCAAGAAGTGCGATCGGGAGCGCTCGCCATTTCACCAGAAATGCATCACAGGAAGTCGGTCTTCCTTGACTGAATGAAGAAGGTGAGGCCGAGGAGCAGGGGCACCATCGCGAACTCGGCGAGGAGAACGATCAAAGCGGTTGGGGACCAGTGCACTTGCTGACCCCACATGTACGCCGAGATGCCGCGCAGGTGCGCGAAGACAAAGCCGAGGATGTTGATGCCCAGACTCGAGCACAGAATGGCGACGGTTGTGCCTGCCTGAGATTCGGTGATGAGGCCAGCCGCGATGATGAGGCAGGTGGTGACGAGCATTTCGACCGCCATGATCGCTGTGAAGGGGATGAGGCCGTGGGTCGCGCCGGGAAGCCAGAGCACCCCGAGCGCGCCGGCGCTTATGATCAGCCAGGGAATGAGAAAGATGATGAGGTTAGCGAGGATCTTGGCAGCTGTGTATTCGCGCCAGGAGAGGGGCAGACTCATCATGAAGGCCAGAGTCTGTTCCTTGCGCTCGTTGACAGTGGTGACGGTGGCCAGTTGCGCGCCGACCCCGATGATGACCATGCAAAGAAGGATGATGCTGATCAGTAAAGCGATGAGTTTGCCGGTCAGGATGATCGCCAGCGCGGCGAGACCAGCGGGGATGGAACCGAGGATCAGCCAGCGGTTGAGGTACCAGTCCTTCAAAATAAGGCGACGAACCATCGAATAGTTGACCTGGGCGTAGTTCATGCGGGTTGGAGCTCCCTTCTGCTTTGTACGTTGGCGACGAAGATTTCTTCGAGGGTCATGGAATCGACGGCCTGAACGGTGGCGCCGCGATCCTTGCACAGCGAGAGGACAGCGGGATCGAACTGACTGGTGGTGAGAACAGGGAGACGGTCGCTGCCGCCGACTTCGACAATGCCAGGAAGCTGCGGGAGGACGGCGCTGGGAGGAAGGACGAGGCGGAGACGGCGCCAGCGGTCGAGGAGATCTTCCTTCTCGTCGAAGGCGATGATGCGACCGCGGTCGATGAAGGCGATGCGGTCGGAGATCTGCTCGACGTCGAGCGTGTTGTGCGAGGAGAAGAGGATGGTGCGGCGCTCGTCGGCGAGCACGGCCATGAGCTCGGCGAGCACTTCGCGACGGGCCACGGGGTCGAGGCCGGTGGTGGGCTCGTCGAGAACCAGCAGGCGCGGCTGGTGGGCGAGCGCGAGGAGGAGGGCGGCTTTCACGCGCTGGCCGTGCGAGAGGCCTTTGATCTTCTGCTGGGGTTTGAGATCGAAGCGGCGCAGCAGCGCGTCGGCGTAGGCCTGGTTCCAGTCCGGATAGATGGAGGCGACGAAGCTCATATGCCATGCCAGCGTAGCTGCGCCATAGAGCCGCATGTCTTCCGAGACGAAGCCGATTTTCTGTTTGGCGGCGACCTGCTCGGCGGGCATGGAATGGCCGAGCACCTGGACGGCGCCCTTGTCCTGGCGAACGAGGCCCATGAGGATTCGGATGGTGGTGGATTTGCCCGCGCCGTTTGCGCCGATGAAGCCGAGGATGCTGCCCTCGGGAAGTTCCAGGCTGATGTTGTCGAGCAGGAAGTGAGGATACTTTTTGCTCACGCCCTGAAATCGAACGCAGACTTCACTCATAGAGGCTCCTTGGCTAACTTTGTGTCGGTCCCTTTGCCGTCCTCGACCTGATCCAGGGCTTTGCGCAGGCGGGAGACGATTTCCCTTTCGCTCAAGCCGAGGGAGGCCCCCAGCTGGGCGGCGCGCTCCAGGTGCTCGGCGAACTGCTCCTCGTAAAGCCGCGGGCTGAGCGCGGGATCGGGAGCGACGAACGAACCTTTGCCGTGGTGGGTCACGATCACTCCTTCCCGCTCCAGTTCCAGATAGGCGCGCTTGACGGTGATGACGCTGACCCGGAGCGCGACCGCGAGCTGACGGATGGAGGGAATCTCCTCGCCCGCAGCCCACTCTCCGACGGCGATCTTCTGCTTGACCTGGTCCATGATCTGCAGATACATGGGCTGGCCGGAGAATTGGGAAACGACGATGTCACTGTGCATAACGACATACTGAGTATACACAGTATATCTGACAGGTCAAGGAAATTACTGGGCCGCCGTCGTCGCCTCATCAGTGATCGACGGTGATGACGACCTTCCCTCGAGCGTGGCCTTCTTCCAGATAGCGGATCGCGTCGGGGACATCGGTCAGCTTGTAGCGGCGGTCGATGATGGGCGTCACTTTTCCGGACTGCATCAGCTCGGAAATGACGGCGAGGTCCGACTGGTTCAATTTCGCCAGAAATCCGCGAATTTTCTGGCTGATGAACGGTGCGAGCGCCAGCGTGGTCAACATCCCGGCCAGGGGGACGAAACCCCACGCGTCCGTCGATCCGCCGATGCCGACGAAGGTTCCTCTCGGAACCAGGACACGCCGGGATGCAGATAACGGATGATTGCCGACGCAGTCCACCAGCAGGTCGTAACGTTGGCCCATGGTGGTGAAATCCTGCTGCGTGTAATCGATGACGTAATCGGCGCCGAGGGAGCGGACCAGGTCCAGATTTCTGGTGCTGCAGACGCCCGTAACTTCCGCGCCGAAGGATTTGGCGATCTGCACGGCGAAGGTGCCGACACCACCCGAGGCGCCATTGATGAGGACCTTCTGGCCGGGCTGGAGACGCCCTTTGTCGCGAAGCGCCTGCAGTGCGGAGAGGCCGGCGATGACGACCGACGCCGCATGCTCAAAGGTGACGCTCGATGGCCTGGGCACCAGCTTCGATTCCGGCGCCCGCGCATATTCGGCAAAGGCGCCTCGGCCCGCGCCGAACACGTCATCGCCGGGCTTGAACTGGGTGACGTTTCTGCCGACCTCTGCCACCTGGCCGGCCACATCGACGCCGAGTTGTAGGGACCGTGGGGTTCGCAGCCCGGTCATGAGGCGAAGGCCGTAGGGCGTTCCCCTCATGAAATGCCAGTCCAGTGGGTTGACCGAAGCCGCGCGAACTTTGATCAGTACTTCGTTGTCGCGGGGCTTTGGCTTTTCAATTTCTTCACAGCGCAGAACGCCGGGGGAACCGTAGTGGCGATAGACAATCGCTTGCATCGGGAGACCCGCTTTCAGGGCAACGGAACGATCGTCTCACGAAACACTGCGCGCGCATGAGTCTGCTCTTACAGCGAGCCTCCGGAGAAGGTGAGGATGTGGACGGTGGGACCGCCGAAAATCGCCGCCGCGATGCCCGGAGTTCCAGTGGGATACGCATTGGAGGTGTCGGTGTAGGTGATCATCAGCGTGCCGTTGAAGTACACGCGATGGACATTGCCCTGCGACTCGAGACGGAGGCGGCGTGGGGCAGTGCTCAGGGTGGCGTCGGCGGCGGCAAGCCAGGTGAAGTTGAGCGAGCCGTTGTCGTCGGTTTGATAGAGAATGACCTCGCCGTTGTAGGCGATAGCGAGATAGCCGCTGCCGTTGTTGGCTCCCTGGATGCGGGTCATAACGGCGGGCCACGCGGCGCTTCCAGGATCCTGATCGTAAGTGATCTCGGCGAACTCATCGGGACCGACAACCGGGTTGGCCAGGCGCGCGGCGCTGGTGAGGGTGGTGGTGTAGGCTCCGTTATTTTTCGAGAGGGCGCCCCATGAGCCGGCCGTCGCCCACATGCCGTTTTCTGAGAGCGGGCTTTCGACGCCGGTGAAGCTGCTGGTGGCGGTGGTCCCGGCAGAGGCAACGGAGAAGGTGATGAGGTAGTCGTCGGGGTTGGCGTTTCCGGCGGTGTCCTGGCAGCGGACGTAGTAGTTGTAGGTGGCGCCGTTAACAAGCCCGGTGATGGTGGCGGACTGCGCGGTGCCGCCTGCTCCGGTGAAGGTCGCGGTCATGGAGGCGTAGGCGACGCCAGCCGTCGTGGAGTAGCGGCAGGTAGCGGCCTCATTGGTGGTCAGGCTGAGCGTGGTCTGCGTAGTTCCGGCAGCCAGGGTTCCGGTGGGAGCGCCTGCCGAGCGCACCGGCGGTGTTGTGTCGGCCGCGTTCGCGACGGAGAAGGTGATGAGGTAGTCGTCGGGGTTCGCGTTGCCGGCTGTGTCCTGACAGCGGACGTAGTAGTTGTACGTCGTGCCGTTGGCGAGGCCGGTGACGGTCGCGGATTGCCCCGTTCCGCCTGCGCCAGTGAAAGTCTTCGTCATCGAAGCGTAAGCGACGCCGGCCGTCGTGGAGTAGCGGCAGGTCGCGGCTTCGTTGGTGGTCAGGCTGAGCGTGGTTTGGGTGGTTCCGGCGGCCAGGGTTCCTGTGGGAGAGCCCGCCGAGCGGACGGGGGGCGTGGTGTCGGCCGCAGCGACGGAGAAGCTGATCGGATAGTCGCTGGTGTTCGCGTTCCCGGCTGTGTCCTTGCAGCGGACGTAATAGGTGTAGCTGGTGCCGCTCTTCAGTCCGGTGACGGTGGTTGCCTGTGCGGTGCCGCCGGTGGTGCTGAAGGTCAGAGTCATGGAGGCATACGCGATGCCCGCGGTCGTGGAATAGCGACAGGTAGCCGCCTCATTTGTGGTGAGGCTGAGCGTGGCCTGTGTGGTGCCGGCAGCCAGCGTGCCGGTGGGCGCGCCGGCGGAGAGCACGGGGGGCGTGGTGTCAGCTGCGGCGACGGAGAAGCTGATCGGGTAGTCGCTGGTGTTCGCGTTGCCCGCGGTGTCCTTGCAGCGAACGTAATACGTGTAACTGGTGCCGTTCTTCAGTCCGGTGACGGTGGTTGCCTGTGCGGTGCCGCCGGTGGTACTGAAGGTCAGTGTCATGGAGGCATATGCGATGCCCGCGGTCGTGGAATAGCGACAGGTGGCCGCCTCATTTGTGGTGAGACTGAGCGTGGTCTGCGTGGTCCCGGCGGCGAGTGAACCAGTAGGCGCACCGGCGGAGAGCACGGGCGGCGTGGTGCTAGCCGCTTGCACGGAAAAGGTGATGAGGTAGTCGTCAGGGTTGGCGTTGCCGGAAGTGTCCTGGCAACGGACGTAGTAGTTGTAGGTGGTGCCGTTCTTCAGGCCGGTGACAGCGGCCGACTGGGCCGTGCCGCCGGTGCTGGTGAAAGCCAGCGTCATCGCACTGTACGCGACGCCCGCGGTGGTGGAGTAACGGCAGGTGGCCACCTCGTTAGTGGCGAGGGTTAGACTGGCCGTCGTGGTACCAGAGGCCAGGGTTCCAGTGGGCGCGCCGTTAGAACGCACGGGCGGCGTCGTGTCGGGTCCGCTGTTGAGAGCGCCGCCGGAGAAGGTGAGGATTTTGACGGTGGGGCCGCCCTCGACCGCAGCGGCGATGCCTGGTTGTCCGATGGAGTAGACGCTGTCGGTGGCGGTGATCAGCAGAGTGCCGTTGAAATAGACGCGGTGCGTGCTGCCCTGGGATTCAAGGCGGAGACGGCGCGGGGCGGTGCCGATGGGGGCGCTGGTGTCGCCGAGCCACGTAAAGCCCAAGGAGCCGCCGTCATCGACGCGATAGAGGTACACTTCGCCCGAGTTGGCAATGGCCAGATAGCCGCTGCCGCTGGTGGGTCCCTGGATGCGGGTCATCACAGCGGGCCAGGAATTGGCGCCGGGGTTCTGATCGAAGGTAATTTCGGAAAACTGGTCGGCAGGGATAGACGGAACGGCGAGACGCGCCGCGCTGGTGTCCTGGGTGGTATAGGCACCAGTGCTCTTCTGGAGGGTGTTCCACGAACCGGTGGCGCTCCACATGCCGTTTTCAGACAACGGATTTTCGGCGCCGGCGAAGCTGCTGCTGACCGTGACGGAGGAGGGGACGGGGGCGACGGAGAAGGAGATGACGTAATCGTCGGGATTGACGCTGCCGGAGGCGGTGTCCTGACAACGGACGGAGTAGTTATAGTTGGTGCCGCTTTGCAGGCTGCTGACAACCGTGGAGTGCGCGGTGCCGCCGGTGGTGGTGAAAGTATTCGCCATGGAGTTGTAGGCGACGCCGGCAGTGGTGGAATAACGGCAGGTGGCCTTCTGGTCGGTCTTAAGAGTGAGGGTGGTCTGGGTAGTTCCGGAAGCGAGGGTTGCTTCCGGCCATCCTCCAGTGCGTGGAGGGGCCATCGCTTCGCCGACAGGCGCGGTGTTCGTGGCGTTGGCGTCGAGGTCAGTAACCGCGCCATTGAGCCAGCCGCTGTTCCAGCTGTGCGCGCGCGTGGGGCCCGCGACCCAGGTGTGTGCGATGCCCGCAGCAGTCATCTGGGTATTCAGGGTATCCATGTCCGCGGTCCATGCGGCCTGATCGCCGCTGATCCACAGGCGATCCTGCTGGGTGAAGGCGGCGGCGTTGCTGGCCACGAGAGACGGGATGAAGTAGGTGTTGTAGTTGGCCTGGGTGCCAAAGTTCTCAGGCAGGTCGAAGGAGGCGGAGAGGCTGCTCTGTTGCGCAGGGGAGTCCCATGCCGCGCCGGCGTTGAAAACGGACGGATGGCGGAGCATGAGGTCGAGGACGCCGTTGCCCGACTTGCTGAATCCGATGAGATAGCGCTGCGGAACGGTCCCCTTGAGGAAGGTGTCACCCCAGGGGATGAGGTCATCGATGATGAAGCTCTCCATGCGCAGGGACGGGGCGGTAACGTTGTCGCCATACCACGGGTTGTAATTGAACGACGGTGCGATCAGCGTCATGTTGAAGCGATCCTGGACGTCGAGCATACGCAGCTCTTCGAGGCCATCGCTCCATGTGGAATCGGTGGTGTCCACCCCCTGATCCACCGGCAGGACGTAGAGGATGCGGCGCGGCTTCCCGGCCACCGGGTTGGTCGGCTCGAGAACGCGAATGATCTGCTGGTCGGATCCCTGGTAGACGGACGTGACGGGGTAATACTTCACCCCGTTGGAGTCGACCGACGGAGATCCCACAACCATGCTGCTTTGTGCACGCGCTGCTGGAGAAAGCGCGACGAGTATCAGGAGAATGTTGACGGCAAGAGCAGAAAATCGAATGGGCCGGGCAGACTGTGCGCAATGAGCGCACTTCATGAAGAAGCGATCTCTTTCACGGAATCCTCCGTTTGGGATCTGTTTTTTTGGACTGCAAAGTGAGTCAGCATAGCAGGGGGGGGCGGTACTTCGGTACAGGATTCCGGTACCCACAAATTCAATGTCGGCAGTAACTTGCAGCGGATCACCGGATGTGTAGGGCGGCTGGGTTACCGGCATACAATGGGGTGTGCCTAAACGGCCAGAGGCCTGGCACTGCGTAGTCCTGGTCCTACACCGAACCCCATTTTCAAAATGGCAGGTTGCGGAGGATAACGCTTCCGTTCCGCGAGGAGATTCCTGGCGCAGCACGCTGGCGCGCTTCTGGCGTGAAGTCATTATTCCACTGAAATGCGCGACTTATAATCAACGTGTCGTGCAGGCACTTCAACAATTTCGGGCGCTCTCCGCTTCCCTCTTGCTGGCGGCTTTTGCAGGCTCGGCGTTTGCCCAGGTCCCGGCCGATGCCAGACCGGCCGGGCCGCCGGAGCCGCATGGGCGGCTGCTGCTGGTGCTTCCCTTCGAGAACCGGAGTGGGGCGGCCAACCTGGACTGGATCGGCGAGGCGTTTCCGGATGTTCTGAACCGGCGCCTGAACGCGGCGGGATTTCTGACCATCAGCCGCGGCGATCGGCTCTATGCCTTCGATCATCTGGGGCTGCCGCTGAACCTGCAGCCGACGCGAGCGACGGCGATCCGCATTGCGCAGACGCTGGACGCCGACTACGTAATCTTCGGCCATTACACGACAACGGCGAACCAGATCACCGCCGATGCCGAGATTCTGGACGTTTCCGATCTGCACATTGGCGCGCCGATCAGCCAGAACGGAGACCAGGGCCAGTTGCTGGAGACGCTGAACAGCCTGGCATGGCAGGTGACGCGGCAGCTCGATCCGACCTATGCGGTGGGAGAGCAGACCTTTCTTGCAGCGGATAAGAACCTGCACGCTGACGCCTTCGAGGATTACATCCAGGGTTTGGTGGCGGCGGATCCGAAGGAAGGCTCCGACCATCTGCGTGAGGCGGTGAAGATCGATCCGGATTTTGCTGCCGCGTGGCTAGCTCTGGGGCGGGCGTACTTCGCCAATCAGGATTACGATCAGGCCGCGGCGACGCTGGGACATTTGCCGAGAAACGATCCGAACGCGCTGGAGGCGGATTTCTATCGCGGACTGGCCCTCTTCTACACGGGGAATTATCGCGAGGCGCAGAACGCGTTCGCGTTCGTGAGCACGCGGCTGCCGCTGCCGGAGGTGGTGAACAACCAGGGCGTGGCCATGAGCCGTCGCGGGCAGGACGGTGGCGCGCTGTTCCAGCAGGCGATCACCGCCGATCCACGCGATCCGGACTACCACTTCAATCTGGCGGTGGCTTTGGCGCATCGCAAAGATACCGACGGGGCCCTGAAGGAGCTGGATCAGGTGCTCGAGCTGCGACCCGAGGACACGGAGGCGCAGTCCTTCGCCGAGCAACTGAAGAATCCCGGAGCGCAGGCCCCGAACCCCGATCCGGGCCATGCCATCACCGATACGCAGGGGCCGCTGGAGCGCATCAAGCGCGGTTACAGCGAAGCGGGCTTCCGGCAGGCGGCCTTTGAGATGGACCAGGTGGAGCAGATGCGTCTGGCCTCTCTGAAGCCGGCCCAGCGGGCGGCGGAGCTGATCCAGAACGGGGACCAGTTCTTCCAGCGGGGGCTGGTACTGGAGGCGGAACGGGAGTATCGTGAGGCTCTGGAAGCCGATCGCTCGTCAGCGCTGGCCCATGCGGGGCTGGCTGCAGTGTGGGAGCGTGACGGCGATGCGGATGCGGCTCGCCAGGAGGCGCATGCGTCAATCCAGCTAACGCCCAACGTACCTGCCTGGCTGGTGCTGGCGCGGCTCGACTTGCAGGCCAACCAGCTGGGCGCCGCCGCGAGCGATGTGGGCGATGCGCTCCGGATCGATCCGGCGAATGCCAATGCCAGAGGCATGAAGCTGGCCCTGGAACGGCGAGGTCAGACAACGCCATGAAAACAGCGATAAGTGGTCACCGAACAGCAATCCATGAGCACCACCATGGACCTCTTTTCCTGATTGCCCTGATTCTGCTGTTCCTCTTGTGCCTGTTGGGGCCGTGCACGGTGCGAGTGGCGGCGCAGAGCAGCCAGGTGGTGGTTCTGCATCTCGACGATACGATTCAGCCGATCAGCGCCGATTATCTGAAGCGTGGGATCGACCGCGCCGCCGAGCTGCACGCGCAGGCAGTTCTGGTGGAGCTGAACACGCCGGGAGGGCTGCTGGATTCGACGCGCACCATGGTGGGCGACATTCTCGCTTCGCCATCGCCGGTGATCTTCTATGTGGCTCCGGCCGGATCGCGGGCAGGGTCGGCGGGATTCTTCCTGATGGAAGCGGCCGACGTCGCGGCCATGGCGCCTGGAACGAACGCAGGGGCGGCGCATCCGGTGGTCGAGCTCGGCAAGATCGACGACATCATGAAGCAGAAGATCCTGAACGACACACTGGCGTTTCTGCGGTCGTATGTGTCAATGCGCGGACGCAACGTGAACGCGGCGCAGGATGCGGTGGAGAATTCCAAGTCGTATACGGACCAGGAGGCGCAGCAGCTTCATCTGATTGACGTGGTGTCGCCCGATGAGCGCACGCTGCTCGACACGATTGACGGACGCACGGTAAAGCGCTTCAACGGGACCAGCCAGACGCTGCACACCCGCGGCGCGGCGCTGGTCGCCGTCAATCCAACCCTGCGCGAGGAGATTATGGATCGGCTGATGGATCCGAATCTCGCGGTGCTGATCCTGCTGGCCGGAGCGCTGCTCATCTATATGGAGTTCAACACACCGGGGACGATTATTCCTGGGGCGCTGGGGACGCTGCTGGTGCTGCTGGCGCTGTTCTCGCTGAATCTGCTGCCGGTGCGTTATACGTCACTGGCGCTGATTATCGGGGCGATCATTCTGATGGTGCTGGAGGCGAAGTTTCCCAGCCATGGCATTTTGGCGGCGGCGGGGACGATTGCGCTAGTGCTGGGGACGCTGACCCTCGTGGCGGGGCCGATTCCGGAGATGCGGGTGCAGCTGGCGACGGCGATCGCAACGGGTTTAGCGTTTGGGTTGATCACGACGTTCCTGGTGCGCATCGCGCTGATTGCGCGACACAACAAGGTGCAGATCGGCCCGGAAGCGCTGGTAGGGGCGGTGGGAGTGGCTCAGCAGGAACTGGCTCCGCGCGGGCAGATCATCGTGCATGGAGAGTTGTGGCTGGCGGAGGCGGATTCCCCGGTTGCACCAGGGGAGACCGTGCGCGTGCGCGCCGTGGATGGGCTGAAGTTACGGGTGGAGCGGGTACAACAGAGTGTTCCGGCCTGATTTTATGCGGTCCAGGCGGCACTGAGTGCGATAAAATTTCAGCCGGGCGTAAGGTACCCGGCTATGTTCAGCATTCCTGTTCTCATTGTTATCGCCATCATCGTTCTGTACCTGCTGAATTCCATCAAAATTCTGCGTGAGTACGAGCGGGGCGTGATTTTTCGCCTTGGCCGCGCGCTGCCTCAGCCCAAAGGTCCGGGGATCATTCTCGTCTTCCGGCCGCTCGATCAGATGGTCCGCGTTTCCTTGCGCCAGGAAGTGATGGAGGTCCCACCGCAGGACGTGATCACCCGCGACAACGTGACCATCAAGGTGAACGCTGTGATCACCATGCGCGTGCTCGATCCGGGAAAGGCGGTCATCGAGGTTTCGAATTACGTTTACCAGACATCGCAGTTCGCGCAGACTACGCTGCGCTCGGTGCTGGGCGAAGTGGAGCTCGACGGGCTGCTCTCGCACCGCGACGCGCTGAACCAGCGCATCCAGACCATCATCGACCAGCGGACTGAACCCTGGGGCGTGAAGGTGGTCAGCGTGGAAGTGAAGCAGGTCGATCTGCCGGACACGATGCTGCGCGCCATGGCCCGCCAGGCGGAGGCCGAGCGCGAAAAGCGGTCGAAGATTATCAACGCCGAAGGCGAGTTTATGGCAGCCCAGAAACTGGTAGAGGCCGCCAATCTGCTGGCAGAGCAGCCGGTGACGCTGCAGCTGAAGTATTTGCAGACGCTTACGGATATCGGCGTGGAGAAGAATACGACGATCGTGTTCCCGCTGCCGATGGAACTGATTTCGCTGCTGGGGCACGGAATCGGCTCCAAAACGCCGCCACCTGAAACGAAATAACGGGTTCTCAACCGACAGAGGCTCCCCCTATGTCATTCCTGTTCGACACTGAACAAGAGCAAGAAACCAGGAAAACCGAGCGACGGTCCGCGCCGCTGGGTCGGACTGCCGGCACCAGCAACGACACCGAAATTGCCCTGGGAACGCGTTCCCTGCTGGGCATTTTCTTTGGTTTGGTGCTGATCTGCGCCGTGTTCTTTGGGCTCGGCTACTCGGTGGGACGCGCCGGCGGTTCGCGCGCCGCCGCGCCGCCCTCCACTGACACTGCGGCTTCACCGGGCGACAGCCGTGTTCCCAAGCCTTCGCCGGAACAAGCGCTGACGCCGGTGGAAACGACTCCTGCCGATGCGGATCAGGGGACTGGAGCGATGGATAACACGCTTGCTCCGCAGCCGGTCAGCACACAGACGCAACCTCCCGTGAATAAGCCCGCGGCGGTGGCCAGTTCGTCGACTCGCACGCCGGTTACGGCTCCGTCAGCGGCTCCGAGGACTCCTGTGACTCCGCCGGCACTGACACCGGCGCCTGTGATGCAGCCCGCCGCAGCAACTGCGCCAACGAGTTTCATGGTGCAGGTCGCAGCGGTGCGGATTCAGCAGGACGGCGACATTCTGGTGGATGCGCTGAAGAAGCATGGCTACACCGCAGTGGTGCGGCATGAACCGCAGGATCAGCTGCTGCATATCCAGCTGGGGCCGTTCACGTCGCGCGCCGATGCCATGGCGATGCGCGCGAAGCTGCTGGCCGATGGCTATAACGCGGTGGTGAAGTAGTTCAGTCCCGCATCCACTCTGGCAATCCCGAGGCGATGGCCACGCGCACCGCGTCCATCAGCTCTTCGTTGCTGGAATAGTCGTGCGGCCGGATGGGCGCGTGAAACACCACACGCGCGGTTCCAGGAAAGATTCTCAGGCTGCCCTTTTTCATCATCGTCTCTGTGCCTGAGATGGAAACGGGTACAACCGGCGCCCCGGAATGCATTGCCAGGAAGAAGGGCCCTTTCTTGAAGGGCTGCAGGCGGCCATCGCGGGAGCGTGTGCCCTCCGCGAAGGAGAGCACGTGCACGCCCGATGCCAGGACCCGGGTAGCGAACTCCATATTTTCGATTGCGCTCTCCACGCGGCCGTCGCGATCCACCGGGATGAAGTCGGCCATCTTCATGCCCCAGCCGAGAATGGGAATCTTCATCAGCGAACGCTTGAGGAACGCTGAACTGCGCTCCGGCAAGAGCGGAAGAAGAATCGGCGGGTCGAGGTTCGAGACGTGATTGGAGAGGAAAAGGTAATGCTGGGAGAGATCGAGCGGCTGCTCCCGGACCACATCGATCCGGATGCCAGCGAAGCAAAGTCCGGTGCGAACCACCCACATGGCCCAGCGATAAAGCGGGAGCACATTATGGGTGACGATCACCCATGGGATGGTGACGAGGGCGACCGGAATGCCGAGGACGGTCCAGGTCGTGAAGAGAACGATGGCGGCAAACATAGATCAGCTCGAAGAGCTGCGCCCTTGCAGCGCCGCCGGCAGCTTCTCGTAGATGCCATCGAAACCGCCGTTGGAAAGAATGGCGACCACATCGCCGGACGCGAGCCGCGAGGTCAGATTTGTAACAATGGCGTCGGCATTTTGGAGGAGCGCGGCGTCTTTCCCGGCTTTTTGCAGGGCTGAGACGACGTTCTCCGGATGCAGGCGCTCGGGTTCGGGAATCTGTTCGGAGTGAAAGACGCCGGCGAGGACGACGTGCTCGGCAAGGGAGAGGCTTTCGACCAGCTCGCGCTCGAAAATGTTGCGGCGCAGCGTGTTGGAACGGGGCTCGAGCACCACCCAGAGGGCCCGGCCAGGATAAGCGGAGCGCAGAGCACGCAGGGTTTCGCGGATCGCGGTGGGATGGTGGGCAAAATCGTCGATGATGGTGATGCCGTCGATTTCTGCGCGCACTTCGAGCCGGCGTCGCACACTGCGAAACGTTGCCAGCGCTTCGGCAATCGGTTCCGGGGCAATTCCCTGCCCCGCGGCCAGCGCCGCCGCGGCGGTCGCGTTCAGGGCATTGTGCTCGCCAGCCATCGGCAACGACAATTCAGCCCACTCTTTGCCCTCGCGCAGCACGCTCCAGCGGCTGACGCCATTCTCAAAGCGCACCTCGGTCAGGCGCCAGGCTGACCCCTCCCTGAATCCGTAACGTTCGACCCTACACAGTGCGCGACTGACGCACTCGGAGACGTTGTCGGAGCCGTCGAACGCGACGATTCGCCCGCGACGGGGAACCAGATTCACCAGCCGCCTGAATGCTGTCTTCACCGAGGCGAGATCGGCGTAAATGTCAGCGTGATCGAACTCGACGTGCGTCAGAATGAGCGCATCTGGGAAGTAGTGCATGAACTTTGGGCCCTTGTCGAAGAATGCTGTGTCGTACTCATCGCCTTCAATAATGAAGGGCCGCCCCTCGCGCAGATGGAAGCTGGTGCCAAAGTTCTCCGCGACGCCCCCGATCAGGAACGACGGCGCCAACTCCGGCCGGTTGCGCGCAGCAACTTCATAAATCCAGGCGAGCATGCTGGTGGTCGTGGTTTTGCCGTGGGTTCCGGCGACCACCAGCGACTCATGACCGGCGATGAACTCCTCATGGATGATGCGGGCCAGCGAGCTGAACGGAAGGCGCCGGTCGAGCATGGCCTCCACTTCGACGTTGCCGCGCGACAGAGCATTGCCCACAATGATCAGGTCGGGTGCTGGCTCGAGGTTCGATTCCGAGAACGGCTCGGCGATGAGAATGCCCAGATCGCGCAACAAGTCCGACATGGGGGGATAGGCGGCCTGATCCGACCCGGTGACGCGGTGTCCTTTAAGCTGCAGCAATCCCGCGAGAGATGCCATTGCGGTGCCGCAGATTCCGATGAGATGGATGTGTTTCCTAGCTTGCATGTTTCGCGGCGGCGACGGCTGGCTCGAGATAACGTAACAGCGGCTGATCGCTTTCGAGGTTGAGTTCGACCTCGACCCCGAGCGGGAGGGTGACGTTGCCGCCCGAAACGTGGCCGGAGCGGAGACCGATGGCGATAGGGACGTTGAAGGGCTCGAGCAGGCTCACAATCACCTGCTGCAGGAGAAGCGGATCAGCGCCGCGCGAGCCGCAATTGAGCATTTCGCCGAAGATGAAGCCGCGCACGCCCTCGAACTTTCCGGCCATAATCATCTGCCGCAGCATCCTGTCGATCTGGTAGGGCTTAGTGCCGACGTCTTCGAGGAAGAGCAGCTTGCCTTCGGTTTGCGGCGCGAACCGGGTGCCCAGCGATGCGGTAAGGATGCTGAGGCAGCCGCCATAGATCGGCCCGATGGCGCGCCCGCCGCGCAGAATGCGCATTCCCTGCTCGGCTCCAACCTCGACCAGGCCTGTCGTGATTGCCTTGCGAAAACTCTCGACGTGAACGCCGTCGGGAACGGAAAAATCCGCCGCGACCATCGGTCCGTGAAAGGAGACGAGGCCGATCTGATCGAGGAGCCAGGTCTGCAGGGCGGTCATATCGCTGTAGGCGAAGAACGGCTTGGGATGCTTGCGGATCAGGTTCAGATCCAGACCATCGAGCAGGTAGTTGGATCCGTAACCACCACGGGTACAAATGATGGCCCGGGTTTCAGGATCGGCGAAGGCCGTATGCAGATCATCCAGACGCTCCTGCGGCGTACCGGAGAAATACGGCGGATGCTTGCCGAGGGCGTGCTCGGATGCGACGGCATCGTATCCGAGCGACCAGAGCACTTCAAGCCCGCGGGTAATGCGGTCGGTACGTGCGTTGCTGGCGGGCGAGACAACAGCGATGCGCGCGCCCGGCCACGCGGGAAGCGGTTTCAGGATCGTGTCAGTCAAGGAGAGCCTCGCCTTCTGCGATCAATGCGGCTGGTCCGGTAAGGGTCATCTCCGCGCCGATGCCGGCCCACTCCACGCGCTGCGAGCCGCCGGGCGCATGCACGGTGAGAGGAGACTTGCCGCCGCAATACGCAATGACAGCGGCCGCGGCGGCGCAGGTCCCGGTACCGGAAGAGGTGGTGGGCCCGACGCCGCGCTCGAAGATGCGAATCTCTACATCATCGGCGCGGACCATACGCACGAAGATGACGTTGATCTGCCGGGGAAACTGCTTGTGAAAGCAAATCTCGCGACCCAGTTCCTGCCAGCCGCGACTGTGGGCGCGAAAATTCTCATCGTGCACCACGAGGACGAAATGCGGATTGCCCATGGAAACCTCGACACCGTGGACGAGCGTTTTATCCCCCAGCGTTACCTGAGCCTGAGCGACCTGCGGTACTCCCATGCCGGCAGCGATTTGAAAATCCCCGCCGCTCGCGCTGACGATAGTGCAGGCGCGAGGGCCGGCATCGGTCTCCAGCGTGATGACGTCTCCCGGAGCGGAGGTCTGCCGATGGGCCATCCACGCGGCCACGCAGCGCGTTCCGTTGCCGGAAATCTCCGCGATGGACCCGTCGGCATTCGCCAGACGAATGCGGCCCATGCGCGCGCCGGTGGACTCGAAAAACTCCACGCCATCGGCGCCGATGCCGGTATGCCGTTCGCAGAGCTTCTTCGCCAGCTCGGGATCGCAGGCCCCTTCGACGATAAGGAAGTCGTTGCCGCAGGCGTGCGCTTTTGCAAAGCGCATCATTCGTCCTCCGGATCGCGAAACGTGTACACCTCGTCAATGACCGGCCTGGCTTTCAGTTCGCTGAGCATCCGCCGATGGAGACGCCGGTTCGCGGAGACGTCAAACGAGAGCCGCTGGATACTGCCTACCGGCTGATTTTCGAGAGTATCGAGGCGGCGATTCTCCCGATCCATGACGCTCAGGACGGCGATGCTCATCAGCTCCGCATCGCCGCCGCGCACTTCGTAGGTCACGGAGTAGAGCTTCAGATTAGCGCGGTATTCGAGCAGCCGAATCATTTCCAAAACAACGATCACTACGACAGTGGCGAAGATCGCGGGAAAGTAAAGGCCTGCGCCGCAGGCCATACCGATGGACGCAACCGCCCAGACGGTGGCGGCGCTGGTGAGGCCGCTGACGCGGTCGCGATTGTGCAGGATGAGACCTGCGCCGAGGAATCCGATGCCTTGCACGATGTTGGACGCGATCTGGCCGCGATTGGTGCTGCCCTCGCCGGCGATGATGACGGAGAGAAACGTGAACATGGCCGCGCCGAAGCAGATGAGCACATTGGTGCGGACGCCCGCGGGGCGGTGGTGATATTCGCGGTCGATGCCGATGGCGCCACCCAGCGCTGCGGCCAGCACCAGGCGGCCGACGGCGCCGCCGGTGAGCAGCCATTGTTCCAGCTGGCTGTAGGCCAGCATATGGCCGTTGTTGTCAGTTGCAAGGATCACTTGCCGCTGATCCTATCACCGGGCGGGGCCAGGTTTGAACGGTAAAAGCGCACGCAAGGTTGATCAGTGGAGCACACAATGTTGAGCAGCGTGAGCCCCTGCGGATGCGCTTCGACCGCCTGCGCCACCGCATCGTGGTCAGAGGCGACGACGAAGGCCGCCGACTGCGCGGGGTGCTCGAGCGCAGGCTTCCATTGGTAGTAATCCGACTCGTTGATGGTGCGGCGGAGTGGGATGCCCGCGCGCTCGAATGCGCCGATGTGGTCGGAGGTCCAGACCAGAATTTCCCCCTGGGGCGGGAGCTGCTCGAGGGCACGAGCGTAGGCCGCTTCGAAGGGAATGCGAGTGCGGGAGTTTTCGATGGCTTCTCGCAGGACCAGGGGCGTGGAACGCATCAGGAGCGAACAGTCGACCAGGATCAGCACCATGGCGGCCAGCAGGATGAGCTGCGCGGGTCGCGGCCAGCGCTTCTCCGCCAGACCCATCAGCCATGCGACGAGAAATCCGAGAGAAAGCCCAAAGATGGGCAGCATTTCCATGCCGTAGCGGGTGTTGTACCAGGAGTGGGGCCACCACAGCGGGATGAAGATGGGAACCGATCCCCAGGCGACTGAGTAAGCGTAGAAGGGCAGCGGCATCCAGAACAGGAACAACGGCCCGAGGCACTGCTTTCGCCATTTCACAAGAGCAGCGATGGAGCCGGCGACCGTAAGGAACAGCAGCCGATTCCCCCACCAGGACGGAACCGCGCCCAGTTCCGCGGATTTGATGTAATACAGCGCCGCGACGTGAATGCTGTGCCAGCCGGGATAGTGCGGCGCGCCGGGGGTCGCGGTGCGGATTTCGATGGCTTTGGCCGAGTACGGGCCGCGCATGAAGTCGAGCCAGTCGCCATACTGGCGCGCGTTCCAGGCAAACCACAGGACCGGAGCGGTGATGAGCATCGCGGTGAACAACACGAAGGCGCCGCCGACTGGCGACTTCCAGGCGCGCGAGCGCCAAAGGGCGTGCACTGCGATGAGCCAGACGATGAAGGCGAAGATCCAGCCGTCGTAGCGCGTGTAGATGGCGGTGACAAGAACGACGCCGCAGCCGACGATTGCCCGCCCGGCCAGGCGCTGGTTCCCTTCCCCCAGGCCGCGCAGATAGGCCATGAGGAAGAGCGCCGACCAGATCATCTGGCACAGGAAGACAGGTTCGTTCATGGCCGTGGTCTGCANNATGTTGACCCGTCCCCACGGCTCCGCGCTGACGTCGATAAATTGTCCGATGATCGCCTTGCTCTCGCTTTTATCGAAGAACAGCGTGGCGACCACGGCGCCCGCGGGCCGCAGCCAATAGCGGGAGAGACGCCACAGGCCGGCGACGCCGAGGATGTAGCAGGCCATCGACGGAATGGCGCCGGCGATGCCGTTCTGCCACCAGGAAATGCGCGCCGCGAAGGGCATCATGAGCAGGTGCGGAAAGGGCAACCAGACGGAACCGATCTGGCGAATGCCGGGATTGAGCGAGTCAATGAGGCGGCGCGCAATACCCAGGTGCGCGACTGCATCGCCGTACAGCAAGAGCATGTTGCGCGGGAAACAGTAGCCGAAAGCCAGCACCGAGAAAAGCGCGGCCACCATGCCGGCAAAGATGGTCTCGTGACGGAGGGAGCGGCGTTCGCGCGCGGCAGAATCCGCACCCTCGCCGGCCTTCTTACTCCCTCTGAGGCGCGGCGGCTTACTCGAGGTGCGAGAGCTGGCGGAAGAGCGCAAAGCGTTCCTCGATTTCCTTAGGGTCGAGCTGCTGCAGGCGCTCGGTTCCGAAGCGCTCCACAGCGAACGAACCCATGACGCTGCCGTAGAACATGGCGCGGCGAAAGACGGCGGGGGTGAGCGTGGGCTGCGAGGCAATGTAGCCGAAGAACCCGCCGGCGAAGGAATCGCCGGCGCCCGTGGGATCGACGACTTCTGCCAGGGGCAAAGCAGGCGCGCGGAATGGGATCGTGATGGATCCTTTTTCCCCTGCAAACGAGCGCTCACAGAAGAAGGCCGTCGCGCCGTACTCGCCATGCTTGACGACCAGCGCCTTCGGACCCATGTCGAGGACTTTACGAGCAGCCAGCACCAGATTGTTGTCCTTCGCGAGCATCCGGACTTCGGTGTCGTTGATCAGCAATACGTCGAGGCCCTTGAGGACGCGCGCAAGATTCTCGGCGTGATCCTTGATCCAATAATTCATCGTGTCCCCGCAGACCATCTTCACCTTCGGCATCTTGCGGCGCACGTCTTCCTGCAGCACCGGATCGATATTGGCGAGGAAAAGATACTCGGTGTCCTGGTATTCGGCGGGAATCTTGGGGGAGAAGCTCTGGAAGACGTTCAGCTCGGTGTTCAGGGTCTGCGCTTCGTTGAGATTCTTCATGTAGGAGCCGCTCCAGAAGAAGCTCTTGCCCGGAACGTGCTCGATGCCGCGCGTATCGATCTTGCGGCGCACGAAGACGCGCTCTTCGTCGGGACCGAAGTCTTCGCCGACGACTCCGATGACGCGGACCTGGGTGAGATAGCTTGCGGCCAGCGCGAAATAGGTGGCTGCGCCGCCCAAACAGCGATCCCGGCGGCCCGAAGGAGTTTCTACTGCGTCAAACGCGACACTGCCTACGACAAGAATGGCCATGCGGCTAATTTTCCCCGTGTTCTTTATTTTTTCTGCAGATACTTTCCGATCAAGAGGTCGAGTCTCTCCCGAGCGGCCGGTGGAATCGCGTCGGGACTGGTGAGCAGGGCAAATTGCAGCGCCGATTTGCAGGCGCAGTTGCGTTCGCTCGGCATCGCCGCCACCGCCGCTCTCACCACGCGCGCGGCGTTCGCCGCATTTTGGTTCATCACTTTGACAATCTGGTCGATGGTCACGTCATCGTGGCCAGGACGCCAGCAATCGTAGTCGGTGACCATGGCCGCAGTCGCATAGCAAATCTCCGCTTCACGCGCCAGCTTGGCCTCCTGCAAATTGGTCATGCCGATGACGTCGGCGCCCCAGCTACGGTAGAGATTCGATTCGGCGCGGGTGGAAAACTGCGGGCCCTCCATACAGACATAGGTGCCGCTGGGTCGGGCCAGCACGCCTTCCTTCCTGCACGCGTCGACAATGGTTTTGGCCACCGTGGCGCAGACCGGATCGCCGAAGGCAACATGGCCGACCACGCCGTCGCCGAAGAACGTGGAGATGCGATGAAAAGTGCGATCGATGAACTGATCGGGAATGACGAAGTCCCCGGGCTTGTGCTCTTCCTTCAGCGATCCAACGGCGGAAACGGAAACGATCCGCTCGACGCCCAGCTTCTTGAGCGCATAAATGCTGGCGCGGAAATTCAGCTCCGAAGGAAGGATGCGGTGCCCTCGCCCATGGCGCGCGAGAAAAGCGACCTTGTGACCTTCGAGATCGCCCAGCACAAAAGCGTCGCTGGGATCCCCAAAGGGTGTTGAGACGCGCTCCTCATGAACGCCGGTGAGGCCGGGCATGGAATACAGCCCGCTGCCTCCGATGATGCCGATTTCTGCCTGTTGCAATACGGCTCCCCGCAAAGCGCGCTATACGACAGAAAGCGGACGGCCCCTGTGCTTCGCGGCGCTGAATGAACGCAGGGAACCAGTATAAATGGTGGTCTCACAGGGAGCGACCGTCCTCACTGGACGAAGGTCGCTCTTACTCTGCGGGACACTCCGAAATAGGCGATCCAGATGCCAGCCCTCAGTAACGACACCCACGACGCACCCGCAAGTTGCGTTCTCGTGTTCTGAACGAGCTTCGATGTAGCTTCATAGGCAACGCCCATGGTTGCGTCGTGGGGGCAAAGCGTATACGCCGCCAAGCTGACGGCTGCCGAGAAGCCCAGCCAAACCTGGATATATCTCGGGAAGCTGCGCTTTTCGCGGAAGAAAAGAACGAGCAGGAATAAATTGGCGAGCAACAGAACGCAGCCTGTTAGGAGCTGGAACAGGACAAGGGCTGAGATACCAGGAATTACCCTCTCAGCAACGGCCCGGTTCGGGCCGGTGAAGGCGCGAAGGTTAGTCCAGATGGCGAATAACTGGAAGATTGGACCAAGTACCAGTCCGAGTCCGACCAGAATAAGCCATCCGCCGATGCCGCGAGGACTCTCGTTGGCCTCAAAGGCGGAAAAAAGAGGCGGAGCCGGTGGTTCGGTCGCGGGAATCGCAGCTTCGGCCAGGCTTCTGCAATCCGGACAGGTGAGGCTGACTTCCTCAAGGTCTTTCCCGCAATTCGGACAGGAGACAGCCATTGCGCCACCCGGCAGTGCGTAAGAGAAGCCACATAATACGCCGGAAAAGCGAAAAGGTCCCGGACTTTTCGACGCGATCCTCGCAAGCCGATCAGAAACCGGCGATTCGGTGGGGCAAAGCCGCCTTCATCATGCCGCAGGTGGCCATGAAGTTCACCATGCTGCCGGCCAGATCGGAAGCTGGAGCGCCGCGCAAGGCGATCTGGGTCGGGCCCTGTTGCTGCGCGGCGAGCATGAGCACCTCAAGCTTGCGGGCGGTGGGCAGGTCGAAGCTTTCGCTGACGAAGACGTCGGTGCCGCTGGTGACAATCAGCACCGGTCCCTCGTTGGTCTGGTAAATCTGCTCGTCCTGGCTGGTCTCAGTCGAATTGTCGCGGACTACGTGAGTATATTTCTTGTCCAGCTCGTTGGCGTACATTTTCACAAAGGCCGCGGCCGCATCCTCCGACTTCCACTGCGAGAGGTACAACAGCGCGACGGAAGAAGTTGAGCTCTTGTCGGGCGCGCTCTTCTTTTGCGCCGCATAGTAGAGGCCGCCGTCCCATGCCGGCGTCAGTTGAGTCGCCTTGTCGTTCCCGCCGAACAGCTCCGCCAAAATGCGCACGTCCAGCTCCCCCATCACGCCGATATCGTAGGGGCTGTACTCCGCGTCGATGACCGGGTGAATGTCGGGCATGTTCAGCAGCGGAACCTTCGCCTGCTGCTCATAGGCGTGCGGGTTCATGATCTCGTAGCTGCTGGCTGGCGGATGATCGAGGACGGCTCCGTATGCGGCTGACGGGCTTTTTGAGTCGGCGATCAGGGTGGCCTCGAACTTCAGGCCATCTTTGTAGGGGAACAACAGCGACTCCTGCAGAAGCAGCGGCGCGCGGGAAAGCACCGGCGAATCGCCGTCGTCGGTCATGTTATCGAGGAGGTTTTCAATCAGCTGCGGCGCGGTGCGCAGGCTCTGATGCGCGGGCGCCAGGCTGTAATCGACAAAGACGGCCATGGCCTGGCCCTCCAGAACCGCTTCGCGCGCCGTATCGGCCTCGTCCGTGGCGACGTGCTTCCGGTCCTCAGCATAGCTGTGCGAGAGATCGTCGCTGGTCTGGCTCTGCCACTTGTCCAAATTTACCCGCTGGTCCTGGAGAGCATGGGTCAGCTCGTGCGCCAGAACCGGCTTCTGCGTGTCGGGCGCGATCCAGTCGAGCAGGTTTACGGTCTTCGTTTTGCTGTCGTAGTACGCGGCAATCTGCTCGTCCAGCAACTGCACCAGAAACGACTGCAGATGAAAATCCGCATCGATCAGACCGAATTTCTTCAGCACAATTTCAGACCGCTCCATGCGCTTCGCATCTTTGTCGTCCTTCATTTTTTCCAGGAGATACTTCTCGACTTCCGGTCGCGTGGTCAGGTGCGGTTTCACTTCGTGCTTAATAGGCAGCTTGGTGTCTTCCGAGGCGAACTGAAGAATGGGAGGAATGGAGGAGAATAGCTCCTTCGCCTCCTGCGCGGTGATGTGGGTCTCGTTGGCCTTGGCTTTCGGCTGGGTCTGCTCCTGCCCGGGCGCAGCCGCTGGCGGAGCCTGCCCAGCGCTGTTTGCAGGCGTCTGCGCGCCGGCGGCGAGCGCAGCCAGAGCAATCATTGACGCCAACCATGCCTTGTTTCTTCCTCGCATCCCTTGTCCTTTCGCCCTTTGCTGCGAATCCGCCCGCTGAGCCTTCCCTGCTATCCGCAGACTATAATTTTTCTGAGAGTCATTTATGAGCCAGGCCTGTCAGATTCCCGACGCCGCTGTTGCAGAAACGCCCCTGGCGGTCCGGCTCCGCGCTGTCGATCCTTCCGCTCTCGAACTGAAGATGCACCGGGGAGCCCAGACGCCGCTGCGCTTTTCCGGCACCTCTTTGCAGGCCCTGCTCCGTTCAGCAGGGGTTTTCGATCTGGGGTACCGCACCTTTCTCCGGGCTACCGGCAAGGACCGCGTTCGCTGGCTGAACGGCATGATCACGCAAGCCGTAAAAAGTATGGCTGTCGGCCAGACCGGCTACACCCTGATTCTGAGTCCTCAAGGCCGGATTCAGGGCGACGGCGATGTGTCCTGCCTTGAAGATTCGCTGCTGCTCGAAACCGACCGCTGCCAGGCCGAACGTCTCCTCGCGCACCTGCGCCGCTACATCATTATGGACGATGTGAAGCTCGAAGAGTTAGACGGATCGACGACGGCGATCGGAATCGCGGGGCCCGGCTCGGCAGCGATCCTTCAGAAGCTGGGTCTTACTCTGCCGGAGGCCGGCACGTTCCGCTCGGGGCAACTGGCGGGCGTCGAGGTCACGCTGATCTGCGCCTGGAGTCCTGTGGTCACCAGGTTTGAGCTTCACGTCCCAGCCGGGCAGGTTTTCCAGGCATGGGAAGCGCTGGTTGAGGGCGGAGCGGTTCCCTGCGGCGTTACGGCTCTGGAGGATCTCCGCATCCTCGAGGGAACGCCCCTCTTCGACGTGGATTTCAGCGATAAGCACCTGCCCCAGGAGGCGAACGTGCCGCGGGCGCTGAACTTCACCAAGGGCTGCTACATCGGCCAGGAGATCGTCGAGCGGATTCGCTCGCGGGCGACGGTTCACCGTGCTCTGCGGCAATTTGCCTTGCAGGGTGCGGCGCCGACTCTCGGGCCGGGCGAAAAGATCGAACTGCGCGCGGGCGATGCGGCGGTCGGTGAGCTGACCAGCGTGGCATCCATTGATCTGCCGGGCTTCTCGAAGACCCTCGCCCTGGGCGTGGCTCGCGTCGAGGCGCTGGAAAAGAGTGAGACTGAACCGATCACGTACGACGGAGGAACGGCGATACCGCTGGCCGCTCCGCCGATTCCGGCGACGGAATGACTCGAATGTTGATCCACGCGGGGAGAACTGCTGTCTATGGATGAGAAAGAACCTACATTTACCGTAACCGACCGCCGCAAATTCACTTTGGACGGCGCATTGCGCGACGATGCGCCTGCCGCCGAGCAGCAAGAAGAGAAGCCGGCTGCGCCACCTGCGCAGGAAAAAGTCGTAACCATGCCCGCGCCGGAGACGAAAGAGGCGGCGGCCGAGGATGCGGAGTTGCCGCAGTTCACGGCGCAGGAAACAGCCGAGCAGAACGCCGCTTACCAGGAATCGTCGCGGCAGATCGACGACATGCTGCGCCAGGCGAATCCGGGCGTGGGACCCACGGGGGTGATTGCGTTCGAGCACATCATCCAGTCCTTCTACGTCTCGGCCATGATTGCGCTGGGCGCCGGCACCGAGCCGGGCCAGAAGGCGCGGGTCGACATTCTGGGGGCGCGGCAGAGCATCGACATGCTGGCGCTGCTGCAGGAGAAGACGAAGGGCAACCTGACCCAGAAGGAAGAAGCGACCCTGCAGAACGTGCTCTTCGAGCTGCGCATGATGTTTCTCGAAATCACCAACGCTATCGCCCAGTCGGCCCAGCGCGCCGTCGATGGAAAGAAGAAGTAGCTTTCCCCCCGGATGAAAGCGGAAATCATTGTTCTCGGCAGTGGAACCTCGATGGGCGTCCCGACCCTCGGCTGCCGCTGCGCGGTCTGCACCTCGCCCGATCCGCGCAACCGGCGCACCCGGCCGTCGATCGCCATTACCTGGAAGGACGACGGGCGTGAACGGCTGGTGCTGATCGACACCGGGCCGGATTTTCGGGATCAGGCGCTGCGCGCGGGCATCCGGCACGTCGATGCGGTCTTTTATACGCATGCGCACGCCGATCATATCCTCGGACTTGATGATTTGCGGCCGCTCAGCTTCGAGCACAAGCCGGCGTCGCTGCCGCTCTACGTGGACGAGCAGACGGCGGCGATTCTGCGGCGGGTGTTCGAATACACGTTTTCCGAAAACGCAACCTATCCGACGCGAGCCCGCGTCGAGCTGCGAAACCTGGAAGGTGCGCAGACAGCAGAGGTGCACGGAGCCCACTTTCAGCGCGTGCCGCTGACCCATGGCGACCTGCAGGTTGCCGGGTTTCGATTCGGGTCGGCGGCGTATCTGACCGACATGAGCAGCATTCCGGAGTCGAGCCTGCCGCTGCTGGAAGGCCTCGACGTCGTGATCATTGATGCGCTCCGTCCGCAGCCCCATCCCAGCCACGCCACCATTCCCGAGTCGTTGCGGTGGGTGGAGCGGATCGCACCACGCCAGGCCTGGTTTACGCACATGTCGCATGAGGTGGACCATGAGGCGACGGAGAAGACTTTCCCGGCCAACGTGAGGCTTTCGTATGACGGGCTGCGCATTCCCTTCGAGCTATGAGATGGAACGCAGCGTTTAGCGTTTAGAAAACCGGCAACGAACCATGCAGATATTCCGATCGATCACCGAGATGCCGCCGATGCCGCACACCGTTGCGGCCATCGGGAATTTCGACGGCGTGCATCGCGGGCATCAGGAGATCATCGGGCGCGTGATCGAGCGGGCGCGCTCGCTTGAGGCGCAGTCCATCGCAGTCACGTTCGATCCGCACCCGCTGGCGGTGCTGCGGCCGGAGCTGGCGCCGAAGCTGATCACGCCGATCCCGGAACGGCTGCGGCTGCTCGCTCAGACCGGCATCGCTGCAACCCTGGTGCTGCCCTTCACGCGGGATTTCTCCCTGCTGTCGCCGCGCGAATTTGCCGAGAATGTTCTGCGCGGGGCGCTGCGCGTCCTGGAAGTTCACGAGGGCGATACTTTTCGCTTCGGCCACGATGCCGCGGCCGGCATTGCGGAGCTGAAATCGCTGGGCAAGGAACTCGGCTTCGGCGTGGTTTCGCATGGCTCGCTCATCGTGCGCGGGATTACGGTCTCGAGCAGCGAGGTCCGGCGGCGCATCGTGGCCGGCGAGTTGTCCCTGGCGCGAGCCTTGCTGGGCCGGCCCTTTTCGATCCTTTCCACTGCTGTTCACGGGCGCGGCGTTGGGAAAAAGCTGACCACGCCGACCATCAACCTCGCTCCGTACCGGGAGCTGCTGCCACCGGACGGCGTTTACGTCACGCGGGTACGCATTGGCGACGGCACGCCGATTTTCAATGCCGTGACGAATGCCGGTTCGCGACCAACGTTCGAGGGCGCTGGTTTCGCCGTCGAATCGCACCTGCTCGACGGCCCCCCTTCGGTTGAGCTGACGGAGGCGACGCCGATTGAGGTCTGTTTTCTGATGTGGCTGCGCGAGGAGCGGCGCTTCCCTTCTCCGGAGGCGCTCAAGGCGCAGATCCTGCGGGATGTGGAGCGGGCGCGACGGTACTTTCGGCGGGCCGCTGAGCGGCTGACAGGGAACCTTCCAGGTTCCTGAAGCGTATCGAATACTGAGTGCCCCCAGCACCCTGGGAGGTCTCTATGCCGGTTTCCGTCGGTCCGCGTGTTTACCGCTGGGTTGTGCTGCTCTGGTCGGCATTCACCGCAGTCTATCTGTTGACACTTTCAGTCCTGATTTTTCGTGACGCGCAATTCCCCCTGAACCTCGGATTGATCCGCACCACCGGACGCGCCGGTCTGTCGGTTACGTTGGTGCCCGGTGTGGTTGGAGTGCTGGCCCTGCTGCTGATTCTGCTGCGCGCGCGGATGGGCGCACTCCTGCTCGGCGCGTATTCCCTGTTCTGGACCGTGGTGCTGGCCTGCACGCTGCCGGCGGTCTGGAATGCCCGCAGCTCGTTCTGCACGCAGACGATGTGCATTCGGACTCCATGGATCGGCCGACTGCTGGTGCTGGCGCTGGCGACACTGTTTGTGCTGGGCGCCTTGTGGGCCAGGGGTGAAGCCAGCGGTCTCCGGAGGCGTTGAGGGCCCCGATCCTGCGATGTGGCGCCGGTACTTTCGTTTGGTGGGATACCCCCTCCCCCCTCCCCCCTTCCTGGGGGTAGCGACGCGCAAGTATTTGATTCTGCGGCGGCGGTTGATTGGGCGTGCGCGGTACGCATTTCATTCCTCAATACTTGCGGTTAAGTATTTTGTTTTGTTATGCGTGGGCCCTGGGCTGCCGGGAGGTGGCACGCATGTATTTGAAAACGAAGCGCAAGTCGTCGATGCATTTGATTCTTCAGTAGATAGCTGGGAGCTGGCAGCTGGGAGCTGGGAGCCGGCAGCCGGTGGACAGTGGACAGTGAACAGTGAACAGTGGACAGTGNNCAGTGAACAGTGGACAGTGGACGGTGGACAGTGGACAGTGAGAGACGCGAAAAGGCCTCGCTGGAAGCGAGGCCTTTTTCTCTTTTTCCATCTAAGTTCAGAATATCAAATCAGGGGAATAAAAATGCGGGTTTTGGCGGGGTCGCAGTTACGAATGCGCAAGGCAAGGAAAGGAGTTAGGGGGCGCAATTACTAAGGTTAGGATTGACAGTTTTTCGGGAAGGGGTAACGTTACGGGGTTTTTGCGGGGGGGACGATGGGGATGCGAGAGGCCGGGGCTGAAAAGCCCGCATATCCCAAGGGCTGGTCGGCACGACCAAAGTCGTGCCGGGATAGATAAACGGCCGGTCGGGCTTTCGCCTTCCCACCCTGTTTGCACCGCAACCCAGGCGCAACCAGGATGGGCACCCGTGCCTCACGCACGGAGCCGAAAGTTAAACGGCTTATCCTGATGTGTGTTTCTTCAAGCTCAACTCGGCCTTCAGGATAACTGACAGGACAACGGCTGATTCTGAGGGTCGATTGAATGCGGCAACCGCTTATACTCCCGTTAGTGGAGTACGGAGGCGGTGCCTCGATGAGCGGTCTGGGCAGTGAAGCCACCCATGTTGCGAACGCTGCGGATGGAACGAGTACCGATTGCCGGAACTGCGCGACGGCCAACCCGGTAACGAACCGATTCTGCGGCGCCTGTGGTGCGGCTTTGCCTGATGCTGGACCGGTAATGGCAACACCGCAGCAGAATCCCTCATTAGACAAGACACAGAGGAATTCGTCTGCCTTCGGGTGGGTTCTCATTAGCATTGTCGTCTTTATCCTACTCGGGCTCGCGCTCGCGATGGTTTTCAGCAAGCCTCATACAATCTCGATTGCCGGCCCAGCATCGCCAGCTAATCCATCGGAACCTACGGCAACGCCGACCGCCCCCGAACCGACGTCGGCGACCACGACCCAATCTGCCTCGGGTTCCCAATGGAATTACTCGACGGATCAGGACAACATGGGACGTGCGCGATCCTTTGCGGTCGTGACCTCAACCAACACGCTCAACTTCGATTTTCCATATACGGGAAGCCAATACGCCCACCTAACCATCCGCAAAACTGCGGGGCAAGGGAGCGCAGCGATGGTCAGCATCGAGAGAGGGCAGTTTCTCTGCGGGGTAGAGGACTGCACTGTCAATGTCCGTTTTGATGAAGATCCGATCCGTCGGTTTTCAGCAGTTCCCCCCAGCGACCAGAGCACTACGGTTCTTTTCCTCGAAGATGCACCCTCCTTTGTGGCCAAGCTTCGTCGGGCGAAGACCGTTCGGATCGAGGCGACGTTCTATCAGGAGGGGGCGCAGACACTCGAATTCAGCGTTGAAGGTTTTAAGTGGCCATGACGGACTGGGGGACCCCCGGTGGTCTTTCCGACAAGTCGGGCCCCGGTCCCCTGTGGACGAGAATTCGCATGATTTCATTTTTTCGTGAGGTCAACGTCTGGATGGCGCTCTCTCTTGCGGGCGGCTGTGATTCCCTCGCAAGAACGGTCGTAAACTGACCCAGCTCGCGGAAAAAGTCGGTGTGGAAACATCCCTCAGCGGCTAAAAGCCGGACCATTCTGCGGAGTTTCGGCACAGCTGAAGCTGAGCCCTTTCAAAACAAGTCCGGGGCTGAAGCCCGGATGATTTGGGGCTTGTACGGCGCGACCAAGGTCGTGCCCTGTTACAAAAGCGGTCGAGGTCCGCATTTTTTTGTAAGCGGTGAAGTCGGGCCTTGATACAGCTCGTGGCTGGGTTAGTGAAGGCGGCGCGCTATGCGCGAATCCCGGGTCTCAAAGGCGAGAGCCATTCGACTCGCTGCGCTCGCTCAGGCCAGGCTCCGGGCCAGCCAGGTCGCGCCATGCGGGTTACAGGTGACAGGTTACGGGTTACAAGACTGGGGAGAGCCCACTCAAGCCAAAAGAAGGCTTGCATGGGCCACTCGGCCATTTGGAGCATTCAAGAATCAATAGGCTATGTGAAATCAAGGGTCTTTTGACTCGTGCCCTGATACAAAGGCGGGAAGAAAAAACGTCCCTCGGCGGCTGAAGCCGGNNTCGCTTCGCTCAGAATGACAAATGGCATTCCCGCCCTGGCAGGGCCTCGTCGGGACTATCCTTGTTGGTTGGCAAACATGCCCTTCCGCTACATGCAATTGCTGTTTCCGGTTCTGGTGACCCTGCACAACGCGGAAGAGGCCATCCGCATACCGCGGTGGAAACGCCGGTCGGGTCCGTGGTTTGGCGGGGCCGAGCCGGGAGTGTTCCGATTTGTTGTGGTGGTGTTCACGGCGCTGGCGGCGATGGCGACGGCGCTGAGCGCGGTGTCGGGCAGGATGAGCTTCTGGGGGAATGTCACCTTCGGGTACATGGCCGCCGTGCTGTTCAATGCTTTTTTCCCTCACATTGCGGTGTCGATGGCGAAGCGCACGCTGATGCCGGGAGTGATCACGGCGGTGGCGCTGAATGTGCCGATTCTGACGTTTCTGATTGTGTCGGCGCTGCGACAAGGGTACGTAACAGCCCATGACGCTGTGGTGTATTCGATCGGGGTGGGGCTGGTGCTGCTGCTGAT
>PKVY01000110.1:0-16138 GCA_003131625.1 Acidobacterium sp. | reverse complement strand
CCGTGCCCTGACACAAAGCACCCGTCAATACTCAGCGGTGGGGGGCGAGGGCGGCGGTTTGCTGGAGCGGGGGGTGGGGTGGACCTGGCGTGTCGCCGGGGAAGGTTTCGTTGGGGGTAGCGGCGATGGCGGTCTGCATGAAGGTGGTCCAGAGGGGCAGCGCAACCGCGGCGCCGGTTTGTTTGTCCCCCAGAGACTCGCGATCGTCGTAACCGACCCAGACGCCGCAGGTGATCGACGGCGAAAAGCCGACAAACCAGGCGTCGGTAAAGTCGTTGGTGGTTCCGGTCTTGCCGCCGAGGGGGTGATGCAGCGCAATCAGCTTCGCGGCGGTGCCTTCGCTGGTGACGCCGCGGAAGAAGACCATCATGGTGCGCGCGGTTTTCTCGCTGATGACTTCCCTCACGTCGGGCGTGTCTTCATTGAGAGGGTCGCCATCCGCACTGGTGACGCGCTTGACCAGGCGCGGCCCGACGCGGATCCCGTCGTTGGGAAAGACGGCGTAGGCAGCGACCTGCTGCTCGAGGGTGACTTCAGCCGAGCCCAAAGCAATGGGTAAATACGCGGGCATATTCGTGGTGATGCCGAAGCGATGAGCGGTGGCGATGACCTTGCGAATGCCGACGCGGCTGGCCAGCTCGAGCGCGGGGATATTGCGTGAGTCGGCGAAAGCCTCGAGCAGCGAGATGCGCCCTTTGAATTTGCCGTCGTAATTGTGGGGGACGTAGGTTCCGAAGGAAATGGGCCGATCGACGATGATTTCCTGCGGGGTCGCGCCATCTTCCACGGCCGTGGTGTAGACGTAGGGCTTGAAGGAGGAGCCGGTCTGGCGCTCGGCCTGGGTGGCGCGGTCGAACTGCGACAGGTTGAAGTCGCGGCCGCCCACCAGGGCCAGCACGTCGCCGGTGGCGTTATCCATGGCCAGCAGCGAGCCCTCGACGCCGGTGTCTTCTTCGAGGGCGCCGTGCAGCATGCCGCCGTCCTCGCCGGTGATCTTCATGTAGATGAGGTCGCCGGGCTTGAGGAACTGGTCGGCGGTGTGGAAGCCGGTCCAGGACCAGTTTTCGGGGGTGAGGATGAACGGCTGGTCGCCGATGCGGCCCGTCACCTGATACGGCAGGATGCCGGTGACCAGCGCATGCACATAGGTTCCGGGCGCAGGCGGGACGGTCCAGTCAGGATGTTTGAAAGTGTCGACGTTCAGGCCGGCGGCGAGCACGTTGAGCAGGTGCGCACGCCAGGCGTGATGGCGCTCGTACGCGGCGAGGCCGTCGAGAACCGCCTGATTGGCGGACTCTTGCAGATCGAGGTCCAGCGTGGTGTAAACCTTCAGCCCCGCGGCATGGACCTCCTCGGTGCCAAAGCGGCGTTCGAGCTCGCGGCGCACTTCTTCGACAAACCACGGCGCGACGCTGTTGGGAGGCGGCTCCAGATGCAGGCCGAGCGGCGAAGAGCGCGCAGCTTCGGCCTGCGCAGCGGAAATTTTGCCGTCCTCGAGCATCGAGTCGATGACGACATTGCGGCGGCGGAAGGCGCGATCGGGGTTCAGGATGGGGGAAAACTCAGCAGGCCCTTTGGGAAGGCCAGCCAGGAGCGCGGCCTCGGGAAGCGTGAGCTCGCTGGCGTGTTTCGAGAAGTAATACTGCGCGCCGGCTTCAAAACCATAGACGCCGCTGCCGAGGTAAATCTGATTGCCGTACAGGGTGAAGATCTGCTCTTTGGTGAAGCTGTGTTCGATCTGCAGAGAGAGAAAGATTTCCTGGAGCTTGCGCGAGGCGGTGCGTTCGTTGGAGAGGAAGAGATTGCGCGCGAGTTGCATGGTCAGCGTGGAAGCGCCCTGGGCGCGGCCTTTCGAGAACAGGTCGTGCCATGCTGCGCCTGCGAAGCGCAGCAGATTTACGCCGCCGTGGCTCTCAAAGTCGCGGTCTTCAGTGGAGATGACGGCCTGGCGCAGGACCGGCGCAAAGTCGTTGTAGTTGACGACCACGCGGCGCTCCAGCGCGAAGGAGCCGAAGCTGCGCCCGTGGACGTCGTACAGTTCCGTGGTGGTGGAGGGACGGTAGTGCTCCAGCTCATCCACCTGGGGGAGATCGACGGAATAGACCAGCATCAGTCCGGCCAGGCTGCCCACGGCGGCGGCCACCACGACAAGAACCGCAAGAGCCAGGCTGCCGGCGATTTTTGGGTGGTCTGGAGGAGGCTGAAAATCCGAGTTGCGCCGCCGAAACCGGCGCGGCGGTACCGGGTCGTCGTCCTGGTCCGATGGAGTGATTAAGCGTGCCATCCCAGCTTCACAAAACCCTGAGGGGTGACGGGAGGCGGTTCTCTGCGGCCGATCCCCGGTGGGTGGGCTGCGTCAGATTCCGGTTTCGATCTGGCACCATGGGTGAAAACGTGCCACGCATCGCTGCTGGTTACGCGTTCTTCTGCTTCAGAATTTCCAGCGCTTTGTTCAGCTGATCGTCGGTGCGCGGCTCCTGGGGATTGCTCTCCGCCTCAGGAACTTCCGCGGAGTTCTGGTTGACGGCAATGTTGGGAGTCACGGCATCGTCTTCGATTTTTTTGCCCGAGGGCGACTGATACTTAGCGATGGTGAGCATGAGCGCGGAGCCATCCGGCAGCGTGAAGGTCTTCTGCTCGGCGCCCTCGCCGAAGGTGCGTTCACCCACCAGATCGCCACGCTTGTCGTCGAGGATCGCCGCGGCGACCAGCTCGGCTGCACCGGCGGTTCCGTGGTTCACCAGCACCACCAGGGGTGCGGCGGTCACGAACTTCGAGGTGTCGGCCTTGAAAGTCTCGGTGGGGACGGTCTGGCCCTGCAGCATCGCAATGGTTCCTCCCTGCAGAAAGGCGTTGGCCAGGCGAATACCCTGCTGCGGATCGCCCTCGGCGACGTCGCGAAGATCGAGCAGCACTTTGCGGTTGTTGTCTTTGGGCATCTCGCGGAGGCGGGCGACGATGTCGTCGACGCGCTCGCGGGTGAGGACCACGGGCCGGAGATACAGAATGCTGGAATTTTCGTATTGCTGCTGGAACAGCGACGGCGGGATGACGGCGGCACGGGTCAGGGAAATGTCGTCCGGCTCCGGCTTCATGTGGCGCACCAACTGGAAGGTGACGCTGGTCCCGGGCTTGCCTTCCAGCAGAAGGCGAATCATGGCCACGGACATTTCCCGCGTGGAGTGGCCGTTGATCGACTCAATCAGGTCGCCGTCCTCGACGTGCGCCTTTTCGGCGGGGCTGCCGGGGATCACCGAAATCACGCTGCCGTAGCCGTAGCGCTTGGAGACGTCCATGCCGACCTGCGCCTGGCCCTCGTGCTGGTGCTCGACATAGTTGGCGTACTCGGCCTGGGTCAGGTAGCTGGAATCCGGATCGAGGGATTCGAGCAGTCCGTGCAGCGCGCCGGTGGTCACGTTCTGGATGTTCGGGTCGGTGACGTAGTCGGTCTGGATCTTGTGGAGCACTTCCTCGTAGACGCCCATCTGGCGGTATGCGCCGTCACTCTGGCTGGCGTTGACGCCCGCGGGGCCGAAGCCGCCGAAGAGCACGACAAGGATGATGGCGATGGAGACGCCGAGGATCGTGTGATTGAAGCTTTTGGGCATAGGTTTTCGGGGGCGGTGGTGCCGCTTATTTCATGATACCCCAGCTGAGAGCCGGGAGCCTGCAGGCGGCAGCCAGCGGCCAGCAGCAGGAATCAACTCCTCTCCCGGTTAGAGCGGCNNGCTTCGATGGGGTCCAGGGTGGCGGCTTTCCAGGCCGGATAGATACCGAAGAAAAAACCAATGGCGCCGGATACGACAAAGCCGGTAACGACCCAGAAGGTCGAAAGACTTGCAGGGAAGGAAACGCCGTAGCGGATGGCGAGGGTCAGGAGCGTACCCAGAACGATACCCAGGACGCCGCCCAGGGCACACAGGGTGATCGCTTCAAAGGTGAACTGGACCAGAACATTCCTCTTCGTCGCGCCGATGGCCTTGCGGACCCCGATCTCGCGGGTGCGCTCGGTGACGGAAACCAGCATGATGTTCATCACGCCCACGCCGCCGACGAGCAGCCCCACGCTGGAGACCGCGAACATGAAGATGACGAGGCCGGAGGTGACCTGGGCCCAGAAGGAGAGGATATCGTCGGGGCCGAAGATGGCGAAGTCGTCGTCTTTCTCCACGCGGACGCGGCGCCGCTCCCGCATGAGGGTGCGGATTTCCTCGGTCACCATCGATTTGTTTTTGGCATCGTCATACTTGATCGAGATGATGGTGTCCTCGATCTCGGGGTGGATTTTATGGAACGTGGTGAGGGGGAAGATGGCGACGTTGTCGTTGGGATTGCTGCCACCACCGAAGAGCTGCTTGTATTTATCGAGCACGCCGATGACGGTGAACACGTCGCCATCCACGACCACATCTTTGCCGATGGGGTCTTCGGTGTCGAAGAGCTTCTCAGCGGTATCGTGCCCGAGAACGGTGACATTGGCGGCGCGAAACTCCTCGTTTTGCGTAAAGGGACGGCCTGCAATGAAGGTCAGATTGCTGACCGTGGCAAAGGTGGGCATGCTGCCATTCAGAATGGTGTTCTGAATCTTCCTGCCCTTGTACTGGACGGCGACATAGCCCACACCGAGCTGCCAGTTGTTGTATTGGCGCGCGGCATCCACCCCAATCACGTGGGGGAGGGTGCCGATGGCATCCGCATCGTCGAGGGTGAGCTGCCTGCGAGCCAGCATTTCGGCGGTCGGGCGAATGCCAATGAAGTTCCAGCGAAAGATCCAGAGGACGTTGGTACCGAACTGACTGGCGATGTCGGCGACGCGGTTGTTGACGCCGTTGATGAGCGAAGAAATGGTGATGACGGTGGCCACGCCGATGACGATGCCGAGAATGGTGAGGCCGGAGCGCAGCTTGTTGCTGCGCAGGGTGTCCAGCGCCATGCGGACGGATTCGCGGGAATCGCTGAGGGCCATGGCTTATAGCTCCGCGCGCAGGGCGACGATGGGGTCGAGCTGCGCGGCTTTGTGGGCCGGATAAACACCAAAGAAGATGCCGACGCTGGTGGCGACGAAAAGTCCGAGGAAAACGGCCCAGAGGGCAACGGCGGAGGGAAAGCCCACGACCGTGGTGACGATTTCGGCGAGGGCGACGCCGAGGAGGACGCCAAAAAATCCGCCGAGCAGAGCCATGGTGGCGGCTTCGATGAGGAACTGGAGCATGACATCGCGGCGTTTCGCGCCCAGCGCCTTGCGGATGCCGATTTCGCGGGTGCGTTCGGTGACCGAGACCAGCATGATGTTCATGATCACTACACCGCCGACCACCAGAGAGATGGCGGCGATGCCGATGATGATCCCCGCAAACATGCCGGTGATCTGGTTGAACAGGCTGATGAAGGTGTCATTGGTGAGGATGGCGAAGTCGTCGTCGGTGCCGACCGCATCGTGGCGGCGGGCGCGCATGAGGGCACGGACTTCGTCGATGAGGTTGTCCAGAGCGCCGGGAACCATGCCGGCTTTCGCGGAGATGTTGAGGCTCTGGTGCTCGCCATGCGTGTGCAGGTAAGTGCTGAGGGGCATATCGACGTAGTTGTCTTCACTCTGGCCGAAGACTTCGCCCTTGCGCTCCCCAACGCCGATGACGGTGTAGACCTCGCCATCGACGCGAATTTCCTGGCCGATGGGGTCCTGATTGGGCAGCAGGTTATCGACGATGTCGTAGCCGACGACAATATCGTGGGTGCCCATTTTGTCGTCGGTGGGGGTGAGGGCACGGCCCTCGACCACATTCAGGTCGTTGATCTCGAACATGCTGGAGGTCCAGCCGGAGATCTCGGTATTGGTGGTGGATTGCTTGCCGTTGACGACGGTGCCTGAAGAATTGAGCGATGCTCCGATGGAAACGCAGCGAGTGCAGGCGGGTTGCAGGTAGAGGAAATCGTCGTAGTCGATGTTCTTGCGCTTGGTTTCCTTCAGGTACTCTTCGCCGCTGAAGATGACAGGATTCATGCGCTGGACGGTCAGGGTATCGGAGCCGTGATTGGCAATTTTTTTCACCACGAACATCTTGGCGCCGTTGGAGAGGGTGACGACGGCGATCACCGACGCCACGCCAATGACCACGCCCAGCATGGTCAGAACGGTGCGCATCTTATTCGCCCAGAGCGACTGGAGCGCCACCTGGATTGCTTCGAGAAAACCCATGCTGGAATTTCGCTCCGTGCCGGGTTCCCCGGCGCACACCTTGTCTGCAGGTTCTGCGCTTAGTTTACGCAGGTTTCGGGCCTGAGGTTCACCCTCTTGTGATGAAGCGTCGCCAATAGAGGATCATTCGTAGCGCAGGGCTTCGATGGGGTCCAGGGTGGCCGCTTTCCAGGCGGGATAGATGCCGAAAACCAGGCCAATACCGCAGGAAACCACGAAAGCGATGATGGTCCACATGGTCGACATAGTGGCCGGGAAGGTAATGCCGTAGCGAATGGCCAGGGTGATGAGAGCCCCCAGGATGATGCCGATCACGCCACCGAGAGCGCAGAGCGCCATCGCCTCAAACGTGAACTGGATGAGGACATTTCGCCTGGTGGCGCCGATGGCCTTGCGGACGCCAATCTCGCGGGTACGCTCGGTGACCGAGACCAGCATGATGTTCATCACGCCCACGCCACCCACCAGCAGCCCGACGCTGGAGACGGCGAACATGAAGATGACCAGGCCCACGGTGACCTGATCCCAGAGACGGGTGAGCGAATCCGGACTGAAGATGGAGAAATCGTCGTCCTTCTCCACACGCACGCGGCGACGCTCCCGCAGCACCGTCCGCATCTCCTCTTCCACGATGGAGGCGTTCTTCGCATCGTCGTACTTGACGCTGATCCACAGGTCCTTCAGCTCAGGGTGGATCTTGTGGAAAGTGCTCAGGGGCATGAAGGCGGCATTGTCGTTGGCGTTTTTGCCCGTACCGAAGGGCTGCTTCTGCTTGTCGAGCACCCCGATGACCGTAAACACGTCGCCATTGATGACCACCTGTTTGCCAAGGGGGTCCTGCCCCTGGAACAGGTCGTCGGCCGAGTCATAGCCGAGGTCCACGACGTTGGCGCTGCGGAACTGATCGGATTCGTTGAAGAGCCGGCCTTGAATGACGTTGAGGTCGTAGGTTTTCGCGACGTCGGGCGTGTCGCCCTCGAGGATGGTGTTCTGAATCTTCTTGCCGTTATAACTGACCGCTACGCTGCCCACGCCGAGCTGCCAGTTGGAGTACTGGATGCCGCCGCTCACGGCAACGACGTGGGGCAGCCTGGAGAGCGCATCGAGGTCGTCGAGCGTGAGCCGTTTGCGCGCAAGCATTTCCGCGGTGGGGCGGACGTTGATGACCGGCATGTGGAATGCCCAGAGAACATTTGTGCCCAGTGAGCTGACGAAGGACTCGACGCGGTTGTTGACTCCGTTGATCAGCGAGGAGATGGTGATGACCGTGGCCACGCCGATGACGATGCCGAGAATGGTGAGCCCGGAACGCAGCTTGTTGGAGCGCAGCGTGTCCACGGCCATTTGGATGGATTCGCGAGAGTCGGTGAATCGCATAAGTTATAGCTCCGCGCGCAGGGCGACGATGGGGTCGAGTTGAGCCGCCTTATGCGCTGGGTAAACACCAAAGAAAACGCCGACGCTGGTGGCTACTGACAGCCCCAGCACTACCGACCATATTGCCACGGCTGAGGGCCAGCCAATAATCGTGGTCACGATTTCCGCGACCCCCACGCCGAGAATGACGCCGAAGATGCCGCCCAGCAGAGCCATGGCTGTCGCTTCGATGAGGAACTGCAGCATCACATCCTGCCGCCTGGCGCCGAGCGCTTTGCGGATNNCCAGCATGATGTTCATGATGACCACGCCACCCACCACCAGTGCGATAGAAGCCATGCCGACCATGACGATGGCAAAGGTTCCGGTGATCTGTTTCCAGAAGCTGGCAAAGGTCTCGTTGGTCTGGACCGCGAACGTGTCTTCCACGCCGGGGCGGTCGTGGCGGCGGATGCGCATCAGCGCACGGACTTCGTCGACCGTGCTGTCGAGCGCCCCAGGAGCGGTTCCGGCCCTGGCAAAGATCGTGATGCTCTCGTGTTCGCCGTGCGTGTGCATGTAGGTGCTCAGCGGCATGTTCACGAAGTTGTCGCGGCTGCGCCCCAGCGTGGTGCCCTGCCGCTCTGCCACGCCGACCACGGTGTAGACTTCGCCATCGACGCGAATCTCCCGGCCGATGGGGTCGCCATTGGGCAGCAGGTTGTCCACGATATCCGCCCCGACTACCACGTCGTGCGTGCCCGCCTGGTCGTCCATCGGGGTGAGCTCGCGGCCCTCCGCCACCTTGATGTTGCTCATCTCCGCCATGGCCGAGGTCCAGCCATTAATGGTGGTGTTGTCGGAGGACTGCTTCCCGTTGACCACTTTGCCCGAGGTATCAAGCTGCGCGCCGACCGACTGGCAGCGCGTGCAGGTTTGCGCGATGTATTCGTAGTCGGAAAACTCGATGTTCTTCCGCTTCTGCTGCTCGAGATATTCCTCGGCGGTCTGGATGATGGACGACATCTGCGTCACGGTCAGGACGTCAGAGCCGTAGCCGGAGATCTTGGTGGCGACGAAGCGGTTGGCGCCGTTGACCAGGGTGATGATGGCGATGACCGATGCCACGCCGATGACCACGCCGATGAGCGTGAGCACGGTGCGCAGTTTGTTCGCCCAGAGCGACTGGAGCGCCACGCGGATTGCTTCAGCAAAACCCATGCTGGAAGTACGCCCCTGGCCGGGTTTTCCCGGCGCACAGCTGGTCTGAGGACTCCTGCTAGTTTACGCAGGCTGGGGGCGGAACGTTCCGGTTTTGTGACTACTTACACCGCGGCGGAGGCGTATTGCTCGCGGTACCAGGCCACGGTGCGGCGCAGGCCTTCTTCGAAGCCGATCTTCGGCTCATAGCCGAAAGCTTCGCGGGCGGCGGAGATGTCGGCGAGGGAATTCTGGATGTCGCCGGTGCGCTCGGGGCCGTAGATGGGCTGCTCTTTGAAGTCGAGCAGGTCGGCCAGGACGCGGAACGTCTTGTTCAGAGTGTGGCGCTCGCCGCAGGCGACGTTGAAGACGCGCCCCGCGACTTTTTCCGCGGGAGCTTCGAGGGCCAGCAGGTTCGCGGAGACCGCGTTCTCGACGTAGGTGAAGTCGCGTCCCTGCTCGCCGTCGCCGAAGATGGTAGGCCGCTCGCCGCGCATCATCTGCAGCGTGAACTTCGCCATGACGCCGCTGTAGGGCGAGTCGGGCACCTGGCGCGGTCCGAAGATGTTGAAGTAGCGCAGGCAGACCGTCTCAATGCCGTAGACCTGCCAGTAGCTCTTCATGTAGAACTCGCCGGCCAGCTTCTGCACCGGGTAGGGCGCGATCGGCATCGGCACCATGGTTTCGCGGCGCGGGAATCCCGGCTGATTGCCATAAGCGGAAGACGACGCGGCGTAGATGATCCGCTTAACGCCGGCGGCGCGCGCGCCTTCCAGCAGGTTGAAGGTGCCGTCGAGATTCGCAGTGTGGCTGGTGCGCGGGTCCTTGACGGATCGCGGTACGGAGGGCCGGGCTGCCTGGTGGAAGATGAAGTCGATACCTTCGCAGGCGCGGGCGGTCGCGTCGGCATCGCGGAGATCGCACTCGACAAAGTCGAAGCGCCCTTGCAGGTGGGCGATGTTTTCGCGCTTGCCGGTCTCGAAATTGTCCAGGCCGCGGACGGTTGCGCCGCGCTCGACGAGGGTTTGCATGATCCACGAGCCGATGAACCCGACACAGCCGGTAACAAGATAGCGGGGCATTCCTTTCATCGTAGCGGATCAGGTTTGGAGGGCCATCCCAACCCGGTGTTGCTCGTGCATACTAAAGGGTCATGGAGACGCTCCCGCCCTTCCGCCTCGCGCCGTATTTTCGAACGCGGCCCTGGGGGTTCAACGATCTTGCCCCCTGGTACGACTACAAGACGGACGGCGAGCCCATCGGCGAAGTGTGGCTGACGGGCGAAATGTGCGCGGCCGATACGGGTCCGCTGCGGGGCCTGAACCTCGATGAAATTACAAAGCAGCACAGTTCCGCATTGATGGGCGCGGCTCTCAACGGCCAGGATTTCCCTCTGCTGATCAAAGTCCTGTTTCCGAAGGACAAGCTCAGCGTCCAGGTGCATCCTGACGATGCGCTGGCGCAAAGCTATGGCGAGCCGCGCGGCAAAACGGAGTGCTGGTATACGCTCGACGCGCAACCCGGAGCAGAGGTGGCTCTCGGCATCCGGCCCGGCGTGACGGTGGAGCAGGTGAAAGCCGCCGTCCACGACGCTACGCTCGAATCGCTGCTGGCGATGGTGCCGGTGCAGAAGGGCGACCTGGTCTTCGTGGCCGCGGGCACCGTGCACGCGCTGTTGCCGGGCGTGGTGATGCTGGAAACCCAGCAGACCAGCGACCTGACCTACCGCATGTACGACTACGGCAGTTCCCGCGAACTGCATCTGGAAAAGGCATTCGCGGCGATGCACCTGGTCACGAGTGCCGGCATCGTGCCGCCGCGCGCCGTCGACGGGCACAGCGTCCTCATCGACGAGCGCTATTTCCGCATCGAGAAGTGGCCGATGGGAGACGGAGCGGCTGCGCTGGAAGCTCCCGCGCCGGTGGTGCAGATGCTGTTCATCACGCAGGGGAATCTTCACGTCTCCGGCGATGGCTTTGAGCCCTTCACGGTGGAGCGCAATCAGCTCGCGGTGATTCCGTCGGCTTCCCCGCGTTGGACCCTGGCCGGCGACGAAGCGACGGAAATCATCCGGATTCTGCCTGCGGCGGACTAGACCGGCGGCGGGCTAAATCCTGTAGGATTCCATCCAGAACAACGATGACCGCGGCGATTGATTTTCGACCTGTCATTTTGGCCGGGGGCAGCGGCACGCGTTTCTGGCCGCGCAGCCGGCGCGCACGCGCCAAACAGGTGCTGGCGCTGGACGGCGAGCGGACCATGATCCAGCGGACTCTTGATCGGCTGACGGCTCCGGATCGGCTGACGCCCCTTGCGGAGCCCCACGACGTGTGGGTGATCACCAACGCGCTTCTCTCTGGGGCGATCTGCACACAGCTGGATTGCGTGCCCCCGCAGCAGGTGGTTTGCGAACCGGCCGCGCGCAATACGGCTCCGGCGTGCGGGCTGGCGGCATTTTTGATTGAGCGCCTGGTTCCCGAGGCAGTGCTGGGGATCTTTCCCGCCGATCACGTGATCGCCGACGAAGCCGCTTTCGTTGCGACCATCCGGCGCGCGATTCAGTTGGCGGCCGCAGGCGACAACATCGTCGTGCTGGGCATCGAGCCCACGCGTCCGGAGACGGGCTACGGCTACATCGAAACGGGCGCTGCCTGCGACGATGGCGTGCTGCGCGTGCGGCGGTTTACCGAGAAGCCGAATCGCGAGCGGGCGGAGGAGTTTCTGGCCGCGGGCAATTATTTCTGGAACAGCGGCATGTTCGTATGGAGCGCGCGCACCCTGGCCAACGCCGTTCGCGAGCTGCTGCCGGAAACGGCTCCTCTGCTGGAGCAGATCGCGGCGGCCTGGGATACGCCGGAATTCGACCGCGTCTTCGCCGAGCTGTATCCGAAGTGCGAAAACATCAGCGTCGATTACGCGATCCTCGAGCCGCGCTCGGCCAAAGGCGAGCATCATTCTCATCTGTACTGCATTCCAGCGCGCTTTGGCTGGAGCGACCTGGGTTCGTGGGCGGCGCTGCATGAATACCAGGTGGAGCGTAAAGCGGCGGACGCTCACAGCAATGTGCTGGACGCGAGCGGCAGCGTGGTGATGAGCTCGAAGGGCAATTACGTTTTCAGTCCGGATAAATTTGTCGCGCTGGTGGGCGTCGAGGACCTGGTGGTTGTGGAAACGGACGACGCGCTGCTGATCACCACGCGGCATCACTCGCAGGACGTGGGCAAAGTGGTGAAGGAGCTGGCGGAGCGCGGGCACGAGAAACTCATTTAGACCAATGTCGACACAATCCCCTGTTAAATTTGGCACCGATGGCTGGCGCGGCGTTATCGCCGACGACTTCACGTTTGAAAACGTCCGCCTGGCCGCTGGGGCCATCGCCAGCTATGTTCTGACGAAGGAAGATCCGAAAAAGGGCGTCTTCGTTGCGTACGACACGCGCTTCGGATCGCCAGCATTTGCGGCCGCGGTGGCTGAAGTATTGGCCCGCGCGGGCATTCCCGTCAAGCTTGCGGATCGCATCACGCCCACGCCGGCGCTTTCATACGCGGTCAAGCAACTGGGCGCGGCAGGCGGCGTAATGATCACGTCCAGCCATAATCCCGCGCAGTGGAATGGAGTGAAGTACAAGGCGTCTTACGGCGGGTCAGGCAGCCCGTCGATCATGGCGGAGATTGAGAGCCTGCTGGGAAAGCCCATTCCCTCCGCTTCGACCGCGAAGATCGAGCCGGTAAATTTTGTGCCGCCTTACGTCGAGGCCATCCAGCGCTTCGTCGACCTGGACTTGATCGCGAAGTCGGGATTCCGGTTCGCCATTGACTGCATGTATGGCGCGGGTGCGGGAATTCTGGCCGGAATCTTCTCGAAAATCGGCGTGGACTACATCGAGATTCGCGCGAATCACGACCCGCTGTTTCCGGGAATTAACCCCGAGCCGATCGAGCCGCACGTGCGCGCCTGCCAGGAGATCGTCGTTGAGAAGAAGTGCGATGCAGGGCTGATCACCGACGGCGATGCGGACCGCATTGGCGCGGCGGATGAGCACGGCAACTTCGTCGACCCGCACAAAATCTATTCCGTGATCCTGCAGTGGATCCTGGAGCGCAAAGATTGGCCGGGTGGCGTGACGCGCGCCTTTAATACGACGTCGATGCTGGACCGCATCGCGGCGCGCTACGGACGCAAGCTGTACGAGCACGGCATCGGCTTCAAGTATGTCTGCGACCTGATGCTGACGGAGGACATTCTGATCGGCGGAGAGGAGTCGGGCGGGATTGGGATCCGGCGTCATCTTCCGGAGCGCGACGGCCTGCTCAACGCGTTGCTGATCGCCAACGTGATGGCTGAGGAGAAGAAGACGCTGGGCCAGCTGGTCGATCGGCTGCAGAAGGAATACGGCGAGCATCAGTACGGACGCATTGACCTGCACATTTCCGATGCGCTGAAGAACGCGACCATCGCCTGCGCCAAAGCCGGCGTGAAGGAATTTGCCGGGATGCCGGTCGAGAAGGTCGAGACGCTGGACGGGATCAAGTTCTGGCTCGACAATCCCGAGGCAAAGACGAAACCGAACGCGGCGAAGACCTGGCTGCTGCTGCGAGCGTCGGGGACCGAGCCGCTGCTGCGGATTTATTCCGAGTCGTGCTCGAAGGAGTCGGTGAAGAAGCTGCTCGAAGCGGCGCGGGAATTCGCAATGAGCAGGGACTAGCCGTCCAGGCAACCGCGCCCTTCGGGCGCAAAGACGAACTACGAGTGTCTGGGGCGACGCGATGCCCGGATCAGCCGCGGATCGTACTCGGCGCGCACGGTTCTGACCACGCGCATCTGGCGGGCGTCTTCACGATCGGGATTCAGCAGAACATTCCACGTCTCCGGCAGTATTACGGACGGAACCCGAACCAACGCTGAGCGTCCGGAGCGCAGCCATGCATCGCCCAGCTTGCGCGTTACCGCGACGCTCGTCCGCCAGTCGCGGTTCGCTCCAGGGTTCAGTGTCTCCACGCGGAGCTTCTCGGGGTACTCCGCCTGCAGCAGTTGGTAGGAACGCGGCCAATCCTGCTCATCGAATTCGAGGTGAACGAGCGCTTCGACCATCGCGCCGGCGGGCGACTCCGCAAAATAGACGATGGGCCTGCCCGCAGTGTGCCAGCGAGCCGAAAATTGCAGCCCTCCGTCGCCGGAGAGGGATTGATAATTGCTGATCCTCCAGAGTGACGGCATCAGGCAAACATGCCGTAGTCCATCTGGCCCAGCATTTCCTCAATCATGCGCGCCCCGAATTCGGTGCGCAGCATCTGCATTGGAGGGCGCCCGGTAAACCGCCGCAGGGGCTTGTTGAGCCAGTGAAGCGCCTTCTCGCGGTCGCCCAGCACGCGCACCGCGTGGTCGTAAATGCGGATCAGCCGCGCGAGCTTGTCGGATTCGTCGGGGGTCAGCGGCTCCTTGCGCGCCTTGCGGTGCTTGAGCGTGCGCGCCGGAATCACGATGTCGTAGATGTCGTGTAGTTGCAACCCGGAAGCAGCGACAAAGCTGGCCATGGTCGCGACGGAAACGCCGGTTTCCACGGTCCGCAGGTCGAGACGCAGAGAGTTCATCAGGGAAAGCCGCTCGGAGGTTGCAGCATTTTCCATAGGGACATTATGCCACAATTTTGTCGGCATTTTGTCCCGACGCCGCTATTTTTTCGTTTTCACACAGGCGTCGTACCATGGTTGCGATTCACCACGGAGGTCCCCATGGCCGATTGTGTCGCCAGCTACCCCTACGAAACGCGGCTGAACATCCTGCATCAGCCGCTGGAGATCATCGACGAGAAGGCGATCGCCGATGCCTGCGAGTACAAATGGTTCAATCAGACGCTGTGCCAGGTGAACGGCAGCGTGGTGCGCATGGCGGTGATCGAGGGCGAATACCACTGGCACAAGCACGATGAGGACGATGAGTTTTTCTACGTGGTCGAAGGCAAACTGCTTATCGATCTCGAGGGCCGCACCGTTGAACTGGGGCCGCGCCAGGGATTTGTCGTCCCGAAGACAGTCCTGCATCGCACCCGCGCGCCCGAGCGCACCGTAATCCTGATGGTCGAGAACGCCGGAATCATTCCGACCGGCAATTAATTTCGCACCGTCCCGGAATTTGAACGACCACCGGGGTCCGGACGGAATCGTATCCATGAAGAGGAGAGACTTATGAGCGCAACCGCGACCGCCGTTCAGGTCCCATTGACTTCCCTTCCCGCCTGGAAGGCGCTGCAGGCGCATTACGAGAAGATGCGCACGCAGCACCTGCGCGAGCTGTTCAAGAGCGACCCGGCACGCGGGACGCGGCTGACCGCCGAGGCCGAGGGGATCTACTTCGACTACTCGAAGCACCGCATCACTGACGAGACGGTGCGCCTGCTGCTCGATCTGGCGACGCAGAGCGGGCTGCGCGAGCGCATCGAGGCGATGTTCACCGGCGAGAAGATCAACATTACGGAAAGGCGGGCTGTGCTGCACACCGCGCTGCGCGCGCCCAAAGACACCGTGATCAAGGTCGATGGCGAGAACGTCGTCCCCGGCGTGCATGAGGTGCTGGACCGCATGGCCGACTTCTCCAACCGCGTGCGCAGCGGCGCCTGGAAAGGATTCACCGGCAAGCGCATTCGCAACGTGATCAACATCGGCATTGGCGGCTCCGATCTGGGGCCGGTCATGGCCTACGAGGCGCTGCGCCACTACAGCCAGCGCGATATGACGTTTCGGTTCGTCTCCAACGTGGACGGGACGGATTTTGCCGAAGCCACGCGGGACCTCGATCCTGAAGAGACGCTGTTCATCATTTCGTCGAAGACCTTCACCACACTGGAAACCATGACGAATGCGCAGACGGCGCGCGACTGGTCGCTGGAGAAGCTGAAGGACGAAAAAGCGGTGGCGAAGCATTTCGTCGCGGTTTCGACAAACGAGAAGGAAGTGACGAAGTTCGGCATCGATACCGCGAACATGTTCGGCTTCTGGGACTGGGTCGGGGGCCGTTACTCCATGGATTCGGCCATCGGCCTGTCGACGATGCTGGCCGTCGGGCCGGAGAATTTCCGCGCGATGCTGGCGGGCTTCCGCGGCATCGACGAGCACTTCCGCCATACGCCGTTCGAGAAGAATCTGCCGGTGCTGATGGGTCTGCTTTCGGTCTGGTACACAGATTTCTTTGGCGCCGAGACGGTCGCTGTTCTCCCCTACGAGCAATACCTGAAGCGCTTCCCCGCCTACCTACAGCAGCTGACCATGGAGAGTAATGGCAAGCACGTAATGCTTTCCGGCGAGCGCGTGAATTACCAAACGGGGCCGATTTTCTGGGGCGAGCCGGGGACCAACGGGCAGCATTCGTTCTATCAGCTCATCCACCAGG
>PKVY01000126.1 GCA_003131625.1 Acidobacterium sp. | reverse complement strand
TGAATCGCTTTCGCAAGCTCGGTTTCATTGAATATAACGGCGGCGACATCCACGTCCACAAGTCCCTGCTGAATGTGGTGCTGCTGGATCAATTGCCAGAGGCCGACGCGGCAGGCGATTCTGTCGCGGATACCCCTGAAGCATAGCCCGAGGGCACCGGGGGCGCGGCTCTGGCGGGTTTCCCGCGGCTGAATCCTGCGGCGATATGGGATCGGTGGCGGCCACGACGCAATCCCCGCAATTGGGGCCAGGAACTCTGCCCAAGGAGGGAGACTCAGATGGAAGATCCTCGGTGCAGGATCGCGGCGGTTAGAACGGAAGATCCTCGGTGCAGTAGCTTGCTCCGTGGTGTCGTGCTTGAGCTTGAGATTGATGACCCTCGGTGCAGGAAACTGGAGATTGAGGTGGAAGACCCTCGGTGCAAGGCCCTGCTCGTGAGGTGGTGACTTAAGCTTCAGGAGAATCTCCGGCGGCCAGTTGGATGATTCTTCTCCCCAGTCCGGCGCTCGCAGGGAAAGCGGCGGTATCGAATCCTGGCTTTTCAAGCTGAACCATGGAGGCCCTCCTTAAGGTGGGGCCTGCTCACGGTCGCATACTTTGCGGGAAGACCGCTTGCAGGTGTACGCGACCGAAATGCCACCTGGTGACCAAAGCGGGTTCGCGATTCGGCGTGGAATGGTCGCCTGTGCACTATGAGCCTTGGCGCCCACTGGAAGCGTTCTGTTCAATTCTGCACAACTTGTTCGCGAGTATTTCAAGTATCTTGGTTTTTGCGAATCCAGGATGGCGCCTGATGAGACGCGCCGGGAATTTCGCCATCGAAACAACCGGCACGAAAGTATCATTGGGATGGACGCCTCACGTCTGAAGCAAGGCGGAGAGCGCAAGGAAGGAATTGAACCGATGCTTCCTCCAGAAAAGACGCGCGCTTTGGCCCGCAGCCTGGTTGCATGCGAGGCCGAAGCAAGTACGACCGCCTTGCAAGCCGAGCTTGCAAGTGTGCGCGTCTATGAGAAACTGCGCAGGCAACTTAGCGCACCGGTGGGAAATGACGGTTTTCAGGCTCTCGCTTCCCGTGCCCTGGCTCTCGCCAAGTCGGAGTCTCCCCAGCTCGGCGCCGTTCAGATGACGGCGAATGGAGACTTGCGCGGTCTCGGCGAAGTTGAGTCCCAGGCGGAGGAGAACGGCGAGGCTGGAATCATTCTGATTGCGCAGCTGCTGGGGCTGTTTCTTACCTTCCTCGGCGAGGCAACGACGCTGCGTTTGATCGAAGATTTACGCGGTCAGGTCGACGTGAAGAGCGAGTCGGCCTCGGCCAAAGCGGACACGGTACTCTCAGCGGCCGATGACGCGGCGATGGCCGTGACTTTCGAAGACCTGCTGCTGGAAATTGCCCGGCTGAGGAGCGTGGGCGAACGCATTGAAACCCTGGCGGACAGGCATCCCGGGATGGAAGACGGGCTCATAAGTGTGGCTGGCAACCTTCGCAGCATCGCTACGGTTTTGGACATCTTCACGCTCATCCGAAGCAAGGCTGGCGGCTCGCAGGATGCACCGAACTTACAAACGAATCGCTATATGAATTGAGCTCCGTCGGCGCTCCATCCAGTGTCCGAGCCTTTTTGAACGTCGGACCCGGATCAAGAGCAGTTTGACCACGGGATCGTTTGCGAGAAAAGGTTATCGTCATCCCTGATCCTCGCGTGAAACTTGTAACGGATATCGGGACCTTCTGCCTGGAGCGAAGCGGCGTTCAATATGACCACTCTCCCGGAGATGCGAGATTTGGCTCAGCGGCTTCTTACTTACGAAGNNAGGCTGGAACTGCCGGCTTTCAGGCGCTGGCCTCTCGTGCTCTGGCGCTGGCGAAATCGGAAGATCCCAGCCTTGGTTCGGTGCGGGTGACGGCGGATGGAAATCTCGAAGGCATGAGTGCGATAGAGCCTCCGACCGACGTCGAGAAGGATCAGGTTCACGAGGGCGGAGTCGTCCTCATTTCTCGCCTGCTTGGATTGCTTCTTATTTCCCTTGGCGAAGCTTTAACGATGAACCTGATACGAGATGTGTGGCCGGATGCAGCGCTCGACGATTGCAGTTCCGAGAATGGGAGAAAACGTGAGCACACAAGATAAAGTGGAGATCAACAGGCTGCCGACCGGAGTTACGGGCCTCGACGACATTGTGGGCGGCGGTCTTCCAGAGTTCTCGTTCAACATCATCGCGGGTGCTCCCGGAAGCGGGAAGACGACACTGGCACATCAGTTTGTGTTTGCCAATGCCACTCCAGAGCGTCCTGCTCTCTATTTCACTGTCCTCGGCGAATCCGCCCTGAAAATGCTGCGATACCAGCAGCAGTATGCATTCTTCGATCCGGCGAAGCTGCCCGGCTCCATCCGTTTTATCAACCTGAGCCAGGTTGTCCTGGAGAAGGACCTGGGTGTGGTTCTGGAGGAGATTACCAGGGAGGTTGAAAAAGCCAACCCTGCCGTCGTGGTGGTGGACTCCTTTCGCACTATGGTGCGGAAACCGCAAAGTGACATGGACCTGCAATCCTTCATTCAGCGGCTGGCCCTGTTTCTGGCCAGTTGGCAGGCGACAACGTTCCTGATCGGCGAATATGCCGAGGAGGAACTGCGCGACAATCCGATCTTTACCGTCGCCGATGGGCTGTTTTGGTTACGCCAAACGACGGAACGGAATTCGATTGTGCGGAAATTGCAGATCGTCAAACTGCGCGGCCAGGCTTCTGTGCCGGGGTTGCACACGTTCCGTATAACCGATGCCGGAATCCAGGCCTTCTCGCGGACTTTTGGTTTGACCGCACGCGTGAGAAATCCGATCGGCCAGCGGCGCCTTTCCTTCGGTATCCCGGAGCTGGATAAGATGCTGGGTGGCGGCGTGCGCGAAGGCGACAGCGTCCTCGTAGCAGGGTCTTCCGGAACCGGGAAGTCCGTCCTCGCAACACAATTCATTGCTGAAGGCGTGCGCCAGGGAGAACCGGGAATTGTGGCAGTCTTTGAAGAACGCCCACAAGCGTATGCGGAGCGGGCCGTCAGTTTAGGTTTGGATCTTGAAACACCGCAGAAAGACGGGAAGCTCACGATCCTCTATCTCCGCCCCCTGGACCTCTCGGTGGACGAAACCATGCACTCGATTCTCGACGCTGTCCAGAAGATCGGCGCCAGACGGCTTGTGATCGATTCCCTGGCAGGCTTTGAGATGGCTCTGTCGCCCGGCTTCCGCGCCGACTTTCGCGAATCCCTCTACCGGATGATCTTCGCTCTGACAGGAATCGGGGTGACGATTCTAAGTACGGTTGAAGTGGATGAGTCTTTTACCGAATTCCCGTTCAGCACCTACTCCATTTCTTTCCTGTGTGACGACATTCTGCGGCTGCGCTACGTCTCCATCGATGGCCAGCTTCGCAAGATCATGGTGGTGATCAAGATGCGAGGCGGAAATCATGCCAAGGATATTCGCGAATATGAAATCACTTCCAGGGGAGTGGTCATTCTGGGCAAACGCCTCACAGAATATCAGGGCCTTGTCAGCGGAATTCCTGTGCATTCGGACCGACCCGGCCCGAAGGAAGAGTCCTCACAGGACACCGGAATTGAGCACAGAACTTAACAGAACATCCCCGCTTATAGCTCTTCGCTAATCGTCCCTCGCTAATCAACGTCTTTCTCTGTGCTCTCTGTGGTCGATTTTTCGGAGAAATCCCCAAATGTGGAAAATTTGTCAAGCTTTCCGCGCACGGTACGAAAGTGTTGTCCCTCATTCCACACCACTTCCACCACAATAACCTCAAAGATATTTGGCCGGTTTCTTGTCTCAATCTGATATTCTGAACTTATAGAGTAGAAAAAGGAAAAAGCCTGCCGCGCGGCGGGCTTTTCTGTTGTCGACGACCAGGTCGGCCGCCTCACACTCGCCGGCGGTTCGTGAAGCGTCTCACGGCAGGTCGGCTCATGGCCCGGGCAAGTATTTTGGAATCAGATGCGGAGACAACTTGCACTTTCGATTCAAATAGATCGCCGGCGGCCATCCGGGAGGTGCAGCGTACGTATCTGAAAACACAATAGAAACCCGCAAACAATCCTGAAATCAAATGCATAGCCCTGACCCCAAAACCGCCGGCCCCATGGAATCAAATACCTACGTGCCATCAGCCCTTGTCGGGGGGGGAGGGGGGTGGGGGGGCATCCCGCACCAAAGTACCGAAAGACAACCGAAGGGACACTGACCCCTTTACTGCCCGATCACAGACACAGCCACCGGCAAATCCCGCGGCGGAAAGCAGGTGTTCGTATCGCATGCCTGATAGCGCAGCGCGCCATCCAGCAGATGATTGCCGCGCCGAGCGGTCAGGTGCATCTTCAGCACGAACTCGCCGCTGTAGACGCTCAGCTTCTGCGTCGGATCGGCCGGAAACGCGTAGTCCACACCAACAGGAAAATCGACCGACGCAATCGTCACGCCAGCCGGTTCCGCTTCCTTCAGTTCGGTGCGGATCAGGCTCTTTTGCCGCGGATCATGCGAATTGATGTGCAGGCCTTCGTTGATCCGGAAATGCAGCTCGATCGTCGCCGGTTTTCCTGCCGGTAAAGTCACCTGCTGCGGATAAAGAAAGCGAACGAGCTGTTTGGGATTTCCGCCTTCACTGCCTGGCGTCTGCCACGGCAGATTTTGTGCCGTCGCTGTCATGCCGCTCAGCAGCAGCGCTCCACAAGCCACCGTGACCGTTACATATTTCACGACGATCCGCTCCCCATGGCCTTTTTGATGTCGGCCTCGATCTGCGCGCGAGGAGCCAGGCCGATCGTCGATGCCACGATCTTTCCGTTGCGGTCGATGAAGAACGTCGTCGGCAGCGCATCGAGTCCGCCGTACGAGTTCTCGATCGACTGAGCATCGATCAGAATCGGGTAGTTCATGTGCATTTTGGACGCGAAATCCGCAATGTCCCGCTTCTCGGTGAACAGCTTCGCCGGATCGTCCTTGTCGAGCTCATCGGCGGAAACGCCGATGATTTCCAGTCCCTGGCTTGCGTACTGGTCGTGCAGTTTCTCGAACCACGGAATCTCGACCTTGCACGGTCCACACCATGTCGCCCAGAAATCGACCACCAGCGGTCTGCCCTTGTAGCTCGCCAGAGACACTTTGTTGCCGTTCAGATCGGGCAGCGTGAAACCTGGAGCGATTTTTCCGTTCAGCTGCGTGGAATTGTCCACGTCGCCATCCAGGTCAGCCGGATCGGACGAATCCGGATTCGTACCATCCGCAGCGGAATCGGGCACCAGCGTCATCTTCATGCCCTGCAGTTTTGTCCGTTCGGCATTCCGGCGATGCACAAAATTGATCGCACCGGCTGAAACCATCAGCACCAGAGCCGTCACCATCGCTGCCAGGACCAGAATGTTCCGCTTCAAACCCGTTGTTCCTCGCCTTTGCCCATTCTACAAGTGGAGTGGCACTTGCCGCAGGCGCGAGTTCAGCAACGGCATGGTGGTAGCATCAGGAGTTTCAGAGCATGAACGACGTTCACACACCATCGCAACTGGTCAGGATCGAAGCCGAAGCCTTGCTGGCGCTGGCCAAACGCCTCGAAGGCGCCATGGCCGCAGACTTTGACCGTGCTGTCAGCCGGATCATTGAATGCAGTCAGGCAAAAGGCCGTGTGGTCGTCACCGGCATGGGCAAAAGCGGCATCGTCGCCCAGAAAGTCGCCGCCACGCTCAGTTCCACCGGAAGTCCGGCGCTGTTTATGCATCCGGCTGAAGCCGTTCACGGCGATCTGGGAATGATCGCCGAAGGCGACGTGGTCATCGCGCTTTCCGCCAGCGGCGAAACCGAGGAGATCCTGCGTTTGCTGGCAACGCTGCAGCGCATGGGGAACGCTCTGATCTCGTTCGTCTGCGACATGAAGTCGACGCTCGCCGCTGCCAGCGATGTCGCGCTCGACTGTTCGGTTCCCGCAGAAGCTTGCGGTCTTGGGCTTGCGCCAACGGCATCGACCACGGCGATGCTGGCGCTCGGCGACGCGCTGGCCATCGCCGTTTCACTTCGCCGCGGTTTTCGGGCCGAAGACTTCGCGGCGCTGCATCCAGGCGGCAAGCTGGGAAAACGGCTGGCCACGGTGCGCCAGCTCATGCACACCGGCGATGCCATTCCGCGCGTCGGCACGAAAACAGCGATGATCGACGTGATCTACGAGATGTCCCGCAAGAAACTGGGAATGACCACCGTGGAGCAAAGCGGCAAACTGGCAGGGATCATCAGTGATGGCGATCTGCGACGGCTTCTCGAGCGCGATGGACCTGAAGGCCTCCGCAAATCCGCCGGTGAAGTCATGAATCCGGCTCCAAAAACCATTTCCGCCACGGAGCTGGCGGTTCGTGGCCTGCACACCATGGAAGAGAGAAAGATCACCTCTCTGATCGTGGTCGATGCGCAGAATCGGATCGAAGGCGTGATCCATCTGCACGATTTGTGGGGAACCGAGCTGATCTGAAGCGATTTGAGGAGTCCAGCACGCTTCTGGATCGTCTAAAGAGTAGGATGGCTTCCATGCGGCGGATGTTCTCAGTCGCGTTTCTCTCGGTAATGCTGGTCGCTTTGCCGTCAGCCTTCGCTCAACGTGGCGGACACTCAAGCGGCGGTCACGCCAGCGGATCCATCGGACACAGTTTCGGCGGCTTTTCGGGTTCCGGTTTTGCCGGTCGATCAGCAGGGTCCGCTTCACGCAGCTTTGCCACGGCTCCGCGATTCACCTCGACTGCGCCGCTACGCAGCTTCGCGCCAGCGAATCGCATGCCGTACGGCGGAACAACCGCGGCGCGGCGTCCTGACCGACGTTCAGGATCCCGCTATCGCTCGCCGTATCGCGGTTATGGTGTCTACGGTGGCTATCCGTACTACGGCAACTCATGGGAACTGCTGCCGTGGGATCTCGGTTATCCGGACTTCACCGGCGACAGCGATTCCGGAGCTGATGGGCCGCAGCAGCCAGCCGCGTCAGTTGCACCGCCAGACGATGGATATCGGCCCGATTACGAGGAGCCCTCGTATCAAATGCCTCCAGCAACGGTTGCCAATTCGGTCGCGTCCGAGCCGGAATTGACCCTGATCTTCAACGATGGGCATCGGGAAGCGATCCACAACTATGTTCTGACTCGCGACGCGCTGATCGTGATGGACCAGGCAGCATCGGGACGCCAGCAGCAAATTCCTCTGGCGTCTCTCAATTTGCCAGCGACCGAGCAGGCCGCGCAGCAGGCAGGCGTGGATTTTTCGCCTCCTGCGTAAGACTCGCTGACCGTTTCGGGATCTGATCGCGCTACGCGGCGCTTGCAGCCGCGTGCAGAATTGGCTGATAGGCTGCGTACACACCCTCAAAAACTGCGTCCCACGACGCTGCCATCGCGTACTGGCGCGCATTCGCACGCATGTTCGCATGCAGAACCGGATCAGAGAGGATGCGGCTGATCGCGCTGGAGAATTCCGCATCCGGCGCAATCAAACCGGTCAGGCCATCCTGCACGAGCGAGCGCGGTCCGCCATCAGGAGTCACGACAGCCGGAACTCCGGAAGCCAGCGCCTCCAGAACCACGTTGCCGAAGGTGTCAGTGTGCGATGGAAACACGAAAACATCCATTCCTGCATAGGCTCGAGCCAAAGCTTCGCCGCGGAGCACGCCGGTAAATTCTGCGCGAGGCAGGTGCTGGCGCAGCCAGGGTTCTTCGGAACCCTGGCCAACGATTCTGAAACGGAAGTTGCGGAATCCGGAGTCTTCGAGTTCCTTCTGCACCTGGGGAAGCAGTGCGATGTTTTTTTCCACGCTCAGGCGTCCGACGAAACCGAGAACGACCGTGGAGTCCGATGGATCGCGGTCGCGACGGTTGGGGCAGAACAACTCGGCATCGATGCCGCGCTGCATCAGGTGACAGCGGCGACCGGTCCTTGCCTCAAGCAGGCGGCAGAGATCGAGATTCGGCGCGAACAATACGTTGGCCAGCCAGTAGAATCCCGCGGCGATTGTGAGCGCCGTCTCTTCAATGCAGTGCGCACCAGCGGCGGCACTGGACGCAGACAGCTCATCGAAGAGCCAATGAGAACGGGTCGCCGCATACTCGTGCACATTGGTGTGCCACGAAGCGGCCAGCGGAACGCGAAGAAGGCAAGCAAGCGAAGCTCCAATTATTCCGAGTTCGCTGGGACCGGTGATGTGAATCATGTCTGGCCGAAACGCTCTTACGGTACGCGTGATGACCGGAACATGCCTGAGCCAGGCTGGATCGAACTTCAGATCCTTATCCAGCGGAATCGAGAGGATGCCGCGCGGAAGCTCCAGCGTTGTCAAATTGCCTTCCGCGATCACTGGCACGCGGCGATCTCCGGCACGCACGCAGAGAAAAGGCAGATTGCGACGGCGGGCAAAATCCTCGAAGTGCCGAGAGGTATGCGCCACGCCATTGATCTCGTGGAACGAATCGGGGAAGTAGGCGACTCGAGTCAAGGGACCGAATGACACCAAAAAACTAAAGACGGCGAAGGACCGGGCGCGATCAGCGCACCGCGTCTTCGCCCAGCGCAAAGCGGAGTTCGCGCGACTCGTTCCAGGCCATGCGGAGACCGCCGGAAACCGGGCTGCTTCCCATCAGACGCACGGCCTTGATAGTCAGGGTCATCCAGCCAGGCGCCGAACCATCCGGCCAAAGCTCGCGCAGCGGGCGAACCACGCCATCGTGGTCGGGATGCCAGACGCGCTCATCCCAGGTGCGCGAACCCAGCGGGAAATCGGGGTAATCGCGGATGGCATCGAGAGTCGATTGCAGGATGCGGTGCTTCCAGGGCTGCGCATACTGGGGCATGAAGAGCACGTGGCTGCGGTCTTCGTAGCGAACTTCGTGAATGAACTCTGTAAAGCTCGAGGCCTGCGAGAGATTCAGAGTCGCGTTCGGTTCGAGGCCATGGCGGTCGCCACCGGAAATCAGCAGCTTGTTCCACTGCTGGGCGAGCCGCTTGACGCTGCGGTTTTCTTCCCAGGGACGGAGTCCGTTGAGTTCGAAGGCGTGCATGAACTCGTGGTTGGCTCCGAGAAAATCCTGTACTCTTTGCACCGCTTTGTCGGCGCCGATCAGATAGAGATCCCACATGGGATGGTTGAAGACGATCAGCACGTTGGGCAGAGCGTGCAGAGCGGCCAGGATTTCCGTGAGCCGCTTTTCATCCGGTTTGGCCGTGTATTCGGCGAAGGTCTTCATCCAGGCAGCGCCAGAGTCGCTGGGCAGATTGTGGATGCCGAAGTGGAAGGCCTGATCGCCTCCGAAAGGCGCGCTCCACTCGACCGAGACCGGAATGTGACGAGCGGCAGCAACGGTGCGCAGGAGCATGGGAGCCGCAATGGTGTCGTGGTCGGTAATCGAAACCAGCGGCATCAGGCCCAGCTTTTTTTCGATCTGGCCGCTTTCGACGTCGAAGGCAATGCGGGGCGTCAGCGGCGGCGTCCAGTAAGCGGCGGCGTAATTGACGGGAAGCTGGTGCCGTTCACGGGATTTCCTCTCACTCCTGGCCAGAATGGGGCGCAGCAGCGGGTATTGATTTCCCAGGTTGGCCAGGAAATCGAGCGTTTCCTTCGACTGGTTAGTGTGACTGTGCAGGGAAACCGCGGTCGAGTAGTTTCCAGCAGCGTCAGGTTCCTTCCAGAGATAGGAGATGCGGCGCAGACCGGCCATGGAGAACCTCCCGAGGTCGTGCTACTGCCACCACTATCCGATATGCACCATGAACAGGGCATTACGGAAGCAAAAATGATGGGTCAAATCGCCGTGTGTATCCGGAAAGGTAACGTTACTCCCCGTGATGCTGCATCGTGCAAGTGACTGCGAATCAAGGTAGTTCTCGAACGGGACCGGGCGCTAATCCTGCGGTAACCGAAATCAAACGATCGAAACAGCGACCGTTACCAGTCTTTCAACGGCGCGTCTGCGCGATTTCGGGCAGGTCAGCGATCTGCTCGGACTCAGGCTCCAGATGATTGCGTGTGAGGCCGTCGCGGAGAATCTCGAAGGCCTGATCGGTCGAGTCGGCCACCTGGAACAAATCGCGATCGCGCGGTGAGATCGTGCCTTTGTCAACGAGAACGTCGAGATTGATCACCTCTTGCCAGTATGACGATCCGTAGAGGACGACGGTGATCTTCTTCGCGAGTTTCTGGGTTTGCGAGAGGGTCAGAATTTCAAACATCTCGTCGAGGGTACCGAAGCCTCCGGGAAAAACCACCAGCGCCTTGGCCAAATAGGCGAACCAATACTTGCGCATGAAGAAGTAGTGGAACTCGAAGTTGAGCGCCGGCGTGATGAAGCGGTTGGGCAGTTGCTCGAAGGGCAGGCTGATGTTGAGGCCGATGGTTTTGCCTCCCGCTTCCCACGCGCCGCGGTTGGCAGCTTCCATGATGCCAGGGCCACCGCCGGAGGTGACAACGAAGCGATTGCGGCGGGACTTGAGATCTTTGGCCCACTGGGTGAGGAGGAAGGCGAGGCGGCGAGCGTCCTCGTAATAGTGCGCCATTTCGACGGCAGCTTCCGCGCGGCGGATGCGGAGCTCGGTGGTGGTGCCCTGTTCGATGTCGGTGGGACGAGCGGGCTGCTCTTCTTCGGGTGCGGGCTCGCAGGAGCCGGTGTTTTCGAGGAGCTCGAGGTCAGCGTTGGCTTCGTCGAGAGCGCGGAAACGGGCAGAGCCAAAAAAGACGACGGTGTCCTGAATGCGTTCGCGGCGAAAACGGGCGAGCGGCTCGGAATATTCGGCGAGGATACGGAGAATGCGGCCGTCGGGACTGTTGAGAAAGCCGTCGTTTTCGTAGGCGAGCGCGGCTTTGTCCAGCGGATTGGGCAGCTTGCGGGGCATTTCAGCTTTCTTTGTAATGGATTGCTTCGGAAATAGCGATCCAAAGATTGAGCAGGCCGAGACCGGAGACCAGGCCACGGACTGCGCCGCTCTCCATGACGTGCGAAACGTGCGCGTAGTAGAGGAAAAAGCGGTTGAAGGCCCACACGCGGGTCCACGGCAGAAAAACCAGAATGAGGCCGATATAGAGACGAACGATGACGCGCAGGAACAAGTCGGCGCGGTGGAGCCAGTGGGCGGTGTGATGAGGAGGAATCGGAGTCGCGGTGGAGCTGGCAGGCGGAGGCGCCGGAGCGGGAGAAATAACGTTGGGCGAAGGCGACATAAGGCGGCGCGAAGCGCGGGGACGCGCGCAGACGCCCCGAAACGACTTAACCCCACAGTACCACAGGCGATTCGGAAGGCTGGAGGGTGGGGGGTACCCCCTGGGGGGAGGGTGCGGAGCGGTGATTGATTCTGTTGGGGTTCGATTGTGCTGGCGAGCTCGACAACATGCATGTGGCTGGGAGCAAGTCAGATGCGACGCGGCCACGTTTGATACAAAGGCGGCCGTGATTAATACATTCACGGTCGTGATGGGGCTGGATGATTGAGAAGAAGTCAGTTGGGAGCCGGCCGAGTTTGATACAAAGACGGCCGAGATTGACGACCTCTCAGCCGCGTGTGTTACAAGGACGGCCGCGTCTGCGTTAAGGAGACAGGAGACAGAAGGCAGGAGACAGGAGGGCGCGATTCGATGAGTACGCGGCTGTTGGCGGGTTCGCGGCATGGGGCTCTCTCCTCTCCGAAACAGAAAAGCCCGCGCAATGGCGGGCTTTTTCTTTCTTGACTCTATAAGTTCAGTATATCACGTTGAGAGGGGTAAACCTGCCAAAATTCTTTTGATAGTAAGTAGCTTGTTATCACCGAAAGTTACGTTGGGTAAGTGGTGGAAACTTGNNNGGCGGCGCGGCGGGCGGGGATGAGGCCCGCGAAAACCGCGGCCGCGACCAGGGTGGCAATAGCGAGGATCAGGATCGTGGGGTTGATCCCCTTGATGTCGTAGAGTTGCGCCTCAACGTAGCGCACCGTGAGATACGCGGTGGGGATGCCGATGGCGAGGCCGAGGGCGGTTTGAATCATGGCGCCGCGCATAACCATGGCGATGACGCGGAGGCGCTCGNNGCCATGCGGATGCCGATTTCGCTGGTCTGGCGGGCGACGGTGTACGCTGTGACGCCGTAGAGGCCGATGGTGGCGAGGAGCAGGGCAAGCGCGCCGAAGAGGGTGGTGAGGCGAGCGACCATGCGGTCCTCGGTGAAGCGGTCGGCGATCTGCTGGTCGAAGGTCTGGAATTTGACGATGGCGAGGTTGGGATTAATGCTGGCCAGGGTTTGGCGGGCGATGGATTCCATGTCCGGCATGGGGCGGGCGGTCTGGATGACGAGGGCGCCGGCGTAGAGCGAGATGTCCTGGTCGATGGGGCCCTTGTTGCTGAGCGGGCGCTGCAGCATGGGGGTGAAATACATGCGGTGGTCTTTCCACTGCACGGCGGTGTAGGCGGTGTCGTCGACGACGCCAACGATTTCATAGTCGAGGGTGGACTTCGGGGAGCCGAAGTGCTGGCCGATGGGGTTGGCGCCTTTGGGGATTAAATCTTTGACGAAGGTTTGGTTGACGACGGCGACGATGGGGGCGGTGGCGGTGTCGTTTTCGGTGAAGGCGCGGCCGAGGAGGACGCGGGTGCCGACGGAGTCGAAGTAGTCGGCGGAGCCGCGGACCCAGGAGGCGCCACGGACATCGGTCTGACCGTGAATCTGGATGCCGTTGCCCCAGTTGTCGTCTTCCATGGGGGTGTAGGTGGAGATGCCGACGTGGACGACGCCGGGGACGGAGTGGAAGCGATCTTCAAAGGCCTGATAGAGCGGAGCAAGTTGCGAGGGCAGATATCCGGCGGCCTGGGGATTGATGTGGACGATGTAGCGGTTCTTCGAGTCGAGTTTGAGGTCGGTGCCCTGGAGTTTGTTGAGACTTTGCGCGAAGAGTCCTGCGCCAATGAGGAGGACCAGGGAGAGCGCTGCCTGGAGGACAACGAGGGTGCGTTGCAGGATGGAGGCTTTGGAGGAGGTCGAGCGGGAGCCGGTGCGGAGGGCGTCGGCGGGCTGGGTTTGGGCGGCGATCCATGCTGGCGCGACACCGAAGAGGATGCCGGTGACAAGGCAGAGCGCGCAGGCGAAGGCGAGAACGGGCAGGGAGGGTGAAGCATCAATGGGGACGTTTTGTTCTCCGGGGAAGGCCATGGCGAGCAGCGCGTGGGCACCGGCGCAGGCAATGACGAGACCGGCGATACCGCCGAGCGCGGAGAGAACGATGCTCTCGGTGAGGAGCTGGCGGATGATGCGGGTGCGCGCGGCTCCGAGGGCGGTGCGGAGGGACATTTCCGCTTTGCGGCCCATGCCGCGGACGAGCAGGAGATTGGCGATGTTGGCGCAGGCGATAAGGAGGACGAGGCCGGAGACCCACATGAGCAGGTGGAGGTTCGATTTGTATTGTTCCTGGAGGTTCTGGATGCCGGCGCCAGCGGGGGTGAGGACGATGTGGGCTTTAGCGAGGGCTTTTTTGCCGCTTTCGTCGGAGTAGGTGGGATCGGCGGCGATGATCTGGCGGAAGAGGCCGTTGATTTTGGATTGCAGTGGAGCGAGCGCGACGCCGGGTTTGACGCGGCCGACGATGTAGAGCCACTGGGTGGTGGGGTCGTGGACGTAGTTGACGTCCATGAGGGCGGGCATGGATTCGATGGGCATGTAGTAGTCGGGTGGGGTGCTGGTGAGGCGGTCGCCGTAGAAACCTTCCGGTGCGACGCCGGCAATGACGACGGGTTTGGTATTGACCCAGAAGGTGCTGCCGATGACAGAGGGGTCGCCGGCGTAGTTGTGTTGCCAGTTTTCGTAGCTGATGACGGCGACTGAGGGAGCGCCGGCGACGTCGTCGGTGTCGGCGATGAGGCGGCCGGCTCGCGGGCGGAGGCCGAAGGTGGAGAAGTAATTGCCGGAGACGAACTCACCCATGACGGAGCGGGCGGGTTCCTGGGTGCCATCGCGGCGGACGGTGACGGGGCGATAGGTGAATCCGGCCTGCATGGCGGCGAGGGAGTCGAACTCGGGGAGCTTTTTCTGCAGCTGCTGCCAGGTGTCGGTGGAGAAGAGGGAGTAGGCGTCGTTATCGGGGTAGCCACCGGAGTTAACGCAGCAGTTGTCGTCGCCGCCGAGGCGGACTAGGGCGCTGGGGTCGGCAACGGGGAGATTGCGCATGAGGACGGCGTTGACGAGGGTGAAGATGGCGGCGTTGGCGCCGATGCCAAGAGCTAGGGTGAGGATGGCGGTGGCGGTGAAGCCGGGGGTTTTCCTCAGTTGGCGCAACGCGTAGCGCACGTCCTGCATCAGGGTGGTGACCATGGTTCTCTCTCCGTTCGTTTGGCCGATTGCGAAACTTTCGGGAGGCGCACGGGTTGGGGGGGCATAGCGCCTGAGGGAGAAGTGGCACGTCGGTTTCCAAACTGCGGGGTGGGTAAGGTGCTGATTCTTCGGGCCGCAGGTGTGGATGTGGGGGCGCGAGGTGTTCGGTGGCGCGAGGGGGCTGTCCGAAAAGGGACAGGGGAAGAGGCGGCTGCGCAATTGGCGTCGGCGGTGCGGACCGGGGCCCGCAGGAGGCTCACATCAGGCTGAACTGGGGGCGTGGGCGGCCTGCCGGTTTTGTCCGGTTGCCAGCAAGGACTGGGAGCGCCGCAGTTACGTTGGTACTGGTGCGACGGGTTGATGCGTGGACTTGGGGCTATCTTCTGGACTATAGTCCAAGTTGTGGACAGACATACAGCATCGCTACAGAGCCGAAGGCGACAGCAGACGCGCGGGGAGATCATCCGGGCGGCGTTTGAGCTGTTCGGGCGGCAGGGGTACGAAAACGTCTCGATGGACAGCGTGGCCGCGGCGGCCGGGGTTTCGCGGGCGACGCTGTTCAACTACTTCCCACAAAAAGAGCTGATCCTGCGCGAGATTGCAGCGGCGCGCGTGGAGAAGCTGAAGAGCATCCTTGGCGAATTTGGAGCCAGCGGGAAGGCTCCGACCTACGACACGATCGTGGAGATGATCCTGCGGCTGTGCGAGGAGAATGCGCGGATCGCGGGGAAATCGAAGAAGCTGCTGATCGAAATCATTTTTCGGCAGGCGTCGCAGGGTGTGCTGCTGGTGGCACGCGAGGACGCGGTGCGGGCGCTGGCGGCCTCGATGGCGCGATTTCTGCGGCGAAAAAAGCAGGCGCGGCTGCTGGCGGAGACGGTATTCGCGGTGTACATCGCGACGATGCTGGAGTGGCTGATGCGGGAGGGAGTTCCGCAGAAGTGGCTGATGGAGACGATGCGGGAGCGGCTGCTGATGCTGCGGGAGGGAGTGGCATGAAGCGGCGACTGATTCTTGGCGGCGCGATTGCGGCGGTGGCGATTGCGGGGATATGGATCGCGTTTGCGTGGGCGGGTTGGCGGAGCCGCGCGGACTATTCGGGGACGGTGGAGACGCGGGAGATCCAGATTGGATCGAAGATTGGCGGGCGGGTGACGGAGGTCGGCGTTGAGGAGGGCCAGCTGGTGAAGGCCGGCGCGACGCTGGTGAAGTTCGAGGCCGATGAGCTGACGGCGCAACGAGTGCAGACGCAGGCAGCGGTGGAGCAGGCGCAGGCGGATCTGGACAAGATGCTGCGCGGGAATCGCCCTGAGGAGATTGCGGAAGCGGAGGCGACGGCGAATGCTTCGAAAGCGGCGCTGGAAGAGGCGAGACACGGGCCGCGACCGCAGGAGATCGATCAGGCGAAGGCCGATTATGCGGCGGCGGCCGCGGATGCGGGGAATGCGAAGGATTTCTACGGACGGATGGCGAAACTGGTGGCGCAGGACATCGTTTCGAAGCAGCAATACGACGATGCGAAGGATAAGCGGGATGCGACGGCGCAGCGAGCGGAGGCGGCGCGGCAACAGCTGGCACTGCTGGAGGCAGGAACGCGCGTGGAGGATTTGCATGCGGCGGAGGCGCGGTACAAACAGGCGGAGGCCGCGGCAGAGCTGATGCGAAAGGGATTTCGCAGGGAGGACATTGAGGCGGCGCGTGGGCGTTTGGCGGAGGCGCAGGGACATGTGGCGGAGCTGGATGCGCAACTGCGCGAGGCGGAGCTGACCGCGCCGGCGGACGCGGTGGTGGAGGTGGTGAGCGTGCGTCCTGGGGATCTGGTTCCGGCGGGACGCATTGTGATGACGATGCTGGAGAGCTCCGAGCTGTGGGTAAAGGTCTATGTGCCGGAGACGGATCTGGCGCAGGTGCATCTGGGGCAGCGAGCGGCGGTGAGCGTGGACAGCTTTGGCGGGCGGGTGTTTGCGGGGCACGTGGGGCAGATCGCGTCAGAGGCGGAGTTTTTGCCGCGCAACGTGCAGACCAAGAGCGACCGCGAGCACGAGGTGTTCGGGGTGAAGGTGTACGTGGACAACGCGGAGCAGGCGCTGAAGTCGGGGATGTCGGCGACGGTGCGTCTGGAATGAGCGAGACGATTATTGCGGCCGATCATCTGACGATTCGCTTTGGCCCGGTCACGGCGGTGAACGACGTGAGCTTCGAGGTGGCGAAGGGGGAGATTTTTGGATTTCTCGGGCCGAATGGATCGGGGAAGACGACGATCATCAAGGCGCTGTGCGGACTGCTGACTCCGAGCGAGGGCACAGGCCGGATTCTGGGGATGGATATTCGCAAAGACGCGGCGGAAATCCGTCGCCATGTCGGTTACATGTCGCAAAAATTCGGATTGTATGAGGACCTGACGGTTGCGGAGAACCTTGCGTTCTATGCCGGTGTGTATGGGCTGGAGGGCGAGCGCGCGGCGGAGCGAACGCGGGATGTGCAGAAGCTGAGGGGGATTGCTCCGTACATGAAGCGGCGCGCAGGGCAGCTCTCTGGCGGGTGGAAGCAGCGGCTGGCGCTGGCGTGCGCGATTATCCATTCGCCGGAGGTGGTGTTTCTGGATGAGCCGACGGCGGGAATCGATCCGGTGGCGCGGCGCGCTCTGTGGGATTTGCTGTTTCAGCTGTCGGGACAGGGCGTGACGTTCTTCGTGACGACCCACTATATGGATGAGGCGGAGCGCTGCGGGCGGGTGGGCTACATCTATTTGTCGAAGCTGATCGCGATTGGGACAGTGGCGGAGCTGCAGCGGCTGCCGGAGGCGAATCCGGCGGGAACATCGCGGATACAGATCGACACGCCGAACCCCGCGCAGATCCTCGATACGGTGCGGGCGATGGCGGGAGTGCGGGAGGCTACGATCTTCGGGCGGTCGATTCACGCGCTGGTGGATACGGATCAGCTGGAGGCGCTGCGGGCAAAGCTGCCAGGAGCGCGGGTGGAGACGATTGAGCCGTCGCTCGAAGACGTATTTGTAACACTGACGTATCAAATTATGGGGGCCGCGAAATGAGGCGGCTGTTTCGCGGGCTCGTGCCGATTTGCCGGAAGGAGTTTCTGCATATTGTGCGGGATCCGGGAACATTGTTCTTCGCGCTGCTGATCCCGATCCTGCAGCTGTTTCTATTTGGATTCGCGGTTGATACGAATGTGCGGCAGATTCCGACGGTGGTGCTGGACGAGTCGCAGACGCAGGAGAGCCGACGGTTGCTGGAGAGCTTTGCGGGGTCGGACGTTTTCAAGCTGAGTAGTTACGCTACTTCGCCGGAAGGGATGTACGAGGCGATCCGGTCAGGGAAGGCGCGGGCGGGGATTCAGATTCCGTTCGATTACGCGCGGCGGCTGCAGGACGGGACGACGGCGACGGTGCTGGTACTGGTGGACGGGTCGGACTCATCGGTGGCGGGACAGGCGATCAGCACGGCGACGGGTGTGGCGCTGCAGTCGTCGCTGGTGCGGGTACTGCCGGACGGCACGATGCCGATTGAGGTGCGGCCGTCGGTGCTTTATAACCCGGCAACACGGTCGGCGAACTTTTTTGTGCCGGGGCTGATTGCGATTTTGCTGCAGGTGATGACGATTTTGCTGATTGCGCTGAGCCTGGTGCGGGAGCGCGAGCGCGGCACGCTGGAGCAGCTGACAATGACGCCGGTGGCTCCACTGGGGCTGATGGTGGGAAAGATGATTCCGTACGGAGTGCTGGCGTTTGGGGAGCTGTGCGCGATTCTGGTGGTGATGCGGGTGGTGTTTCTGGTGCCGATTCACGGCAATGTGCTGCTGCTGTTGGCGCTGTCAGTGCCGTTTCTGCTGACGGTGCTGGGCATTGGGCTGGTGATCTCGACGAAGGCGCAGACGCAGGCAGAGGCGTTTCAGTTGTCGATGGGGACGATTCTCCCTTCAGTGTTCTTGTCGGGTTACATTTTTCTCATTGAGAACATGCCGCTGTTCTTTCGCGGAATTAGCCAGGTGATTCCGGCAACCTACTATATCCAGATCCTGCGCGGGATTATTTTGCGTGGCGCGGGAATCGGCGAGTTGTGGGTGCAGGCGCTGGTGCTGACGCTGATGGGATGCGCCGCGATTCTGGTGGCGGCGCGAATGTTCGTGAGGCAAGGTGCGCGGTGAAAAGTCAGGCGCGCTTTTTCGAGCGAGCGGGTTGAGGACGAGAAGAAGCGACGGGTCGCGCAGACGTCGCGGCTTCTTCCGCAGTTTGCGGGAAATGCGCTGGCGGAAAGGCTTCAAAGGCCGGCCTTGCGAACAGATATCCCTGGAAGTGCCGGATGTTCTGGTCGGCGAGCCAGGTGTACTCGGCGAGTGTTTCGACTCCCTCGGCGATGACGTCGATGTTGAGTTCAAAGCAAGCCAGACGGATGGCGCGCACGATGGCCTGGCGCGTTCCTGGGCGCTCGATGCTGCGAATGAGGCGCATGTCGAGTTTGATCTGGTCCGGTTGAAGGTCGGCGAGAATGTTGAGATCGGCCCAGGCTGCGCCAAAGTCGTCGATGGCGAGCCGCAGTCCGAGCTTTCGATATTCCTTCAGCAGCCCGGCGAAATGAGCACGATCTTCGACGAGTTCGGCCTCTGGGGCTTCGAGAACGATGCGACCGATCGGTAATCCAGCTTCATGGGCGGCTTCCAGCGTGGTGAGGAGCGACTTTGGATACGAAGCGAGACTCTGCGGCAAAAAGTTCAGGTGCAAAGGGCGGTCGATGCCGAGACGTCCGGCAAGCGCGATGGCCGCAGAGCGCGCGGTTTGATCGAAAAGATGGAAATGCAGCGGCGATACCTGGTTGAGAACCTGCCAGGCAGGCTCGTCCCACATACCGCGGATCAGCGCTTCCCAGGCGACGACTTCGCGCGCGACCGTGTCGACGATGGGCTGAAAGGCGAAGCTGAAGGCCGGTTCGGCTGGAATGTGCGGCTCGGCGCTCATTGTGCGCCTGCGAGTTGGATTGGCGATGACATCGGGACGATGGCCCATCGCGCGGATCAAACGAGATTCCGCGGCAGTATGGCCATGGTCTCGCCCCGATTGTGCACGGGACTACTCCCCAAACGGGCCAGAGTTAACCCGCTGAAGGTGGGAGAAGCCTGGAAGCCTGTAACCGGTAGCGGCGGGAACCCCTCCCCCCCCACCCCCCTCCCCCCTGGGGGTGTGGCAAGTGGTTCATTCGGCAGAGTCGCCTGGGTACCGTGAATCAGGTATTACCCTCCGGGGAGCCTGGAGGCGGGGCCGCGACACGCCACGTCGGGGCGGGGGCAGGTTGCGGGGGCGTACGGCTGGGAGAGACATGGTGTTTCCTTTCCAAAACAGGGCACCGGGCGCAGAGCACAGAGCACAGAGCTCAGGCACACGACAGGCATCAATAGAAAAGCCTCGCCAGCGGCGAGGCTTTTCGTGGTTCCAGAGCGTAGTCAGCGGGGGAAAATTCTTTCTTTGCCCCCTATTATCAGGATACCAAGTCCAGCACTAAAACCGGCCAAATATCTTTGAGGGTATAAGGGTGGAAGTGGTGTGGAATGAGGGGTCATTACTTCGGTTTTTGGGCGCGGGGCTTGACAAGTTTTCCACATTTCGGTGTTTTTGCAACGGACTGACGATTCGGAGTTGGAGGGAGCCGTTTGCTTTTGCGGACGGGCTCTCGTTAGGGCTCTTTTCTCGGCCCGACGGCCCCTCGAAACGTACATGCCCACCGAGGGTGGTCGTGTTCTGCTACAGAACCTCGCTTTCCAGGCAGACGGCGCGCTGCAGACGATGGACGTCGCGCTCCTGGCACTTTGCATCACCATGAACCAGCTCGCGACTGACCGCCTCGATAACTGGCTTGCTGTAATCCAGAGCATCCTCGTGACCTACTCAGAACGGGTAAAGGTTTCAGCCCCTACTACGGGTGCAGCTGAAGGCTTTTAGGCATTGATTCATTTTCCCATTGGAGTTTCTGGTAGACCATTGCAATGGACTGCATCTGAGGCCTCGGATCGTTCCGGGGCCTTGCCCTTTGTTACTGAGAGGCTCTCGCCAAGGCTCTTTCTCGGCCCGGCGGCTCCAACGCCCCTGAACCTTGTGAGCAGGCGGGTGCAGGTGCGGTTTCCAGGGCGGGGGGTGGCGTAGATCGGGAGGCAAAGGCGGGCGCTTCCAGGACTGCACACGCGCCGTGGTCCACATCGAAAATGTCCATCCTCATCGCCCGCCTCCTACGCAATGTCTTCGCTTGCGTATATAGCGATTAGAGGGTAACATAGAGATTGTGTTTATAGCGAATATTCCTGTCGGCGATCAATGTTCTACTAAGTGATTGAAAAAGCTTGACTTGTACATCGCATGCGCAGTACCGTGGTCACCACTCTCCCACTGAAGCAACTTGCGTTTGTGACGATTGTTCTTATATACAGGACGGTCGAAGAGGAGGAGCGAGATGGCTGGGTCTGCTGTATTGCCTGAAATCACTGCCTCGGCTGCTGAGGAACGGGAGCTTCGGGCTCTGGTGGGCGCTCTCGAGGATCATCAGGCCGAACTGGTTGGGCCGGGAAATGATCGGATTCCTCTTCCCGAGCCGATCTATCGAGTGATCCAGCTTGCCGTGCGTTTGCTGGAAAAGGGCGAGGGCGTAGTGATTCTTCCGTCGACACAGGAAATGACTACACAAAGCGCCGCGAACCTGCTCGGGGTATCGCGCCAGTATCTCGTGCAGCTTCTGGAAGGGGACAAAATTCCATTCCATAAAGTTGGGACGCATCGACGGATTCGTTTAAAAGATATCGTTGCCTATCGCAGGCAGCGCGATGCGCGGCGCAGGGAGATGCTGGAGGCAATCGCCAGGGAGGCTGTTGCCGACGGGATCTATGACATAGTGCCGCCGGCGGAATAGCCCGACCCGATGAACGCCGATTTTCCTGTCGTGCTGGACACGTGCGTGCTGGTGCCTGCAGCCCTTTGCGATACGTTGTTGCGGCTGGCAGAGCGGCGATTGTATCTGCCGCGATGGTCGGAACACACGATGACCGAACTGGAGCGGGCCCTGATACAGGGGATCGGGCTCACCCCAGCCAAAGCGGCTAAGCGCGTGGGTGCGATCCGCGAGCACTTCGCAGATGCGGTGGTGCAGGGATCTGAGGCGCTGATTCCGGCCATGACCAATCCTGTGAAGGACCGGCATGTTCTGGCGGCCGCCGTTCGTTCCAAGTCAGATGTCATCGTGACTCTGAACCTGCGGGATTTCCCCGATGCGGTGCTGGCTCCCTTTTTTTGTGGAGGCCCGGCACCCGGATCGTTTTCTGATCGAGCTGTACGATCTGAGTCCCGAGGTTGTCGTTCATTCGCTGCACGCTCAGGCGGAGACGATCAGCCGCAGCCTGCAGGAGTTGCTGGGCACCTTGCGCCGCGTGGCGCCAAGGTTCGTTGACCTTGTCACCGGCGACCTGGAGATTTGACGCTATTCAGAGTTCGGGGTTCTGGAGCCAGGACAGAGCGGCTGCGAGGGTGGTCCATTCGCCGTATGAGAAGTAGTCGCCGCAGTCGTCTTTGCAGATGAGCTCCCATCGATCGCCCCACGCGTAGTCGCGTTCGGCGAGAAAGAACTCGTAGCGGTCGAGGGTGGCGGCGACCGTATCCCAGAGGGGCACGTCGCGGTAGAAGATCGCCGGCGAGCCGGGCCGGGGGCGGATGGAGAAGTCGCCGTTGCGGACCGCGCCGGGCACCGGCTTGCGCATCTTTTCCTCTCTTTCGTGCGGCCAAGGACTCATGGTCCTGGTCGAGAACCCGCGCGCATGCATTATCCCGCATGGAGGGCCTTCAAAGTATTCCGCAGGGGCTGAAGCCCGATTCATTTTGGACCTGTACGGCCCGACTGAAAGTCCGGCCCTGATACGAACCTCATCCCGGCGATGCGAAGTGGTCGTCTACACGCGTGGTGAGAGCAATACGGCCATTCAGCGCAGCAGATGCGGCGCGACCAGGGTGACGAACTCTCGTGGAGTGACGATCTTCGTGTTCTTCCAGAAGGCGGGAAAGTGGCGGCGATTGCCGGTGATGAGGAAGTCGGCGCGAGCCGCATCGGCGCACTCGAGGAAGATGTTGTCGTCCGGGTCGCTGGCGGCCTCGATGGGTCGTGCCGGGGCGACGACATGCGCATGATTGCGGATGAGCTGGAGCAGCTGCAGCCGCAAGCCTTTGCGAATGGACAACTCAGGACGCGAGAGCACGGCCGCGTATTCCTCGAGAAGGGGTTCGGAGACGTACAGGCGGGCGGGTTTGGTGATGGCGAGGAGGAAAGCGGTGCGCTGGAGGCTGTCGGGGTTGATGGCGGCGGACACCAGAATGTTGGTATCGAGGACGAGGCGCAGGGGAAGCATCAGCGCTTCTTTTTAGCGGACCGGGCCGACTGGATGATGCGGTCGATCTGACGCGGGGTCAGCGCACTGGTCTTGTTTCGCTTCGCCTCCGCGCCGATGATTTTGAGGATTTCCGGTTCCGGGGCAGCCAGCTTGACGTAGTCGCGGATGTTGAGCAGTACGGCGGCCGGGGTTCCCCGCTTCTCGACAACCAGAGAGCGGCCATCATTCACGCGGCGAAGGATCCTGCCGAGGCTGGTGCGCAGAGTCAGCGCGGAAACGACGATGGGGCCGGCTGGGGTGGTCGAGGTGGCGGGCATGAACTCTCCATTTCACTCATGTCAACTATACAGTTCGCCGGATGCCCGGATCAACGCGAGTCGGCTTCAGGCGAGACGGCTTCAGTCAGGGTATCCGTTCGGTGGTTGAGCGGGACAGGTTGTGGGGGACAGGGGGAGCGGGACCGGTGATGCACCGGCCCGAACAGAGCTTTTCTGTTTGCGCTCGAAACCCGCCGGGCCGTGCGCCGAGGGTTCTTTGAGCGGACGCTGAACGCTGCTTCACCGCAACCCGGAACCTGTAACCCGCCAACCTGTAACCCGCAACCCGGAGGTAATACCTGACTTACAGTACCCAATCGAGCCAGAAGAATAAGACTTACCAGCCCCCGCCGGGAGGGGGGTGGGGGTGATCAAACAGGGGGAGGGGGGTCGAACGCGATGTTTTTAGTAAGCCTGGAGTGGCTCAATGGGCAGCCGCACCTGGAAGCACGTCTCGCCCGGCTTCGACTGCACATGAAGATACCCGCGATGTTGCCGAACAATCCGCTGCGCTGTGTCCAGACCGAGTCCCAGCCCGCTTCCCGGAGCCTTCGTCGTGAAAAACGGCTCGAAGATGCGCGCCTGAATATCCTCCGGAATCCCCGGCCCGTTGTCCCAGATTTCCGTCACCAGGAATTCGCCCGAGAGCTGCACTTGCAGGGTCAGCTTCCCTTTGTCGTGCATCGCGTCCAGCGCATTTTCCAGCAGCGCCATCCACACCTGGTTCAGCTCGCTCGCGTACGCCGAGATGCGCGGCAAATCCGCCGCATACCGCCGCTCGATCGTCACCTTGTCCAGCCGCGACTGCAGCATGGCCAGCGTCGTCTCCAGCGACTGCCGAATGTCGACTTCCTGAATCGGCGCCTGATCCATCCACGAATAATCCTTCACCGCGCCGATCAGATCGAAGATCCGTTTCGTCGAGTCGACCATCGCCTGCGCCATGCGTTCCGTCCGTCCCGACGACGCAAACTGCGACAGCACGATCTCCAGATGCTGCCCGCCCAGCAGCGCCGCCAGCTCGTCGAGATTCTCCGTCGTGATGCCCACCTCCGCGAGGTCCGGCACAATCTGCCAGCTCTTCTCCACGCCATGGTCGCGCAGCCACCGCTGCAGATGATCCTCACGCTGCGCCTGCGTTACCGAGTTCGCCGGCCGCTTCTTCGCCTGTTCCACCATGCGATCGCGCCACGCGCGGATCCGCTCCAGATGCGTATCGTCGAGGCACAATCCGCCCAGCAGGAACTTCTGGTGTCCGTACGTCTGCAGCTCTTCGATTATTCCCGACGCGGCCCGTTGCGCCGCCGAAGCCGGATTGTTCAGCTCGTGCGCCAGATTCCCCGCCAGCTTGCCCAGCGCGTTCAGCTTCTCCGTCTGCTGTTCGAGGCGCGTCATCTCCCGCACGCGATCCAGCAGGATCGACACGCACCGCTGCGCCATCGAGGGAATCGCCTCCAGCATCTCCGGGAAAACGTCGCGGTCAAGCTGCAGCGCCCACAAATCCGACGCCGCGAATCCCTGGCCGCCGTGCGTCTTCATCCGCGAGAAGGGAAGCAGTCCCGTAATCTGTCCGGCGCGCCCCACAAACAGCGGCAGGCCGCCCTGCGACCGGCGCACGTGCGCCTCGCCCCGCAGGATGAACCACATCTTCGTTGCCGGATCGCCTTCGCGAAACAGCGCCGTGCCTGCCGGCGCCGAAACCTCTTCAGCATGCGTCGCCAGCCATTCGAGCTCGCTGTCCGTGAGCCCGTGCAGAACCGCCACGCGCCGCAGCGCGTCCACAATCTCGGGCAGTGGAGTCTTTTGGGTTTCCCCCGCGAAGGCCTGGGTTGGGGCCGCACCTTGAACCGGCAAAACGGTCGCAGTCGATGACTCCATATGCCCTCCCTGGGGTTGACTTCCTATGCAACGATGCTAAACGAACAGGTCCCCGTGCGCTTTCCGGGCCCATTAATTTGCGTGCGGCCGCAGCATCTCCGTCTGCCGCAGCGGCGTCTTGTCGATCAGCGTGTTCAGCCGGTCCGTACTCACCGGAACCGCCGTCCGCAGCATCACGCTGCCGTCTTCATCGAGCAGCAGCACCGTAAATCCTCCCGCCGCGACATGAAATTGCGCCCGCACCGCGCCCATCGCCTTCGCGTCCAGGATCGAGTACGGCGCATCCGCCGGCGTCGTTACCTGCCGCCCATCCGGAACAATCGGCGTATACAGCACGAAGCGGTCCATCATGTCGTCCGCGGCTTCATCCAGCATGCTCACCTGCCGCCGCAGCCGCGCGTCGTCGCCATTCGGACTGAAAACCAGCAGCGGCCGATAGCATCCCTTCATCGCCGCCAGCGACTTCGGCACCACCGCGCAAGTCGGACGCGCCTGAGCATAGCCTCTGGCCCCCGCCAGGACCATAACCACTGCGCCGATCAGAAGCCGTCCACTCATCGATCTCGCTTCACTAAAACGCGCGGCGCCAAGGTCCATCACCTGTACCCTGTACCCTGTCACCTGACTTCAGGCCGTCACCGGCTCGGTCTCCGTCGCCGGCTGCGGAACGCCATCCTTCACCACCACCGGATCGAGGAACGGCATCGCCGCCCGCAGTCGCGCGCCTACCTCTTCCACCTGCAGACCGGCTTCCCTTTTCCGCATCTCGGTGAAGTTCTTCCGCCCCGTCTTGTTTTCCTCGATCCACTTTTTCGCGAAGGTGCCGTTCTGAATCTCCGTCAGCAGCTTCTTCATCTCCGCGCGCGTTTCGTCCGTCACAATCCGCGGCCCCGCTGTGTAATCGCCGTATTCCGCCGTGTCGGAGATCGAATACCGCATATAAGCCAGCCCGCCGCGATACATCAGGTCCACGATCAGCTTCAGCTCATGCAGGCATTCGAAATACGCAATCTCCGGCTGATATCCCGCCTCCACCAGCGTGTCGAACCCCGCCTTCACCAGCGCCGACGTTCCCCCGCACAGCACCGCCTGCTCGCCAAACAGATCCGTCTCCGTCTCCTCGGCAAACGTCGTCTCCAAAACGCCGCCGCGCGTCCCGCCAATCCCCTTGGCATAGGAAAGCGCCTGCTTCAGCGCATGGCCTGACGCATCCTGATGCACCGCCACCAAACACGGAACGCCGCCGCCCTCGATGAACACCTCGCGCACGCGATGTCCTGGCCCCTTCGGCGCCACCATCGACACGTCCACCTCCGCCGGTGGCTGGATCGCGCCAAAGCGAATGTTGAACCCGTGCCCGAACATGATCGTCTTGCCCTTCTTCATGTGCGGCGCGATTTCCTTCGCGTACGTCTCGCCCTGCGAGTGATCCGGCGTCAGGATCATGATCACGTCGCCCCACGCTGCCGCATCGCTCACGCTCGTCACCTGCAGCCCGGCCTTCTTCGCCTTCTCCACGGACTTGCTCGTCGCCGGCAATCCCACCCGCACCTCCACGCCCGAATCCTTCAGATTCAGCGCGTGCGCATGCCCCTGCGACCCATACCCAATCACAGCGACCTTCTTCTGCTGGATCAGCGACAAATCCGCGTCCTGATCGTGATACGTCTTCGCCATTACGTTTCCTCTTCTCTCAACAAATTGTCATCCTGAGCAAAGGTTGTTCGCGTCAGCGAGCAACCGCAGTCGACCGATCTGCGTTTCAGTTTTTCTATTCCCTAAACCCTATCCCCTATACCCTTGGTCTCAACTAATCCCCAAACCCCGTCTCCTCCGCCATCAGCACGTCGCTCGCGCTGCCCACTTCTTCGGCCTTCAGCTCATCCGGCGTCTCCAAACCCGGAACCCGCATTGCCTCCAGCACCCGGCTTGTGTGCTGCCCGCGCCGCATCACCATGCGCCCCGTGCGCGAAATCTCAAGGATCCGATCCCCGTTCTCGTTCAGCACCTGGATCAGCCCCTCGATCTTGCTCTCCACGCCCGTGATCTCGATCATCATCGACTCCGGCGCCAGATCGACAATCCTCGCCCGGAAAACCTCCACCAGCTCGAAGACCATCGACCGCGTCTTCGGTGTCGCCGCCACTTTGATCAGCGCCAGCTCCCGCGCCACATGCGACAGCTGGCCCACATCGTCCACCTGCAGCACATTCTCCAGTTTATAGAGACTCGCCGCGATCCGGTGCCCGGCCGTCGGCGACGCATCGCAGACAATCGTCATCCGCGATACGCCCACCTTCTCCGAGTGGCCCACCGTCAGTGACACAATGTTGATGTTCAGCCGACGGAACAGTGACGCCACCCGCGTCAGCACGCCCGGCTTGTCTTCCACCAGTGCTACGAATGTATGAAGCACCGTGCTACCTCCCTCTTCAGTCTCTTCGTTCGACGCGGACTCATGAAGAAGATCGGTCCGAATTTTATTCCCAAAGCGGCGAGAAAAAGGCGACCTCCGCCGTAGTCAATCTGAAGTGTCTGACCCAAAGGACGGACTCGAAGGAGCGATACTGCAAGAATCTGAGAGCCCGGAATACGAAGGTCCAGATCGCCCTGAACGTAAAGGGCGGCGTCATCGAGCCAAGCAACACCGCGACCTACCCGAGTGCCTGAGCTGATGCAATTGCCGCTGTGCAGGAAAACCCGGTACTCCGTTCGACTTGGTACGCTCATCACTAATCCTGCGCCGTTTCCACCAACGGATTCTCCGGCCGCCGAATCATCTCATGCAACGCCGACCCGGCCGGAATCATCGGATACACAGAATCTTCCTTCTCCACCAGGAAATTAATCACGAACGGCCCCTTGTGTGCGCGCGCTTCTCTCACAGCTGGCAACACTTCAGAACGTTTGCCGACGGCGAGTCCGCGAATCCCGTGCGCCTCCGCCAGCTTTACAAAATCCGGGCTCAGCAGCGGCGTCGACTGATAATTCTTCTCGTAGAAAAATTCCTGCCACTGCCGCACCATCCCCAGATACCCGTTGTTCACCACGGCAATATTCAGGTCCAGCTCTTCCTGCGCGGCGGTCGACAACTCCGCCGCCGTCATCTGGAACCCGCCATCCCCGGCCACCACCCACACTTCCTTGTCAGGACACGCGATCTTCGCCCCAATCGCCGCCGGCAGTGCAAACCCCATCGTTCCCAAACCGCCCGACGTGATCAGCGTCCGTGGCTCATCGTGCTTGTAATACTGCGCCTCCCACATCTGGTGCTGCCCCACATCCGTCACCACAATCGCCTTGCCCTCGGTCGCGCGCCACAAATCGTGCATCACATGCGCCGCATACAAATGCCCGCTGTCCGGCAGATTGCTGATGTCGCGCACCGCGCACTCGCCCTTGCTCGCCTCAATCTCCTTCACCCACGCGCTCTCGCCCTTTGCATCGCGCGGTGGCAGGTGCGGCAGCAGCGCCTCCAGCGCCTCTTTCAGATCCCCGATCAGCGCCACATCCACCTTTACATTTTTGTTGATCTCCGCCGGATCCACCTCGATGTGAATCTTCTTCGCATTCGGCGCGTACGTCGCCAGCGTCCCCGTTACCCGATCATCGAATCGCATCCCGCATGCGATCAGCAAATCCGCCTGCTGGATCGCGTGGTTCACCCACGCCTCGCCGTGCATGCCCATCATGCCCAGCGACAGCGGATGCGACGCCGGAAATCCGCCCAGCCCCAATAACGTCGACGCCACCGGAATCCGCATCCTTTCCGCCAGCGTTCGCACCTGCGCATACGCGCCCGACTGCAGCAGCCCGTGCCCCGCCAGGATCACCGGCTTCTTCGCATTCCGGATCAGCTCCGCCGCCTGCAAAATCGATGCCGACTCTGTCTTCAGCATCGGGTGCGGACGATGCGGCTTCGGTGCCGCCGCCGCAAAATCGAACTCCGCCGAAGCCTGCTGCGCATCTTTCGTGATGTCAACCAGCACCGGCCCCGGTCGCCCCGACTTCGCCACCAGAAACGCTTCGCGGATCACCGGCGCCACATCCTCGGCGCGCGTCACCACGTAGTTATGTTTGGTCACCGGCAGCGTGATGCCCGTGATGTCCACTTCCTGGAACGCATCCGTCCCCAGCACCTTGCTCGACACCTGGCCGGTGATGCACACAATCGGCACCGAATCGAGCATGGCCGTCGCAATCCCCGTCACCAGATTCGTCGCGCCCGGCCCAGACGTCGCAACACAAACGCCCACTTTGCCCGAAGCCCGCGCGTATCCGTCGGCCATGTGCGCCGCGCCTTGCTCGTGCCGCACCAGCACGTGCCGAATGGGAAACTTCCGCAGCGCATCGTACGCCGGCAAAATCGCTCCGCCCGGATACCCAAACACCACGTCGACGCCCTCACCCTCCAGAGTCGCCCAGATGATCTCCGCCCCCGTCAGCCGCGTCGCATTCCCCGCCCGACCCGAAGCAGTCGTGTCCCCAGCGTGACTCGAATTCTGTTTCGCCGTTCCTTGATTTTTCGAGGCCATCGTGTCCCCTCCTCGGGCTCCCTAATTCCTAATCCCTAATCCCTAACCTCTGCCTTACCCCGTCACAGCACCCTGCGCCGCCGACGAGACCGAATCCGCATACTTCCGAAACACCCCGCGCGCAAACCGTGGCGCCGGCTTCTTCCATTGCGCCAAACGCGACTGCAACTCGGCAGCCGAAATCTCCACGTCCAGCTTCCGGTTCGGAACATCAAAATGAATCATGTCGCCTTCGCGCACCGCCGCGATCGGACCGCCCACCGCGGCCTCCGGAGCCACATGCCCCGCCATCAGCCCGCGCGTCGCGCCGGAAAATCGCCCGTCCGTCAGCAGCGCCACCGTGTCGCTCAGTTCGTCAATGCCCGCAACCGCGCCCGTCACCGACAGCATCTCCTGCATGCCCGGCCCGCCCACCGGCCCCTCGTAGCGGATCACCATCACGTCGCCTGGCCTTATCTGGCCCGCCTCCACGGCATGAAACGCCGCGTGCTCCGAGTCGAACACCCGCGCGGGCCCGCGATGCTCCAGCCGCTTGTGGCCCGCCACTTTGATCACGCATCCCTCCGGCGCAAGATTGCCCT
>PKVY01000069.1 GCA_003131625.1 Acidobacterium sp. | reverse complement strand
TACGAAGGCGAGATGAAGGGCGCGGACACGGTGGTGCGGGACATCGTGCGCACGGCGATCGGGAAGGTTTTCGATCGCTACTTTGGCGACGTGAACACGCAGCAGATCGAACAGTGGTTCAACCTGGGCGGGACGGTGAAGATTTCGGACGCTTATGCGGCGAAAGCGACGCTGGAGGAGCTGAAACAGATTCAGGGGCTGATGGAGAAGCTGAGTCCGCTGGGTGTGAAGAGTGGCGATGGTGCGGAGGCGGTGACGGCAGCGGCGGAGTTTCTGCTGGAAGGAATGTGCGCGCATTGCCGGATCAGCCGGAATGAGGAGCGGAGTTTCTCGGCGCAGAAAAAGGCGCAGGAAAAGCCGGAGCGTCCGGAGAGAGCGGAGCCGGAGCGGGATTTTGAGCAGTGGCAGGCGAGACGGACGCGGCGGGGGAGTTTTAACTAGCGTTCAGGGTACAGCGTTCAGCGTTCAGAAAAGCGGACGCGCTTCGCGCGTTTTCCCACATCTGCCAACTGCGGCAGATATGGGGCACCCGGCAAGGTGGAGACGCGAGGTACTTCGCTCAGGATGACAGACATTTATGAAGAGTGTTCGGTATACGAAGTTCACGGGTGATTTGGCGAGCGAGGTGAGCATGGAGGATCTGCTCAAGGCGCTGTCGGATTATCTGCTGGACTCGGGATTTCAGAATCCGTTTGCGGAGTTTCAGGATCTCGACCAGACGATGGACGATCTGCGGGAGGCGCTGCGACGGGCGCTGGAGCAGGGCGACGCGTTCGATGAGAGCCTGCAGCAGAAGATCGATCAGATGACGGCGGACGGGAAGCTGGACGAGCTGGTCGAAAAGCTGATCGAGCGGATGGAGCGGGAGAACTACATTTCGACGCAAAGTTCGCAGGAACCTGGGCAGGTTTCGCAGGCGGCGGGACAGATGGGCGGGCCGCAGACGGAAGCGCGCTTCGAGGTGACGGACAAGAGCCTCGATTTTCTGGGATACAAAACGTTGAGGGATCTGCTGGGGTCGTTGGGGAAATCGAATTTTGGGCGGCACGACACACGGCACTGGGCGACGGGCGTGGAGACGAGCGGTGGGTCGCAGCCGTATGAGTTTGGGGACACGCTGAACCTGGATGCTCCGGCGACGCTGAAGTCGGCGATCGCGCGCGAGGGGCTGACGCTGCCGCTGAATCTGGAGTACAGCGATTTGCAGGTGCACCAGAGCGAGTATCAGAGCTCGTGCGCGACGGTGGTGATGCTGGATTGCTCGCACTCGATGATTCTTTACGGCGAGGACCGGTTTACTCCGGCGAAAAAAGTGGCGATGGCGATGGCGCACCTGATCCGGACGCAGTATCCGGGGGACACGCTTTCGCTTGTACTGTTTCACGATTCCGCAGAGGAGCTGCCGGTGTCGCAGCTGGCGCGGGTGAAGGTGGGTCCGTATTACACGAACACGCGCGAGGGACTGCGCATGTCGCAGCGGATTTTGTCACGGCAGCGCAAAGACATGAAGCAGATTGTGATGATCACGGACGGGAAGCCGTCGGCGCTGACTCTGCCGGATGGGCGGATTTACAAGAATGCGTTTGGGCTCGATCCGCTGGTGGTGAGCGAGACGCTGGAAGAAGTGTCGCGGTGCAAGCGGCAGAACATCATGATCAACACATTTATGCTGGCGTCGGACTTCGGGCTGGTGCAGTTTGTGCAGAAGGTGACGCAGATGTGCAAGGGGAAGGCGTATTTCACGACGCCGGAGACGCTGGGCGAGTATCTGCTGATGGATTACATGCAGCGGCGGATGAAGACGATCCACTGAAATGCAGGGATTAGAGGTTAGGGTTTAGGGATTAGAAAACCGCGAGGTCCTTCGCTTCGCTCAGGATGACAAGCCGGTGGGTTGTGCGGCGATGTAGCGGATGTGGAAGCCGCGGGGTGAGGGGTGGAAGCCTGCTTCGCGGAGAAACGGCGCGAGGAAGTGCTCGTGGGCGGGCTGGCCGGCGATGGCGTCGATTAAGAGACCGCCATGGTGACGAGTTTCCGGATTCTGTAACAGTTCCTGAGCAAAATTAGCGAGAAATTGTGCGAGGTCGCGCGCGATGGCGCTGCGGTCGGGGTCGGCGAGTTCGTCTTCGGGGGGCAAGAAGACCTGGAGGGCCGGGTTATTGCGTCGCAGGTACGCGACGCAATAACCGTTGCGGAGGATGACGGAAGCTCCGACGCTGCGGCTGAGGGAGGCGGCGTTTTCAGGAGCGGCGGAGTCGGGTTCGGGCCAGCGCAGGATGCTGCCCCAGGGATTGGCGGGATCGGCGGCGGCGAGGAGGAGCATTTCGGGTCTTTCGGGTGGGTTGGCGCCGAGAGAGCGGAGCAGTTCGACGGCGGCGGGTTGGGCGAACTGCGCGCCGCCGAGTCCAGCGATGAAATAGCCGCGGCGGATGCGGCCCTGGGCTTCGAGAGCTTTGAGGACCTCGTAGACGGCCGAGAATCCGCCGGGAAGATTTTCCTGGGCGACGGTTTCGCGGGTGACTATGCCGTAGCGATGGAGGAGCTGCTGCGCGATGGCGTGAGACCAGGCCGTCTGCGCAGCGGGAGTGGTGCGGCCGGGAGTAGGGACGAGGGTCCAGCGGCCCTGAGCGCTGGGCGGTGTCGTGCGGCGGGAGCGAAAGCTGGGCTGATTGTGCTGGCGCTTGCTGGAGCGCGCCGTTTCGGGCTTCGCGATGTACGCGCGGAGAGCGTGCAGCGTGTCGTTGGTGACGAGGCCGCGCCAGACGAGCGACCAGAGGGCGTCGATGGTTTCGCCGGGGTAGCCCGAGCCGATGGCTTCGTGGAGATCGGCGAAGAAGGTGGCGCCGGAACGGGCGAGGGCTTCGAGGATGGCTTGTTCGCGTGGGGCGAGGGGTTCGGCGGTTGTGGCGCGGGGTGGGAGCAGGGAAGCGATGCGGTCGGCGAGATAGAGGGCGATGCGGCCGTCGCGTTCGCCGAGCGAATCGAAGCCGCACCAGACCACTTCGCCGGCGGCGATGAGGGTGTCGAGGTCGGCGGGGGAGTAGCGGGCGAGGCGGGCGGGGAGGATTTGCGATTCGAGGAGCGAGGCGGGGAGCGGCGCGCCCTGGAGGGATTCGATGGTGTCGAGAAGGGCATCAAGGCCGCGACGTTTCTGCAGAACGCCCTGCCAGTGGGTTTCGAAGCGGGCGAAGAGACGCGGATCGGCGGGCTCGATTTCTTTACGTAACCGTGCGAGTGACTTATTGCGGATGAGGCGAAGGGATTCCGCGTCGCAGTACTCGCGATGGGATCCAGCGGGGCGGAATCCGCCTTCGAGAACGCGGCCATCGCGGACGAGCGCGCGCAGGGCGGCTGTGACGGGCTGGGCGTCGAGGCCGAAGCGGGCCGTAACTTCCTGGAGCGTGAAAGGGCCGTGGGTGCGGGCGTAGCGGCGAACGAGCTCAAGGACGGGCGCGGGGTTAGGGGCGGTGAGGGATTTGGGCAGATCGGGAGGCAGGGTGATTTTCAGGGCATCGCGATAGCGGGCTGCGTCTTCAACGGCGATGAATCGCTGGTGGTTGGCGCTTTTGACCTGAAGGACGCGGCGGGCGTGCGCGAGCGTGTGGATGGATTTGAGCAGGTCTGGTGAGGCGACGCGGAGGGCGATTTCGTCGCGGGAGAGATCGCCGAGGCGGAGGAGGAGGTCGTGAATTGCATCGGCGGACCTTGCGCGCTGATTTTCTCCGAGGAGCTGGAGGTTGGCTTCGACTTCGGCGATGGCGATGGGGTCGAGGAGCTCGCGGAGGTCGGCTTCGCCGAGGAGGTCGGCGAGGAGCGACTGATCGATGGAGAGGGCGGCGGCGCGGCGTTCGGCGAGAGGCGCGTCGCCGTCGTAGATGAAGTTGCCGGTGTATCCGAAGAGGAGAGACGCCGCGAAGGGCGAGGCCTTGTCCGTGTCGACAACGTGGACCTGGATTTCCTGTTCCTTAATGGAGCGGAGGACATCGACGAGGGCCGGCATGTCGAAGGTGTCGCGCAGGCATTCGCGATGGGCTTCGAGCAGCATGGGGAACGACGGATACCGAGAGGCGACGGCGAGCAGATCGGAGGCGCGTTTGCGCTGCTGCCAGAGCGGGGCGCGGGTTTGGGGGCGGCGGCGCGGGAGGAGCAGCGCGCGGGCGGAGGCTTCGCGGAATTTTGCGGCGAAGAGCGCGGTGGTGCTGAGCTGGCGCACGACGATGTTGGTGACGTTATCGGGATCGGGGAGAAGTAGGGCGGGGTCTGGCGGCGCGTCGACGTCGGGGAAGCGGAGGACGAAGCCGTCGTCGGTGGACATGGTTTCGACGTGGGGGCCTCCGGCGTCGGCGATCTGCGCGGCGGCGGCCATGGCCCAGGGCGTGTGGATGCGGTTGCCAAAGGGGGTGAGGACGCAGACGCGCCAGTCGCCGAGCTCGTCGCGGATGCGCTCGATGACGATGTTGCGATCATCTGGAACGGTGGTTGTTACATTTGCCTGGTCGGTGAGGAACTGCAGGAGGTTTTCGGCGGCCTGGGCGTCGAGGTCGTGTTCACGAACGAGGCGGCTGATGGCGGCGTTTGGAGGAAGGGCGCGGAGTTCGCGGATGAGAGCACCGATGCGACGGCCGAATTCAAGGGGACGGCCAGCCTGGTCGCCGTGCCAGAAGGGCATTTTGCCCGGTGCCCCTGGGGCGGGCGTGACCAGGACGCGGTCGTGAGAGATGTCGTCGATGCGCCAGGTGGAAGCGCCGAGGATGAAGACTTCGCCGACACGGGATTCGAAGACCATTTCCTCGTCGAGCTCGCCGACGCGGACGGGTTTCTTGTGTTCTCCGGAGAGGAAGACGCCGTAGAGGCCACGGTCGGGGATGGTACCGGCGTTGAGAATCGCGAGGGTCTTCGCGCCCTCGCGCGGGGTGAGAAGATTCGCGTCGCGATCCCAGGTGATGCGGGGGCGCAACTCGGCGAATTCGTCGGAGGGGTATTTGCCGGCGAGGAGGTCGAGAACGTTTTCGAGCGTCGACCGGGTGAGGGTAGCGAAGGGCGCGGCGCGGCGAACGAGGGCGTAGAGGTCGTCGACGGAGATGATGGGCGCGCGCGGGGGTTGGCCTTTTCTTCGCGGAGTGGAGAGCGCAGGTGGATGCGCTACGGTGGCGACGATCTGCTGGGCGAGGACGTCGAGGGGATTGCGGAGGATGGAGGTGGATTCGACGAGGCCTTCGTGCATGGCGCGGGTGACGGCGGAGCAGGCGACGAGGTCGGCGCGGTATTTGGGGAAGATGACGCCTTCGCTCGTGGCTCCGACCTTGTGGCCGGCGCGGCCGATGCGCTGCATGCCGGCGGCGACGGAGGGCGGCGACTCGATCTGGATGACCATGTCGATGGCACCCATGTCGATGCCGAGTTCGAGAGACGAGGTGGCGACGACGGCGCGGATTTGTCCGGTCTTGAGGAGGGTTTCGATTTCGGTGCGCTGGGCGGCGGCGAGCGAGCCGTGATGGGCGCGGGCGAGGGGTTGCTGGGCGAGGTCGTTGATCAAACCGGCGAGGCGTTCGGCGGTACGGCGGTTGTTGACGAAGATGAGGGTGGACTGGCGCGCGAGGATGATGGCGAGGAGACGGGGCGGAATGGTGGTCCAGATGGAGGGGCGTTTGGTGGGGGAACCGTCAGTGGGTACCAGTGGGGATGTGGTGGAAAAATCTTCAACTGAAACTTCAACTTTGAGATGAAGGCGCTTGGGTTCACTGGCATTGATGATGGTGACAGATCGGGGGATGGTTACCACAGGGTCGGGTAGCGGGGTGGGGGTCGGCAAATCGGCGTTCGGCGTTCGGCGTTCAGAGTTCGGGGTTCCGTGCAGGTCCTTCGACTGCGGGCCCGCGGCGTTCCGCTCCAGATGATTCGTTCCGCCGAGGAAGAAGGCGACCTCTTCGAGCGGGCGCTGGGTGGCGGAGAGGCCGATGCGCTGGAGGGGACGCTGGACGATGGCTTCGAGGCGTTCGAGCGAGAGGGCGAGATGCGCGCCGCGTTTGGTGGGAACGAGGGCGTGAATCTCGTCGACGATGACGGTGTCGACGGTGCGGAGGGCGGAGGCAGCTTCGGAGGTGAGGAGGAGGTAGAGGGATTCGGGGGTGGTGATGAGGATGTCGGCGGGATGGCGGCGAAAGCGGGCGCGCTCGATCTGCGGGGTGTCGCCGGTGCGGATGGCGATGTCGGGCAAGCGAAAGGGAACGCCGGCGGCGCGGGCGAGCGGGGCAATGGCGGCAAGCGGCGTGCGGAGGTTGCGTTCGACGTCGACGGCGAGGGCTTTGAGGGGGCTGATGTAGACGACGCGGCAACCGGGGGTGGTCGGGATCGCGTGGAACATCAGGCGGTCGAGGCACCAGAGAAAGGCAGTGAGGGTTTTGCCGGTGCCGGTGGGGGCGAGGATCAGGGTGCTTTCGCCGCGCGCGATGGCGGGCCAGCCGAGGCGCTGGGGCGTGGTGGGGGTGCCGAGCGCGGAGCGAAACCACCCGCGGGTGACGGGATGGAAGAGGGCCAGCGGGTCGGAGGTTTGTGGTTCGGGGGTGGGTTTCTTTGTGACCATCGCTGTGGAGAGGATAAGGCGAGGTGCGAGCCGTTAGCGAGAAGTGGCGCGCTTTGCACGTATCCCGGGTCTCAAAATCGAGACCCGGGGCACCCGGCTTTCTGCTGGGTCCTGGCTCGCTTCTCGCTCGCCTTTGCTCAGGCGGGGATGGGTTTGTACCAGACGGTTTTGGGGGTCAGCATGGTTTGCCAGTGGGTATCCATGCGGGGCTGCTCGCTGAGGCCGAGGAAGAGAACGCCGTCGCGGGCGAGCGAGCGGTGCATGCCGAGGAGAACGTGGCGGCGCGTGTCCTGCGGGAAGTAGATCATGACGTTGCGGAGAAAGATGACGTCGAAGGTCTCGCCCGAGGGAAAGGGCAGGCAGAGGTTGCGCTGCTGAAAGCGGCAGAGGCGCTTGATGTCGGGGTGGACTTCCCACTCGTCGCCGGTGCGGACGAGGTATTTGACCAGGAAGCGGGCGGGCAGGCCGCGGTTGACTTCGATGCGCTGATAGCGGCCGGCGCTGGAGCGCTCAACCATTTCGGCGGAGATGTCGGTGCCGAGGATATCGATTCGCCACCCGGCGAGCAGGGGAAAATGCTCGCGGAGCATGATGGCGAGCGAGTAGGCTTCCTGGCCCGAGGAACTGGCGGCGGACCAGAAGCGGAGGGTGCGGGTGGTTTGGCGAGCGGCGATGAGCGCGGGGAGCAGCTGTTCGCGAAGGAGGTCGAAGGTGGAGGTATCGCGAAAGAAGCTGGTCTCGTTGATGGTCATGGCTTCGGCGACCGAACGCTGAAGAGTGGGCCCAGGATCGGAGCGAAGGGCGGAGACAAGCTGGCTCAGGGACTGGAGGCCGCGGTCGCGGAGCAGGCGCTGGAGGCGCGATTCGAAGAGGTAGTCGCGGGAGGGATCGACGTGATTGCCGGAGTTGCGCATGACGACGGCGCGCAGGTATTCGAAGTCGATGGCGGAGGAAGTCACGGAGCGACGGCCTCCGTGCGGTGCGGGTGCGCCGCGGTGGCAGCGACGTGGCGGAGGATTTCGGCGGGGATTGCATCGAGGGGGAGGATTTTGTTGGCGAGGCCCGCATTGGCGACCGCGCCGGGCATGCCCCAGACCACGCTGGTGGCGCCATCCTGAGCGAAGACGCAGCCGCCGGCGGAGCGGATGGCGCGCGAGCCGGCCAGGCCATCGGAGCCCATGCCGGTGAGGACGACGCCGAGCAGGCGCCCTGCGCAGACCTGCGCGGCGGTGCGAAAGAGCACGTCGACGGAGGGCCGGCAGAAGTTCTCGTGCGGATTTTGATTGAGGCGGAGGCGCATGTCGCGGGTGAGTTCGAGGTGCCAGTCGCCGCGGGCGATGTCGACGACGCCGGGTTCGGGACGATTGTCGGGCGCGGCCTCACGCACATGCAGGGGGCAGAGGTTGTTGAGGCGTTCGGCGAGCAGGCCGGTAAAGAGGCGCGGCATGTGCTGCACGATGAGGATGGGCAGCGGGAAGCTGGCGGGAATTTTGGGGAGCAGGAGTTCGAGAGCAGCGGGGCCGCCGGTGGAGGTCCCAATGACGACCATCTTTGGCGGCAGAGACACCGCGGGCGGGAGGGTGAGTCGAGGTTCGGGAGAAGGAATTGCGGCGGATGGGCGGGCCTTCGAGGGAAAGAGGGCGAGGATTTTGGGCAGCAGCTCGCGGGTGAGGGTCTCAACGCCTTCGCGGATGCCATTCTGCGCGCCGGGTTTGGCGACGTAGTCGGTGGCGCCGCGGGTAAGGGCTTCGATGGTGATGCGGGCGCCGCGCGAGGTGAGGGTACTGCACATGATGACGGGGACGCGGCGATCGCTGCGGCGGATGGTGGAGAGGACTTCGAGGCCGTTGATGCCGGGCATTTCGATGTCGAGGAGGACGAGGTCGGGGTGGAGGCTCTCGAAGGCGGCGAGCCCCGCTTCGCCGCTGGAAGCAGCGGCGACGATCTCGATGGAGGGTTGCGGCTCGAGAACCATGCGCAGCAGGCTGCGCATGACGGCCGAGTCATCGACAAGGAGGATGCGAACTTTGCGGGGGGAGGCGGGGTCGCTGGTCTGGGTCATGGCTCGTCGACTCCCGCCATGCGGAGCTTGTCGAAGAGGCCGGCTTCATCGAAGGGCTTGACGAGGTACTCGTCGGCGCCGGCATCGAGGGCGGCTTCGATGTGGTCGTTTTCGGCTTCGGTGGTGACCATGACGATTTTGGTTGCGTCGAAGGCAGGATCGGCGCGGGCGGCCTCGAGCATCTCGAAGCCGGACATGACGGGCATATTCCAGTCGACGAGGGCAACGGAGAAGGGCCCGAGGTGGCGGAGGCAGTTGAGGCCCTGCTCGCCGTCGGCGGCTTCGAGGCACTCGACGCCGTGTTCGGCAAAGAGGGAGTGGAGATAATTGCGAATGAAGCGCGAATCGTCCACGACCAGGGCGCGCATGGCAATCCTTTCCGCTGCCCGGGGTCAGGCCGGGAAGGCGCTGGCGAGGCGCATGGGGTCCAGGCGCTCGGGTTCGAGGCTGACGAGGAGACGATCCTTGAGCTTCCAGGCTCCTGCAAAGAGTTGCTGGCGGCGGGGTTCGAGGGTCGCCGGATTGGGCTCATGTTCGGCCTGGGAGACGTGGAGGACTTCTCCTACCGAGTCGACGAAGAGGCCGAAGAGGCCGTCGGGATTTTCGAAAACGAGGACATCCTCGGGAGTTTTGGCGGGCTCCATGCCGAGCAGGCGGCGCAGCGAGACGGCGGTCAGCACCTCGCCGCGATAGTGGACCAGTCCACCGACGAAGTAAGGAGCGAGGGGAACCGGCTGGGTAGCGGGCTTGCCGAGGATTTCGAGGACATGCGCGATGGGGACGCCGTAGAGGGTATCGCCCACCTGCACCGAGCAGACCTCCTGGGTTGGACTGGCGTGCACATCGCTCATTGGGTTTCCTCCGCGGACGGGAAGTCTGGGACAGCCGGAGTTTCCGCGACGCACTCGAGCGAGGGGATGCCGGAAAGACCGACGATGCCGGTGACGCGTTCATGGAGCAGGGTGATGCCGCCGGCCACGCCGCCGGTACCGGCTTGCTCGAGTTGTTTGCCTCCGGTGACGTCAAGGACCTGGGAAACGGTCATGCCGACCTGGCGGTCGCCGTCGCGGCAAACGACGACGGTAGTCTGCGCTTCGGGATCGTCAGAGGCATCGATGAGCTCGGAAGCAGCATCGTCGAGAGGCAGCAACTGGCCCTCGAAGCGCAGGACCGGGCGGGAGCCGGCGCGTTCGATGCGGGAGCGGGGGATGCGCTCGATGCGCACCACGGTTTCCAACGGCAGCGCAGCGCGGCGGTTGCCGGTTTCAACGAGGAGGAAGTCCTGGCGGCCGGCGCGATTTTCGTCAAGGCCGTCGTCGGCTTCCGAGGTGAGGGTGACGTTGGCATTCTGGGCGATCGAGCCGGGGTTCAGGATCAAAGCCATTTCTCCGTTGCCGAGGATGGTGGCGCCGGCGTAGTAGCCGATTTCGCGCAGAACTGCAGCGAGGGGCTTGACGACAATTTCTTCCGGATCGGCGAGGCCGTCGACGACCAGGCCGAAGCGGCGGCCATCGGCGTTGAGGATGGCGATGTCGCAGGGGGCGGTGCGCTCGCGCGGGGGCTGCTGGAGCAGGCGGTCAAGAAAGACGAGGGGGAGCAGACGGCCGCGCAGGCGATAGAGCGCCGCGTTTTCGAGCCACTCGATGCGGTTGTCGGTTTCCCCGGCGCTCATGTGCACCAGCTCGGTGAGCGAGGCCTGCGGAACGGCGAAATTCTGGCCGCGGCTGTGCACGATGAGGGCGGGAATGATGGCGAGGGTGAGGGGAATGCGCAGGCGCAGGATGGTGCCTTTGCCGGCGTGGCTGTCGACCTCGACCTTGCCGCCGATTTTTTCGACGTTGGTGCGGACTACATCCATGCCGACGCCGCGTCCGGAGACGTTGGTGACGGCGGCGGCGGTGGAGAAGCCAGGAAGGAAGATGAGCTGCAGGATCTCGCGCTCGTTCATCTGCTCGGCGCGCTGGGGTGAAACGAGCTGGCGCTCGACGGCCTTCTGGCGGATGCGTTCGATGCTCATGCCGGCGCCGTCGTCGTGGACCTCGACGATGACGTGACTGCCTTCGTGACAGGCGCGCAGGCGCACCAGGCCTTCGGCGGGTTTGCCCTGAGCGACGCGCACGTCCGGGCATTCGATGCCGTGGTCGATGGCGTTGCGGATGGAATGGGTGAGGGGATCGCGAATGGCTTCGAGCAGACTCTTGTCGAGTTCGGTCTCCTGGCCTTCCATTTCAAGGTGGACGCGCTTGTCGAGCGCAAGGGCGAGGTCGCGGACCAGGCGGGGAAAGCGCGAGAAGAGATGGCTGACGGGCTGCATACGCGCCTTCATGACGGATTCGCGCAGATCGGCGGTGACCATATCGAGGCGGCGGCCGAGCAGGGCAAAGTTGGCGTCGGTGCTGGTGGCCTGGAGAATCTGGTTGCGGGTGAGGACCAGTTCGCCGACCAGATTCATCATGCGGTTGAGCAGTTCGACGTCGACGCGCAGGGTGGAGTCGGCAGCGCCGGGGGTGGCAGCCGCGGGGGCTTCCGGCTGCGCCTGAGTCGCGGGCCGCGCCGAAGTCGAAGAGACAGCGGCGGGAGCGGGTCGAGGTTGCGGCTCCGCCTCCCGTGGTGCTGCTTCGACTGCTATGGGCGGCCCTGCCTCTCCAGGATCGTTCGGGGGAGGCGTACCTTGATGGTCGCCGCGGGGGCGGCGGGAAATGTGTTTGCCTGTGCCGCGCGGTTTGCGCGGCCTGGCTGCATGGCTGGGTGCGGCCTCAACGGCGGCGAGCACCGGTTCGGCAACGGCGAGGGAAGCATCACCGCGCTGCAGCTCTTCGAGGCGCGCGATCAGGGCGCTGTCTGCCTGCTGGCTTTCTCCTTCCGCGCCGGTGGTTTCGATGGACTGGAGGACGCCGCGAAGGACATCCATGAGCGCGAGCAGGCCGCTGATGATGTCAGGATTGGCGGCGAGCTTGCCGTCGCGCAGCAGGCCCAGGAGGTTCTCTCCGGCATGGGAGAGCGCTTCGAGGCGGCTGAAGCCGAGGAAGCCGGTCGTTCCCTTGATGGTGTGTACGGAGCGGAAGATTTCCGCCAGCAGTTCTGTGTCGCCGGGCCGTGTTTCGAGGTCGGTGAGGCACCGCTCCATGCGGTCCAGGCCCTCCCGGCTTTCGAGAATGAATTCGCGAGTGAGGTCGTCCACGATGGGGTTATCGGACGAAGAGTATGGAACTTGAGGGTCCGGTTGCCCGAAGCGGCTGAAGACGTTAGCCTCAGAGACGGATGGCAGGCATCGATTCCACTGTGCTGGACCAGCTGCGGCGCGCGGCGCTCGAAGCCGCGGCGCACGCCTACGCGCCCTACTCAAAGTTCTACGTGGGGGCGGCGCTTCTTTTTGAAGATGGCGCGGTGTTTACGGGCTGCAACGTCGAAAACGTCTCGTATGGACTGACGAGCTGCGCGGAACGGAATGCCCTGTTTCGGGCCATCAGCGAACGGGGAGCAGGGAAGAAGATTCGGGTGATCGCGGTGGCGAATCGCAACGGCGCGGCGAGCCCGCCCTGCGGCGCGTGCCGGCAGGTGATGAGCGAATTTGTGACGCCGGATGCGGTGGTTTGTTTTCCGGGCGAGAGCGGGCCGGAGACGAAGGCGTTCGCGGAAATCTTCCCCTACGGATTCACGCTGGAGCCGCGGGACGGACGGCGATGAGCGGGCCGTTGCACGCCGTCGACCTGATCCGGAAAAAGCGCGACGGTGAGGAACTGCACGGGGACGAGATTCGATTCCTGGTGGAGGGTGCGGCGCGGGAGACGATTCCCGAGGAGCAGCTGTCGGCGTGGCTGATGGCGGTGTTTCTGCGCGGGCTGACGCTGGGCGAGCTGGACACGCTGACGACGGCGATGCGGTATTCGGGCGAGGTCCTCGACCACACGGGTCTCGGGCGGAGGACCGTCGATAAGCATTCGACGGGCGGGGTGGGGGACAAGACGTCGTTTCTGGTGGCGCCGATTGTGGCGGCGGCGGGGCTGGCCGATCCGATGATCAGCGGGCGGGCGCTGGGGCACACGGGCGGGACGCTGGACAAGCTGGAGTCGATTCCTGGATACCGGACGCAGCTTTCGCCGGCCGAGATGCGGCGCGTGCTGGAGCAGTGTGGCGCGTCGATTGTGGGGCAGACGAAGAACCTGGTTCCGGCGGATCGGAAGCTGTACAGCCTGCGGGACCGGACGGCGACGGTCGAGAATCCTTACCTGATTTGCGCGTCGATCATGAGCAAGAAACTGGCGGCGGGGCTGGATGGGCTGGTCATCGACGTGAAGACGGGGTCGGGCGCGTTTCTGCGGGAGGAAAAAGACGCGCAGTATCTGGCGGCGCTGATGGTGGAGACGGGCGAGCGGGCCGGGACGCGGACGGTGTCGGTGCTGACGGATATGAGCCAGCCGCTGGGACGCATGGCGGGGAACTGGGTGGAGATTGAGGAGTCGATGGAGTTGTTGCGGGGCGAGCGCGATCCGCTGAGCGAGGACTTGCGGGAGGTTTCGCTGATTCTCGCCGGTTGGATGATCTATCTGGGCGATGCGGCGAGGAGCGCGGAAGCGGGACGCAGCATGGCGGAGGAGAAGCTCGTGGATGGATCGGCGTTGCAGATTTTTCGGTCGATGGTGGAGGCGCAGGGCGGGGATGTGCAGGCGCTTGACGCGGGCGCGGCGTTTCACAAGCCGAGATTCCGGCGGGAATTTCGGGCGACGCGGAGCGGGTATTTTGTATCGGCGGACTGCACGAAGATCGGATGGGCGGTGCAGCGGCTGGGCGCGGGGCGGGAACGCGCGGGTGAGCCGGTGGAGGCGCACGCGGGGATCGAGATGCACGTGAAGCTGGGGGCAAAGGTGGACGCGGGGCAGCCTCTGGTGACGCTGTTCGCCGAAGACGAGGCACGGTTTGCGGAGCCGGAGCAGTTGCTGACCGAAGCGCTGGTTGTGGGAGACGCGCCGGTCGCTGCGCCGCCGCTGGTGCGGGAGATTATTTCGGCGGACAACAAAAATAAATTTCTGAAAGCGCGGCAGCGCCCATAGGATTGCAGAAAACTTCAAGGAGAACAGATTGGCTCGATTCACGGGAGTGCTGGGACTGCTGACCATGCTGCTGCTGGCGTGGATCTTCTCGACCAACCGCAGGGCGATCCGGTGGCGCACCGTGGTGTGGGGGCTGGGGCTGCAGATCGTCTTCGCGGTGTGCGTGGTGAAGTGGACGGTGGGCCAGAAGATCATGCACTCTGCGGGCGATGCCGTGAACAAGCTGCTGGCGTACGCGTTCGCAGGGTCGAGCTTCGTGTTCGGGGATCTGGGCGCGCACAGCTCGCAGATCGGCCTGGCGTATAAGACAAACTTTTTCGCGTTTCAGGTGTTGCCGACGATTATCTTCATCTCGGCGTTTTTTGCGGTGCTGTATTACCTCGGCATCATGCAGCTGATCATTCGCGCCTTCGCCAAAGCGATGCTGTGGACGATGAAGGTGTCGGGCGCGGAGAGCCTGAATGTGGCGGCGAGCATTTTTATGGGGCAGACGGAAGCGCCGCTGACGATCCGGCCGTTTCTGCCGGATGCGACGCGCTCGGAGCTGATGACGATCATGACCAGCGGGATGGCGCATGTGTCGGGCGGGATCATGGCGGCGTACATCCTGTACGGAATCTCGGCGAGCAGCCTGCTGGCGGCCGTGATCATGACAGCGCCGGGAACGATTCTGATTTCGAAGATGCTGGTGCCCGAGACGGAGAAGCCGGCGACCGAGGGCACGGTGAAGCTGCCGGAGGGTGCGGAGAATAAGGACGAGAATCTGATTGGGTCGATTGCTCGCGGAACGATCGATGGCGGGCGGCTGGCGTTCAATGTGGGGATCATGCTGATTTCGTTTTTGGCGTTGATCGCGCTGGTGAATGGGATTCTGGGCGGGATGCACAACTGGCTGGGCTGGCACCATATTCCGTTTCCGCACTCGCTGGACGCGATTCTGGGATTCTTCTTTGCGCCGATTGCGTGGCTGATCGGGATTCCGTGGCATGATGCGCCGACGGTGGGGAATCTGCTGGGCACGCGGATGGTGCTGAACGAACTGGTGGCGTACACCTACCTCGGCGATCTGGCGAAACATGGGGCGCTGGCGGCGCGGTCGGTGACCGTGGCGACGTTTGCGCTGTGCGGGTTTGCGAACCTGAGCTCGATCGGGATTCAGATTGGCGGGATCGGGGCGCTGGCGCCGAATCGTCGCAATGATCTGGCCAAGCTGGGCTTCCGGGCGATGCTGGCCGGGACGATGGCGAATCTGATGTCGGCGTCGATTGTGGGGATGCTGATTAAGTAACTATGGCTGATACAGTTTTTGAGAAGGCAACGGCGGCGGCGGAGTTTGTCGGTCGAAAGACGGAATCGCGGCCGAAGATTGCGATTGTGCTGGGGTCGGGGCTGGGGGCTTTTGCGGAGCAGCTGGAGGGTGCGACGGCGATTTCGTTCGCAGAGATTCCGCATTTTCCGCAGTCGACGGTGCCGGGGCACAGCGGGAAGCTGGTGATCGGGAAGGTGAGTGGCGTTCCGGTGGCGGTGATGCAGGGGCGCGTGCACGCGTACGAGGGGTACAGCCCGGAGGAAGTGACGTTTCCGGTGCGGGTGCTGGGGCGGATGGGCGTGAGGACGCTGGTGCTGACGAACGCGGCGGGTGGGATCAATGAGGGGCTGAAGCAGGGGCAACTGGTGCTGATCGCGGACCACATTAATTTGTCGGGGCGGAATCCGGTGGTGGGGGCGAATGACGATCGGCTGGGGCCGCGTTTTTTCGACATGAGCGAGGGGTATTCGGCGCGGCTGCGGGAGTTGGCGCACGAGGCCGCACGATCGATGGAGTTTCGACTGGATGAAGGCGTGTATCTGAGCGTGCTGGGGCCGAGCTTCGAGACGCCCGCGGAGATTCGCGCGTTTCGGACGATGGGCGCCGATCTGGTGGGTATGTCGACGGTGCAGGAAACGATTGTGGCGCGGCATATGGGCATGGAGGTTCTCGGCATTAGCTGCGTGACGAATCTGGCGGCGGGCATCCAGAAGGAGCCGCTGAGTCATGAAGAGGTGATGGCGACGGGGCGAGCGGTCGAGAAGCAGCTGGCGGGGCTGCTGACGCGGCTGGTGCCAATGATTGGGGAACAGCTAAAAAGCGGTTAGCGAAAGAACGGTTAGCTGAAGAGCGGTCAGCTAAAGAGCGGTTAGCGCGCGACAGCAGAGTGAAAGCTCATTGCGTCAGTACAGTCGGAAATTCACTTCGACTTTGATTTCGACCGGCACCGGGACTCCATCTTTGAGTGCGGGATTAAAGCGATAGCGCCGCACGGCCTCGATGGCTTTCTCATCGAGTCCCATGCCGAGCGGGCGGATTACGCGCACATTTTGCGGATTGCCATCCTCGTCGACCACGAGGCTGAGGAGGACGATGCCCTCATATTTCGTTTCGCTTTTCTCGCGGCATCGGAATAACTGGGGGGCGCGGCATAGACGAGTGTCGGGGCAGACACGGCGCCGCCCGGCCGATAGATTCGGCCAGGAAAAGATTCAGTGGTTGCAGCATCCGTTTCGGCAGAGGCAGGTGCAGGTTCGCCGGCGGGTGTTCTGTGGAACGGGACTCCAGGTGACACATGGACGGTGACAGAGGGCGCGGTTGCTGAGTGCTGGTCGTGCCAGTCGGGGACGGGTTCGGCGGATTTGATCCAGGCGGCGACGTAGAGGTCGCGGAGCATGGAGGCTGCGGCGGCGAGCCGTTCGGCGGTGAATTGTTTGGCGGCCGGGGTGCCGGTTCCATCGAAACCGTGATCTTTATCGAGCTGATAGACGCGCTCGACGAGCGAATTCGAGTGACGGAGCCAGGCGAGGTAGTCGTCCCACTCGTCGCCGATGGGATGGAGCGGAGCGATGAGGGGCTGGACGTCGGAGGCGTCGATGGCCGCGTCGACGAAGGCGGTTTCGAACTGGCTGTGGATGGTGCGCTCGGTCGTGTAGCCGTTGGGATTGGGGCCGACCCAGCCGTTGTAGTTGATGGTGACGTGGAGGGGTTGCGAGCCGTCGCCGACGTAGTGGCCAAGCCATCCGGCGTAGAAGAGGATGGCGGCTTCGACGGGTTTGGTGTCCTGATGTTCGGCGCTCATCTGGCGGTAGTCGCGCATGGCGGACTTGAGGCGCTCCCAGACTTCACTGACGATGTAGGGCTGGAAGCCGACCTTTTCGGGGCGGAGCTCGGCGGCGCGATCCGGGTGTGCGGCGGCGTAAGCGTACAGGGCGGCGATGTATTCGTAGCGCTGGTGGGGCAGCGGTCCGATGAGGTCGGCAAACTCGATGTCGATGAAGTGGTCGGGGGCCTGTTCGGCGCTGAGCTCGGGTTCGGCTCGGGAACGCCAGCGGTCGGGCTCGGGGCCGAGGTACGCGATTTCGTCGATGGCTTCAGGGGTGCGGAGGAAAGCGGGTACGTCGGCGGGCAGCGATTGGGCGGCGAGACGGTTGATCATGATGTGGCCCTTGCTGCCCCAGCCGAAGGAAGACGGGACGGCGAGCAGAGGCAGAAGGATGAGCGCGAGATGCGAGCGGAGATGCGATTTCATTGTTGGCCTTGAGTATAAGGGGCAGCGAAAGACGAGCGAGAAGCCAGCAAAATGCGAGTGAAAGGCGAGCGAGAAACGTTTAGCATGAAACGTTTAGCGAAAGACTTTTAGCGAAGAACGTTTAGCAAAAAAACCTTAGCGAACAACCCCACCGTGGCGCGCAAAAGCCGCGCACCAGGATGGGGCACCCGGATTCGTTACTCCCGAGCCGGTTGGCGATCATTTGGCAGCTGCGTGCAGGAGGCCTTCCATGGCGTCGGCGGTTTTGGGCAGGGCGCAGGTGAGGCATTCGAGGGTGCCGTCGTCTTTGACGTAGTAGTCGTCTTCGATGCGGACGCCGAGTTTTTCATCGGGGATGTAAATGCCGGGCTCGATGGTGAAGACCATGCCTTTCTCAATGGGCTTGGTGTAATCCCAGGGGTCGTGGACGTCGATGCCGACCAGATGGCCGATGCCGTGGATGAAGTATTTGCCGAGGCCCGCTCCCTGCAGGTCTTTGCCATGCGCGTTCATGTAGTTGAAGGCGACGGTGTCGAGGGAGTCGGGAAAGCGGTGGTCGGGGTCGTTGATGTGGGAGCGGCCGGCGACGAAGGCGTTCATCGCGGCGGTTTGCGCGCCCAGAACGATGTCGTAGACCTCGCGCTGGCGGGCGGTGAAGTGGCCGTTGACGGGCATGGTGCGGGTGATGTCAGAGGCGTACATAGAGTATTCGCCGGCGGCGTCGACGAGGAGAATGTCGCCGGCCTGCATAGTGCGGCTGTTTTCCGAGTAGTGAAGGATGGTGGAGTTGGGTCCGGAGCCGACAATGGGCGCGTAGCTGGGCCGCTCGCAGCCGTTGGCCATGAGATTCGAGAGGATGATGCCGGCGGCAGAGCGCTCGGTCATGCCGGGGTGGATGGCGGCGATCATGGCGAGCTGGGCTTTGATGGAGGCGTCAGCCGCTTTGTGGAGGAGGACGAGCTCGCCGGGATCTTTGCCGGAGCGGAGGACGCCGGTGAGGTCGTGGACGTCGAGAAGGTTGGGCGTGGCAGCCAGACCGAGGGTGGCTGAGGTCCATTCGGCCAGGGCGCGGGCCCGGGTTTCGCCGGGCTGGCTCCAGAGGCTGTGCTCGAGGTAGCGATCACTCTTGAGCAGGGTGCCGAGGACGGCGGGGAGATCGGTCATGGGCAGGACTTCGGCGACGCCGGTGGTCTGGACGGCGTCGGGTGAGGAAGCGTCGAGCTTGGGGCCGGTGTAGCGCTCGGTGCGTGCGTTGCGGGTGGGGAGAAAGAGGATTTCGCGGTAGCTGCGGACGGTGTGCAGGTCTTCGCCGATGGCGGGAGCTTCGACGAGGAGCGCGGCGCCGGGCTGGTTCCAGCCGGTGAGGTAATAGAAGTCGGAGTCCTGACGGTAGGGGGTAAAGTCGGTGAGAGGCTCGTCGGCGGCGAAGACGACGGCGATGCCCTGGTTGAGGGCTCCGCTGAGGCGGACGCGGCGGTTGTGATAGTCGGCGGAGGGCTGACGGTCCAAACTATGAAGGGCGGGGGCGAGAAGGGTGATGGGGAGGAGGAGCAGCAGGGCGAAGCGGACGAAGAACCTCATAGGGAGAAAGTGTAAAGGGTGGGGCCCCCCCTGGGGGGTGGGTGTCTGGCAAGCGATTGATTCTAAACCTGGGTGCGGTGTTATCGAGCTTGATAACAGGCGAAGTGGCCTGGGATGTACCGTTGCGGGTCGGCCGAGGATGACGCAAGTTCGGTCGAGATTGATGCATGCTCGACCGTGATGGGGTAGTTGATTGAAGGCGGGTGAGATGCAGGTCGGTCGAAGTTGACGCAGAGTCGGCCGCGGTTGCAGCAAAGCCGGCCGAGGGGGTGGTGCCGTTCGAGATGTTCTGTTCCCATCCGAGAGAGAACACCCCACCCTGAAACGAAGAGAACATCCCCACCCTGGCGCGCAAAAAGCCGCGCACCAGGATGGGGCACCCGGCGGAACGGGTGACGCGATTCTGGCTGGTGGGCGCACGGCTTCTCCTTTCCTCATCAAAATAGAAAAGCCCCGCTGTGCGCGAGGCTTTTTCTTTTTTTACTCTATAAGTTCAGTATATCACGCCCAGAGAATAAACCGGCCAAATATCTTTGAGGGTATAAGGGTGTAAGTGGCATGTTATGAGGGGTTATTACTTTGGATTTTGGGGTCGCCTCTTGACAAATTTTCCACATTTGGGGGTTTGGAGGTGGGGACTGCGCTTTGTTTCAAAATAGGCCGAAACGGTGTCGGGTACGGGTACTTTCGGCTGAGTACCTAGTCGTTTCTTATTGACGGGCGGGCAGCAAGAGGAGCTAGCTTCTTGCTGTGGGGTGAACCTGGCCGGGGCCTCGTGCTTTTCGCGGGTTTCGTGGCTGCTGTTGCTCCTGTTGCTCCCGTTGCTCCTGGTGCTCCTGTTGCTCCTGTTGCTCCTGTTGCTCCTGTTGCTTCTGGTGCTTCTGGTGCTTCTGGTGCTCCTGGTGCTTCTGGTGCTTTTGTACCTGAACACGCCGATGGGGAACGGCTTAGAAGGACATTGACATAGCGGCAACGAAGCACAAAGCCAGGGTAAGGAGGCCGGCGGAGAGCGTCAGCCAGCGGATCCTGCCCCAAGCAAAAGCGGCGAGCGGGATTGCGATCAGGGAGGCCGCCATGCCGGTGAGCGCCGCATAACCCATTGTGTCTACTTCAATTCTGTCAATCCACCTGGCCCAGGTGCGTGTTTCGAGGGCGAGCATGAGGACGGGCATGGCAAGAGCCGCGATGCTTTCGGCTATCAGACTGGCAAGGGCTGTCCGTTTGCGCCAAGTCGATGGGGGCTGGGTTCTGCCCCATGTGCGCCAGGCGAAAGCGAGGGGCACGATCGGGGCGACGATCAGCACGAAGTTGATGGTCAGCAGTAATGCGGTGGATGTTCTGTCGCTCATGGAGTGAGCCTCTGCCAGGTCGTTTGTGGGGATGGGCAGCGGAGTTTCAAATTGGGACTCGATGCGGTACTGAGGTTCTAAAACGGGAGCGATTTACAAGGACCGTGGATGAAATGAGTCCAAGCTTCTTGCTGTGGGGTGAACCTGGCCGGGCCTCGGGGTTCATGACTTTGCCCCTCATTGCCCCTGTTCGGGTCTTTGTACCTGATCACACGCCGACGGGGAACGGTTTCGGGGAAGTGTCGTCGAGGTTAGCGCCGGAACGCCAGCGCTCGAAGCGTCCCTGGAAGAGCGAGAGCAGGCCGGTATAGAGGTAGCCGACGACGAAGAGGAGCAGGAAGGGGACGGTGAAGTAGTTCTCGTTGGCGACGGCGTACCAGATGCAGAGGACGAAGTAGCCGCCGACGAGGAGTTCGAGGAAGGGGATGATGCCGAGGCGCTTGCGATATTTCGCGGCGCCTTTCGATTTTTCGCCGCGCCTCTGGACACTGTACTTGGGAGTGCGCGTGAAGGGGCTGCGAATGCCGAAGAGGGCTTCCATGACGGCGATGGTGTTGGTGATGGTGAGGCCGATGCCGAGCGCCATGAGGAACGGCAGATAGAGGAAGGTGCGGAACCAGCGGCGGGGATATAGCTCCTTCTGCGAGACGAGATAGAAGGACGAGATGGAGAAAGTGGAGGCGAGGAAGAGGGGGAAGTCGATGTATAGCATCTCCCACCAGCCCTGATAGAAGCGAATGATCATGGCGGGCATGAGGAGCACGGAGAGCACGACCATGAGCGGGTAGCTGATGTTGGCGGTAAGGTGATACCAGGCTTCGACTTTGGTGCGAAAGGGCACGTCGGCGCGGAAGAGGCGGGGCAGGATTTTTTTGGAGGTCTGGATGAGGCCTTTGGCCCAGCGCTGCTGCTGGGTTTTGAAGGCGGTCATCTCGATGGGGACTTCGGCGGGGCACTCAATGTCCTGGAGGTATTTGAATTTCCAGCCGAGGATCTGGGCGCGATAGCTGAGGTCGGTGTCCTCGGTGAGGGTGTCGTGCTGCCAGCCGCCGGCCTGGTCGATGACGCAGCGGCGCCAGATGCCGGCGGTGCCGTTGAAGTTGAAGAAGAGGCCGGCGCGGGAGCGCGCGCCGTGCTCGAGGACGAAGTGGCCGTCGAGGAGGATGGCTTCGACCTGGGTGAGGAAGCTGTAGTCGCGGTTGAGGTGGGTCCAGCGGGTTTGCACCATGCCGATGGTGGGCTCGGCGAAGTGGTGAATGGTACGCAGGAGCCAGTCGGGGCGGGGGACGAAGTCGGCGTCGAAGATGGCGATGAATTCGCCGGTGGCGGATTTCAGGCCTTCCTGCAGGGCGCCGGCTTTGTACCCAGTACGGTTGGTGCGGTGCAGGTAGACGATGTTGTGGCCGAGAGCGCGGTAGCGGTCGACGATGAGCTGGGCGACTGCCTGGGTCTCGTCGGTGGAGTCGTCGAGGACCTGGATTTCGAGGAGGTCGGGGGGGTATTCGAGGCGGCAGGTGGCGTCGATGAGGCGATCGATGACGAACTGCTCGTTGTAGATGGGGAGCTGGATGGTGACGCGGGGGAGCTGGTCGAAGCGGCTGGGGGGTTGATGAGTGGCGTTCTTTTGGTAGTGGTAGTACTGCCAGACCAGCTTGTAGCGGTGCAGGCCATAGATGGAGAGGACGATCATGACCAGGAAATAGGGAGTGAGGAGGAGGGTATCGAAGGAGAAGAGCTGCCAGTGGTAGAGATTCTGGAAGGTGTGGTCGCCGTAGTGGGTGCGGAGGTAATGGCGGAGGTCGTTTTTTACAAAGAAGAGAGCGAGGGCCTGGGCGCAGGGCGTGAGCAGGCGAGTTGCGGAGGCCAGGAGCGCGAGGACCGTGGGCATCGAGGTGCTGCTTATAAGGGTACAGGGTGCAGGGGGGAGGGTACAGGGTACAGGCCTGAGAGGAGACCACTTTCAGGTGTTGCACTGATGCGGCGTGGCGGTTGAGAAGGAGAGCGGCGTTGTGGGGTACTGTGCCGATTTGGGAAGAAGACGGTACTGAGGAGTGGGATCCCGGCAAAGAGATGGCGGAGGTCGTGCGGGAGGAGTATACGCTTCTTGCTATGGGGTGAACCTGGCCGGGGAAGCGTTTTTTGGGGGTCGATCGGGAAGGACCGGTCATGCCTCGGGACACAGAGGTCCGTGCCCGGAGGATTATTTGCGGCCGAAGCGGTAGACGATGCCGAGGTTGCCGCCCCGATTTTCCTGGAAGCTGGAGCCGTAGTTGGTGATGACGTCGTTGCCGGTGAAGCGAATGGCGAGGGCGGGGCCGAGGTTGTAGTCCGCAGAGGCGCCGCCGGCAAAGTTGAGGACGGTGGAGTCGGTGTAGAGGCCGACGAGCTGCGGAGGCAAGCCGTTGGTGCCGGTGCCGAAGTTGCCGTGGCCGGCGCCGGCGAGGGCGAAGGCGGTCCAGCCCCAGTGCTGGCCTTTGAAGAAGCGGTAGCGTGGGCCGGCGAGAAAGGTGTACTGGCTGATGCTGGGATTGAAGACGGAGTATTGATTGCGGTTAGTGTAGGCCGTGCCGTAGTAGCCGCGGAAGTCGGCGGTGATGCCGAGATCGCCGTGGAAGTATTCGGTGAGGTCGACGTACCAGGCGGCTTCGTTCATGTGCTGGAGGGTATCGCCGGGGGTGAAGCGGAGGGAGCCACCGCCGAAGTCCAGTTCATATTTGTGGCTATAGGTGTCCTGGATGATCTGGCGGACGCGGATTTTGCGCCGGGCGTTGACGCGGGCCTGCGCCTGGCGGAGAACCTCGGCTCGCTCCTGGGGAGTGGACTGGGGCTCGGTCTGGTCGGGCGGCTGGGACTGCGGAGCGCCGGCGGGCTGCTGCGGGGATGCATCCTGTGCGCGGGTTGCAGAGGGAGCAAAAAGAAGAACTGCGAAGAGCGGATACACGGCGTATCCGGAGAACTTGCGAAAACGCATGAACCTGAATGCCTCCACTGCCCTAAAAAGAAGAAGAACTGTGTCTGCTTTGTATTAAATCATCTACGGAGAGGCTGCGGGTAGCTGGTGGCCGGTCACGGGTGGGTGGGGGCAGGATTGCGGAAACTTCATGGGCATGCAAGGATGCCGTGAAGGCAGGTTGTTATTTTCCGGATTGAAGTGGGGAGCGCATGAGATTTCTTGTGGGGTTGATTCTGGGGCTGCTGATCCTTCCGGTGTGGGGGCTGATTTACCTTCACGTGGGGCATCCGCCGGTGGCGGTGGCCGACGCGCCGTTTCCGCTGGAGAAGCAGATCGTGAAGGCGCCGTTGAATGCGCGCATCGACAAGGAGATGCCGGCGAGCGCGCCGATGGAGGCGAGCGCGACGACTCTGACGGCGGGGGCGCAGATTTACCGTGCGCAATGCGCCTCCTGCCATGGGCTGTACGGACGGCCGTCGGCATTCGCGGACCATATGTATCCGCACGCGCCGCAATTGTGGGCGCCACATCGCAACGGGGTGGTGGGGGTGAGCGACGATCCGGTGGGGGAGACGTACTGGAAGGTCGCCAACGGGATCCGGCTGACCGGGATGCCGTCGTTCGACAAAGTGCTGAACGAGACGCAGATGTGGCAGGTGAGCCTGCTGCTGAAGAATGCCGGGCAGCCGATGCCGGCGGAAGTGACGAAGCTGATCGAGACGCCTTTGGATTTCGGGGTGACCGGGAGCGGAACGGCGACGGCGCCGGGAGGGCCGTGAGGGATGGGGCGAAGAGAACGATTGTGCCGGGATGGGAATGAATGTTCCGGGGTGCAGACGATCCGACACTCTCGCAGAACTATCGGGCTACCGGGGTTATCCGCTTCGTTGAGCATCGCCAAAGATAAAGGCAGCGTGCCGAGCGAACGTGAGTCTGCACGATGACGGCAGCGGGATCGCAGAGCATAGCGGGTCGGGCCTTCACTGTAACGACGTTTCCCACATTGCCCATTCGGGAACGCGATTCGTCCTGGCTCGGATTGCACACAGGCTCGTCAAACACGAACTTGTAGATGATCTCGACCACGTCCGGCGTGGCCGCTCGTGTTTTAAAGCGGGAGTGGCTTGCGCTTTCGACGGCAGCTTGCCTCAGCATCGGCGGCCCGCTTTCCACGTCTACAGAGACGGGTAGGCCATCTTTGCCCAACGTGATGCCGAGTTTCACATCGCCAGAGACTCGTGCGGCCTTCGCTATTGGCGGATACTCGACCTGATGCAGGTCGATAATGTCCGCCGGTGAGCGCGAGTCTTGCGCAACGGCCAGTGTCAACATCGGAATGAGCACCACGACGCTGACCGCCATTCGCATCATGGCCACGAGTATAAGAGCATCTCTGCCGTAACACCGGCTTCTCGGAAATAGCGAGGCCCGGGTTAATAGAGGAAATGCAGGTCCACTCGTCCGTTCGATGCGCACCTCGGTACAACCCTCCGCGTTCCCCGAAGCGAATCGTCCACTGAATCGCCATCGCGTATCCGCACAACCGCGATTCCACGGGGGTTGTTCCGGGAGGAGCGCGGGAGGGCGGAGGCGTGACGGGAATCACGGAGTTGGCGGGGAAGCGGCAGCAGGCTGCACCCACAGCAGCGAGATAGGATTCGGCGCGTGGGCCCGCTTATTCCCCGCGCAGTGCCTGCATGGGGTCGACCTAGGTGGCGCGCCAACATCGCAGAAAGAGAAACGAGCAGCAGGATCACGGCGGAGATGCCGTAGACGGACGCGTCGAAGGTGCGCCCTGCCCGTTTGGGGAACAGATTCCTGAGCGAAAACCATTTAGATTCCGCCACACGGCTGGGTGACGGGCATCACAGAGCGGCGACCCGCCGCGACCGTATTCTGGCTCCCATAGGCAATATAGGAGCAAAATGGTCGCAATTGCGCTATTATCGGATTTTGGGGTCGAAGCCGAGGACGAGCTCGAGCTCTCCGGAGCATGGAAGTTGAGTCTGCTGAGCGAATTGCCCATTGGAACGGTCGGGGTGGTGGAGTCGCTGGACCTGCCTCGGGAGATCCAGCATCACCTGATGCACATGGGTTTTGTACCAGAGGCGCGGGTAGTGGTGGTGCGGCGGGCGCCAGCGGGGGATCCGACGGTGTACTCGATTGACGGGTTCGAAGTGGCGCTGCGGCGCGACACGGCCGGGGCGATCAGGGTTCGCGAATACGAGGCTCCGATTTCGAGATAAGGAAAAGAGCCGATGAATGGCGGAGAACCTCAGGGGCTAAAGCCCGGGACATTTGGGACGATTAACGGCACGGCTGAAGCCGTGCCCCTTCACGACAACGGATTTTTGCAACCGGCTTTGAATGCGAAATAAGCATGAAAGACTGCTGCAGCACAGCGACGATCGACGTACCGATTGAGCCGCGGGTTGCGGGGCGGATTCGGACGGTGGCGCTGGTGGGGCCGCCGAATTCCGGGAAGTCGACGCTGTTTAACCGGCTGACGGGGCTGCGGCAGAAGGTTGCAAACTATCCGGGTGTGACCGTCGAGCAGCGCGTGGGGCGGCTGAACGGCATCGGCCGCAGCGATCTGACGCTGATCGATCTGCCGGGCATCTACGGACTCGATACCTATTCTGAAGACGCGCGCGTGGCGATTGAGGTGCTGCACGGCGAGATGCCGGGAACGCCGGCACCGGACGCGATCCTGCTGGTACTGGATTCGCTGCAACTGCGGCGGCAACTGATGCTGGCCGCGCCGGTGCTGAGCCTGGGCTTGCCGACGCTGGTGCTGCTGAACATGAGCGACCTGATGGAAGCGCGCGGCGGGCGCGTGGATACGCTGGCTCTGGCCCAGGAGTTGGGCGTGCCGGTGGCGAAGATCAGCGCGACGCGGGGCGCGGGGCTGGACTCGATCACGCATTTTCTGAATCGCAAGGCGGAGGCCCTGCCCCAGCCGGCAGGTTCGCCGGGGGCCCCATCGGAAGTGTCCTCGACAGCGAAGATCGAGCTGCCGGTGATGGGGAATCCGCGGTCGTACCGGCAATGGGCGACGGGGATCAGTACGCGGACGAAGTACAAGGCGCCCCTCTCCAGCGAGTGGACGAAGCGCATCGACGGCGTGCTGCTGGACCGCATCTGGGGACCGCTGGTTTTTCTGGCTGTGGTGTTTGCGGTGTTCCAGGTGGTGTTCTCGATCGGGCAGCCGCTGAGCGACGGGTTCGGCAACCTGCTGAACGCGGGCGGCGGCAGGATTGGAGCGCTGCTCGGGCATAACTGGCTGGAGTCGCTGCTGATCGACGGAGTGTGGCGCGGCGTGGCTTCGGTGCTGGTCTTTTTGCCACAGATACTGTTACTTTTCCTGTTCATTGGCGTGCTGGAGGATTCGGGCTATCTTGCGCGGGCGGCCCTGATTGCGGATCGGGTGATGCGGTCGATCGGGCTGAACGGGAAGGCGTTTATTCCGCTGCTGTCGGCGTATGCGTGCGCGGTGCCTGCAATCATGGCGACGCGGACGATCGAGAACAAGCGGGACCGGTTCGCGACGATTCTGGTGGCTCCGTTTATGACCTGCTCGGCGCGGTTGCCGATTTACATGCTGATGATCGCGGCGTTCATTCCGAATAAGCCGCTGCTGGGGGATCTTTTCGGGCTGCGTGCGGCGGTGATGCTGTCGCTCTACGTGCTGGGGTTTGTGGCGGCTCTGGCGACAGCGTGGCTGCTGAAGTCTTCGATCCTGAAAGCGTCGTCGGCACCCTTCATTCTGGAACTGCCGCAGTACCGGCTGCCCACGGTGCGCTCGCTGAGTCTGCGGCTGATGGATCGGGGCAAGGTGTTTCTGAAGCAGGCGGGCACGGTGATTCTGCTGGTGACGATCGTGCTGTGGATCCTGAGCCACATCCCGTTCCACGCAGACCTGGCGCAGAGCCTGATTGGACGGCTGGGGCTGCTGATCGAACCGGCGATCCGGCCGCTGGGGTTCAACTGGAAGATCGGGATCGGGCTGCTGACGTCGGTGATGGCGCGCGAGGTGATCGTGGGCACGCTGGGCACGCTGTACGGGGCCGATCCGGCGACGCAGTCGCTGGGATTGCAGGCGGCGCTGCGTCATGACTTGACGCTGGGCGGAGCGATGGCGCTGGTGGTGTTCTTCGCGTTCGCGATGCAGTGCACCTCGACGATCGCGATTGTGCGGCGCGAGACGAACAGCTGGCGCTGGCCGGCGCTGCAGTTCGCCTACATGAGCGTGCTGGCGTACGTGGCGGCGCTGGCAGTGAACCAGACGATTCTGCACTTTGTCAGATAGCCGGTAGCGGGTAGCCAGTAGCCGGTAGCGAAAAGCTGAAAAGCGGTCAGCGGAGAAACCGTTGGCGAAGATATGTCAAGCCTGGTGATCTGACGGCGCGGACTACAAGGCCTAAGTTACTGCGACAACTCAGATAATCTCACCCGGTTATTGATCCTGTTTATTTACAAGTAATTCAACGGGACGCATGCTAGGATTCCGCGAGTGGTGGTTGCTTCCCCCCCTGCCACGAAGTTGCCGGGTCCTGGAGGAAGTCCATGCGGTCTTTTCTGAAGTTCTGCCTTGCCTGTTCGCTCGTCTGGGCTCCTGGCTGTGCGATGGGATATGCGCAGTCTGCTGCAACGCTCTACACATTTCCTCCCACCTATAACGGCAGCGGTGCGAATCCCATTGGACTCATCGCCGATGCGGCCGGCAATCTCTATGGCGTGGCCGTCAACGGAGGTCCGACGACGACGGGCATCACGTGCCTGCCGCCAGGCTGCGGCGAGATTTACGAATTAGTTAATCCAGGAAACTCCTTTCAGCCGTGGACGGAGAAGACTCTTTACGCATTTGCGGGCAGCGATGGTTGCGAGCCTGAGGGGCGACTGACGATGGGCTACGCGGGCAACCTCTATGGGGTTGAGAGCGGAGATGGCTGCGACAAGATCGCTGCGGTCTTTGAGCTGAGTCCTTCGGACGGAGGAGCGTGGACGAAGCAGACGATTTACACGAGCAGCGGGGGCGGAGTGAATCCGGCGCTGGCGATCGATTCCGATGGGAATCTTTACGGGACGAGCTCGAGTTATGCCTTTGAGCTGGTTGCGCCGGCTGCGCCGGGTGGAGTGTGGAATTTCGAGCAGATTGCGATTGTTGCTGACGCGACGGGAGGGCTTGCCTGGTTCGGAGGCAGGCTGTATGGCACGGCGCACTCATCGGCCGGTTATCCCTACGGACAGGTGTTTGAGATCGCGAAAGTGCCGGGAGGGAAAGGAACGTGGGCAGCGACGGCGATCGCGACGTTTGCCGGCGGGACCGACGGAGAAGTGCCGCCCGTGTATCCGGAACCGCCGGTGCAGGCTCTGAGTTTGACGATGCCCAAGGCGGGAGTGATTTTTGGACTGAGCACGGCGACGGTCTACGAGCTCCGGAAACAGAGCGACGGGACCTGGGTGAAGACGAACCTGTCGAGCTACGACGGGGGGGATGGATCGTCGGCGTGGGCGCTGACCGCGAGCGCAAACGGCAAGCACTTGTTTGCTCCGGGCGGACCCAGCGGGGGCGGGGCGACGGAATGGTCGGCGCCGACGGATGGCGGGACGGCGTGGACGGCGAACACGTTTAGCTTTCCGGAGGCGAGTGGTGTTTCTCCGATGGGGAATGTGGTGATCGACGACGATGGGCTGGGCGTTTTCCTGACGTCGTACTTCACGACCAGCGCGGTCGAGCATGTGACCGGGCTGGTTCCAATTGGCGCGCCCTTCAAAACGCTCGATGAGCAGGGCAGCGCTTGTATCCAGGTGTCTTATCCGGCGACCGGCGAGGTAAAGCTGACCAACACGTGCGCGCGGGTGGTGGACTTCTGGTACTGCGCGCAGGCGGGCGCGAAGGGGACGGACGCGTGCACCGAGCCGGGGAGCAATCTGGGGATTTTTGACACGGGGTACCTGGATGCGAAGAAGAGCGTCGCGCTGGCGGTGACGCTGGGCGCGGGACAGGTTGCCAGCGGATGGGCGCAGTCCTGCGATGAGGGAGAGTACCCGGTGCTGACCACGAACAAGAAAGGCGTGCAGTCACTGGACTGTGGGGTGCCAGTGAACTAGAGGTGCGGTGGCGAGGCAGAGTGGAACGCTGAGCCGCCGGGGAATCCAATTGCAGCGTGTTTTCGAGGGGCTTCTCTGCGATGCAGGGAAGCCCGTTGTTTTGTGGCCAGGCTGGTGAAGGGGTGGGGGTGACCTGTTGCTTTCCCAAAGGAAGTGTGGCATGCTCTTCCTGTTGGAAACCAAAAGAGGGGCATGAAACAGAAAACAGATGTTCTGCAGGGCACGCTGGGACTGATGGTGCTGAAGACGCTGGATGTGCTGGGGTCGCAGCACGGCTACGGGATCGCGCGGCGCATCGAGCAGATCAGCGGCGATCTGCTGGCCGTCAACCAGGGCACGCTGTATCCGGTGCTGCTGAAGCTGGAGCAGGAAGGCGCGATTGAGTCGGAGTGGGGCGCGTCGGAAAACAATCGGAGGGCGCGCTTCTATCGGCTGACGCGGGCCGGGCGCAAGCTTCTGGAGGCGGAGACGCGCGACTGGGAGCAGACGGCAGCGATCATCGCGAGGTTCTTTGAAGTGAAGGCGGAGGATCTGCCATGAGATTCCTGAGGCGGTGGTGGAAGCGCACGCGGAACTTTTCGACGGGACAGCAGGATGACCAGCGGCTGCGCGAAGAGATGGAGCAGCATATCGCGCTGCAGACGGATGAGAATCTGCGCGCCGGCATGTCACCCGTGGAGGCGCGGCGGCAGGCGGTGCTGAAGTTCGGGGCGCGGGAGGCGATTCGAGAGGAATATCACGCTCAGCAGGGGTTGCCGTTCCTCGAAAATCTGACGCAGGATGTGCGTTTCGCGCTGCGGATGCTGCGCAAGTCGCCGGGGTTTTCGGCGATTGCGATTCTGACGATGGCGCTGGGGATCGGAGCGACGACGGCGATTTTCAGCCTGGTGAATGCGACGCTGCTGCATCCGCTGCGGTTTCCGCACCCTGAGGAACTGGTGCGGATCGAGGACGATCTGCCTGGCGCGGGCGTTACGGACGCGGGCATCTCGGTTCCGGAGTTTAAGGATCTGCAGCGTTCGGGAATTTTTCAGTATGCTGTGCTGCAGATTTTCGGGTCGGTGAACCTGACGGGTGCATCGCAGCCATCGCGGGCTCAGTATGAGGGGGTGTCGCCGGCGTATTTTGCGATGCTGGGTGTGAAGCCGGAGCTGGGGCACACGTTCGATCCGCAGGATCAAACTCCGGGGTTCACGCTGGAGACGGTGATCAGTGACGGGTTGTGGAAGCGGGCTTACGGGAGCGATCCGCACATAGTGGGAAGAAGTTTGCGCGGGGACAACGATTTGTACCGGATCATCGGGGTGATGCCGCCCGGTTTTCGCGACCCGGGGCGAACCGTGGGCGAGAGGAACACCGAAGTGTGGGCGGCGACGGGTTTTTCGGCGGATCCGGCTCCACCCCCGAACCGCAGTTTGCGGGCGCCGCTGGAAACGGTCGGGCGCCTGAAGCCGGGGGTCACGATGGCAGCGGCGCAGAGCCAGCTGGACGCGTGGGTGGCTTCGTTGCGGAAGCAATTTCCGGACGATTATCCGGCCGACAGCAGGTGGACGGTGCGTTTGGTGCCGCTGAAGGAAAACGTGGTAGGCAACGTTCGGCAGCCGCTGATCCTGCTGTTGGGCGCGGTGGCGCTGGTGCTGCTGATCGGCTGCGTGAATGTGGCGAATCTGCTGCTGGCACGGGCCAGCGCGCGATCGCGGGAGATGGCGGTGCGTCAGGCGCTGGGAGCGGCACGCAAACGGCTGGTGCGGCAGTTGCTGACCGAGAGCCTGCTGCTTTCGCTGCTGGGGGGAGTGGCGGGGTTGGTGATTCTGTTCTGCATGAAAGGATTTTTGCTGCGGCTGATTCCGGAGAGCCTGCCGCGGCTCAACGACCTGTCGATTAACTGGACGGTGATGCTGTTCGCGCTGGCGGTTTCGATCGCAGCCGGGGTCATTTTTGGGCTGGCACCGGCGAGGCAGGCGGGGCGCGTGGATTTGGCGCACACGCTGAGGGTGGAGGGGCGTGGGTCGAAGGGTTCCACGGAGCAGACGCGGACGCGGCGGGTGCTGGTGGTGACGGAGTTTGCGCTGTCGCTGGTGCTGATGGTGGCCGCGGGCCTGCTGCTGCGCAGTTTTTGGGATTTGTACAAGGCGCCGCTGGGATTCAATCCCCAGCATGTGATGACGGTTCAGTTGTGGCTGCCGAGCCCCAACGATCCGAAGACGGACATTTATGGAACGGCTGCTCAGGAGGCAGTGTTTGCGCGCGAATTGCTGCGGCGCAGCCGGTTGCTGCCGGGAGTGCAGGAGGCGGCGCTGGGATCGGAGCCGTCGATTCCGCTGCACCACGACCGCAACAAGAGCGCGCTGATCGTGGAAGGACGCCAGACACAGAGCAAGCAGCAGCCTTTGGTGGAGCGGTCGCAAGTTACGCCGGGATATTTTCATTTGCTGAAGATCCCGGTGCTGCGGGGCCGTCTGTTCAACGACGGCGACGACGAGAATGCGCCGCTGGTCGCCGTGATCAACGAGGCGATGGCGCGGACGTGCTGGCGGGGCGAGGATCCGCTGGGGAAGCGGCTGAAGCTTGGCCGTGGGAGGGCCGGGGTTGGCCAACGAGCAAGCAAGAGCTGGGTCACGATCGTCGGGGTGGTCGCGGATGCTCGAACCGAGTCGCTGGCGAACGCGAGCGTTCCGCAAATCTATCTGAGCCTGTACCAGGAGACGCCCAAGGAGCTGGCCATCTTTCTGCGTGGAGACCTGAATGCGAGTGCGATCCCGGAAGAGGTGCGCGCGATGGTGCAGTCCGTAGATCCGGAGCTACCGGTTTACGGGGCGCAGACGCTGAACGATGCAGTGACGGCGTCGCTGGAGCAGAGACGATTCTCGATGGATATTGTGGCGGCCTTCGCGGTGACGGCGCTGCTGCTGGCGGCGCTGGGAATTTACGGAGTGATCTCGTATATCGTGAGCGAGCGCACGCGAGACATCGGTATTCGGCTCGCGCTGGGCGCGCAGAGGGGCAAGATCATGGCGATGGTTCTGCGCCAGGGACTGGGGCTGGCGATGGCGGGGGCCGCGCTGGGACTGGTGGGTTCGGTGATCGTGTCGCACCTGATGGCAGGACTGCTGTATGGGGTGAGCCCCACGGATCTGCTGACGTTCGCGGGAGTCACATTGGTGCTGACCGCGGTGGCGCTGGCGGCCTGCTACATTCCCGCGCGGCGGGCGATGCGGGTGGATCCGCTGGTGGCGCTACATTACGAATAGCGATGCAAAGGAGAGGCGATGACCATCGGATCCTGGAAATTCAGCGGCCTCCAATCCCGGGGCTGGAGGGGATGCGTTCTTGCACTGCTTTCGTTTTGCGCCGGATCCCTGGCGACCGCGCGCCTCATGCGTGTGCATGAAGTGAGAGCGGAGAGTGAGCGCGTGTACGAACTGCGCATTTACCACTGTTTGCCGGGCAAGCTGCCGGCCATGGAGGCGCGCTTTCGCGACACGACTTCAAAATTACTCGCCAAGCACGATCTGAACGTTGTGGGTTACTGGACAGCAGAGCCGGACGCTCCAGGCTGGAACGATACTTTCGTGTTTCTCCTTGCGCACTCGAGCCGTGAGGACGCGAAGAAGAACTGGGATGCGATGCGGGCCGATCCCGGTTTTCAGGAAGTGATCCGCGCGGAGCAGCATGAGCCGTCGCTGGACAAGTTGGACGTGACTTACCTGCGTCCGACGGATTTTTCCCAGATGAAATAGCGAGGCGAGCCACTGTTCGTTTCTGAACAGTCCGGGGCGATTGCGGACAATCGCCGCGTTCCGTGCAAAGCAGAATCTATTTCCTTTGAACAGCATAGGCCCCTGTGCGACTGGTGCGCGGCATGCACCTTATTCCTGCGGCTGAATCCACAACGCAGGAGGGGTGCGTGTTTGCTGATCTGAGACAGGCTCTGCGGCAACTGCGGAAATCGCCGGGATTTGCGGCGACGGCGGTGCTGACGCTGGCGCTGGGAATTGGAGCGACCACCGCGATCTTCACGCTGGTCTACGACGCGATGCTGCGGCCGCTGCCGCTGGCTCATCCGGACCGGCTGGTGACGGTGCAGGAGAAAGTGGCGGAGTGGGCCGATCTATATCCCACGCTGCCGGTGAGTGCGAATCACTTCACCTTCTGGCAGGAGCACAGCCGGAGCTTCGCGGCGATGGCGGTGATGTCGGAATACCCGTTGCCGCTGGGCGGGAGCGGNNCGTCCGCTGGAAGTGGATGTGCTGAACGCGACGCCAGGGATTTTTTCGGTGCTGGAAGTGCAGCCGTGGATGGGCCGGGCGTTTACGAAGGAAGAGGCGCAGCCGGGGCATGAGCACGTGGCGGTGTTGACATACGACCTGTGGCGGGAGCAGTTCGGGTCGGATCGGGGAANNTGGGGCGGACGGTGACCCTGAACGGCTTTCCGTTCACGGTGGTGGGGGTGATGCCGGAGTCGTTCCACATGCCGCCGGCGGAGATGTTTGGCGGCGGAGATTCCAGCGCGAGGGTGTCGTTGGGTGCGCTGATCCCGATGGCCTTCACGAAGGACCAGCTGGAAGAAGACATGGGGGACCTGAATTACTTTGGGCTGGCGCGGCTGAAGCCGGGCGTTTCAGTGGCGGCGGCGAATGCGGAGCTGGATGCGGAGCAGCATGCGATTGCGGCGAGTTTGCCTGCGGATGAGAAGTCGACGCTGTCGGCGCTGCTGACGCCGTGGCAGCAGGAACTGGTGGGCGGCAGCCGCAGGCCGCTGACGATCCTGCTGGCCGCGGTGGCGGGATTGCTGCTGGTGGGATGCGTGAACATCGCGAACCTGCTGCTGGCGCGGGCGGCGGGGCAGCGGCAACAGATGGCAGTGGCGTCGGCGCTGGGCGCAAGCCGCGCGGAGATGCTGCGGATGGCGATGCGCGAGACGGTGGTGCTGGCCGGCGCGGGTTGCGGACTGGGGATTCTGGTGGCGATGGCGATTGTGCCGGCGATGCAGCGCTACTTGCCGGCGGCGCTGGATTTTCGCGGGCCGCTGCATCTGGACTGGGTGGGCGCGGGGTGCGCGCTGCTGGTGGCGGCGCTGGCGACGCTGACGGCGGGGGCTGCTCCAGGATGGATGGCGTCACGCACGGGTCCGCACGAAGTGCTGCACAGCGAGTCGCGGCTCGCAAGTGAGTCGCGGGTGAGCAAACAAATGCGCCGCGCGCTGGTGGGCGTGGAAGTGGCGGTCAGCGTGGCGCTGGTGCTGATGACAGGGCTGGTGACGGCGAGTGTGGTGAAGCTGCTGCATGTCGATCGCGGATTCGATGTGGAACGGACGATGACGGCGCGCGTGGAGTTGCCGAGGGAGGCGTATCCGGACCGGCCGCACCGGGCGGCGTTTTATCGCGAGGCGCTGGACAAGCTGAACCAGCTGCCGGGCGTGGAGCGGGCCGCGCTGACGTCAATGTTGCCGCTGAGCGGAGACGGATGGGGCGACTCGGCGCAGCTGCCGGGAGACACGCGGCCGTGGACGCAGTTGCCGGGAGAGCACTGGCGCTGGGTGAGCCCGGGATATTTTGAGGCGATCCATCTGCGGCTGGCGGCGGGACGGTTCTTCGCGGGGGGCGACTGGGGGCGGAATGAGGCGGTGATCTCGGAGAACACGGCGAAGACCTTGTGGCCGGGAAGGAATCCGCTGGGGCAACAGTTCACCCGAGCGGGCGCGACCGGTGAGGCTCCGTTCACAGTGGTGGGAGTGGTGGCGAATGCGCGGACGATCACGCTGGCGAAGCCGGACCCGATGATGATCTACGTGCCGTACTGGTTCCGGAGCGATGCGATCGGCGGGCTGGTGGTGCGGACGCGCCAGGATCCGGCGACGATGGCGGAGTCGATGCGGAAAGCCATCTGGAGCGTGGACGCAGGCGTGCCGGTACTGGAGATGCGGACGCTGGGCGGGGTTGTCGGGGATTCAGTGGCGAACCGGCGGTTCGAGATGGACCTGCTGCTGCTGTTCGCGGCGAGCGCACTGCTGCTGGCCGGGCTCGGCGTGTATGGGGTTGTGACGTATTCGGTGGTGCAGCGGCAGCGGGAGATTGGATTGCGGCTGGCGCTGGGCGCGCAGCGGTCGAATATCTACAGGCTGATCCTGCGAGACGGATTGTTGCCGGTGTTCCTGGGCGCCGTGGCGGGGATTGTGATCGCGTTTGGATTCGCGCGCGTGGTGGGCAGCCTGCTGTTTGAGGTGAGCCCGTACGATCCGGGGATTGTCGCAGGCGCGGTGTGCGTGCTGCTGGTGGTAGGAACGGCGGCGTGTCTGTTGCCGGCGCGGCGCGCCGCGAGCGTCGAGCCGATGGAAGCGCTGCGGGCGGAATAACAGGTTACAGGTGACGGGTTCCAGGTTACGGAAGCCGCTAACCGGGAGTTGGCAGCGAATGGAGTGGGAGAAGAGCGATGTGGAGTGATTTCAAATACGCGGTGCGGCAGTTGAGAAAGTCGCCGGGATTTACGTTGACGGCGGTCTTGACGCTGGCGCTGGGGATTGGCGCCAACACCGCGATCTNNTGCGGCCGCTGCCGTATCCGCAGCAGGACCGGCTGATGAGCATCGGTTACACAAGTGACGGCGCAGGCGATCCATCGAACTCACCCTTTCCCAAGGGCTGGATTCGCGCGCTGGGCGAGCACTCCGATGCCCTCACGGCGGTGAGCGGGTTTGGGCCGGATGCCGAGTCGAACGTGGGCGATGCGAGCTCGTCGGATCGGGTTTTTGGCGCCATGGTGATGGCCAACGCCCTGGATACGCTGGCTGTGCCTCCTGCGATGGGGCGCTATTTCTCTGCAGACGATGCGATCGCCGGACACGATCCGGTGGTGGTGGTGAGCTACGGATACTGGCGGCAGCATTTCGCTGCGAACCCGGGTGCGATTGGGCAGACGATTCGCATCGACGGGATTGAGCGGCGGGTCATCGGCGTAATGCAGGCAGGCGTGCGGTTTCCGTATGCCGATACGCAGTTTGTGACGCCGGTGACGTTCAGGGGCGGTGACCCGATCGAGGCGTGGCAGGATTTCGACCTGCGCGGGTTTGGCAGGNNACACCAGCGCAGGCGCAGGGGGAACTACGCCGCCTGCAGAAAGCGCTTCTGCCGTTGTTCCCGTGGCGGATGCCGGATAGTTGGGCTCAGAATATGACGGCAGTGCCGCTGCTGGAGTCCGAAGTAGGCCCGATGCGGCCGCGGCTGATGCTGCTGTTCGGCGCGGTGGGGCTGATCCTGCTGATTGCGTGCGCGAACGTGGCCAATTTGATGCTGGCGCGCGCGGCCGGACGAGAGCGCGAAATTGCAGTGCGCAGCGCGATGGGCGCGACGGGGTCGCGGCTGGTGCGACAGCTGCTTTCAGAGAGCGTGGTGCTGGGGGCGGTAGCGGGACTGGTGGGGCTGTTGGCGGCGGCCGCAGGATTGCAGGCGCTGGTAACGCTGCTGCCGGCCGACACGCCACGAATCAGCGATGTCTCGCTGCACTGGCCAGTGTTTCTGTTTGCCGCCGGTGCGTCGGTGGTGACCGGCGTCCTGTTCGGGTTGATTCCGGCGCTGCGCATGGCATCGCCGAATCTGCGCGAATCGCTGCATTCCGGCGGCCGCAGCGTCGCGGGCAAGGCGGGGCAGTTTCGCGTGTCGATGCTGCTGGTGATGGGACAGATTGCGCTGTCGGTGGTGATCATTACGGCGGCGGGACTGATGCTGCGGAGTCTGTGGAGTTTGTCGGAAGTGAATCCGGGGTTCAGGGCCGATCGCGTGGTGACGGCGGAAGTGTCGATGGATGCGAACGCGTGCCCGACCTGGCTGCAGAACTCGTCGAGCCAGGGACAGCCGGGGCGCTGCCAGCAATTCTTCAGCACGCTGCTGGAGCGGCTGCGGGGTTTGCCGGGCGCGGAGAACGTTTCGCTGACCAATGCGCTGCCGCTGAACGGGCGACAAGGGAACTACGTTTACGACGCAGAGGGGCATCCGCGGGATGCGCGGCAGGGCGCGCTGCTGGCGACAGGGAGAATCGTTTCCCCGGGATATTTTGCGACGCTGGGCGTGAGCCTGGTGAAGGGGCGGCTGCTGGAGGCCCAGGACGCATCGGGGGCGAGCCGCGCGGTGGTGATCGACGAGCAGATGGCGAAGCGGCTGTGGCCGAAGGACGATCCGCTGGGGCGGCATCTGCTGGATGTCAGCGACGAGGCGCAGCCCGCGGTGTGGAACGCGAATGCGGCTGTGACCGTAGCAGGAGTCGTGAGCAACACCCATGAAGGGAACCTGGCGGGCAATTACGGAGATGAGGCTTATTTGCCCATGTCACCGCACAACGAGACCCCGGTGATGTATGTGCTGCTGCGAACGCGGGAGAGCACGCAGCAAGCGGCGGCGGAGCTGAGGCGCGCGGTTGCGGAGGTGGATCCGCAGGTTCCGGTGACGCGGTTGCGAAGCCTGAACGAAGTGGTCGCGTTGTCGGTGTCGGCGTCGCGGTCGCTGACGATCCTGCTGCTGACGTTCGGCGGGCTGGCGGTAGTGATTGGGGGAGTGGGCGTCTACAGCCTTATCGCGTACATCGTGAGCTGGCGGACGCGGGAGATCGGGATCCGGCTGGCGCTCGGCGCGCAGCGCTGGCAGATTGTGAGCGGCGTGGTGCGGCAGAGCTTGCTGTTGGCGCTGGGCGGCTGTGCGCTGGGGCTGACGGCCGCGGCGCTGGTGGCGCAGTTGATGCGCGGATTCCTGTTTGGCGTAAAGGCAGTCGATCCAGTGACGTTTGGCGCAGTGCCGGTGATGATGCTGCTACTGGCTGTGGTGGCGGCGTGGATTCCTGCGCGCAGGGCGGCGAGTGTGGATCCGATTAAGACCTTGAGGATGGAGTAGTGCAGCCGGTAGCCAGTAGCGGGCAGCGAAAGACGTTGAGCGAAATACGAAGTACCTGGAAAGTGTGAAAACGATGCTTGGGGATCTGAAGTACGCGCTGAGGCAGTTGCGGAAGTCGCCGGGATTTACGCTGACGGCGCTGCTGACGCTGGCGATTGGGATTGGGGTAAACGCGGCGGTGTTCAGCGTGATGGATGCGATTGTGCTGCGTCCGCTGGCGGTGCCGGATTTGAACCGCGTGATGACGGTGGCCGAAGACCGGGGACGGGGGAAATACCAGTACGAGTGGGTGTCCGCGGCGAATTACGAGGACTGGAAGAGGCAGAATCACTCGTTTGAGAGCCTGGCGGCATTCAAGCGGTATTCGATGAGCCTAACCGGCGCCGGTGAGGCGGCGCACGTGACCGCGTCGCGCTCGTCGGCGGATTTCTGGGACGTGCTGCAGATTCCCGCGTTCATGGGGCGGGTGTTTAGCGCGGATGAGTGCCAGCCGGGACGCGATGGTGAAGCGGTGCTGAGCTACGGCTTCTGGCAGTCGCAGTTTGCTTCCGATCCCGCGGTCGTGGGCCGGAAGGTCGAACTGGACGATCGGGAATACACGATTATCGGAGTGATGCCGAAGGGGCTGGTGTATCCGCCGGCCATCGATCTGTATTTGCCGCGGGCGCCGACGCCGGCGCAGCTGAACGCTCGCGCGGACCATGAGTACATGGTGGTGGGACGACTACGGCCGGGCGTGACGGCGGCGGAGGCGGACGCGGAGCTGCACGGAATCGCGGCGCGTTTGGCGAAAATGTATCCGGCGACGAACCTGGGGTGGTCGGTGCAGGTGGTCCCGCTGCTGGACAACATCAGCGGAGAGCTGACGCCTTTGTACACGCGGCTAATGCTGGGCGGAACGTTATTCGTGCTGCTGATCGTCTGCGCGAATGTGGCGAATCTGCAATTTGCGCGGGGGATTGCGCGGCGGCCGGAGATGGCGATGCGCACGGCGCTGGGCGCGCCGCGCAGGCTGCTGCTGCGCCAGTTGCTGACGGAGAATCTGGTGCTGGCGGTGGCCGGGGCAGCAGGCGGACTGTTGCTGGCGTGGCTGGATCTGCATCTGTGCCTGGCCTACATGCCGGAGCGCGTGGCGCGCTGGGTGGCGGGGTGGTACACGATTCGTCTGAACGGGCGCGCGCTGGCATTTTCGATGGGGCTGGCGGTCGCGGCGGGGATCGTGTCGGGTCTGGCGCCGGCTCTGGAAGCGATGCGGATCAATCTGCTGGAGCAGCTGAAGTCGGGATCGCGGACGGAAACGGGCGGGGGTAAGAGCCACAGGCTGAGAAACTTCTTTGCGACGGCGCAGATTGCACTGGCGGTGGCGCTGGTGATCGGCTCGGCGCTGATGTGCAAGGGCATGTGGTCGACCCTGCAGTTTGCGAACGTGTATCGGCCAAAGCAGGTGCTGACGTTCCATGTGACACTTCCGGCGACGCGCTATGGCGACGCGGTGCAGCAGGCCGCCTGGTACAAGTCGAGCCTCGAGAAGCTGGAGACACTGCCGGGCGTGAAGCAGGCGGCGACGACGACGATGATGCCGTACGGCGACGGCGGATGGGTGGACGATTTCCGGATCGAGAACCGGACGCTGCCGCCAGGGAAGTTCGACAGCGCAGTGCGGCTATCGATCAGCCCAGGATTCTTTTCCGCGTTTCGCATTTCGATCCTGTCGGGCCGCGCCTTTGGCGACAGCGATGGGCTGACGACGGATCCGGTGGTAGTGGTGAGCAGGAGATTCGCGGAGCGGTATTTTCCGGGAGAGAATCCGCTGGGGCACAGAATTCAGATGAACGCGGCGAGCGACAGTCACGAAACGTGGATGAGGATTGTGGGCGTCAGCGAAGATGCGGCGTATCAGTGGGTGGATCAGACAGCGCAGCCGGCAATGTACACGGACGCGCTGCAGTCGCCGCCGACGAGCACGCAATACGCCGTGACCACGGACGGGAATCCGCTGGGCCTGGCGGCGGCAGTGCGGAAGACGCTGGCGGCGATCGATCCCACGCTGCCGCTGGATTCGATGGAGACCTACGACTCGGATATCCGGGAGCAGACGACGGGGCTGATGTACGCCGCGGCGATGCTGGGCGTGGATGCGGCGATCGCGCTGCTGCTGGCGGCGATCGGAATCTACGGGGTGATGGCGAACCTGGTGGCGGAGCGGCGGCGGGAAATCGGCGTGCGGCTGGCCATGGGGGCGCGGCGCGAAGATGTGCTGCGGATGATTCTGCGGCGTGCGGGCGTTTTGACGGGCATCGGCACGGTGGTGGGCGTGGCGATGGCGGTGGTTCTGGCGCGGGGGATTGCGAGCCTGCTGTACGGCGTGCGTCCGAACGATCCGCTTGTGTTCGGAACCATCATTGTCAGCATCGGAGCGATCGCGCTGCTGTCGAGCTGGATTCCGGCACGGCGCGCGGCGGGGGTGGATCCGATGGAGGCGCTGCGGGACGAGTGAGGGGAACAGCCTGCAGCCCGTAGCCGGTAGCCAGTAGCTGAGGCTCCGGCGCGGGTTGCCAAAGTCACGTCTCTGCAAAAAGAAGCGGGAACGGATCGCTGAGGCTGAGCGTATCTTGCTGGCAGAGAGAGGCCAGGCATGTTCGCAGACGTGAAGTACGCCATCAGGCAATTGAAGAGGTCGCCGGGATTTGCGGTGACGGCGGTGCTGACGCTGGCGCTGGGGATTGGGGCGAACGCGGTAGTGTTCAGCGTCCTGAATGCGCTGGTGCTGCGGCCGCTGAATGTTCCGCATCCGCAGAATCTCTTCATGGTGCAGCGCTTCCAGTATCCGTCGCAGTCGTATCCCGACTACCTGGATCTGCGCGACCGGAACCGGAGCTTCGAAAGCCTGGTTGGCTATAACATCATTGGTTCCGTGGGAGTCGACACCGGCAACAATCCATCAACGGCATGGCCGTACGAGGCTACCGGCAATTATTTCGATGCACTGGGCATCCAGCCTTACCTGGGACGATTCTTCCACGCTTCCGATGAGCGCGGAAATAACAGCGCGCCGTTTGTGGTGCTGAGCTATGCGTACTGGCAGAGTCATTTCCAGGGCGATCGGGCGGTGGTGGGACGGAGCGTGCGGCTCAACAAGATCCCGTTCACGATTATTGGGGTCGCACCGCCGGAATTTCGTGGGACGGAACTGTTCTTTGCGCCGGCGATGTGGTTCCCCCTGGTGGACCAGCAGGAGGTGACGGGTGACGAGCTGAAGTGGCGCGGCAACCATTCGATGTGGGTGGTGGGCCGGCTGAAGCCGGGGGTGACGGCAGCGCAGGCGTCGGCGGACATGAATTCGATCGGCGCGTGGCTGGCGAAGACGTATCCGGCCGACGACGATGGTGTGAAATTCACGCTGGCGCGGCCGGGGCTGGTGGGGGATATGCTGGGCGGCCCGGCACGGGCGTTTATGGCGGGGATGATGCTGCTCGCCGGGCTGATTCTGCTGGCGGCGTGCGCCAATCTGGGGAGTTTGTTTGCGGCACGGGCGGCGGATCGATCCAGGGAAATCGCATTGCGCATGGCGCTGGGATCACGGCGGGGTCTGATCCTGCGGCAACTGCTGACGGAGGCGATCCTGGTTTCGCTGGCCGGTGGGGCGGCGGGACTGGTGGGCGGCATCGGCATCCTGCGCTGGCTGAGCGCGTGGGAGCCGGTGCCGAATATTCCCATTAACGTGCCGGTGAATCCGGATGTGTGGACTTTCATTGTCGCGTTCGCGCTGGCAGTGGTCAGCGGGCTGCTGTTCGGGATCGTGCCGGTGCGGCAGGTGCTGAAATCGGATCCCTGGCAGATAATCCGATCGGGTGGAACGAACCTGGGCGCCATGCGGCGATTCACGCTGCGGGATCTGCTGCTGGTGGGGCAGATTGCGATTTGCGCGGTGCTGGTGACCTCATCGCTGGTGGCGGTGCGGGGGCTGGCGCGATCGCTGCACAGCAACTTCGGTTTCCGGCCGGACAAGGTGATGCTGGTGGATACCGATTTGCAGATGGCGGGGTACTCGGGCGATAAGACGCCGGAGATGCAGCGGCGCATGCTGGAGGCGGTCGGCGCAATTCCGGGGGTGACAGCGGTTGGCTATGTGGATCACGTGCCGCTGGGGCTGGGCGGGGGCGACTCGTTTGTGTACGCCGACGCGGCCACCGACTTCCGGCCGACCAATATGGTTGCGGATGCGATGAATTACAACGTGTCGCCGGGATATTTTGCGGCGGCGGGCACGACCATGCTGGCGGGTAGAGAGATCAGCTGGCATGACGAGAAGAAAGCCCCGGTGGTCGCGGTGGTGAACCGGGAATTTGCGCGCAAAGTTTTCGGGTCGGTGGACAAGGCCATCGGCGGGCACTTTAAGTTCTGGGGCGGGAATCGCGCGGAAGTGGTGGGAGTGGTGGAAGACGGCAAATACCGGACGCTGACCGAGGATCAGCAGCCGGCGATGTTCTATTCCTTCCTGCAACATGAGTCGACCGATACGTTTCTGGTGGTGCGGTCAAACCGCGACCCGCAGGGGATTACCTCGGCGCTGGAACGGACGCTGCGCGGGCTGGATGCTGGGCTGCCGCTCAATATTGGCACCTGGAATCGAGAGCTCGATTCGGCATTGTTCGCTGCGCGGGTAGCGAGCATTGCACTGGGAGTGCTGGGGCTGCTGGGCGCGATGCTGGCGGTGACGGGCATCTTCGGCATGGCGTCGTACGTGGTGACGAAGCGGTTCCGGGAACTGGGGATTCGCGTGGCGCTGGGAGCGCAGCAGAAGGAAGTGTTGCGGGCCGCGCTGGGGCGGGCGTTCGTGCTGCTGGCGGCAGGTTCGGTGGCGGGCATCGTGCTCGGGGTGCTGGCGACGAAGGTGCTGTCGTTCATCGTGTATCAGGCGACGCCGAAGGATCCTGTGGTGCTGGGCGGAGTGGTGCTGTCGATGCTGTTGCTGGGGCTGTTCGCAGCGTGGATCCCCGCGCAGAAGGCGCTGGGCGTGGACCCGATGATCCTCCTGCGGGAGGAGTAAAGCAGCTGGTAGCTGGCTGGCTCCGCTCTCTGAGCGAGGGATCGAGGAACTGGGAACGGATCGCTGATGCGGTGCGTACGTGGTAGCAGGAACGGGGCGCGACCATGTTCGCGGATGTCCGATACGCAATCAGGCAGTTGAAGAAGTCGCCGGGGTTCGCGGTGACGGCGGTGCTGACCCTGGCACTGGGGATCGGCGTGAACGCGGTGGTGTTCAGCGTCATGAACACCATTGTTCTCCATCCGCTGACCGTCCCGCACCCGCAGAATCTTTTCATGGTGCAGCGGTTCCAGTATCCTTCGCAGTCGTATCCGGACTACCGCGATCTGCGCGACCGCAACCGCACCTTCGACAACCTGATCACCTACAACATCATGGGGCCGGCGGGGCTGGCGATGGGCGGCGATCCAAAGACGGTGTGGCCGTACGAGGCGAGCGGGAACTACTTCGATGCGCTCGGCATTCAGCCACACCTGGGGCGATTCTTCCACGCCTCGGACGAGCATGGGCCGAACAGCGCTCCTTATATTGTGCTGAGCTACGCCACCTGGCACAGCCTCTTCCACGACGATCGCGGCGTCATCGGGCAGATCGTCCAACTGAACAAGCACCCCTACACGATCATTGGCGTGGCGCCGCCGGAGTTTCGCGGGACGGAGCTGTTTTTTGCGCCGGCGCTGTGGGCGCCCATCGTGCAGCAACAACAGCTGGAAGGCTATAGTTCGCTGGAAGAGCGCGGCAATCACAGCGGGTTTGTGGTGGGCCGGCTGAAGGGGGGCGTGACTCCGTCGCAGGCCACCGCGGATCTGAATACCATCGGCGCATCGCTGGCCAAAGCGTATCCGGGCGAAGACGACGGCGTGAAGTTTACGCTGGCGCGGCCGGGGCTGGTCGGAGACATGCTGGGGGGGCCGGCGCGGGCATTTATGGCGGGGCTCCTGCTCCTCTCCGGGCTCATCCTGCTGGCGGCTTGTGCGAACCTCGGCAGCCTGTTCGCGGCTCGCGCCGCCGATCGCTCCAGAGAAATCGCGGTACGCATGGCCCTCGGATCGAGGCGCGGCCTCATCCTCCGGCAGTTGCTCACGGAAGCAGTAGTTGTCTCGCTTGCCGGTGGGGCGGTTGGCCTGCTCGGCGGCATCGCCATTTTGCGCTGGCTGACTGCGTGGCAGCCCATCCCGGACATCCCCATCAATATTCCCGTCAATCCTGACTTGTGGACCTGGCTGGTCGCCTTCGCATTGGCTCTCTTCAGCGGCGTCCTGTTCGGCATCGTGCCGGCGAGGCAGGTGATGAACTCCGATCCGTGGCAAATTATCCGATCGGGCGCGAGCGGCATGACGGGTATGCGCCGTCTCACGCTGCGCGATCTGCTGCTGGTTGGGCAAATTGCGATTTGCGCGGTGCTGGTAACGTCGTCGCTGGTGGCCATCCGCGGACTGGCGCGATCGATGCACAGTAACTTCGGCTTCGATCCGAAGAACGTGATGCTGGTCGAGACCAATCTGCAGATGGGCGGATACACCGGCGACCAGCAGCCCGTGCTGCAGAAGCGCATGCTGGATACGGTGGCGAGGCTTCCGGGCGTTAGCCAGGCGGCGTATTCATCGCGGATTCCGCTGACCCTGGGCGGGGGCGATTCGTTTGTCTATACCGACAGCACGACCGACTATCGGCCGACCAACGTGGCGGCGGACGCGATGAACTTCGCCGTCTCGCCCGGATATTTTGCGGCGGCGGGGACCACGATGATCGCGGGGCGCGACATCAGCTGGCACGACGACAAGAAAGCGCCCGTCGTCGCCGTGGTGAGCGAGGAGTTTGCGCGGAAAGTGTTCGGGTCGGTGCAGAAAGCCATGGGCGGGTACTTCAGGTACTGGGGCGGCAACCGAGCCCAGGTGGTCGGAGTGGTGGAAAACGGCAAGTACCGGACGCTGACTGAGGATCAGCAGCCGGCGATGTTCTTCCCGATCCTCCAGCATCAGGCGAGCGACATATGGCTGGCGGTGCGCTCGGAGCGCGACTCGCAGGACATGGCCGCGGCCCTGGAGCAGGCGATGCGCGGGCTCTCGACGGGACTTCCATTCAGCTTCAGAAGCTGGAACGGGGAACTGGATTCGGCTCTGTTCGCGGCGCGGGTGGCCAGCGTGGCGCTGGGCTCGCTGGGCCTGCTGGGCGCGATGCTGGCGGTAACGGGCATCTTTGGCATGGCGTCGTATGTGGTGAGTAAGCGCCTGCGCGAGCTGGGCATCCGCGTGGCGCTGGGCGCTCGGCAAAAGCAGGTGCTGCGGGCCGCGCTGGGACGGGCATTCGTGCTGCTGGCGACCGGATCTCTGGCGGGGATTGTGCTGGGCGTGCTGGCCACGAAGGTGCTGTCGTACATCGTGTATCAGGCGACGCCGAAGGATCCTGTGGTGCTGGGCGGGGTGGTGCTGGCAATGTTGCTGCTGGGGCTGGTCGCGACGTGGATCCCGGCGCAGAAGGCGCTGGCGGTGGACCCGATCATCCTGCTGCGGGAAGAGTGAGGCGGCGGGGACCGGGCTCCGAGCACCGGGCACCGAAAACTCTGGCGCGACTTTTTGGGGGTTGCGCGGGTTACCACCAGGAGGACAGACTGTCCCAGAGGACATCCCCAGCCATGCCCACTGGCTTTATCTCGGGAATTCAGCGTTGTCTCGCCGTGTTTCTGGTTGCCCTGCTGGTGCTGCCGCCCGGCGAGGCTTTTGCTTTTGGTCACAAAAAGAAGAAGGAGCAGCCCACTGCCGCGAGCGCGTCGCCGCTGACGCCTGATCAGCGGGTGCTGCATGCGCTGAACCGGCTGACGTTCGGTCCGCGCCCCGGGGATCTTGCCACTGTGGAGGCGATGGGGCTGGACAAGTGGATCGACGAGCAGCTCAACCCCGAGACAATGGACGATGCGGCGCTGGAGACGCGGCTGGCGGCTTATCCCGCGATGCGGCTCAGCCAGCACGATCTGGTGGAGCGGTTCCCCTCGAACGCGATGATTCGCCAGGCGGAGCAGGGCAAGCGCGGGATTCCCTGGAATCCGGTAGAGCACGCCATTTATGTGGACCAGATTGCGCAGTTGCGAGAGCGGCAGGAGAAACGCGCGGAAGCCAAGGCTCAGGGCGCAGGACAGGGTACAGGGTACAGCGTACAGGGTGCAGGGAGCGGTGCACAGTCGAACGGCGGGTCCGGTCAGATGGGCGCGAGCATGGCCGCTGGTGGAACGATGCAGGGGCAGCCGAGCGCTGCGCCGACGAATTCCGCAGCGCCAATGAATTCGACGATGGCGCAGGGCGACGATATGGGTCCGCCGCCTCCGCCGGACATGATGCCGAGGACGGCTCCCGCGAAGCCGGCGGCGCCGCCGATTGAAGAGCAGGAAAACAAGCTATATGCCGATCTGGATGCGACGAATGTCGTGACTCTGCCGCCGGACCAGCGCGTGAAGAAGCTGATTGAGATGCAGCCGGCGGAGTTCCGCGATTTTCTCCAGCATCTGAGCCGGCCGGATCGCGTGGCCATGTTCGCGGATCTGTCGCCGGAGCAAAAGGAGACGGTTTTTGCGCTGATCAATCCGCAGCTGGTGGTAGGCGGCGAGCTGCTGGTGACACGGGTGCTGCGCGATATTTACAGCGAGCGGCAGCTGGAAGCGGTGATGACCGACTTCTGGCTGAACCACTTCAATGTGTATTTGAAGAAGGGCGAATTTGCGTCGTGGTATCTCGCGGATTATCAGAACAAGGTGATCCGGCCGCATGCCATGGGAAAGTTCGAGGACCTGCTGGTGGCGACCGCGCAGAGTCCGGCCATGCTGTTCTATCTGGATCAGACGGAGAGCGTGGGGCCGCATTCGCTGGCGGCGTGGCGGTCGCAGATGGGGCTGAACGGGCCGGCGGCCAAAGCGCGGACGGTGGGTCTGAATGAGAATTACGCGCGCGAGCTGATGGAACTGCACACGCTGGGCGTCGATGGCGGATACACGCAGCGCGACGTGACGGAAGTCGCGAAGATTTTCACCGGCTGGGGGATCGATCGCGCCGAGCAGGGCGGGGAGTTTGTGTTCAACCCGCGGCGCCACGAGCCAGGACAAAAGGTTGCGCTGGGATACCAGTTCGCTGATCACGGCGAGTCGGAGGGCATGCAGGTTCTGCATATGCTGGCGGTGAGCCCGGTGACGGCGCACCATGTTTCTCTGCAAATCGCGCAGCGGTTTGTCAGCGACAATCCGCCTCCGGCGCTGGTGGACGCGATGGCGGCGACCTGGGTGAAGACGGGCGGAGATATTCGCGAGGTACTGCGCACGATGCTGGCCTCGCCGCAGTTCTGGTCGCAGGATGCGTATCGGGCCAAGGTGAAGACGCCGGAGGAGTATGTGATTTCAGCGGTGCGGGCAACGGGGGGCGAAGTCGTGCATCCGGCGGCTCTGGTGGAAGCGATTGGGCAGCTGGGGATGCCGCTCTACGGATGCCAGACGCCGAATGGCTATTCGTGGATGGCCGATGCGTGGCTGAACAGCGGGGAACTGCTGGACCGGATGAACTTCAGTCTGGCGCTGGCCGATAACAACGCCGGAACGGTGATGGGCTGGGACAAGTTGATGAGCATCGATGGCCAGGTGGGCGCAACGCCGGATGCGAAGGAAGGGAAGCTCGAAAGCCTCCTGCTCGATGGCGTGGTCTCCGAGCATACGCGCAGTGCGGTGTTGGCGCAGCTTGCGCAGCAACAGAGCACGCCGGCGAATCAACAGGGGTCGCCGGCAAAACTATCGCCGCCCAGGCAGGTAAATTTCGTGCGGCCGCGGGAGTTTGGGCAGCTGCTGCAGTCGGTGGCGCCCTTGCCTCCACCGGGGGATCAGGACGCGGCGTTGCTGGGCGGATTGCTGCTGGGGTCGCCGGATTTCCAGCGACGGTGACGCGCAGGACTGCGCGCAATCAGTCCGGTCTGCAGTTTTCCTGAGCGACGGCCTGAACCACGGCGGGAACGACGGTTCGTACAACGGCCGGTACGACGGTGCAGACGACCTTCGGCACCACAACGGTGACAATCGGGACCGCAATCATACTGGCGAAGAGGGTTAGCCCTGCAACTGCCGCGATCAGCACACGAGTCATCGTCGCCTCCTCCATCACAATACGCAGCTCAGGGCTGATGGGTTCCGACGGCTGTCCCCTCATACAGATTCGAAGCCTCCACGCTCTGTGACGGGCGGCGGGATGGGCGCTTGCTCCCAAAGGAACCAAGCAGCGTCTGGAGCATCACATACAGCACAGGGATAAAGAAAAGGTTTAAGACGGTGGAGACCAGCATGCCGCCGATGATGGTAGTCCCGACGGAGCGCCGGCCGGCCGCTCCTGCGCCCGAGGCGATGGCCAGGGGAATGACGCCGAGGATGAAGGCGAACGACGTCATGAGGATGGGGCGGAGGCGGAGCTCGGCGGCTTCGATGGCGGCGTCGACGAGGGAGCGGCCCTTCGCGCGCAACTGCTCGGCGAACTCGACGATCAGGATGGAGTTCTTGGCAGCGAGACCGATGAGCATGACGAGGCCGATCTGGCAGTAGATGTTGTCGGCGTAGCCGCGCATGGACACGGCGAGGAGTGCTCCGAGGACAGCCATGGGGACAGCGAGCAGGATGATGAAGGGCAGCGCGAAGCTCTCATAGAGGGCGGCGAGGGTGAGATAGACGACCAGGATGCCGAGGCCAAAGATGATGACGATTTTGCCGGCCGATTCGATTTCCTCGAGCGACAGCCCGGTCCACTCGTAGGCCATGCCGTGCATCATGTTCTGGTCGGCCACTTGCTGCATCGCCTGCAGCGCCTGGCTGGTGCTGACGCCGGGCGCGGCCATGCCGTCGATTTCCGCGGAGCGGAAAAGGTCGTAATGGCTGATGACCTGGGGACCTGAGGTGTTCTCGATGGTGACCAGGTTATCGAGCGGGATCATTTGGCCGGTCGAGGAGCGAACGTAGTACTGGCGGATGGCTGCGGCGTTTTCGCGGAACTGCTGGGCGGCCTGCACGTAGACGCGATAACTGCGGTTGTTGAAGTCGAAATTGTTGACGTACTCCGAGCCCATGAAGACCTGGAGGGCGTCAGAGATCTGACCGAAAGGAACGCCGAGGGCTTTGGCCTTATCGCGGTCAATGCGGACCAGCACCTGGGGATCGTTGGAGGTAAAGCTGGTGCGGAGTTGGGTGATGTCTTTGCGCTGATTGCCTTTGGCGACCAGGAGGTGCGCTGTGCGGTCGAGGTCGGTGAGGGTGTTGCTGCCGCGATCCTGCAGCTCAAACTGGAAGCCGCCAAACAGGCCGAGGCCCTGGATGGCGGGAGGCACGACGGGGAAGATCAGCGCACCGGGGATCATGAAGAGTTTGGGCTGGAGGGACCTGACCAGATCCTCCGCCGAATGACCTTTGGCTTTGCGCTGATCCCACGGGGTGAGGGCGCAGAACATCATGCCGTAGTTGGGTGCGTTGCCCGAAAAGCTGAAGCCGCCGACGGCGAAGGAGCCGAGGAAGTCCTGTTTGTCCTGATTCAGGAGGGCGCTGACTTCCGCTTCGATGTGGGTGGTATAGGCGAGCGACGCGCCCTGCGGCGCCTGCACCAGAATCATCATGAATCCCTGGTCTTCTTCCGGAACGAAGGCGGTGGGGACGTGGTTGTATTCCCAGTACGCGCCGAAGAGACCAACAAAGAAGAGCAGGAGCATGACCCAGCGAATGCGAAGCACACCATGGATGGCGCTCGCATAGCCGCGGCCGAGGGCTTTGATGCCGCGCTCGGCTGCATGGAGAAGACCGTGCTTGTCGTCTTCGCGGCGCAGCAGTAAGGCTGCCAAGGCGGGCGACAGCGTGAGGGCGTTGAAGGCGGAGATGGCGATGGAGAAGGCGATGGTGAGCGAGAACTGGCGGTAGAGAATGCCGGTGGTGCCGGGGAAGAAGGAGACGGGCACGAAGACGGCGATGAGCACGAGGGAGGTGGCGATGACGGCGCTGGTGACCTCGCCCATGGCGGCAGAGGTGGCATGGTGCGGCTCGTTGTCGCCCTCGGAGATATGGCGCTGGACGTTTTCGATGACGACGATGGCGTCGTCGACGACGAGGCCGGTGGCGAGGGTGATGCCGAACAGCGTGAGCGAGTTGATGGAGAAACCGAAGACACTGATGAAGGCGAAGGTTCCGATGAGCGAAACCGGAATCGTGACAGCGGGGATGAGGGTCGCGCGCCAATCCTGCAGGAAGAAGAAGATGACAAGGATGACGATGATGATGGCTTCGATGAGGGTCTTGATGACTTCGCGGATGGATGCGCCGACGATGGTGGTGGTGTCGAAGGCGACGGCGTATTTCATGCCCGGCGGGAAGGAACGAGCGAGGCGGTCCATCTCGGCTTTGGCATCGCGATCGACCTGCAGGGCGTTGGCGTTGCTCAGCTGCTGCACGCCGAAGCCGACGGCGGGAATGCCGTTGAAGGTCAGAGTGCTGCCATAGGTTTCGGAGCCCAGTTCGGCATGGCCGACGTCTTTGATCTGGACGATGCCGGCGGGGGTGTTCTTGACCACGATGTTGTTGAACTGCTCGGGAGTGGAGAGACGCCCGACGACGTTCACGGAAATCTGGAAGGCCTGTTTCTGATCGGAGGGCGGCGCGCCAAGCTGGCCGGAGGGAACTTCGACGTTCTGCTCGGCGAGAGCATTGACGACGTCGGTGGCGGTGAGCTGGCGGGCGGCGAGCTTGACCGGGTCGAGCCAGATGCGCATGGCATATTTGCCGACGCCGAAGATGGTGACGTCGCCGACGCCTTTCACGCGCTTGAGAGCATCCTTGACGTAGACGTCGAGGTAGTTGCTCATGAAGAGATTGCTGTACTCGCCGTGCTCGGCGTACACGCCGGCGCCGAAGACGAAATTGGTGGCGGCCTTGCTGACGGTGATGCCGGCCTGATTGACCTCCGCGGGCAGCAGGCCGGTGGCGGAACTGACGCGGTTCTGCACGTCGACGGCGGCGATGTCGAGGTTGTAGCCGGTATTAAAGGTGGTGGTGATGATGCTGGAGCCGTCGTTCCCGCTGGTGGACTGGATATAGCGCATGCCAGGGACACCGTTGATGGCTTCTTCGAGAGGGACGGTGACAGCGGATTCGACCTGGCTGGAATTGGCTCCGATATAGCCGGTGGTGACGAGGACCTGAGGCGGCGCGAGCTGCGGGTAGAGAGAAATCGGGAGGGACGGAACGACGACGGCTCCGGCGAGGATGATAAGGAGCGCGCAAACGGTGGCGAAAACCGGGCGGTGAATGAAGAAATCAACCAAGGGTGGCCTCGCAGTTCATTTCTGATCCTGATCTGATTGCGGGTGACGCCACGGGCGGGCTCAGCTGCCGGCGCCCGGAGGAGCGGCGGGCGGCGGACCAGGAGGCAAAGGCATAACCGGCATGCCGTTCATGAGGATCTGCGTGCCGGAGATGATGACTTTGTCTCCGTTGTTGAGTCCGGCGAGAACGGCGTAGTTGTTGCCCAGCGTATCGCCGAGGGAGATGGCCTGCTGATGAGCGACAAAATGTCCGCCGCCCGCGTCCTGTGCCAGATAGACGAAAGCCTGGCCGCCGAGGCGCGTGACAGCGAGCACCGGGACGGTGGGTCTGGGGCTCATACCCCAGATGACGCGAGCTTTCACGAGCTGCTCATTCCGCAACAGCGGAGAGCGCACCGGAGCTTTGACCAGGATTCCCTGGAGCTGGTCGTCGACCTGGGGGGAGACGAAGTCGACGGAGGTGGTCTCGACGGGGTTGCCGGTATTGTCGAGGATCTGGACGCCGAGACCGTTGCGTACCTGAGCGGCGCGCTCGGTGGGGATATAAATGTACGCTTCGAGGTCCTTTCTTTCGTCGACCGTGGTGAGCATGGTCGTCGCGGAGACGTAGTCGCCGATGTGAACGGGGATGTCCCCGACGATACCGTCGAAGGGCGCCGCGATGCGGTAGTAGGCGAGTTCGCGGTCCTGCTCCTGGCGGGAGGCGGAGGAGGAGTCGTAATCGGCTTTGGAGTTGGCGTAAGCCTGTTCGGCCTGATCGAGCGCGTCCTTGCTGATGATGCCGGCGGCGAAGAGCTTGCGCTGGCGCTCGACCTGCAGCTGGTTGTACTGGTAGACGGCGAGCTTTTGCTGCTCGGTCGCGGCCTGCGAGGCGAGGGTAGCTTCCTGCTTGGCAGGATCGATCTGCATGAGGAGCTGGCCCGCGGTGACGTGGTCGCCGGAGTGGACGAGGATGCGCGTGAGATTGCCGTCGACCTGCGGGTTGATGGTCGCGGAGCGGCGCGACTTGATGGTCGCGACGTACTCGTCAGTTTGCGCAACCGGTGTAGCGGCCACGGTGATGGTCTGTACAGGGAGGGCTCGCATGCCGCCCGGTTGTTGCTGCGGCTGCGCTTTGTTGCAGCCGATGGCTCCGGCGAGCAGCAGCGGCAGCGCGAGGAGGGAAAGAACGAATTGCGGTTTCACAGCGATCTTCACGGCGGAACCTCGAACCAGGGTCGACAGGACCGAAATCAAACGGTTGAGAAACAAATCAGGATACAGGAATGGCGAGGGGATTTCTGTGACGAGCGAAGCTATTCCCTGCAGGCTGCGTGTTGGATTCGACGAAGAGAGGCGGGGCTTCAGAAAATACCGAAAAGTGGGGCACAAGAGAGGAGATGCGAGAGAAAGGTCCGCGGAATTGCAAGGGCCTGTCCGTTTCCGAACAGCTCGTCGATTTTGCCTCGGCTTGGATCGTCGCAGTCGGGATTTCGCGAGGCATGGCCAATCTCTCGACCGGATCGGCCTGCGGGCATGACCGGTAGGGATGTGGAGACCACGGAAGCTTGTTTTCGGGATTTGCCGGCGCTTAGGCAGGGCGCGGAGCTTCCTTGCGCGCGCGGACTTTGAACCAGATAGGAGTGCCTGCGAAGCCGAAGGCGGCACGGATTTGATTTTCGATGAAGCGCTCGAAGGAAAAGTGCAGCTTCACGTCGCGGTCAGTGAAGAGGACGAAGGTGGGGGGCGCGACGGCGGCCTGGGTCATGTAGAAAATGCGAACGCGCTTCGACATGGGGACGCTGGCGCGCTGGAAGTCGATCTTGTCGAGGAACCGATTCATCTGGCCGGTGGAGACGCGCTTGCGGCGCTCGGCGGCGACGCGCAGGACCGTGTCGAGCACGCGCGGGACGTTGCGGCCCTCGGTGGCGGAGATGAAAAGCACGGGCGCGTAGCTGAGGTATTTGAGGACGGATCGCAGCTGGCGCTCGAAGATGGCGCGATCGGCGGGCGGTTTGCCGTCCTTTCGACCACTCGTCACGAGGTCCCACTTATTCACGACGATGATGACACTGCGGCCGCTCTCGTGGGCGTAGCCGCCGATGGTGGCGTCGGAGGCGGTGACGCCTTCGGTGGCGTCGAGGATGAGGAGCGCGACATCGGCGGATTCAAGATGGCGGCGCGCCATGACGACGGAGAGCTTCTCCGCCATGAGGTGGGTTTTGCCTTTGCGGCGGATGCCGGCGGTGTCGACGATGCGGAGCTCGTGGCCCTTGTAGTCCATTAATTCGTCGACGGCGTCGCGGGTGGTTCCGGCGATGGGCGAGACGATGGCGCGAGCGCTGCCGGTGAGGGCGTTGAGCAGGGTGGATTTGCCGACGTTGGGGCGGCCGATGATGGCGACGCGGGTTTCGTGCTGCTCGAATTCGCCGTGGGTGCGATGGAGGGGACTGGTCGTCCCGGGCACAAGCGGCTGCGCCGCGATTGTGGCGGACTCAGCTTCAGCTTCGTGGGGAGCCTCAGTTTCCGGCAGGACGGCGAAGACTTCGTCGAGGAGTTCGCCGATGTTGAGGCCGTGCTCGGAAGAGATGGGGATAAGGTTGCGAATACCGAGCCGCCGGAAATTTTCGGCGGCTGCTTCCATGCTTTGCGTGTCGATTTTGTTGACGGCAAGGAAGAGCGGCTTGCCGGTGCGCTGAAGCAGGCGGGCGAGATCGAGGTCGGGGGCGGCCAGCTCGGTGCGGCCATCCACGACCATGATGATGGCGTCGGCCTCGTCGAGGGCGAAACGGGCCTGGCGGAAGATCTCCGCGGGGATATGGGCGTCATCGTCGGGGACGATGCCGCCGGTGTCGATGACGCGCGCAGTGCGGCCGTTCCAGGTGACTTCGCCGTAGATGCGGTCGCGGGTGATGCCGGACTCGTCGCCGACAATGGAGCGGCGGCTGCCGGTGAGGCGGTTGAAGAGGGTGGATTTGCCGACGTTGGGGCGGCCAACGATCGCGAGGACTGCTTCGCGCACGGGAACTTGCCGTCCTGGCGAACCCGCCTTCGGCGGAACTCCTTCGCGGAGGGCGGGACGCGGCTTTGCCGCAAAAGACTCTTCGAGGGCAGGGGCTTGCTGGAAATCCTCGACTGAAACCGACGGCGGAGTTCCGCGGTGAACAGGCCGGCGGTCATTGCCCGCATAGGGCGATGGGCGGGAAGCGCTGTTGGACTTGCGGGCGGCTCGGGGGCGTCCACGTTCCTCAGCGCGCGGCCGAGCTTCTTTTTCGGGCGCGGGCGCGTGTCCGCGGCGGATGGCTTTCCATTTTGCCTGGACTTTGCGCTTCGTTTTCTTTGCGCCTTCGCGGTTGCGCTTGACGGGTTTCAAGGTGGCTCACCTATGGGAATGCGGCGGATTCCGGACGCAGGGAGCCGGGCGGGCACGCTTGTCCATTATAGGGAGGGCGCCGTGGGGCCGGCGCCAGGAGACGTTTTCGGCGGAGTAGCGGGCGATGACGCCGGTGCGGAAGGGGTCGATCGGGGTTTTACGATAATGAACTAAAAGTGTGATTGTACTGTGAGGCGCTACGCAGTACAATTCCCCTCGTGATTCGACCTTTCCGGCATGCAGGGCTGGAGAGGTTTTTCCTGACCGGCAACAAAGCGGGGATACAGCCGAAACATGCGCCGCGTCTGGAAGAGCAACTCGCGGTTCTCAACGTGGCGAAGAGGCCGGAACAGATGAATGTTCCGGGCTGGAACTTGCATGTACTGAGGGGAGCGCTGAAGGTCACTGGTCGGTGAAGGTTTCCGGAAACTGACGAGTCACATTCCGCTCCGAGGGCGAGGACGCCGTACTGGTCGATTATCAGGATTACCACTAGCGAGGCAAAACAATGGCGACGATGTATAACCCGACACATCCGGGACGGATTCTGCGGCAGTATCTGGGAGAACTGCGAGTGGGCGAGGCGGCGGCCAGGCTGCGGATTGCCCGCACGACGCTCTCGCGGGTGCTCAATGGCAAGGCGGGAATCTCCGCGGATATGGCGTTGCGGGTGGCGGAGGCGACGGGAACCGAGGCCACGCTTTGGATGGACCTGCAGACGCAGTTCGATCTGTGGCAGGCGAGTCGAAGGAAGAGGGCGAAGATTCGGCCATTTGCGCCAGAGCGACGCGCGCAGGCGATGGCGAACATCGTCGGGATTTGGAAGGATCGGCCCGAGTTCGCAGATGTCGAGGGCTATGTGCGCAATCTTCGTGGGGGCAAACGGATTGCCTCCAGTCAAATCGGTTAGTAATCGGGACCCTCCTTCTTACGACACTGTCTCCGCGCTGTAGCGCGCGATGAGGCCGGTGCGGACGGCGTGACGGTAGACGCCGGTGAAGGCGCGGGCCATTCCTAACAGGTAAACCAGCGCGAGCACGCTGCCGATGAGCAGCGGCGCGACGGCGATCGCGTGCGCGGCTTGCGGCGACGCGCCGGTTTGTCTGCTGAGAATCTGGCGCATTCCTTCGAAGACATAGCTGGGCGGGATGATGCGGGCCAGCCATTGCATCCAGTGCGGCAGCGTGGAGAGCGGGTAAAAGACGCAGGCGAGCGGCGAGATGAAGGCGGGAATGGGCCAGATGAACCATTCGGCGGCGGGGCCAAAGCGGAGAACGAGCGCGCTGCCGAAGATGCCGAGGGAGATCCCGAAGAGGAAGAGGACGAGAAGAAACGCGGCGAGCATCGCGCCGTAGACGAAGAATGACAGGCCGAAGACCAGCGTGGCGAGGGCGACCATCACCACCAGACCGATGGCGCTGGTGGCGATCGAAGAAAGCACGAGGCCGCCGAGGTATTCCGAAACGGAAAGCGGCGAGGCGAAGAGGTTGAGGAAATTGCGGGACCAGACGTCTTCGAGGAAGGCGGTGGTGATGCCCTGCATGACGCGCGCCATGAAATCCCAGAGCAGGACGGCGCCGAGCATGGCGGGCACGAAGTTGAAGCGCGCGCCGGAAACGGAGTTGAGATAGCGGGTGATGAATCCCCAGAGGATGATGTCGATGGCGACCCAGGAGAAGAGGGGGACGATGCGGGCGGGCGAGCCGCGCAGCAGATAGTACTGGCGGAGAAGCAGGGCGGAGGTGCGGCGGAGAAAGACGGGCATCACGCCTCCTCCTGCAGGTTGCGGATGGTGAGGGGCTCGCGGGCGACGGCGACGAAGAGGTCTTCGAGGGTCTGGTGGCCGTTGTCAGCGGGCAGAGTGCGCGGATCGCCTTCGAGCAGGATCTTGCCGTGCGAAAGAAACAGCACGCGGTGGCAGACTTCGGCGACCTCGATCATGTTATGCGAGGTCCAGAGGACGCCGACGCCCGTGCGCTCGGCGAGCTGGCGGATGGTGGCGCGAATTTCGCGGGCGATGGAGGGGTCGAGGGAGGCGGTCGGTTCGTCCAGCAGAAGGAGGCGCGGCTGGTTCAGCATGGCTTTCGCGAGAGCGACGCGGGTTTGCTCTCCAGAGGAGAGGACGCCGCATTTGGTGTTGCGAAAACGCAGGAGGTCGAAGTCGCGCAGGATGGTTTCGATGCGGTCGCGCAGATGCGGCACCGCGTAGAGCATGCCGAAGACGCGGAGGTTCTGCGCGACGGTGAGATTGCCGGGGAGGGGCGCGTAGACAGCGGCAAAGTTGGTACGGCCGAGCGCCTGGCGGCGGCGTTTGGCCAGATCGCAACCGTCGATGGTGATGGATCCGGAGGTGGGCTCGAGGACCCCCAGGATCATGTTGATGGTTGTTGTTTTGCCGGCGCCGTTGGGACCGAGCAGGCCGAGGATTTCATGAGGACCGACGGCGAAGGAAAGACCGTCGACGGCAACGATGTCGCCGTACTGTTTGCAGAGATGAGAGACAGAGAGGATGGGTCGGGGCATCGGGGTAGGTAACGGAAGAGCGTTCAGCGCTCAGCGTTCAGAAAAAACACCCCGGGCCCTGGCGCGCGAATAGCAGCGCTCCAGGGTGGGGCACCCGCTACTGAGGTCCGAGATACATCACATGGACGTAGATGCCGAGACGGACGTTGTAGGCGAGATACCAGCCTGGGTCGTCGGGATCGGGATAGAGGACGATGTCGTCGGAATCCCAGAGCCAGCCGTCGCAATAGCCGAGGTCGGCGGGAGCGACGCTGAAGTAGTATCCGCCAAACCAGAAGCGGGAAGGACCGCCGCCACCGATCCGCCAGACCTGGCCTGCGCCGACGCGGCCGGGGAAACGGCCGTGCTCCCAGGGATGATCGAGATGGTAGGCGGCGGGGTTGGGAGTGTGGCCGACCCAGCGATCATTGCCGGCGTCAACGTGCGGAGCCACGGGATGACCGGGCATATCCGGCTTGCCGCCGGTGGGCAGCGGCGTATGGGTTGTGGGGCCGTGGGAAGGAATGTGTCCGCCGCCGACTGCGGGCCCAACGGGATGGGCGGGTCCAACGGGCGCGGGACGCGCGGCTGGGCCAGGATGTCCGGCTGGGCGCTGGGCCCGGGCGGGGAGCGCGAAAACTGCAAACGCGAGAACGGTGAACATGGCCATGAGGCCAATGAGTCTTTTCATGGATTCCTCCTGAGAACTGCTCAGATCGAAAAAGAGCCGTTGCGGCAATCGATCATCGCCGCAGGAGCCGAGTGGCCACAGGATTGCGGGGAAAGGCAATCCGCGGCACGCCCATAATACATGCGTGAGATGAGGCTCGGGTTGCTTCGCGCCTATGACTCGGCAACGTCCAGAAAATCCCAGGAGACGGTGACTTCCGCACCGAGGCTTTCGGCGTTGCGAACCGCGGCGCGCTCGACCTGTTGCATCAGGCCGGAGAGGTAATCGCGCGAGCCGGAGATGGCGGCGATACCGAGCGTCGCGGATTGCCAAGTCGGCGCATCGTCCATTTCAGCGATGGAGATGTTGAATCCGTGGGCCAGCTTTTCTTTCAGGCTGCGAACGACCTGGCGGCGATCCTTGAGGGAGTGAGCGTGCTCGATGCGAAGCTCAAGGAACATGGCGGCGATGGGCATCGGAGATTCATCTTACCTGGAAATCCGGCTTGCACCACGATCCTGCCGCCAATACCCGGTTCATGGCAGCTGCCCGCGGGCTAGGGTGTGCACTTTTGACCGCGTTTGCGACCCTTGCGGGCCAGTGCCCCGAGGAATCGGGCGCGGAGCATTTTGAATACGGTCGAATTCCGACCTGGCGTGGCCATCTCATGCCCCGACTTCCTCATCCCACCCCATGGTGAGGCCAATAGCCACACCTTTGTCTTCATGATGAAGAGGAACGGGAGATTTGGGGATATGAAGAGACTTTGGATTCTGGGTATTGTCATTGCAAGCTGTGGATGGCTCTCTGCGCAGGAAATGAATCCGACCGCGACGGACCACTGGCCGCAGAAGGCCGGGCAACAGCCGGACGGACAGACGGACGCCGGGATTCCGGTCTACAAGATCACCGTGGTAGCGCGGGATATTCCGGCGATCAACTACTTTCACCGGAGCGGCGCGACGAAGATTGGATTTGAGGGGACACCGCTCCTTCCGCTGGCGAAGGGCACTGCGGAAGTGAACAGCCTGAATGGGCGGACCGAGATCAAAGCTCACTTTGAGGGGCTGGGGCCGGCGAACGGCTTCGGCATTGAGTATCTAACGTACGTACTGTGGGCGATCACACCGGAAGGGCGGCCTGTGAATCTGGGCGAAGTGCTGTGGACCCACGGTCACGCGGACACAACGGTGACGACGAACCTGCAGTCGTTCGGGCTGATCCTGACGGCGGAGCCGTATTTCGCGGTGACGATGCCGAGCGATCTGGTGATCATGCAGAATTTCGTGCTGCGGGATAAGACGACTGGAGTGCTGGAGACCATTAACGCCCATTACAGCCTGCTGCCGCGCGGCGCGTACACCGATACGGCGGGGCGCCACACGGTGTTGCATCCGATCACGCGCGACGACCGTTCGCCGCTGGAACTATACGAGGCGATCAACGCAGTGCAGATTGCCGAGGCTGCGGGCGCGGATCAGTATGCGGCCGAGAGCATGGCCAATGCGAAACAGGATCTCCAGAATGCGCAGTCGATGGACATCCACCAGAAAGAGATGAAGCAGGAAATCACCTACGCGCGCGAGGCGGTGCAGACGGCGGAGGATTCGCGACTGATTACGATCCGCAAGATCAAGGCGGGGGACGACGCGGCTGAGAGAGCCAGGATCGAAGGGGCGCGGCGGCAGGCGCAGGACCAGGCGCAGCAATCGGCTTTAGCGGCGCAGCAGGCCCAGGATCAGCAGGCTCAGGCCGAGGCGCAGGCGGCGGCGGCGCAACAGCAGGCGAATGCGGCGCAGCAACAGGCGCAGCAGGCTCAGGCAGCCGCAGCCCAGGCTCGTGCGCAGCAGACGGCGGCGGAACAGGCTGCAGCCCAGGCCGCGCAGCAGACGCTGGAGATGCGGGAGAAACTGCGGCAGCAGCTGAATACGGTGCTGCAGACCCAGGAAACGGCGCGCGGGCTGATTGTGAATATGTCCGACGTTCTGTTCGCATTCAACAAATACGAGCTGAAGCCGGACGCGCAGGTCAAGCTGGCGAGGGTGTCAGGCATTCTGGCGACCTATCCGAACCTGACGTTGCAGGTGGAAGGCTACACCGACAACATTGGGTCGGATGACTACAACCTGAAGCTGTCGAACGAGCGGGCGACGACGGTGCAGGCGTTCCTGATCTCGCAGGGAGTGCAGCCGGGGAATATTTCGTCACAGGGGTACGGGAAAGCCGATCCGGTGGCGGATAACGCGACGAATTCCGGGCGAGCGGAAAACCGCCGTGTGGAACTAGTGGTATCCGGCCAGTCGATCGGGGTTCAGGAACGGGCCCCGGCGACCTCGTATGCCCAGCCGATGCCTGCTCCTCGGCCGGCGCCGGTGCAAAACAACAACGCGACCGGCGTGGTAAACGAGCCGCCGCAGTAGGGGACTTGCCGTCCGGGCAGACGCGCCCTTCGGCGCAAAAAAAAAGCACTGAACCAGAGAGGCCGCCTGCAAGGGCGGCCTTTTCGCTGGATCGAAGCCTGGGGGTGGGCGGCGGCTCTGGAAAATAATGTCCAAAGATCACTTGCAATTCACAAGTAAGATTTGCTAGCTTAGCGGACGTGCCCAAAAAGGCCATGGCGAAGCATCGATCGGGCTGCCCGGTGAATATCTCCCTCGAAGTCTTCGGAGATCGGTGGTCGCTGCTGATCGTCCGCGACCTGATGGTGCGGGGATTCACGACGTTCCAGGATTTCGTGGAATCGGGAGAGGGAATTGCGACGAACATCCTGGCGGATCGCCTGCGACGGCTGCAACAATGCGGGATCGTGACCGGCGAAAAGGACGAGAACGACGGTCGGCGGGTGATCTACCGGCTTACGGAGAAGGGCATCGATCTGGCGCCGGTGATGCTGGAGCTGCTGCTCTGGGGCGCCGAGCACGAGAAGACCGGCGCGCCACCGGCGGCGATCGCGGAGCTGGCAAAGGACCGCAGGGCGGTGGTCGAAGAGACGCGCCGGCGGTGGAGGGAGCGGGATCCGACGCCGCTGTTGCCGTGGCTGGGTGGCAGGAAGACCGCGTGAAGAAACTGGTCATGGAGCAAAGAGGGGATGTATCTGAGGATGAGGCGACGGCTGCGACGCGCGATAAGCCGAGTGCCGCGGGACATTGGGAATCGGCAACAAAACTAACGAAGGAAAAGGGGAAACGATGAAGGTCACGCCGTATTTGAATTTCAACGGAACCTGCGAAGAGGCGTTCAAGACGTACGAGCGCGTGCTGGGTGGCAAGATCGCGGCCACCTTTACCTTTGGCACCAGCCCGATGGCCAAACGCTATCCGGAGCTGGCCGACAAAATCATGCACGCTCGCCTCGACGTCGGCGACCAGATGATCCTGGGCAGCGATGTGCCACCCGAGCATTTCCAAAAGGCGCAGGGATCGGCGGTGTGTCTCGAAGTCGACGATGTCGAAAAAGCGGAGCGGATCTTCCGCGAGCTTTCGGAGGGCGGCGATGTGAAGATGCCGATCCAGGAGACGTTCTGGGCGAAGCGGTATGGTCATGTCGTCGATCGCTTCGGGACGCCGTGGATGATCAACGTGGCCCAACCGGCGTACGCTGCCGCGTGAGAGAGCAACGGGTGGCTGGTCGCGGGTGGCCGGTA
>PKVY01000024.1:1557-27242 GCA_003131625.1 Acidobacterium sp. | reverse complement strand
GCGATCCAGCGGCGGCGGGTCACAACTCAAGCCTACAGCGCGCGGCGACAGGCGCTGCGAAATCGTGGTTCCCGGTGCGCCTGTTTTGTTTGCGGGAAAAAGGTCCCAAAAGCATCGGGGGGNNAGGTATTGCCGATGTCCTCTTACTTTTTCTTTGAGGACTTCTTGGCTGCCTTTTTTGCGCCCTTCTTAGCTGCCTTTTTCGTTGCCATGTTTTCTATTCTCCCTTTTCGATGTCAACATCGAAGTCTGCAACATAAAATGCTGCAGTTAACGAATGTATAGAGTTCCGCGCATACAGTGTCAAGGGAAAAATTCAGTTTTTCTCTACAACTTTTTTCTCGCGGAATCGCGCGCGGCACAGGACCGCTCAAAACATTTTCACAAGGGATGGAAATGTCGCAGCAACGCGAGCATGATTCCGCTGAAAATGTCGTGCCACGCATGAGCGATCATTCCAGGCCGAAGACTGTTGCGCGCAAACACCAGCACGCAGAAGAGCGCGCCGTACGCGGTGATCGCGATCATCCCCGCCGCGCCTTCGTAGCCGTGACTCACGCCGAACAACAGCGATGAGCATGCGACGCCCAGCCACAACCCGCCGCCCAGGGATGCGAATTGACGCAGAAAATAGCCGCGGAAGACAAACTCCTCGCAGAATCCCGCCGACAGGCTGAGCCCGATCCACAACAGCAATTCAACCGGTGTGCGGGGCGCAATCGCCATCATTGTCTTCTGTGGTGCCGAGAGATGCAGTGCCCGCAACAGCAGCCCGATCGCCACCAGGATGATCGCGGCGGCAATCCAAAACGCGGCGGCTGCGCCGATGTCTTCTGCAAGCGCCTGCCAGCCGCGGCGAAATCCCAGCATTCCCGTGAACGATGTCCGCTTCACATGCAGCCCCCACCAGACAAGCAGCAGAAGCCCCCACTCGGCGCAAATCCCAAAGAGATACCGCTCGGCATGGTGCGCGGCCAGCGCGTCATGGTGCGCCTGCCGCGTGCTCAACATCGATCCACCCACCAGCAGCAGAGCGATCAGCGCCGTGTGCCACCATGGAGCCACCGGCCCAGCGACCCGGCTCTGCGTTGCTTCTGTCGGCACATCGTGCATTAGGTCCCCGCTCTCTGTTATCTTCCTCTGGATTCTAAAGGCGGGCTCGCGCATCAAATTAGTTAAGGGATCGAAATGGACGAAATTGTGATCGTATCCGGCGTGCGCACGCCGGTGGGCAAGTTTCAAGGTTCGCTCTCCGATGTCTCGGCCACCCGTCTCGGCGCCGTCGTGGTGCGCGAAGCCGTGCAGCGCGCGCAGCTCCAGCCGGAACAGATCGACGAATGCATCATGGGCAACGTCGTGTCCGCAGGTCTGGGCCAAAATCCGGCACGCCAGGCCGCGATCTTCGGTGGCCTGCCTCCCGAGGTCAGCGCCGTCACCGTCAATATGGTCTGCGGATCGGGCCTTCGCGCCGTTGCTCTCGGCGCGCAATCCATCCAAACCGGCAACGCGGAGATCGTCGTCGCCGGCGGCATGGAGTCGATGACCAACGCCCCCTACCTGCTCCCGCAGGCGCGCAGCGGCTTTCGCATGGGCAACGCCGTCGCCGTCGACAGCATGGTTAACGACGGCCTCTGGGACGTCTACAACGACTTCCACATGGGCCACACCGCCGAACTCGTTGCCGAGAAGTACGGCATCACCCGCGAGGACCAGGATTGCTTCGCGCTCCTCTCGCACCAGAAGGCCGCCGCAGCCTGGCGTGAAGGCCGATTCGCCGCTGAAGTCGTCCCGGTGGAGATTCCCGCCAAGAAGAAAGGCCAGCCACCCACGCTGTTCGAGCGCGATGAGTCCATCCGCGAAGACGCCACCATAGAGGGGCTGCGCGCCCTCAAGCCCGCCTTCAAAAAGGATGGCACCGTCACCGCCGGCAATGCTCCCGGCGTCAATGACGCGGCCGCCGCTGTCGTGATCATGTCCGCGGCGAAGGCCCGCGCACTCGGCCTGACGCCCATGGCGCGCATCGTCGCCCACGCCACCAGCGGCATCGATCCCAGGTGGGTCATGATGGCCCCGGTCAACGGCGCGCGCAAAGCCATCGGGCGAGCCGGCTGGACCATCGACAGCATTGACCTGTTCGAATTCAACGAGGCCTTCGCCGTCCAGGCCCTCGCCATCACCCGCGAGCTGGGCATCCCGCCGCAGAAGATCAACGTCAACGGCGGATCGGTCGCCATCGGTCACGCCATCGGCGCCAGCGGCGCACGCGTGCTCGTCACCCTGATGTACGAGATGGCCCGCCGCAACGTCCATCGTGGCCTGGCAGCGCTCTGCCTCGGCGGCGGCAACTCCGTCGCTATGGCCATCGAACGATAGCCGTCCGGGCGGCCGGCCGCCGCGAGTGCTTCACCAACGCATGTATGCCGCCAACCTCGGCGGCATTGCACTCTGGGCCGTTCTACTATGGATGCGGTTCTTGTCAGGAGGCGTGAAGTGCGATTGGGTTGCAGCATCCATCGTCCGGGAAGAATGCTGGCTTTCGTTGTTGCACTGAGCTTCACGGCTGACGCGCAAGTGACTATCGATCGTGAGACGTCCGGAGCCGCCATCCACAATGGATCGGAAACGGTGCACATCACCGTCTGTGCGGCTGACATCGTCCATGTCGTCGCCGGTCCCGGAGATCCAGCCGGTGCTTCGCCGGCCACGCCCTGGATTGCCCATCCCTGTCAGGCGGACTCCTTTGACTATCAGACCGACGATAAGTCCGTGACCCTCAGCACAGCGAAGGTGCGTATCCGTATTGATCGAAAAAGCGCGGGCCTGCGATTTGAGGATGCCTCCGGCCGCGAATTGCTCCAGGAGTTTGCCAATCGCGAGCCGCGCCATTATGTGGCGGACGAAATTAACGGCGAAAAGGTCTACCACGTCACCGAGCGATTCATGGCCGACCCGCTCGAAGGCATTTACGGGCTAGGCCAGCATCAATCCGGCGTTTTCAATTACCGCGGTGCGGTCATCGAGCTGGCGCAGGCCAATACCAACGTCGCCATCCCGTTCCTTATCTCGACCAACGGCTACGGTCTGATGTGGAACACAGCCTCGCGCTCGCTCTTCGACGATCGCTTCTTTCTGGAAATGAAGCTGACCGCGAACGCCGCCGACGCCATCGACTATTACTTCATCTACGGGCCGGAGATGGATCAGGTCATCCATCGCTACCGCGACCTCACTGGACACGCGCCGCTGTATGGCCGCTGGGCGTACGGCTTTGTGCAGTCGAAGGACCGCTACAAGTCCGCGAAACAGCTTCTGGACATTGCCCAGGAATATCGCGACCAGCACGTTCCCCTCGATTTCATCGTTCAGGACTGGTATTGGTGGAAGCTGCAGGGCGATCCGGAATTCAACGACGATTACCTGAAGCCCTGGCCCAACGTTCCTGATGTGCTGGACAAGCTGCACGCCGAGCACGTACACGCCATGATCTCGGTGTGGGCCAAGATGGATCCGCGCTCGCAAAACTGGCAGGAAATGCGGCAGAAGGGCCTGGTCGTTCCCGATACCGACCTGTACGACGCTACCAACCCCGCGGCACGCGATTTCTATTGGGACCATCTGATGGGGAAGAAATTTGCCGAAGGCTGGGACGGCTTCTGGCTGGATAGTTCCGAGCCGGAAATCTGGGACGGCTTCAGCGATGCGTCTCTCGATGAAAAGCATCTCTTCATCGGCAATGGAGCGCGTTACACGAACATTTTTCCGCTGATGCATTCGGGTGGCGTCTACGACCATTGGCGCACGACCACGGACCAGAAGCGGGTCTTCATCCTTACGCGCTCCGGCTTCCTCGGCCAGCAGCGCAATGCCACCACGGTGTGGTCGGGCGACGTCATCGGCACGTGGATGTCGTTCCGGCGGCAAATTCCCGCAGGACTGAACTTCGAGCTCTCCGGGCTCCCCTACTGGACCACTGACATTGCCGGTTACGGCTGGCCGTACGAGCGCGACACGCGCGACCCGGACTATCAGGAACTCTACACACGCTGGTATGAGTTCGGCGTATTTTGCCCCATTTTCCGCACGCACGGGCACCGCTCCAACGATACCAATGAAGTTTTCTCTTACGGCCCCCAGACGCCGACATTGATCGCCTGGGATAAGCTGCGGTCGCGCCTGCTGCCCTACATCTATTCTCTGGCGTGGCGTGTCACCAGTGAGGACTACACGATGATGCGCCCACTGGTGATGGACTGGCGCGAGAATCAGGAGGTGCGCGACATCGGCGACGAATACACGTTCGGTCCCGCACTGCTGGTGAGCCCAGTGAGCCAGAAAGGGGCAACCAGCCGGCCGGTCTATCTGCCTCCGGCTCCTGCGTGGTACGACTTCTGGACTGGTGCGCAGCTCAAAGGCGACCAGCACCTCGAGGCCCAGGCACCGCTCGACCGCATCCCGCTCTTCGTCAAAGCCGGCTCCATTCTTCCGCTGGGGCCGGAGGTGGACTACGCAGAGCAGTCACCGGATGCGCCCCTGGAACTCCGGATCTATCGCGGAGCCGACGGCAGCTTCACCCTGTACAACGATCAGGGCGACACCTACGCCTACGAGAAGGGCGCGTATTCTCTCATTCCCATCCACTGGGACGATGCTTCTTCGACGTTGACTCTGGGAGAACGAACCGGAAGCTATCCCGGCATGCCGATCCAGCGGGGCTTTCGTGTAGTCCTCGTGCGCCCGGATCGCGGCGCCGGTTCGCTGGTCGCAGCCGCCGTGGACCGCGAGATCACCTACAGTGGGCACACCGTCGCGGTGGTTCTGAAGTAGCGTATTCGGAGGAGCCGGATCGGGGCACGGTAGAAATTATGCTGTCGAATCCAACAGGCCGCTTCACCGGCCGTGTCGAAAGCTACCGCCACTATCGCCCCGGCTACCCATCTGCGATCACCGACCTCCTCCGCCGCGAGTGCAGTCTGGGTTCGGATTCGGTTATCGCTGACGTTGCGGCCGGCACCGGACTTCTCACCGAGCTCTTCCTCGCCGCCGGTTTCTCCGTCACTGCCGTCGAGCCCAACGACGAAATGCGCGCAGCCTGCGCGAACCTCGAGCCTCAATACCCCAAACTGACTGTGGTCCCGGGAACCGCCGAGTCCACCGGCCTGCCCAGCCAATCCGTCGACCTGATCACCGTCGCCCAGGCCATGCACTGGTTCGATCTGTCGCACACGCGCGCCGAGTTCGCTCGCATCCTCAAACCCGGCGGATGGTGCGCGGTCCTCTACAACAATCGCCGCCTCGGGGGAGACGCGTTTCACGATGGCTACGAACGCCTTCTTCTCGAATTTGGCATCGACTACTCGGCCGTGAAGCAGCAGCACGTCGGCCGCAGGCGGCTCGCGGAGTTTTTCTCGCCTTCACCCATGACCTGCGCCACCCTCCCCAACGACCAGCCGCTGACGCTCGAAGTCCTCGAAGGCCGCATCCTCTCCGCGTCCTACATGCCACAGCCTGGCCACCCACGTTTCGACGAGATGCGCGACGCCATCCAGCAGCTCTTCGCGGAAACCGAAGCAGGCGGAGCCGTGATCATGCACCACGACTGCCTGATCTGCTACGGCCAACTCAACTGACCCAAACTCTAAACTCTAAACTCTGCTGTTCAGCACTCGATTATGTTTAGAGCCAGCCCCGCCAGCGAAGTCTCCTTGTAGCGCGACTGCATATCGAGCCCGGTGAGATACATCGTCCGGATCACCTGATCCAGCGAAACCTTGTGCCCCTCCGTCTCGTTCATCGCAAGCCGGCACGCCTGCACCGCCTTCACCGCACCCATCGCGTTGCGCTCGATGCACGGAATCTGCACCAGCCCGCCGATCGGATCGCACGTCATGCCCAGGTTGTGCTCCATGCCGATCTCCGCCGCGTGCTCCACCTCGTCGTTCGTCCCGCCCAGCGCCGCGGCCAGCCCGCCCGCCGCCATCGAGCACGCAACGCCCACCTCGCCCTGGCATCCAACTTCCGCCCCGCTGATCGACGCGTTCTCCTTGTACAGAACGCCGACCGCCGCCGACGTGAGGAAGTACCGAAGGATGCCTTCCTCATCCGCGCCCGGAATGAAATCCCGGTAATACCGAGCCACCGCTGGAACCACCCCCGCCGCTCCATTCGTCGGCGCAGTCACCACCCGCCCGCCCGCGGCGTTCTCCTCATTCACGGCCATCGCGTACACCGTCACCCAGTCCAGCGGCGCCAGCGGATCCACAGAACCCTTCCCACGCAGTCTCTCCGCCAACCGCATGGCGCGCCGCCGCACCGCCAGCCCGCCCGGAAGGATCCCCTCCGTCACCATGCCGCGCTCGATGCACGCCTGCATCACGCTCCAGATATGCAGAATGCCGGCGCGCACATCCTCCGGCTCCCGCAGCGTGGACTCATTCGCCAGCATCACCTTCCAGATCGGTGCGCCCTGCTCCTCGGCCATGCGCAGCAGCTCTGCCGCGCTCGAAAACGGATACGGCATCGCCACGCCCGTCGGAACGCCTTTGGGCGCCGCGTCCTCTCCGTCGGCGAGGATAAACCCGCCCCCAATCGAGAAATAAGTGCCGGTCATCAGCACATTTCCCGCCCCATCGAACGCGCTGAAGCGCACTCCGTTCGGATGCTGCGTCACCGCGCCCGGAGGAATCATCTGATCGCGATGGAAAACCAGGTCGTCGGCCTCGTGGAACGGAATCGCATGCGATCCCAGAATCGCCAGCCGTCCCGAGCTCCGAATCTCCACCAGTTTCGGCTCGATACTCGCCGGATCGATCGTCGCGGCCTCTTCGCCGCTCAACCCCAGCAGCACCGCCCGATCCGTCCCGTGCCCAAGTCCGGTCAACGCCAGCGATCCGTAAAGTTCGACACGAAGCTCAGCCACCCGGTCCAGCACACCCGCTGTCTCCAGCTCCACAGCAAAGCGTCGTGCGGCCCGCATCGGCCCCATCGTGTGCGAGCTCGAAGGCCCAATGCCGACCTTATACAGATCGAAGAGACTCGTTTTCACCCGCTTGATTCTAGTCCACAGCGCCCACCACGCGACACACGCTACCACTACGCCTGCACGCGCCTGCCCACCGCCCTGATTCCGGATCGTGGTCCGCTAAACTCTGAACTCCAAACTCTAAGCTCTCGTTCTATCCCCTACACCCTATCCCCTAAACCCTGCTTCTACGTCCCCGCAACATAAATGAACCGCGCCAGGAACAGCACCGAGAGCGTGTACAGCAGCCAGTCCCGCCGATTGAATTTCCCCATCGCCAGATGCAGGGCCGCATACGCAATGATCCCGAACCCCAGCCCGTTCGCAATCGACGTCGTCAGCGGAATCAGCACCAGCGTCAGAAACGCAGGGAACGCAATTAGCGGCTGCTTCCACTCGATCTCCCCCAGCGTGTGCAGCATCAAACTGCCCACGACAATCAGCGCGGGAGCGGTCGCCGCCGTCGGCACCATGCTTACGAACGGCGCAGCCACCAGCGAGCAGAGAAACAACAGCCCGGTCACGATCGCTGTGATGCCGGTCCGCCCTCCCGCCGCCACACCTGCCGCCGATTCGATGTAGCTTGTCACCGTCGACGTCCCCACCAGCGATCCCGCCACCGTCGCCGTCGCATCCGCAAAGAGAATCTGGCTCAGCCGCGGAATCTCATTGTTCGGTCCTAGCAACCCCGCATGCTTCGTCACAGCCACCAGCGTGCCCAGGTTGTCGAACAAATCGACAAACAGGAACACGAACACAATCTCCACCAGCCCGATGTGCAGCGCCGCCGGAATATTCAGGCGAAACGCCGTCTGCGTGATCGCAGAAACGCTGTACGGCGCAGGATTCCAGTGCACCAGCCCAAACGGAATCGCCGCCAGCGTAATCGTCAGCACCCCGATCAGGATCGCTCCGCGCACCCGCCACGCCAGCAGCGCTGCCATCAGCAGCACGCCCAGCAGAGCCAGAAACGTCTGCGGCTGCCGCAGATTGCCCAGCGTCACCATCGTCGTCGGATCGGCCGCCACAATCCCCGCATTCTTAAATCCGATGAAGGCGATAAACAATCCGATCCCGCCCGCGACCGACGAATACAGCTCATGCGGGATGCTCTGCAGAATCGCCTGCCGCAGCCCCGTCGCCGTCAGCAGCAGAAAAATTACTCCCGAAAGAAACACCGCGCCCAGCGCCGTCTGCCACGGCACATGCATCTTCATCACGACCATGTAGCTGAAGTACGCGTTCAGCCCCATGCCCGGCGCCAGCGCCAGCGGATAGCGCGCGATCACCCCCATCAGAATGCTGCCGAACGCCGCGGAAATGCACGTCGCCGCCGTCACCGCCGGAATCGGCAGCCCCGCTTTTCCCAGAATCGAAGGATTCACCACGATGATGTAAGCCATCGTGACAAACGTGGTCACGCCGGCGAAGATTTCCGTCCTCCAGGTAGTCTTCAGCCCGGCAAAGTTGAAATACCGTTCCAGTCGGTCGCGCATGTTCTCCGGGGTGACTGCGGGTTGGTGTGAATGCTATGAAACCACAGCCCTCGCGGATCACCGAGAGTTTTTTTCCGGAACGACGCCACCCGAGCCGGAACCCCAGATGCAGCCGGAATCCGCATCAGCACTGCGAACCGCTACACTGCTTGATATCCTCAAAGCGGTGGCGCTCACCGCACTCTCTCTATGAAATTCCTCGCCGCAGCCGCCGGCGCGCTGCTGATTGCATCCTGCCTCAACGGCTGCTCGCGCTCGGACCGTCATCCCGCTTCCGCCATCGAAGCTGCCGCTGCAGCCCGCAAGCTGGCGCTCGAAAAGGCTCGCGCCGCCGCAGCAGCCCGCGATCAGGATCGCCAGCAGCTCGAAACCATTCCTCCGCCCTCCAAAACCACGTACATGGCCATTCATACGCGCCAGAGTTGGGCAAATCCATTTCTCATCGTCGGCAAGTCCTCCGTGAACCTCACCGTCATGTATCCGGATCTCGCCCCGGCCAACACGCCCGGCAGCGATTTTCTGCATCCTGCGGCAGCCCGCCGCCGCGTGCTCGACCTCCGCTTAGCGGACCTGCCCGAAGCGCTCGCGGCGTTGCCCGAGAACACCTGGCCCTACGGCCGCGTCGTCGCTGTCGAAGAGGACTCGCTGGAGCAGAAGCAGGACCGTCCCCAGGTTCGCCGCAACGTCGAGGCCACGATGCAGGTACTCAACGACCTCGGCGTCGTGATCTACGAGTGGCCCGCGGCGGCAGCGCGTTAGACGTGCTTCTTAAGGATCGCTTTCGTCGCCCCGCACCACTTCAATCGCAAACGGAATCTCCGGCCCCGCGTCCACTGCGACATCCTTCATCCACACAATCCGCCCCGTCCATTCCAGTACCGGCCACGCCCTGCGCGCTGCCGCATCGATGTTCATCCGCTCGAAAATCTCCTTGAGCGGCTTCGCTCCCCGGGAATGGCGCAGCCGCACGCGATCGCCCGCCCGTGGCCCCCGCAGAACCGCACGCGCAACCGCGGCATCCGGATTCGTCCCCTCGGCCACCCGCAGCCGCAATTCCACACCCAGTCCCGTCACCGAGCCGGGAATCGGCGCCTCCACCGGCTCCGGCGCTACATCCCCCGCAGGGACCGCAGCCTCCCGCACCAGCCTCAACTCCCGTGCCGTTCTCTCCGCCCGCAGCTCCGCCGCCAGCTGCTCTTTCCGCGCCCCTTCCGGGTCGCACATCGCCATCAGCCGTTCCGTCTGCTCAAAGTTCAACCCGCATCGCAGCTGTTTGGCCGCCGCGCGCAACACGCGCCGTCGCAACGCGGGCGCCAACCCGCGCAGCCGCTCCAGCTCCATCCCCACGCTGCCTTCATCCGGACGCGTCGACACCGCGCGCCCGCCGCCGCGCACCGGCCGCCCAGGCAGGACCAGCGACGGCAGCAATCTCCCCAACTCCTGCTCCCACCAGCTCTCCTCATCGCGCGCAATCGTCGCCAGGCGCGCAAGCTGCTCCGCGATCTGTGGATTGAACTCCGCCAGCCGCGGTAGCAACTCATGGCGAATGCGGTTCCGTGTGTGCGCTGTATCCGTGTTCGACGCGTCCTCCCGCCACGGTTGCCCAATCTCCCGCAGCCACGCCTGAATGTCCGCATGCCGCGTCCCCAAAAAGGGCCGCAAAATCACGCCATCCGGGCACCCGATCACAGGATGAATCCCGCCGAGGCCCTCCGTCCACGCGCCGCGCAGCAGCCGATGCAGCACCGTCTCCGCCTGATCGTCCAGCGTATGCGCCGTAGCCACTGCATCCGCCTTGCCCTCGCTGAGCAGCTGTCGAAACCACGCATACCGCAGACCACGCGCCGCCTCTTCGAGCGTCTCGCGCCTCTCCCGCGCCGCCGCCGGCGTGTCGACCCGATGCAGGTGCAATTCCAGCCCAAGACGCTCCGCCAGATCCGCCACAAATCGCGCATCCTCATCCGCCTCGGCGGCGCGAATTCCATGGTGCAGATGCGCGACTGCGAGCACCAGTCCGATCCCGGATGCGACCTCGGCTAGCGCGCGCAGCAACCCCACCGAATCGCTTCCGCCCGACACAGCCACAGCCACCCGCATCCCGGCGCGCAGCTCGCTCCCATCGATCTCCGGCGCACGTGTCACGTTCACCATCGTAAGTCTTATACTGCTCATCATGCTGAAAACCAGGCTGGCGACGGCCGCCGACGCTCCCCTCATCACCCGTCATCGTCGCCGCATGTTTGTTGATGCCGGACGCCGCGACGATCAGGTGCTCCAGCTCACGGCTCAGGCCCACGAGCCGTGGGTCGCACAAGCCATCACCGACAACCGCTATCTTGGCTGGCTCACCGAAGACGACGGTCAGGTCGTCGCCGGCGCGGGCTTGCTTCTGCTTGACTGGCCCCCGCACCCCCTCGACCCGCGCTCCACCAACCGCGGCTACCTCCTCAATGTCTACGTTGAGCCGGATTATCGCCGCCGCCGCCTCGCCAGCAATCTCATCGAACTCGCCCTCGCGGAAGCCCGCCGCCGCGGCATCCGCGTCGTCGCCCTGCACTCTACTGAAGAGGGCCGCCGCCTCTACGAATCCGCCGGCTTCCGTCCCACCAACGAAATGTTCTACGTCGAGCCGATCGAACCTTGACCGATCCGAAACAACCGTCACACACGCGGGTTGAGACCGATATTCGATGAACCCCAGGATTCCACTGCTCCGCATCGCTTTCGCGCTGTGCTCCCTCGCGCCTCTCCTCGCGCCATCCATCGCACAGGCCCAGCTCCGCTCGCCGTGGGATGGTCTTTCTATCGCAGCTACCGACGTGCCATACAACTGCCCCCAACCTCCGCCCTTCTCGAAAACGCTGAACGTCGAAGGCTACTATACCGACGCGCATCACTCCATCATTGACGAGAAGAAGCGCGAAGCCGAAGAGAAGGCTACCGAAGCGCCGACCCACCTCGGCCAGTGGTCCGGCGAGGCCGCCGATGCCTGGCTCACCAAAGGCAGCCGCGCCGCCGCGACCTGCGTCTACTCCCTGCTCGATGCTGCCGCTCGGGCTCACGCCTGGTCCGGCGAGATGCCCACCGGCCAGGGCCATTACGAACAGAAATGGCTGCTCGCCGGCGTCTCTGTGGCGTATCTCAAGGTCCGCAACAGTGGAGTCGGTACTCCCGATCAGCGAAAAGACATTCTGAAATGGTTCAGCTCCGTCGCCGATCGCGTCACGGAGTATGTCGACAGCAAGAAGATCAATCCCGACAGCGATGCGTGGAACAACCACCGCTACTGGTCTGGATTAGCCGTGGCAGCTGCTGGCATCGCCACGAACGACAAGAGCAACTTCGTCTGGGGTATCCAGTCTTACAAAGCCGGCGTGGACCAGATCCAGCCGGATGGCGTGCTCCCGCACGAAATGGCTCGCGCTGGCCGCGCCCTCCACTACCACCTCTATGCCCTCGCGCCTCTCATCATGATCGCCGAGCTCGCCGAGGCCAACGGCATCGACCTCTACAGCTACAACAACGGCGCGATCCACCGCCTCGTGAATCTCTGCATCGCCGGCCTGCGCGATCCGGCAATCTTCGCCAAAGCCACCGGCGTCCAGCAGGACATTGTCGCCGGCCAGTATTCCGGCGCGGACATTGGCTGGGCCGTGTCGTACGTCAAGCGATTCCCCAGCCCGCAGCTCTCCGCCTGGATCGCTCAGGCCGGAACCATCCGCTTCTGGCAATGGGGCGGCCTGCCGCCCGGCGCGGATTTGTAATCGTCGTGGTTGCTTAAGACAGACGAGGGTTGAGGCGCACCTAGCGCAGGATCGGAAACGCGCTCTGCGGTCCGCCGTAGTCCAGATCGAACCCCAGCTGCAGCTTCGCCGCCTCCGACATTCTTCCCGGACTCCACGGCGGATCGAAGACCACCTGCACCCGCACTTCCTTTACCTCAGGCAGCCGCGCCAGCTTCTTCTCCACATCGGCCTTCAGCACGTCCGACATGCCGCATCCCGGCGCCGTCAGCGACATCGCCACGTCGATCTTCTTCCCGCCCTGCTCGTGGTCGGCAATGTCACACGAATAAATCAGCCCCAGATCCACGATGTTCACTGGAATCTCCGGGTCGTACACCGTCTTCAACTGATCCCAGACCATCCGCTCGCTGAACGTCGGGGGCGTGTGCGTCTCCGCAGCCGGCCCGCTCAACCCCAGCGCATCCGCATCGGTCCCTTCGATGCGGTACAGCATTCCATTCGCCGAAACGGTATAGCTCGTCCCCGCTGCCTGCGTAATCCGCACCGTCGTTCCGGCGCTGAGCACCTGATGCGTTCCGGCGGGAATCGCAATCGCCGCGCAGTCGCGCTTCAGAGCAACGGTTTGATTCGTAATGATCATTGAAATCGGTTGCGAAGTGTGTTCGCCTCGCTTCGCTCCTCGCTACCGGCTATTCTGTGGAAACCTTCTCCTGCTGCCCTTCCAGCGCTGCCTCCAGCGTGTGCCACGCCAGCGTCGCGCACTTCACCCGCATCGGAAACTCCGAAACCCCGGAAAAAACCGCCAGCTTGCCCAGCTCTGCTTCGTGTTCGTGCGAATGCCCGGTCACCAGCTCATGAAACTGCTCGAAGATCCTGTGCGCTTCCGCCTTGGTCTTGCCTTTCACACTCTGCGTCATCATCGATGCCGACGCCTTTGAGATCGCGCACCCGGCGCCCTGGAATCCAATGTCGCGGATCGCGTCGCCGTCCATCTCCAGATAAACCGTGAACCGATCGCCGCACAGCGGGTTATATCCCTCCGCCTTGTGGTTTGTTCCGGCCGGCTCCTTGTAATTCCTGGGCGCCTTGCTGTGCTCCAGAATCACTTCCTGATAAAGATCGCGCAGCTCCGGCATCAGGCGAAAACCTCCCGTACCTTCCGAAGCCCGCGCACCAGCGCATCCACCTCGCCCCGAGTGTTGTACACCGCGAACGAAGCCCGCACTGTCGCCGGAATGCGGAATCGCTCCATCACCGGTTGCGCGCAGTGGTGCCCTGTGCGTACTGCAATGCCTTGCTGATCCAGAATCGTCCCAATGTCGTGCGGATGCACCTCGTCCAGCACAAACGACAGCACGCCGGCCTTCTCCCGCGCCGTCCCGATCAGCCGCACACCGGGCAGTGCGCCCACTACTTCCGTCGCGTACTCCAGGAGCTCGTGCTCGTGTGCCGCAATCTTCGCGATCCCGATCCCGTTCATGTACTCGATCGCCGCCTTCAGCCCGGCCACGCCCGCCATATCCGGCGTGCCCGCCTCAAATTTGTGCGGCAGCTTGTTGTACGTCGTCTTCTCAAACGTCACTGAGCTGATCATGTCCCCGCCGCCCTGGTAAGGCGGCATCGCGTCCAGCAGCGCATGCTTCCCATACAGCACGCCAATCCCCGTTGGCCCGTACATCTTGTGCCCGGAGAACGCGTAGAAGTCGGCGTCGAGATCCTGCACATCCACGGCCAGATGCGGCACGGCCTGCGCTCCGTCGACAACCACCGGAATCCCCCGCTTGTGCGCCATCGCCACCATCCGCTTCAGTGGATTGATCGTCCCCAGAGCATTCGAAACATGCGCTACCGCGACCACCTTCGTTCGCGGCCCCAGCAGCTTCTCGTATTCCTCCAGCAGCAGTTCGCCCGCGTCGTTGATCGGCGCAACCCGCAGCTTCGCGCCCTTCTCCTCGCACAGCATCTGCCACGGCACGATGTTCGAGTGGTGTTCCATCGCCGTGATCAGAACCTCATCGCCCGCGCCCACGTGCGCGCGCCCGTACGTTTGCGCCACCAGGTTGATGGCCTCCGTCGTCCCGCGCGTGAAGATGATCTCGCTCGCCTGCGCCGCGTTTACAAACGCCCGCACCGTCTCCCGTGCCTTTTCGAACTCCTCCGTCGCGATTTGCGACAAATAATGCACGCCGCGATGAATATTCGCGTTCTCGCCCTCGTAATACCGCACGATGGCGTCGATCACCGTCCGCGGTTTTTGCGAAGTCGCCGCATTATCCAGATACACCAGCGGATGCCCGTGCACCTTCGTGTGCAGGATCGGAAAATCCTTCCGAATTCCCTCCACATCGAACGGCTGTTGAACGGCGGCTCTTTCGCGAATTGGCACAGCAGCTGCGGCGCTCATCCCACTTCCTCCACGATTCTCTCCAGTTCGCGGCCCGTCCCGCCCTTTGACATAATGCCTTCGGTGAACAGCAAATGTTGGCTTACCAGCCGCGCAACGTGCTCCCGCGCCACCGTCGAATGCATGCGATCCACGCACTCCTCCGCAAACGCCATCAGCAGCAGCTTCCGCGCTTCCAGTTCGCTGATGCCGCGCGACTGCAGGTAGAACAGCGCATTCTCCTCGATCTGCCCAATCGTCGCGCCATGCGTGCACTTCACGTCATCGGCGTAGATTTCCAGCTGCGGCTTCGTGTCGATCTGTGCGTCGTCGCTCAACAACAGATTCCGATTCGTCTGTTTCGCGTCCGTCTTCTGCGCGGCCTTGTGCACCACGATGCGTCCGTGAAATACCCCGTGCGCATGCCCGTCCAGAATGCCGTTGTAGAATTGCCGGCTTCCGCAATGCGGGGCCGCGTGCTCTACGTGCATATAGTTGTCCAGATGCTGCCGCCCCGTGCCCATGAACAGCCCGTTGATCAGGCACTCGCCGCCCTCGCCCGCCAGCACCGGATGCACATTGTTCCGCACCAGCCCGCCGCCCAGCAGCACCGAGTGCGACGCCACATTCGCGCTCCGCCCCTGCTGAATTCTGAGCGTCTGCACGTTGAATGCCTTCAGATGCTCGCGCTCGATCAGGTAATGCTGCGCCACCGTGCTCTCGCCCGCGATTAGCTCCGTCACCGCATTCGAAAACACCACCGACTCGCCGCCCACTGACGCGTAATCCTCGATCACCGCAACCTGGCTCTGATCCTCAGCGACAATCAAATTCCGCGGATGCGTCATCGTTGGCCCGTCTTCCTGCGTTGAGAGGTACAGCAGATAAATCGGCGCATCCAGCACCACGCCCCGCGCGACATGCACGTACGCTCCATCGCCGATGAACGCCGTGTTCAGCGCGCAGAACGGATCCCGCTGCGTATCGGCATATCGTCCCAGGTGCTCTTCCACTTCGGCCGGTCGCTGCTCAATCCGCTCCCGCAGACTCGCCACCGTCACGCCCTTCGGCAGCCCATCAATCTGTGACCATTCCCGCGCGAACCGCCCGTTCACGAACACCAACTGCGCCGCCACGCCCTCGATCCGCCACGACGCCAGATCTGTCAGCTTCGCTGGGCTCGCCGGCCGGAACGCCGTCCGCGCAATTGCCGCCACATTCGTGAACCGCCAGTCCTCATCCCGCGTTGTCGGAAAGCCCGTCTCGCAGAATCGCGCAAATGCGTCTTCGCGCAGCTGCCGCAGCCAGGGCAGTTTCTGCCCCGCGGCGTTTTTCGCAAATTCCGTGAAGGTTTCCAGCCAGCTCTCCAGCTGTTCGACCGTCGCCACTGCCGTTTCCCTCACGCCCGCGCCCCAACCGGCTGCCGGGTATCGTGCTCCGTCCAGCCGTAGCCCTTCTCTTCCAGCTCCAGAGCCAGGTCCTTCCCGCCCGAGCGCACGATCCGTCCATCCACCAGCACATGCACAAAGTCCGGCACGATGTAATTCAGCAGCCGCTGATAGTGCGTTACCACCACCATCGCCCGCTCCGGGCTGCGCAGAGAATTCACGCCCGCCGCCACGATGCGCAGCGCATCGATGTCCAGCCCTGAATCCGTCTCGTCCAGGATCGCCAGCTTCGGCTCCAGCACCGCCATCTGCAGAATCTCGTTGCGCTTCTTTTCGCCGCCCGAGAATCCCTCGTTCAGCGAACGATTCATCAGCTTGTCATCCATCTCCAGCAGCTTCAGCTTCTCGCGGAACAGCGGCAGAAAATCCATCGCGTCCATCTCGTCCAGCCCGCGGTGCTTGCGCTGCGCATTCAGCGCCGAACGCAGAAAATACGTGTTCCCGATTCCCGGAATCTCCACCGGATACTGAAACGCCAGAAACAGCCCCTCGCACGCCGCTTCTTCAGGCTTCATCTCCAGCAGATCTTTGCCTTCGAAGAGGATCGACCCCTCGGTCACGTGATACGCATCGCGCCGCGCCAGCACTTGCGCCAGCGTGCTCTTGCCCGACCCGTTCGGCCCCATAATCGAGTGGACCTCGCCGGCATTCACCGTCAAATCGATCCCCTTCAGGATCTCGTTCTCGCCCACCGTTACATGCAGATTCCTGATTTCCAGCAAACTCATTCGTTCCCCTCGTCTCCTTAAGATCCCTAAGCCCTAATCCCTAAACTCCAAACCCTGCCTTTACCCCACACTGCCTTCCAAACTCACCGCCAGCAGCTTCTGCGCCTCGACCGCGAACTCCATCGGCAGCTCCTTGAACACCTGCTTGCAGAATCCGTTCACGATCATCGACACCGCATCCTCGGTCTTCAGGCCGCGCTGCTGCAGATAAAACAGCTGATCCTCGCCGATCTTTGACGTCGCCGCCTCATGCTCCATTCGCGCCGAGGCGTTCTTCACCTCGATGTACGGAAAGGTATGCGCGCCGCACTTATCGCCAATCAGCAGCGAATCGCACTGCGTGTAGTTGCGAGCGCCCGTCGCGCCCTTCATGATCTTCACCATCCCGCGGTACGTATTCTGCCCGTGTCCCGCCGAGATCCCCTTCGACACGATCGTGCTCTTCGTGTTCTTCCCCAGGTGGATCATCTTCGTCCCCGTATCGGCCTGCTGATAGTTGTTCGTCAGCGCCACCGAGTAGAACTCGCCCACCGAGTTGTCCCCCTGCAAAATGCACGACGGGTACTTCCACGTAATCGCCGACCCCGTCTCCACCTGTGTCCACGAGATCTTCGAATTCCGCCCCAGGCACTTCCCGCGCTTGGTCACGAAGTTGTAGATCCCACCCTTGCCGTTCTTATCGCCGGGGTACCAGTTCTGCACCGTCGAGTAGCGAATCTGCGCGTTGTCCAGCGCCACCAGTTCCACCACCGCCGCGTGCAGCTGATTCTCATCGCGCATGGGAGCCGTGCACCCTTCCAGGTAGCTCACGTACGCTCCCTCCTCGGCCACAATCAGCGTCCGCTCAAACTGCCCCGTCTCCGCCGCATTGATGCGGAAATACGTCGACAGCTCCATCGGGCACCGCACGCCCTTCGGCACATACACAAACGACCCATCGCTGAACACCGCCGCGTTCAGCGCCGCATAAAAATTGTCCGTGTGCGGCACCACCGATCCCAGGTACTTCTTCACCAGTTCCGGATGCTTCAGCACCGCCTCTGAAAACGAGCAGAAGATCACCCCTGCTTCCGCCAGCTTCGCCTTGAACGTCGTCGCCACGCTCACGCTGTCGAACACTGCGTCCACCGCCACATTGGCCAGCAGCTTCTGTTCGGCCAGCGGAATCCCCAGCTTCTCGTACGTGCGCAGAATCTCCGGGTCCAGTTCGTCCAGGCTAGTCAGCTGCTTCTTCTGCTTTGGCGCCGAGTAGTACGTGATGCCCTGGTAGTTAATCGGCGGAAACTGCACGTTCGCCCACTTTGGCTCCGCGTCCGCCTTCTCCTGGCTCGCCCAGTAGCGATACGCGTTCAGCCGCCACTCCAGCATGAACTCCGGCTCCTTCTTCTTCGCCGAAATCAGGCGGATCACGTCCTCGCTCAACCCCTTCGGGATCCGGTCTTCCTCAATATCGGTGACAAATCCCCACTCATAGTCCCGGCTGGCCAGTTCGTGGACGACATTCATATCGGTGCTCATGCAGATCTCCTGGATTCTCTATCCGATCGTCAATTTTGATCGTTCCGTCGCCGCGCGGTCCTCAGCCCCGAGAGCCCATCGCGCGGCAATATGCGACCAAAGCAGTCCTATATCAGAGTGTACCCCCGGCAAGTGGTCTTTTTCAACTCTGCCCACACAGTTTGCTCGCCTTATCGCCTTATTAAGAAGATGCGCAGCCCTTTCAAACGGGCTCAACGGAAAAAGCGCCCGCGAAGCGCCAGGGCGGCATCCCATAAACGCCGTGGAGCGCAAAACCCCACCCTTTAGCGCCAAAGAAGTCTCGCTTTTTCTTCTTTGGGTCGCCATCATCGCCCTGGCAGTAGTTGCCATCGTCTTGATGATCTGGCATGCTCCCGGGCACGATCGAATCCAACCGCAACCCAAAGGCGCCTCAGTTGTCAGCCTCACCGCGCAAGCAAACGCCTGATTTCAGGGGACGGCGCGCAGGACTTCGTAGCAGAGTGCCGCAGACATCAGAAACAAGCAATTTATTGAATCACCCACGCTCGATGTCTTACTGTGGGGGCGCTGCCTTGCAATTTCACAGCGATGGCCGAAGTCGACCCGAAATCACCTGAGCTCACATTGTCAACGAGCCAGCCCAGATTGTAGGTCCCTGCCGTTGGTGCATAAGCGTGGCAGCTCCCATCGCCGTTGGAATAGTAGTTTCCGTCGCTCAACCCTGGAAAGGACGCAAAATCGTAAGTCGAATTGATCGTATCCCAGTTCGGGCCTGTTCCCTGGTTCATAGAACAGAAAATGATCTCATTGGCCTGCGATGTTGTGATCGCTGGAGAAGAAGTGTAGTTGCTGGGCCAAATGCCAGTGCCCGCTGCAATGGAACTCAGAGGGGTCGTGCCGAATTGTCCGCGCGTCACGGTGATGCTGGTTGTGCCGCCACCGGCGGCCACCAACACAACCTCTGAAGAAATCATCAGGTATTCGCCGTTTGAGATTCCGCCGGCCGCAGCCAGAGACAAGGATGTCTGCGTGGCGCTGGTGACCGCTGCAGATAAAGTCGTCACCGCTGCAGCCGAGAAAGTGGCGGAGGCTCCCGTATCGACTGCTGCAGAGGTCGCTGCGCCGGTTACTTCATAAACCGTCATTCGGGTCACGTCGCCGGTCGCGGAACTCCCATGCTCGAAACCAAATAGCTGCCCATTGCAGGTCGCATTGCTGGTAACCCAATACTGGGGGTGAGCCGAATCACCGTAGGTGTAACCGGCATAAGTATTCCCCGCGGTATCGCCCATCGCCGTTATATTGGTGCCATCAATGCCTATGTTGTTTTCATAGGTGAATTCAAGGAGATTCCCCGAATCGCAGGGAAAAACCCAGTTCATTGCGGGAGTGCCTTGCGGAACCCATGTCTCCAGCATCCGAAGGATCCTGCCTGTAGAGCGGGCCGTACCGGCCCCCGGGGTAGTCTTGAACGCCGCAGTCATATAGGCGTAGGGATCCCAAGAGCTTTGAACGAAGGTCATCGCAGGCTTGATAGGTCCGCTGCTCGGCTGGATGATCGCCTGCGCCGCTGCACCATACTGCATCTCTCCAAATAGCCCGCTATAGCCGCTGCCAAAAATAATGTCATAGATTGTATTAGTGTTGCCAAAGCCAAAACCCTGGCCCTCATCGAACACCGCATTGACGACCAGATCGCCGCTGGCGGTCGTGGTCGTTCCCGCAGGATCGGCGACGTTTCCGACCGTGACTGCCGATGGTCTTAATTCACTGCCGCAGGACGGCGTTCCGTCCAAAACAGGGCCACTCGTGGCAATTCCAGAGAATTGATGGTGCCCCTGAGTGAAATCTGGAATGGGTGCATCAAACGTGAATGTTAAGGTGGTCGCACCCGCGGTGAGATTCTGAATGTAGTAAATCGAAAAGGATAGACCCGGAGAAAGAGTCGTGTCATTGCAGGAAACAGCTTTTGTAGCCGTGTCGCCCTTGTCATCTACTATCGATAGCGTGCGCGAGGCGCTGTAGTCATAGGCCAAATAGATAAGTTCTGTATTTCCAGCGAGTGCCGGATCCATCTTGAAACGATAATTATTGCCCGGATTGCCTGCGTCCGATGCATTACCTGCGCCGCCATCACCATTCACCAGCTGTGCCATCACAGGCGGATTAGTGGGCGGGACGAGGACTTCTAGCGATACTGCGATCCAGTTTTCCGACGCTGCGTTGCTACAGGTTGCCCCGTTCCAGCTCGACACGGTTCCGTTGGTATCGAAGACGCCCACGTCCCCGGTTGTGGCTGCGTTAACCTCGGTCATGTTGGTGGGCGTGCACATGTCGGCAGTTCCGCCCGCGTTGAAGATCCCGCAAACCACCCACGAAGTTCCCGCGCTATTCGTCAATGTCAGCGCGGGACAGCTGGGCGTTGTACTGCTGCCGCTGGTTGAGGCAGTGGCCCCGATCGCCACTCCGTTCGTGGCGCAGTCCTGCACGGCCCTTGCGCCCGTACCCGTGTACCCGGAAAGCCCGACGTTTGCCGAGCTGCTGAAAGTTCCACTCGCCGCCGCTGTAGCAGAATAATCCACGCGGCATTGCACTCGCATTGCGCTGCTGGTCCCGGCTTTCGTCGTAATGCTTGTCCAGCCTGAGGCCAGGCTCGGCACGGTCGTACTGGTATTAACGGAAAACGACAGGTCAAGCTGGAAATTCGCTGAGGAAGAGGGCGTGCAGCCTGTCGTGCCATCGCACGCTCCGCCGTGCGCAATGGCCGCCCAAACCGGAGATATCCAACTGAGCGACAGGAATAGAATGAGCCATTTCATTAGTAGGCGTACTCCACGATCATGGCTATACTCGTCCCCGTCGGTGTTCCGCCCATCGCCGGATCGATACCAGTTCCAGTTATCCAGCTTGCGGTCGTGACTACCCCGCTGGCCGAATACGCGTAACTGCTCCCACAGGTAATAGCCGCGCTCAGAATTGCTGTACCGGTGCCATTAGTGCCAAGGGAAGGGTTGATCGTGGTTTTGTTGCTGCCATTATCGCTGCGGCATTTAACCGCTGTAATCGTGCGCGTCACGCCGGAGTCGTTGTAGCAGGTGTTGTTGCTGATTGCGTCGTCGCCCAACTGTAACGCGTTCGATGCTCCCGTACCGCCCCATATTTCAACGCAGCTGCCCCTGCTGTACTGCGGCCCAAGCTGTGCTGCGGTCACGGAATTTGGGGCAATCATCGCGCCGGAAATGTTGGCGACGGACAGCGTCCCCGCATTGTCATAGAGCACGCCCGTCGCGCCGGAAATCGCCGGAAAAGGTGCGCCATTAATCCTGGACACCGTCACCGACAGCGAGCCGCTCGATCCGGTCAGATCGCCGCTCAGGGCAGGAAACTGCGACGGGGCGAGGGTTTGCTCAGAGCCGAGAACACCGCCCGCAGCAGTAACCAAACCGCCCGTTGGAAGCGGCACAGTTACTGTCCCCGTAAAGACAGGTGACGCCTTCGGCGCAAGGCCGGAGAGTGGCGTCCCGCTATCCTGGATCCCGGAGCTTGTTCCGGAAAACGTTGGGACATCGCCTGCAGTCCCTGTAAAACTTGCAGCGCCACCGGCTGCCATTAATGTCCACGCTGCCGGATTGGTATCCGGCGTTGGGTTGCTCGGCCCCTGGTTCGCCGCAATCGCCACGTAGGTCGACCCGTTGTAGGTCACCACGTCGTCCACCGCGTACGTCGCCGACGCATTAAACGCATTCCGGAAATTGAATCCAGTCCCGTTGGCTCCCGCGGCTCCCGCCGGTCCCTGCGCACCAGCCGCTCCTGCCGGTCCGGGCAGTCCCAGCGGCCCTTGCGAACCGGTTGCCCCAGTCGCTCCCTGCGGCCCTGCCGGCCCCGCCGGTCCCTGGGGTCCGGGAGGTCCGCCACTCGGCCCCGCCGGTCCCGTCGCGCCTTCCGCCGCCATCAGGGTCCACGCCGTATTCACATCGGGCGTGGTGTTGTTGGGTCCCTGGTTCGCCGCGGTCGCGACATAGGTCGACCCGTTATAGGTCACGACATCATTCACCGCATAGGAAGACGATGCATTAAAGGCATTGCGAAAGTTAAATCCGTTCCCCTGCGGACCTGCTGGTCCCGCGGCCCCTCCGGGTCCTGGTGCGCCAGTCGCCCCAGGAGATCCCGCCGCACCCGTTGCCCCCTGAGGACCAGCGGGCCCAGTCGCTCCAGCAGGCCCGATGGGTCCCGTCGTTCCCGCAGGTCCTTGCGGTCCCGTTGGCCCCGTCAGCACGATTTCCAGTTCCGGTTCGTGGCTGGTATTCGTCGCTTCCTTGCTGTCGAAGGAGAAGCTTCCTGTAGTTCCGGTCAGCGCCAGCGCTACGCCATCATTCGGTTCGGTGCCTTCCACCCATTCCTGCACCAGAGGGGTGATGTCGATCACCACAAACTGATTCAGGCTGGCTGTCGTCAGCGCAATGGGATGACTCCCGGTCGCCGATGCTCCCAGCCCGGGCTCGGTTCTCTCCGTCATCGTGTTCTCGGCCCAGGTGCCCGTTATCTGGTACACGTCGAAGCTGCCGGCAGTCGTCACTGCGTCCACATACAACCGCAGCGTCGCCTTGCTTACCGTCACTCCGGTGGGCAGCGGAGCCAGGTTGAACTGAAGGTAGCTCTTGTCGGTCGTGGACACCAGGAGCGTCGACCTGCTCCCGTAGTTCGCTCCCGTTGACGCCGTCGAGGTATACGTATCCCCTGCCGGCGGTACCGACTGAGCCATGCTGAAGTTGGAAACGAACAACAGCGAGCACACGACAAGGAAGGAGACTCTGCACAACAGGCGCTGGATCATGAAACCCCTCTGTACTGGTCCTTCTGGGAATGAGAAACCAACAGAATCGGGCCCGAAGCATTTGCCTGCCAGGAAGGCGTGGCAAGAATAGCCGATCGTCCAGAGGAAAACGTGTACGCCTCGTGCCGGATTAGGTACCTTGGTGTTCCGGCGGTGCCCCGGAGCCTGAAAGAGAGCGGTCACTTATCGACAACTCTGCCGAACGAAGGGCTTTGCGGCGGTTCGATGCGACCTTGATGCAGACGGTGCCCTTGCTCCGCTTTTCTGATGGAGCCAGCCGCGGTCGCTCCCGATCATCGCGCCTGCCATCGGACTTTGGCTACCCCAGGTCAGGAACGTCTGATTCTGCTCAGATCAGTGACACGAAATCATGTTTCCGCTCGCAAAATCGACGAAAAGGTTGTCTTCGTACCAGTAGCTGTTGATCCCGGATTTGTTCGTATCCCCGCCACGTCCAATCTCGACGTCGTCCGGGATCGACGGCGTGCCCGACTCCGCAATCTTCATCTGCGTCGACAGCAGATTGCAATTCTGATCGTAGATTCTCATCGTATGGAAGGTCGTCGGCAGGCTCGTCGGCGTGAATATCGCGCCGCTCGTCTGTCCCGTCCATAGATTCGTTGCCGTCGCCGTTCCGGAAACCATCCTGATCTGCATCGCATTGTTGCCGTTCGGCGCCATCAGCAGTTGTGCGATTGCGCCGCTGGTTGCCTGCGTCAGCGTCTCGCCCACCTCGAATGTCCCGCTCGTCACTTTCCCCTGCACCAGATACACCCCGCCCACCCCGCTGCCCGCGCTGTATTCCTGCATCTGCGTCGCGATGCCGTACTTGACTCCGGGCGTGTAAGGAAAGAAAGCCCCGATGTCCGGGTTGCCGTTAGGATTGGCCCCCGTCTCGATGTAGAGATCCCCGCTGTGTTGCATGTGGCTGACAAAATCGCTGCCGGCATCGTTGCCGAGCGGGTCCATGGACGCGTAGCTGGTCGTATCCGTGGTGGGCAGAGTCGTCTCCACCCACTCAAACGTCGAAAGCACCGGCGAAAAGGAATAGCCTCGGTAGTAGCAGGTCGCGCCCTCCGATCCCGCATAGGCAAACGCCACGCCGCGGGTCGCGCTGGAATCGGTGTACTGCGTCCCCAACACCGTGACCGGCTGGTGCAGGCTCAGCTGTGCTGCCGAGCTGATCGTCTGATACGTGCCGTTGCTGCACTGCACCCAGGTCCCGTTGCCGCCGATCGTGGCGGCGGCCAGAATCGCCGTCGTTAGCTGCGCTCCGTTCGCGCCGTTTTCGAAGTTGTTGTACATGATGGGCCCGCTGCCCGGCCCCTGCATCGCCGCGTTCACCATCACATTGCCGATGTAATACGTGACGTTGCCCGAGTTCCCCGAATAGTTCCCAACCGCCTGATACGTCCACTGTTTTGCGTTGGCCGTGAAGCTTTCGTGCGTGCCGCCGTCCAGGCTGATCCACGATGTCCCCGCCGCTCCTCCCGGAACGCAGTGCATAAAGATGTTGTGATCCGCGCCCAGCGTTAGCGGAACCGCCGTGCTGCTGCCCGAGCCACCCCCGTACAACGAGAGCGAGCCCGCCTTGGGTGCGCTGATTCCCACGTAACAGGGCGAACCGGACCCATCCGCCGCCACAAACGAATACACGGACTCCTCGCTGGAAGCGGCCACCGCCGTCGACGCCACATACAGCGTCAATTGGGCATCGAACGCGGTCGATGCGGAGACCGGTGGCGTGAAACCCGTGGTTTGCAGATACGTGCTGCCCGTTCCCGTCACGATTCTCAGTGAGTGCGCCCCGCGCGGGTAACTCGCCGCACCCGGACTGTTGGCGATGCTGATCGATCCACCCACGCCCACCGTCGTTGATCCCCAGATCACATTGCATCCGGTGTACTGATACAGACCCAGGTTCCACGGAGCACCGTAGCCACACGGTTGCGTCCCCGTGTCCCCGAACGATTCCGTGAAGAATGTTCCCTCCGGGGTTCCGGGCTGCTGCGCCGCCATCTGCGCATCGGCACAGAACGAGCTGAGAAGTGCGAGAAGGAAGACCGCCGCCGCCGATCGCATCGCTCAGTCCTGGTTCTGCAGCAGCGTCGCGCGGCAGTACGTACCGTCGAAGGTGAACACCAGCTCGTCCTGCGCATTCGCCGCGGTGCTCAGCGTGATCGCGCCCGACCCTCCGCCCGTCACCTTCCACGACGTGCACGATCCGCCCGTGCCCAGCGTGAACGTCACCCCTCCGCCCGTCGCGTCCTGGTTGATGAGCACAACGTATTGCCCCCACTTCACCAGGCCCGTCGGACTAAACGTGGTCGACGTCGAGTGCGTCGTCGTCAGAACCGCTCCGGCCCATGCCGAGCTCGCCGCCGTAAACGTCGTTATGCCGCTCGCATTCCAGGTCAGTGTGCCCAGGTCCGTGATCGATGCTCCACCGCCGCCCGTTCCCGGCGGTCCCGGTGGCCCCATCGCTCCCGGTGGCCCCGCCGGACCAGTGGCTCCGGTTGCTCCCGTTGGACC
>PKVY01000024.1:0-1543 GCA_003131625.1 Acidobacterium sp. | reverse complement strand
TCACATCGGGCGTCGTGTTGTTCGGTCCCTGGTTCGTGGCAATTGCCACGTAGGTGGATCCGTTGTAGGTCACCACGTCATTCACGGCATACGACGCGGACGAATTGAACGTCCCCGTATAGTTGAATCCACTCCCGTTGGCTCCCGCCGGTCCTGCAGGCCCTTGCACTCCGGCTGGACCAGCGGGTCCGGTCAATCCCGGTGGCCCTTGCGAACCAGTCGCCCCCGTCGCGCCCTGCGTTCCTGCTGGTCCCGCCGGTCCTGTGCCGCCAGCAGGTCCCGTCGACCCCGCCGATCCCTGCGGACCCGCTGGACCCATCGCACCTGCTGGCCCGGCCGGCCCAGCTGGCCCGGTCGCACCCGTCGACCCCGCCGGTCCCTCGGGTCCAGGAGGTCCGCCACTCGGCCCCGCCGGTCCCGTCGCGCCTTCCGCCGCCATTACGCTCCACGCCGTATTCACATCGGGCGTCGTGTTGTTGGGTCCCTGGTTCGCAGCGATCGCGACATACGTCGACCCGCTATAAGTCACGACATCATTCACCGCGTACGAAGACGACGCATTAAAAGCGTTGCGAAAATTGAAGCCGTTCCCCTCAGGGCCTTGCAGACCCGTCGGCCCTGCCGGTCCTGTTGACCCCGTCGCTCCAGGTGGTCCCGCCACACCCGCCGCCCCCTGAGGACCCGCGGGGCCGGTCGTTCCCGGCGGTCCCGTCGCTCCCGCTGGTCCTTGCGGTCCCGTTGGCCCGGTCAACACGATTTCCAGTTCCGGCTCGTGACTGGTATTCGTCGCTTCCTTGCTGTCGAAGGAGAAGTTTCCTGCTGTCCCCGTCAGAGCCAGCGCCACGCCGTCATTGGCTTCGGTGCCTTCCACCCATTCCTGCACCAGGGGCGTGATGTCGATCACCACAAACTGATTCAGGTTGGCTGTCGTCAGCGCGATGGGATGGCTCCCGGTCGCCGATGCTCCCAGCCCGGGCTCGGTTCTCTCCGTCATCGTGTTCTCGGCCCAGGTGCCCGTCACCTGGTACACGTCGAAGCTGCCCGCAGTCGTCACCCCATCGACGTACAGGCGCAGCGTCGCCTTGCTCACCGTCACTCCCGTGGGCAGCGGTGCCAGACTGAACTGAAGGTAGCTCCTCTCCGTCGGCGCGACCAGCAGCGTCGTTTTGCTCCCGTAGTTCGCTCCCGTCGACGCCGTCGAGGTATACGTATCCCCCAATGGCGGCGCCGACTGAGCCAGGCTGAAGCTGGAAACGAACAAGAGCGAACACACGACAAGGAAGGAGACTCTGCACACCAGGCGCTGGATCATGGTACCCCTCTGCACTGTTCATTCTGGGAATGAGGAATCAACAGAATTGGGCCCGACGCATCGGCCGGCGGGGGAGGCGATGCAAGAATAGCCGATCGCGCGCAGGAAAAACGCGATCGCCTGATGCCGGAAAAGGTACCTTAGTTTTTCGGCACTCTCCGGGAGACTGAAAGAGACCATCACCGATGGGGAACAGCGCCGAGCGTGGCGGGCATTGCGGTGTTCGCTGCG
>PKVY01000139.1:183-55966 GCA_003131625.1 Acidobacterium sp. | reverse complement strand
GTGCGCCTGCTGGGCGTCGGTGTGACCGGGCTCGCCGACGCGCCCCAGCTGGACCTGTTCGATCGCCCGGCCAACGACCGCATCGACCACACCCTCGACCGTCTGCGTGAACGCTTCGGTCAGACCGCCATCCGGCGCGGCACCGGAGAGGGGTTGCACGACCTCGACTGGCGCGGCGACGACCTGCGGCGGTGAGGCAGTGTCGAAGAGCTCGGCCTACTCCTCGTCGGCGTCGTCGAGGTATTCGACGATCTCGCTGTCGTAGCGGGCCCTGGCGTCATTGAGCATTGCGCCGACAATCGCGACGCGCTCCTCCGGCCAGCCCAGCTCGGCGGCCAGCTCGAGGACGGTGGGAGCCCGTCCGAACTCATGGCGCGCCCGGATCTCGGCCGCCTCGTAGATCTCGGTGTCGCGAACGAAGGCCTCGTCGCTGGCCCGTTCGATCGCGGCCAGNNCGGCCAGCTCCACGGTGTCGTCCAGGTGCGAGGCGACCAGCCGGCTCACGAACCGATCCAGCCCGGAGGCGGGGCCACCCTGCCCTGCGTACTCGAGGACGGCGACCACGCCGGCGATCGTCCCCTCCTGGGTCAGATCGCCCACCTCGACCCCTTTGCCACCCCGGGCCTCGGCGAGCTGGAGGATGGACGCCAGCTGGTGCTCCACCAGCTCGTCGAGGGCAGGACCTCGGCCGTGGACGCGAACCTCGGCGAGCAGCCGGGCAGTGGCTGATTCGGTGAGCGCCGGCAGCGATCGCACCTTGGCTTCGAGGATCTCGCGGTCGGCCAGCTCGCTCTTGGTCACCCTGCCGCGCTCCTGGCGTTGCCGCTTTTGCGACCGAAGCGTGCGGCGAGCTGCTCGCAGGCTCGAGCCGTCTCCCTTCGCGCCGCGCCCTGGGAGGCGAGCTCCACAGCGCCGGCGAAGGGACGCCCGGTCACCGAATACCGTGCCGACATCACCACCGTGCAACCGCCAACCACCTTGCGAATGTTGACTTCGAGGGTCAGATCCAAACCTTCCTCGAGGGTCAGCACCATGTGCTTCGGCGGCGTCAGCTCGGTGCATACCAGCACGCCGCGCAGATGCCTTCCGACGAGCCCGGCCTCGACCTCGTACCGCGCTCCCACCCCACCGGATGGCCCGCCGATATGGCGCAGGCGCCGGACGGCGGGCAGCCAGTCGGCATGCTCGATGTCGGCAACGACCGCGAAGGCTTCCTCGGGCGTGACCGGCAGGGTGACGTCGGCGCTGGTCTCGATCATGGTGGGTCTGCGCTTAGTACATCACTGTGGCGAACACGTCCGTCTGTTTGAAGCCCAGGCGCTCGTAAACGCGCTGCGCGATCACGTTGTACTGGTTGACGTAGAGGCTGCAGCGCGGGACGTCCTTGAAGACGCTGGCGCACACGGCCGCGAGCCCGGCCCGCGCGATGCCCTGGCCTCGATATTTCGGTGCGGTGTACACACCCTGGATCTGCACGACCTCGGGGGTCCACGCGGACAGCTCGGCCTTGAACAGCACCTCGTGGTCGCGCATCCACAGCCAGCTCCAGCGCCGCTCGATGAGGCTGAGCATGCGCATCCGCCACGCCGGCGCGTCCACCGCGAGCGGATCGATGCCCATCTCCTCGCGGTGCATACGCGCCGCGGCGACGATCAACCCCTCGAGGTCGCTTCGCACCGAGAGGCGGACGTCGGGGGACGGCGTCCCCTGGAGATCGCCCCGATCGAGGGTCATCAGCGGTTGTGGATCGCGGAGCTCGCGAGCCGGCCGAGGCGGTCGAAACGCGTTGTGCAGGGCCATGACCGACGCCCGGTGGCCGACGATCATCCGCGGCTGCGCGCTTGCGGCAAGCGCTTGTGCAAGTGGCGCCGCCGTCTCGAGATCGGGGATGTACGGCACCACCAACGACCAGCCGAGCACCACCGATGTGAGCTCGTTCTCCTCGAACGCACCCCACCAGTCGCCGGCCTCGAACCCGAGGCGCAGCTCGCTGCGCAGGTACACGTTGTTCACCGGCTCACGATCGATGAGCGCAGCGAGCTGCCCGGCATGAACTGGGCCGAGCCGCGCGACACGGAGCGCAGAGCGCGTTGCCATGCGGGGATTGTCCTCGCATCGATACCTGCTCAGGCGGGATCGCTCGGCTATCCTCGGTGACGTGACCTTGCCGTCCGTCCGCACGCGCGCGCTCATCGGAGCGGGGTGCGTCACGACCCTGCTGCTCGCGGCGTGCGGTTCGCCCGCGGTGACGGTGACCCCGAGCTCGGCCGCATCGGCGCCGGCGAGCCCGACGCCGAAGGCGACGCCGTTCGCCGCGTCGGGTTTTCGAACCAACATCCCTCCGGGCTGGCGAGACGAGACGACCAGCCAGAGCGCTGCCCTGGCCGGGGGCGGCACCATCCTCATGTTCCTGGCCGCTCCGGACCACGGCGTCGTGGTCGCAAGGACGACGCCGCAGCCGGTGGCCGATGATCAGCTCGGGCAATACCTGGCGACCGTCATCCCCTCGGGAGCAACCGGGATCAGCCAGGCAGAGCCCGTGGACATCGACGGTGTCTCCGGCGTGACCATCACGTTCACCGGCGGCAGCCCCGGGGTGGTGCCACGGGAGAACCAGGACATGGTGGTCAACCAGTCAGGCAACACCTATGAGATCGCGCTCACCACCCTGCCGTTCGATTTCGCCACCGACTCGGCCAGTCTGCAGGAGATCCTGAACAGCTGGACGTGGGCCTGAGCCCTGCTTCTCGTAGGATCAGGCGATGTTGGTGCTCATGAACGTGCAGGCGACCCCCGAACAGGTCGCGAATGTCATCCGACACGTGCGTGAGCGCGGGTTCGAGCCCATCGAGCTGCCCGGCGCCGACCGCCTGGCGATCGGCGTGCTCGGGAGCAACCCTGGATCGATTCGCGACGCGCTCTGCGATCTCCCCGGGGTGGTCGACGCGATCCCCGTGAGCAAGCCGTACAAGCAGGTGACACGCGAGTGGCATCCTGAGCCGACGGTTGTCGACGTCTCCGGTGTCCGCTTCGGGGACGGGTCATTTGTCGTGATCGCCGGACCGTGTGCCGTCGAGAGCCGCGAGCAGGTGCTGGCGACCGCACGCGCGGTGGCTGGCGCGGGGGCGACCATGTTCCGCGGGGGTGCCTTCAAGCCGCGCTCGTCGCCGTACTCGTTCCGCGGTCTCGGGATCGACGGATTGCGCCACCTCGCCGATGCACGCGAGGCGACCGGGCTGCCCGTGGTGACCGAGGTCCTCACGCCGGCGGACGTCGACATCGTCTCGGAGTACGCGGACATGCTCCAGGTGGGAACCCGCAACGCCCAGAACTTCGCGCTGCTGGAGGCCGTCGGCGGAGCCCGGCGTCCGGTCCTCCTCAAGCGAGGGCTCAGCAACACCATCGAGGAATGGCTCCTCGCCGCCGAGTACGTGGTCGCCCACGGCAACCCCAACGTGGTGCTCTGCGAGCGCGGCATCCGAACGTTCGAGGCGGCGACGCGCAACACCCTCGACCTGAGCGCGGTGCCGGTGGTCAAGTCGCTCTCGCACCTGCCGGTGATCGTCGATCCGTCCCACGCGACCGGCCACCGCCCCCTGGTTCCCCCGATGGCTCGCGCGGGCCTCGCGGCGGGGGCGGACGGCCTCATGATCGAAGTCCATCCCGATCCCGAGAACGCGTTGAGCGACGGCGCGCAGTCGCTGACACCGGCAGCCTTCGCGGAATTGATGGCATCGCTCCGCCGGCTCGCCGTCGCACTGGATCGACAGGTCGCAACAGCTCCGTCACCGGTCTGAACGATGGCCCCGGGGTAGGATCGTCCCCGTGGAGTGCCGCCGATGACCACCTTGTACCAACCCAGCCCCCAGGACAGCGGCAACGGCATCGCCGTGTCAGTGCTCAGGCCCTGCTCGCTGCGCGGGTGCACCCATACGGACGCGCAGCTCTGCGCCTACCGGGATCGCCGCGGGCGTCGGTGCCCGGCCGCGTTCTGCCCCGCCCACAGCGTCGCGTTCTCCGGCATCACGTACTGCCGCCGCCACGCCGGTACCGTGCAGGCGATCGGCGAGCTGGCCAAGGATCCCAACGGTTTCCCCGACCTCAACGACCGTGCGCCGTCGCTGACCAACTGGATCGCTCGCGACCTCGATCAGAGCATCCGGCGTCTGCTGGGCCGCGCGGCTCGCAGCGGCGAGAGCGTCATCGTCGATGAAAGCGTCCGTCTGGCTCATGATCCGGCTCGCAAGGCTCGCTGGGAGCGGAGCTGGCGGATCGTCGAGCACACCGGTCTCGTTCTCAAAGTGACCGTGCACGTCAGTGAGGACAACGACTCGCTCGTGCACGTCCGCGTCGGTACCGAGATGGTTGCCGACGGCGTTCCGCCCTGGATCGCACGCCGTCGCGAGGGCCAGGAGGTTGAGGCCGCGATCGACGTGTCGCAGCGGCAGCTCTTCTACAAGTTCCTCGAGGAGAACATCTCCTCGGCGGTGCTCCGCTTCCGGGCTCGCGGCGACCGCGCGCCCTGGGGTCGCTGACCGCTCAACCCGGCACGGCCTCGGTCTCCGCGCCGAGCACGGTCATCAACCTTCCGAGCAACTGCTGACCCTCGGTGCCGGGTCCATCTTCCTGCGTGCCACTCGAGAGCTCCTGCGCGATGGCGTCGAGCTCCTGGAGCGCCCCGGGTGTGTCGAGGTCGTCGTCGAGGCGATCGAAGAAGCGCTCCTCGTGTCGACGGGCCGCCTCGTGACCGATGGCGCCACCGCCCTGCATCGCCGACAGGTAGCGGCGATGCCGTGTCGCGGCGACTTCGAGCTCGGCGTCGTCGTATGACCAGGACTGCCGGTAGTGATGCGCCGCGAGAAGCAGGCGCACCGCCGCGCCGGGCACGCGGGCGACCAGGTCGCGGACGAAGACGAGGTTGCCCAGGGACTTGCTCATCTTCACGCCGTCGAGGTTGACCATCGCCACATGGGTCCAGTGCCGAACGTAGGGAGCGACCCCTCCCGCCTCGGCCTGGGCAATCTCCGACTCGTGGTGCGGGTAGATCAGGTCGTCGCCGCCGCCATGAATGTCGATGGGGTGGCCGAGCGCGCCGGTGGACATCACCGTGCACTCGATGTGCCAGCCGGGGCGCCCCGGTCCCCACGGACTGGGCCAGCTCGGCTCGCCGGCGGCCGATGCCTGCCAGAGCACGAAGTCGAGTGGATGCCGCTTGCGGGGGTCGTCCGGGTCGGCACCGCGTCCGCGACTGAGCTCGATCATGGTCGGGTGGTCGAGATGGCTCAGCCGGCCGTAGTCCGGGTAGGCGCCCGAGTCGAAGAAGACCCAACCGTTGACCGAGTAGGCGTAGCCGTCGTCGACGAGGCGCGCGATCCAGTCCACCATCTCCTCGACGTGTTCGGTCGCACGCGGTGCCGCGTCAACCGGCAGGAGGCCGATCCCGGCCATGTCGTGGTCGAACCTGCGCACCTGCTCGCTCGCCAGCTCAAGGAAGTCGACGCCACGCTCGCGCGCGACACGCAGGATGTCGTCGTCGACGTCGGTGACGTTACGCACACAGCGAGCCTCGTGACCCGCATCAGTCAGGCGGCGAGTCAGAACGTCAAAGGTCAGATAGACGAAGGCGTGTCCGAGGTGTGCCGCTTCATACGGCGTGATGCCACAGCTGTACAGCGTCGCGACGGGGCCGATCTCGAGAGGAAACACGCCACGGCGCGCACTGTCATAGAGCTGCATTAGTGCTTGAGCCCGGCGAGCTTTACGTAGCTGTACGACTTTTGGCGAATGTTGATCGAAATGCACACCGCGGTGAACGCCTCGACGGCACTCGCGAGGGACATCGACCCGGCGACGACGGCGTGCAGCCCGGGCATCGAGTCCACCATCGCCGCAACTTTTAGGCACGCCCCCTCGTCGTCTGAACAGAGGATCACGTCGGCGTCGAGTTCGCTGTCGAGGTCTTCCATCTGTCGAGCTGGCAGATGGTGAAAGGCGGCCACGATCGTGCTCTCGGGTAGGGCGAAGGCCAGTTGTGCGGCCATCGAACCTCGCGAGGGATAGAGCGGGAGAACCTCTTTTCCTTCTCGAACAAGCGCGTTGACCATCGAGATCACCGTCTTGTCGGCGAGAGAAGTCCTCAGCGCGATCACGGTGGCGACCGCGGCGTCCCAGGGCGTGGCGACGATGACGAGCTCACAGTCTGCGGCGACCTCGTTGGAGGCGCCGCGAACCACACCGGTACCGCGGGGTAACAACGTGGTCGCTGTCACCTCGGCACGCGTCGCGTCGCGAGAACCGAGCACGACGTCATAACCCGCACTCGCGAGACGAATCGCGACGCCCCTACCGGCCGGACCGGTGCCACCCAAGATGCCCACTGTCGTCATCGTTGTCCTCATTGCTCGTAAAGCCTAGAAGTACGCTAACAACATGGCACTCCTGAGCGATCACCGCATCTTGGTCACCGGCGTTTTGACCGACGACTCCCTCGCGTTTGGCATCGCCCAGCGAGCCCTGGAAGAGGGGGCGAGCGTCGCTCTCACGGGCGCCGGGCGAGGTACCTCCATCACTCGACGCACCGCCCGAAAGCTAGGTGACGTTGGCGAGGTAATCGAACTTGACGTGACCAGTCCCCAGCAGATCGCCGCCGCCGTCGTGGAAATCGAAGCTCGATTCGGGCGCCTCGATGGACTCGTGCACGCCATTGGTTACGCCCCACCGAGTTGCCTTGGCGAAGGCATGTTCGTCGCGCCTTACGAAGACGTGGCGACCGCCATGCACATCTCGACGTACTCGTTGGCGGCCCTCGTGGGCGCCTTTCGTCCCCTGCTGCAAAAGAGCAACGCCCTGGGCGGCGCATCGGTGGTGGCTTTGGACTTTGACGGCACCCGGGCCTATCCGATGTACGACTGGATGGGCGTGATGAAAGCGGCGCTCGAATCGCTCGGCCGCTACCTCGCGCGCGAAGTCGGTACGGACAAGATCCGGGTCAACATGCTCGCTGCGGGACCGATTCGCACCATGGCCGCCAAGTCGATTCCGGGATTTTCGCTCTTTGAAGAGTCCTGGGGCGATCGAGCACCACTCGGCTGGGACGTGCACGACGCCAGTGCCATCTCCGACACCGCGGTCGCTTTGTTGTCACCTCTGCTGCGCGCGACGACCGCCTCGGTCATTCACGTCGACGGCGGCGCATACGCCATGGGCTAGTCCTCTTGGTCGGCAAACTGCGTCTCGTAGAGATCTCGATAGAGCCCCTCGCGAGCGTGTAACTGCGCGTGAGTACCGCTCGCGACAACGCGCCCTTCGTCGATCACGAGAATCTGATCGGCGTTTCGAATCGTCGAGAGCCGGTGCGCGATCACAAACGTCGTCCGCCCCTGCATCAGGTAACTCAGCCCATTCTGAATCATCGACTCCGACTCCGAATCGAGCGACGACGTCGCCTCATCCAGAATCAGGATCCGCGGGCTCGCCAGAATCGCCCTCGCGATGGACAGCCGCTGCCGCTGTCCGCCCGACAGTTTCACCCCGCGCTCGCCCACGACCGTGTCGTACCCTTCCGGGTATCGCTCCGCAAACTCATCCACGCGCGCAATCCGGCATGCGCTCAGGAACTCTTCGTCCGTCGCCTCCGGATGCGAGAACAGAACGTTGTCCTTGATCGTCCCATCGAACAAGAACGATTCCTGCAGCACCACGCCCAGCTGCGAACGATAGCTGTCCAACCGCACCGTCGACAGATCCACCTCGTCCACCAGCACGCGCCCCGCATCCGGTGTGTGAAATGCGCAGATCAGGCTGATGATCGTCGACTTCCCCGATCCCGACGACCCCACCAGCGCCGTTACCGTTCCCGGCTGCGCTTCGAACGAAATCCCGTGCAGGACCGGCTTGTCTTTTTCGTAGGAGAACTGCACATCCTCGAACCGCACCTCGCCCACGATTTCCTGGAGCGTCTCGACCCGGGCCGGATCGGCGAACTCATCTTTCTCCCCCAGAATCTCCATCGTGCGGTCCAGCCCCGCCAACGCCTCGGTCAGCTGCGTCCCGATATTCACGATCTGGAAGATCGGCGCGATCATGTACGCCAGCAGCATCGTGTACTGGAAATAGCCGCCCGTCGTCATCTGGTGACCGATCACCTGATGCCCGCCGATCAGCATCACCAGGCCGCCCACTACCCCCAGCACCGTCGTCGCCGCAAGGCTCAGCAGGCTCGTCGCCGTCAGCGACTTCATCACGTTGTCCAGCAGTCGCAGAACCCCGACAGTGAACACCTGCGCCTCGCGCCGCTCCGCGTGATACCCCTTCACCACGCGCACGCCGCCCAGCGACTCGGTCAGCCGGCCCGTTACCTCGCCTGTAATCTTCGCCCGCTCCCGGAAAATGGGCCGAATCGTCTTAAACGCCTTTTGCAAAACAACGACGAAAACTCCAACCACACCAAAGACAATCAGAGTCATTTGCGGCTGCTTGTAGACCAGGTAACCGAAGACCAGTCCCGCCGTCAGCATGCCGCCGACGAACTCCACCAGCCCCGTCCCGATCAGGTTCCGCACGCCTTCCACATCGTTCATGATGCGCGAAACCAGCAACCCCGTCCGGTTCGCGTCGTAGAAACTCACCGCCAGCCGCCCCACATGCTGCTGCACCTGCTGTCGCAGCTCTGTGATCATGCGCTGCGCCGCCTTCGAAAGCAGCTGCGTCAGCGAAAACGATGTCACCGCCTGGATCGCCGTCGTGCTGAAAACCAGGCCCACCAGCGGCATCAGCAAACGCGGATTGCCGCCCGCTCCCAGAACCCGGTCGATCAGAAACTTTGTCGAGAAGGGCAGCACCAACCCGGCCACGCGGTTGATCCCCATCAGAAAGAAGCCGAACAGCAGAAGCCAGCGGCGCGGCCGGACCAGCTTCCAGATCTCCGGCATCACTTTCTTCAGGTCCGTCTTCTTCTTCGGCAAATCGGCGCGCCGCGCACCCCTGCTTCCGCGCTCCGCGTTCATCGCTGGCACCGAACCCATTCGCACGCTACCCCGCTACAAGCAACCAGCTACTGGCTACCGGCTACCGGCTGTCTTCTTGCCTTGATGAACGAACGCACGCAAAGGAGCACATAAATCAGCAGCATGGTCGACATCACGGCTTTGTCCTCGACCGCAATCGGCCGCGCAAACATATGGCCTCGTTCCATCTGAATGAAGTCCCAGATCGATTTCGCCGTCGCCAGAAATCCCAGCAGCCCCAGCGTCACGGCGATGTGCATCATCAGCATGCGCCGCTTCGGGCTTCCCCGTCGCGCCAGGAAACCCAGGATGGTGAACACAATTCCCACATAAGTGGGAATCAACGCGGTCGGCGCTTTCCACCCTGTCCCCACATACCCGATCACGCCCAGCATGATCAGCAGCAGGCCGAACAGAATTGTCACTTTGGCCATGCGTCCTCCAGTCCCACCAGTCTACTGGAGACCGCCAGAAACGCAGCCAGGTTGGGGATTACTCCCTGGGCGCTATCTTTGTATCCGCGCCGATCCACCCTTCGCAAACGCCCGCACCTGATCCAGCGTTGCCATGGTCGTGTCTCCCGGAAATGTTGTCAGCAGCGCCCCATGCGCCCATCCAAGCTTCACCGCTTCTTCCGGATCGGCGCCCGTCAGCAATCCGTAGAAGAATCCCGCCGCGAATCCATCTCCGCCGCCCACGCGATCGTAAACATCCAAATCCGCGGTTGGCGCCATGTAAGTCTTCCCATCCACCCAGGCCACCGCGCTCCAGCTGTGCCGGTTCGTCGAGTGCACCTCGCGCAAGGTCGTCGCCACCACCTTCACCTGTGGATGCTTTTTCACCACCCTGTCGATCATCCCGAAGAACGCGCTGGGATCGAGCTTCGATTTCGTCTTGTCTTCGACTTTTGGCCCTTCGATCCCCAATCCCTTCTGCAAATCCTCTTCGTTGCCCACCAGCACGTCGACGTGTTCTACGATGCGTGCGATCACCTCGACCGCGCGATCGGCTCCGCCACTCACATTCCACAGCTTCTCGCGGAAATTCAGGTCGAACGACGTCACCGCGCCCGCGTTCTTCGCGGCCGTCATCATCTCGACGGCCAGTCGTGCCGTCGTCGGCGACAACGCCGCGAAAATGCCCCCGCTGTGCGCCCAGCGCACGCCGCCCGCAAAAATCCCTTTCCAGTCGAAGTCTCCCGGCTGCAGTTGCGCCGCCGCCTCATTGCATCGGTTGTAGAACACCACAGGCGCGCGCACTCCGAATCCGCGATCGCTGTACACCGTCGCCATGTTCGGCCCACTCACACCATCGTGCTTGAAGTGCCGGTAGTACGGCCGCACACCCATCGCCCGTACCCGCTCCGCGATCAGGTCGCCGATCGGATAATCCACCATCGCCGAAGCAATCGCCGTCTTCATCCCAAAACAATCCGCCAGGTTCGCTGCAACGTTAAACTCGCCGCCGCTCACGTGGATCGCGCATTCCGTCGCCTTACGAAATGGAATGATCCCCGGATCCAGCCGATGCACCAGCGCACCCAGCGACAAGAAATCCAGTTCACCCTCTTTGCGGATCGTCAGAGCGCTTCCCATCGTTCATTCACCTCTTGCTGTAGTGGTCAGACCACTTCCTGCACCATCATACCCTCACGAACCCGCCAGCTTCCGCACATCCTCGAGCATCTGCTCCGGCGTCCACTCATTACCGGAATACCACTTGTAGATTTTTCCGTCCGGCCCAATCACCACTGTCGAAAGCGAATGCGTGATCGTCCCGTCTTTCTCCGGGGTTGCGCCCACATCGAAAAATTGCAGCACCTTCGGCAGATCCTGCTCCGTCGGCGCAGCAAAATCCCAGTGCCCGAACGTCTCCTTTGTGAAGTTCCCCGTATACGCGCCGCCATAACTGCGCAGCACCTGCGGCGTGTCGTACTTCGGATCGAAGCTCACGCTCAGCAGATGCGTCTTCGCATACAGCTTTGGATCCTTCTCCAGCGCCTTGTCCATCTCGGCAAAATTCCGGCTCATCCGCACACAAAAGTTCGGCAGCGGGCACCGCGTATAGATGAACGTCAGCAGCACCGCCTTCCCGTGCCATTGCCCCAGCCGCACCGTGCGTCCGCTCTGATTCAGAAAACGAAAATCCGGAACCGCTTCGCCGGGCTCCAGGTCGTTGTACGTCACCGCCGGTTTGTAATCGGGCTTCGCCTGCGCCACGACAACAATCTCATCCAGCACATCCGCGTCCGCCGAAACGGTCAGCGTCGCCGTAATCGTGTCGCCGGGATGCAGCTCGCTCGCAATGTTCGGCTGCGCCAGCGTGTAGGGCATCGTCATCGCATCCATATATCCGGGAATCGCGTCCGTATCCACCGTCACCGCGCCAGTCTTCGCATTGCTCGACACCACAATTCCACGGATGTGATACTTCTTTCCTGCCGCCTGTTGTTCCGTCGTGCTGCTCGTCTTCTCCGTACCGTGACAACCCCCCAAAAACACAATCACCGCCAGAATTGCAGCGGTGGAAATGTGCGCGCGAAGAGGCTTCACCCGCCAGTTTACACTTGGATGAAGATCCCCTATGACATTGGCCCGGCCCATCGCTGATGCGCTCCGGCGCGGTGCCACCATCGTCGCTGCCAGCCCCCGCGCCGCGCGTGCTCTGCACCTCCAATTCGCGGGAGCGCAGCGCGCCGCAGGCCATACCGTCTGGCCCACGCCATCGATCTACGACTGGGATTCCTGGCTCCGCAACCTCTGGCGCGATCACGTTTTCTCGACCGATGGCGCACCCGTTCTTCTCACGTCGTTGCAGGAGCGCACCCTCTGGACCCGCGCCCAGCGCGACGACGCTGCCCTCGTCATATCGCCGGAACTGATGGCCGCTCTCGCCATGGAGGCCTGGTCCCTGCTCTCCGCCTGGAAGGCCCACTCATCCCGCCAGCAGTCCTGGGGTTCGAACGACGCCCAAACTGATGCCGAGCGCTTCCGCCATTGGGCTGCCAGCTTCGAGCGCGAATGCGCCCGCCACGGATGGCTCAGCGCCAGCGACCTCGAATCGACTCTGGCTTCGCTACTCGGCAATGCCGCCGATTTCAAGCTGCCGCCCGAACTCCTCCTCGTCGGCTTCGATCGCATCACGCCCGCCCAGCGCGACCTTCTTGCAGCGCTCGAATCTCATGGCATCACCGTTACCGAAGCCGGTTCCGAACCGCCGCTTGCCCAGCAGGATGCCAACCGCTCCTGGATCGTCGCCAACGATCGGCGTGACGAAATCGCCACCTGCGCAGGCTGGGCGCGCAATCTGCTGGTTGAGAACCCCACCACCCGCATCGCCGTCATTGTTCCTGGCATCGCCGACGCGCGCCGCGAAATTGATCGCATCTTCCGCCGCATTCTCATGCCCGCGAGCGAGGACGTCCGCCGCCCCTCGTCCCTCATGCCTTGGGAATTCTCGCTCGGACAGCCTCTCGCCGATATTCCCGCCATTCGCGCAGCTCTTCTGCTCCTGCGCTGGATCACCGCGCCTCTCCAGGAAGAAGAGATTTCCTGGCTCATGCTCTCGGGATTCGTCGCCGACACCGTTACAAATCATCTTGCTCTCGCCCAGCATGACGCCCGTCAGCGCCGCTACGGTTTGCTATCGCCGGAACGCTCCCTCGTAACCTGGCGCAATGCGCTCGCCGGACTCCCCGCCCTGCGCACTCTTCACGTCCATTTCGGCGATCTCCTGCGCGCCGTGGAATCGAACAGGATCCGCGACGGTTCCCGCCAACTGTCTGCATGGACCGATCTCGCCCCTCTCCTGCTCGATCGGGTCGGCTGGCCCGGCCCACGCACAGCTGACTCCGTGCAGTATCAGGCCCTCCAGCGCTGGCAACGCCTCCTCGACGAAATCGCCCTGCTCGATTTCGACGGCGCCCGATATAACTACGACGATTTCATCGCTCTTCTCGAGCGCCAGAGCCGGGAAACCATCTTCGCTCCGGAGTCCCACGACGCGCCCATCCAGATCATGGGCCCCTTCGAATCCTCCGGCCAGCAATTCGATGCCATCTGGTTTATGGGCACCGATGATGCCGCATGGCCCCAGCGCGGCCGCTTCCATCCGCTGCTTCCGCCCGCCCTCCAGCGACAGTTCGCCATGCCCCATGCCACTCCCGACGACGACTGGAACCTTGCCCAAACCGTGACCTCGCGCCTGCTCGCCGCTGCCCCGCGGATCGTCTTCAGCTTCGCTCAGCGTGACAAGGACGCTGAACTCCGCCCCTCGCCTCTCATTTCCGTACTGTTCCCGAGCGATGCGTGTCCGCAATCCACCAGTACCTTCGGCCCCGCACCTCAGCCGCCTCCCATCGCGTCTCTTGAAGAAATCGCCGACGTTTCCGGCGCGCTGCCATGGCCCCGCGAACAAAACGCCGGCGGTGCAGATGTTCTCAAGCGGCAGGCTGCATGCCCGTTTCAGGCCTTTGCCGCAAAGCGTCTCCGTGCCTCGCCGCTCGAGGACACAGAACGAGGGCTCAGCCCAGCCACACAAGGCAGACTGCTCCACGAGGTGATGCAGCGCCTGTTTTCCGTGTCTGAACCGGTACCCATCCGCACCCGTGACGATCTTGTCACTGCCATTGTTACAAACACACTTCCCGGCATTCTCGACGCACATATCGATGCGGTCTTTACTGCCCGATTCGGCTCCTCTCCTGCCGACCCATGGCAGCAGGGCTGCCTCGCGGCCGAAAAGCGCCGCCTCCTGACGCGCATTGAGGAATGGCTCGGGATCGAAGCCAACCGTCAGCCCTTCACCGTTGAAGCCTGCGAACAACGCCTCGACGACGTCCACATCGGCGACCTGCGCCTCAATCTTCGCGCCGATCGCATCGACCTCCTCGCCGATGGCAGCCGCCTGCTTCTGGATTACAAGACCGGTCGCGTCTCGCCCGCCGCCTGGCAAGGCGAGCGCCCCTCCGATCCGCAGCTTCCCCTTTACGCTGCCTACGGCAATGTCGAGAACCTGAGCGGCATTCTCTTTGCCCGCATTCGCGCTGGTGAAACCGGATTTGAAGGGCGCGTACGTGACGCGCGTTCGCAGCTCCTGGCCGATCAGGGCACAAGAACGGTTCTCTTCACCGATCCTTATTCCGATTCCACGCGGGACGAATGGGCCCGCGCCCTCGAAAAGCTCGCCGAACAATTCCTGGCGGGCCAAGCCGCCGTCGATCCCCGACCGCATGCCTGCGACCAGTGCCATTTCCAGGCTCTCTGCCGCATCGCCGAACTCAATCTCGCGCCCATCGGCGTCCCGGGCAACGACGACGAGGATCCAGATGACTAACATCCTTGTCGACGCTCCGGCCGATGCTGCCGCGCGCGAAGCCGCCCTCGACATTCGCGGCTCAGTCATCGTTCAGGCCCCCGCAGGCTCCGGCAAAACCGACCTGCTCACCCGCCGCTATCTGCGCCTCCTTGCCGCAGTCGACGAGCCCGAGGAGATTCTCGCCATCACTTTCACACGGGCCGCGACCGCGGAGATGCGCGGCCGTATCCTGCGCGATCTGGAAGCCGCCGCCGGCCGTCGCAAGTTCGGCCCCGAGGACTTCGACCGCATGGCCGCTGCGCGAGATGCCCTTGCCCACGCCGAACGGCGTGGCTGGAACATCCTCGACCACCCGGAGCGCCTCGCGATCGAGACCATCGACTCGCTCTGCCTCCGCATCGCTCACGACCGCCCGCTGCTGGCGCGCCTCGGCGGCCGTTTTCAGCCCCTCGAAGAAGCCGATTCGCTGTACGCTCTCGCTGCCCGTCGCACCCTCGAACATCTCGGCGGTCCGAATGCCTCGCTCGACGAGGCTCTCGCCCGCCTTCTCGATCTCCGCGACAACCGCCTCGCTGACTGCGAATCGCTCCTCGCCGGCATGCTGCAAGTGCGCGATCAGTGGCAGGACGCCTTCCCGCTTTCCAGGGAAATGAGCGAAGAGGACTGGGCCGATCTGCGCATTAAGCTCGAAGCTCCCTTCTATCGCGAGATTCACCGCGTCCTCACTGAAGCCTTGCGCCTTCTCAACGATCAGGAGGCGGTCGCCAGGCAGTTGCTTCAACTGGCCAACTACGCCTGCTCGCAGGGGAACCAGGACCTCGCTGTCCTGGCGGGCATGCAGACGCTCTCCCCGGCAATGTCACGGGAACACTGGAGCAGCATCTGCGATTTTCTCCTCACCAGCGAAAACGAATGGCGCAGAAACGTCAATGTGCGTCAGGGTTTTCCCCCCACCGGGCGCGAAGCCAAACAGCGCAAGGCTGACATGCAGAACCTTCTGGAGTGGCTTCAGCGCAAGCCGGAGCTCCTCACTGCCCTCGGCGCCATTCGCCGCTTGCCCCCCGCCACCTACACCGAAGCCCAGTGGACCACCCTTCGCCATGTCTTCACAGTCCTGCGCCAGGCCGTTGCCGAGCTCAACGTTGTCTTCGCCGAGCACAACAAAGTGGACTTCACCGAGCTGAACCTCGCCGCGCTCCTCGTTCTCGAGAAATCTCCGGAGCGCGTCATCGACATTGCCGGCAACCTCCGCCATCTCCTCATCGATGAGTTCCAGGACACTTCGCGCCGCCAGCACAAACTGGTCTCCGCGCTCCTTACCGCCTGGGATCCCGGCGAGCATCGCACCTGCTTCCTCGTTGGCGATCCCATGCAATCCATCTATCTGTTCCGCCAGGCGGAGGTCGAGCTCTTCACCCACGTACGCGATCATGGCATCGGCCCTGTTGGCACCCGCGTTCGCTGTCAGCCTGTGCAGCTTTCCGTCAACTTCCGTTCGCATGCGGGCCTCACCGATCCTCTCAACGCCATCTTCGATCTCATCTGCGCTGAGGAAGCTCCTCCTGGCGCTGCCTCCGTCCCTTTCGCGCGCGCAAACTCCTCCGCGGCTGCTGACCCCTCCCAGGCGTCATTGCATATTCACCCGCGGGTGATCGGCAGTGCAGATCGTCGCGCCACCCTGGCAGACATCGCCAGCGCGCAGCAGCAGGAAGCTCTCGACGTTCTTCACATTCTCGAGCAACATCTCCCGCGCATCGCCCAGGCCCAGGCTGCCGGCTCCGAATACCGTGTCGCCATCCTCGTCCGCGCCCGCACTCATCTTGCCCAGATCGTCCCGCTGCTCCGCCGCAACAAGATCCCTTTCCGCGCCGTCGATATCGAACATCTGTCCGAGCGCCAGGAACTCCTCGATCTCCTCGCACTCACCCGCGCCCTGCTCCACCCCATGAACCGCATCGCATGGCTTTCCGTGCTGCGTGCCCCATGGTGCGGTCTCACGCTTTCCGACCTCCACCTCCTCACCGGCTCCGACCATCCCGAATTCAAGGATTTGTCGATCCTGGAGCTCATCGACCGTCACCTGTACCTACTCTCCGCCGACGGTCGGCAACGCCTCTCCCGCACCGCCGAAATCCTCCGCCGCGCCCTCGATCTCCGCTGGCGCCAGTCTGAATCCCCCTCTTTCTCCTCCTGGATCGAACGCACCTGGCGGACCCTCGGCGGTCCCGCCTGTATCGACGCGGCGGCTTACGAAAACACCCAGGTCTTTTTCTCTTTGCTCGACGCCGTCACGCCCGACGGCCTTGCTCCATCCACCGCGGAATTCGACGCGGAGTTCAACCGCCTCTTCGCCCAGCCCGACCCCGCTGTCAGCGAACGCTGCGGCATCCAGCTCATGACCATCCACAAGGCCAAAGGCCTCGGCTTCGAAGTCGTCCTCGTTCCCGGTCTCGACCGCAAGTCTTCCAGCGACCCAAAGCCGCTCGTCTGCTCACTCGAGCGGACCAGTCCCGGTAACTCCGCCGAAAACGAATTCCTGGTCGCCCCCATCGGCCTCCACGGAGAAGACACAGAACCCCTGTACGCCTGGGTCCGCAATCAGCGTCAGATTCGCTTCGACGAAGAGCGCAAGCGCCTCTTCTACGTTGCCTGCACGCGCGCGCGTCGCGAGCTGCATCTCCTCGGCGCCGCCGTTGCCTCCGCCTCTGGCGTCAGGTACGAGAACAAGGACAGCTTGCTGGCCACGGCGTGGCCGGCGCTGCATGCGGACTTCGAATCGGCTCTGCGCGAGTCTCCAGTCGCGCCCCCCGCCCGCGTTCTCGCCTTCCCCGCCCCCGGCGTTCTCGAAGAAGTCGCTGCCGTCGGCGAATCGGCCCCTCGTCTCACCCTGCGTCGCCTGCCGCTCGATGCCGCGCAACTCACATCCCAGGAAAATGTAACCGTGACCGGATCAATTTCTTCCGGTCCTCCGGATACTCCCGAATTCCTGCGTCCGGAGGGCTCACGCCAGGCTCGCCTGATCGGTTCGGCGGTGCACACGCTTCTCGAGCGCCTCGGTTCCGAGCTCGCCCGCCTCGACAATGCCCAGCTCCGCTCACGCGTCGTCGCCCTGCTCCGCGCGTCGGCACTCATCGGCGACTCCCTCAAATCTGTCACCAGCACCGTGACACAGATGCTGCTTGCCTGCGCGGCCGATCCGGTCTGTCAGTGGATTCTCGCCCCCCACGCCGCAGCCCAGTCCGAAGTCTCATGGTCCGGCGTGGTCACCGGCGAATCCGGCTCCCGCCTCCGCACCTTGCGCGCCGATCGCGTCTTCCGCGCCGGCCCCGAACCGCTTGTCGAAGGCTCCGATTATTTGTGGGTGATTGACTACAAGACGAGCGGCCGAGCTCCCTCCGGCGCCCTTTTCCTTCAGGCTGAGCGCGCTCTCTACGCCCCGCAGCTCCTCGCCTATGCACGCGCGTTGCGCGCCCTGCACGGGCCGGATACCCCACTTCGCCTGGGACTGTATTATCCGGCGATCACCGCGCTCGACCACTGGGACCCCGGCCCGGCATAGGGCTACGGCGCTTTCGTCGCGATCCGTTTTCGACCCGTCTGCGGCTAGCTCTTCCCTCCACGCTGGCTGTCCACCGCCGCGACGCCCACGTTGTGGCGCACATCCGCTCCCCGTACCCAGAAAATCACGTCCTCGGCGATGTTGGTAGCGTGATCGGCCACCCGCTCCAGCGCCCGCGAGATCATCAGCGCATTCAATGCCTGCGGAGCCAGGTTCGGCTCCTTCTTCATCAGGTTCAGCAGCGTGTAATGCGCCGCTCCATTCAGCTTATCCACGCTGTCGTCCATCAGAAGCACGGCCTCCGCCATGTCCGCGTCGCCTTCGATGAACGCCTGCAGCGACTTGCGCACCATCCCACTCGCCAGGTTTGCAATCCGCGGAATATCGATCGGCAGTTCCGCCATCGGAAACGCTTGCAGCTCCCGCACCCGATCGCTGATCACCCGCGCCGAGTCGCCGACGCGCTCCACGTCCGCGTTGATCTTGATCACCGACAAAATAAACCGCAGGTCGATGGCCATCGGCTGCTCCATCGCCAGCAGGTCCAGCGCCATCTGATCGATTTCCCGTTCCAGACGATTGATCGCCATCTCTCCGCGATCCACAAGATCGCAGATGGAAAGATCGCGCACCCGGTACGCCTCCACCGCGCGCTGGATCGACTGCTCGGCCATCCCCGCCATCACCAGCAGTTTTTCCTTCAAATCGTCCAGGTTTTGCTGGAATCGGATTCGCATTATCCAAACCTGCCCGTGATGTAATCTTCCGTCCGCTTGTCCCCGGGGTTCGTAAATATTTTGTGCGTCGAATCGAATTCGACAAGCCTGCCGTTCAGGAAGAACCCGGTGCGCTCGGCTACGCGCGCCGCCTGCTGCATGTTGTGCGTCACAATCACAATCGTGTACTGCACCTTTAGCTGGAAAATCAAATCCTCGATCTTCGCGGTCGATACCGGATCCAGCGCCGACGCCGGTTCGTCCATCAGCAGCACTTCCGGATCCACCGCCAGCGCCCGTGCGATGCACAGCCGCTGCTGTTGTCCGCCGGAAAGGCTCGCGCCGGATTTCTTCTTCAGCTCATCCTTCACTTCGTCCCACAGCGCCGAGCTCTTCAGCGAACGCTCCACCACCTCATCCAGCACGCGCCGGTTACGGTAGCCGTTCAGCCGCAGCCCCGACGCCACATTGTCGTAAATCGACATCGTCGGAAACGGATTCGGCCGCTGGAATACCATTCCGATCCGCCGCCTGACTTCCACCGCCGAAGTCTCGCTGTAGATATCCTGGCCCCCGACTTTCACTTCGCCCGTCACTTTGGCGATCGGATTCGTCTCGTGCATCCGGTTCAGGCAGCGTACAAACGTCGACTTCCCGCAACCCGAAGGCCCAATCAGCGCCGTCGCCTCGTTCGCCGGAATATGCAGCGTGATGTCCTGTAACGTGTGGTTGGTTCCATACCATGCGTTCAGGTTGTTGACCTCGATGCTGACCCCCATCGCTTAACTTGCCCCTTTCAGCACGCCGCGCGTGGTCACGAAGCGGACCAAAGCGACGGAGACCACGATCAGAAAGACCAGAACCAGCGATCCGGCCCATGCCAGCCGATGCCATTCGTCGTACGGGCCGAGCGCATAAACGTAAATCTGCAGCGGCAGGGCGGCAATCGGCTGGTTCAGCGCCGTGCTCCAGAACTCATTGCCCAGCGCGGTAAACAGGAGCGGAGCCGTTTCCCCGGCCACGCGCGCAAAGGCCAGCATACAGCCGGTAATCACACCAGGCATCGCGGTCTTCAGCGTGATCGACAGCATCGACCGCCAGTTCGGAACCCCCAGCCCCAGCGCCGCCTCGCGAATCGAGTGCGGCACCATCAGCAGCATCTCCTCGGTCGTCCGTGCCACCGTCGGAATCATCATGATTCCCAGAACGACGCCTCCCGCGAAGGCCGAGAAGCCCTTTTGCGGTACGACGATCAGCCCGTACACCGCGATCCCCATCACAATCGAAGGCACGCCGTTGAGCACATCCGCGGTAAAACGCACGACGTTCGACAGCTTGGTTCCCCGTCCGTACTCCGAGAGATAAATCCCCGCCGAAATCCCTATCGGAACCCCCATCAGGCTCGCCAGCCCCAGAAGAAGAGCAGAGCCGACGATCGAGTTGGCCATGCCCCCGCCATTCTCGCCTACCGGCGCCGGCAGCTTAGTGAAGAAGTTCCAGTTCAGGGAAACAGCACCCTTGTAGACCAGGTCGACGAAGATAGCCACCAGCGGCGCGATCACCAGGATGGTGCTGGCGACCGCAAGAACCGATGCCGTATGGTTTGCGAACCAGCGCCAGCGGCGATTCGCGGTACTCGACTTTGGATGGGTGGTCGCCATGTCGTCCGCGTTAGGTTGCCCTCGCCGGTGCTCCACGCGTCACGGCCCAGACCAGCAGCCGCGCACAGGCGTTCACCACAATCGTGACCAGAAACAGCGCCAGCCCAATCTCGATCAGTGCGCTCCGATGCACGTCGCTGACCGCTTCGTTGAACTCGTTGGCGATCACGGCTGCCATGCTGTAGCCCGGCGCCAGCAGTGACTTCGAAATCGTCGGGCTGCTGCCGATCACCATCGCAACCGCCATCGTCTCGCCCAGCGCCCGCCCCAGGCCCAGAATGATCGAGCCCACGATGCCGACGCGCGCGTTGCGCAACACCCCCATCCGGATCATCTCCCAGCGCGTTGCGCCCAGCGCCAGCACCGCCTCGCGCTGCGTGTGCGGCACCGCCGTCATCACCTCGCGCGTCAGCGACGAGATGATGGGCAGGATCATGATCGCCAGAATCACTCCCGCCGCGAACATGCCAATGCCGAAATCCGGTTGCACGAATAATCCGGTCCACCCCAGCAGCTTGATCAGCACCGGATCCACATACTCGCGCAGCAGCGGAACCAGGGTGAAAATCGCCCAGGTTCCGTAGACGACACTGGGAATCGCCGCCAGCAGTTCGGTCAGAAACGAGAAGCTCCCGCGCAGCGCCTTTGGACACATCTCAGTCAGAAAAATCGCCACTCCGACCGCCAGCGGAACCGCCAGAATCAGCGATACTGCCGATGACACGAGCGTCCCGAAGATGAACGGCAGAGCCCCAAACTCGCCGCTCACCGGGTCCCATGCGCTGCCCACGAAAAACTTCAGGCCAAATTTCGCCAGCGTCATCTGCGAATGCGTCACCAGCTCGATGGCGATCAGCGCGACGATGGCAAAAATGCTCAGAGCGCAGAGCAGCATCAGCCAGCGGAAGGTCGAATCGGCCATCCTCGAGTTTCCCCTGCTCTGGAGAAAAGTTCTGATCGGGGAGGAAGGTGCGGGCACGGCCACCCGCACAGGACCACCCAGCGGGGTGGCCGCGTCCGGTACTTTCGGTGCGCGGGGTTCCTGAATGCGCAGGATCACGACTCGTTTACCCTACCCCGGGTTTTTGAACGCCACGTTAATCGCAATGAAAAACAAGGAAATAAACCATCCACAGCGGTGGTCCAGCGTACCGATTCGAGACCCCCGTCTTCGCCCTGACGCAAAAGGGGCGCATCCGTGGATGCGCCCCGGCTTACCTGTCCGGTGCCCTCAGGGCAGCTTCGAGACCGCCGAGCGCACCTTGTCCGCCACCGAACCCGGCAGCGGCGCGTAGTCCAGTGTCGAGACCTCGCCCTCGCCGTGATCCAGCATCCAGTTCAGGAAATCCTTAATCACCTTTTCCTTAGCCGCATCCGCCGGCTGCAGCGGGACCAGCAGGTAGGTAAAGCTCGAGATCGGATAGGCGTCCTTCCCCGGCGCATTCGTAATGGATACGCGGAAATCCGCCGGCATGGTCTTCAGGGATCCGGCCGCGTCGGTCACCCCCTCGATGGTCGCCTTCAGCCATGTCCCCGCCGCATTGCGCAGGTATCCGTAAGAGATGTGGTTCTGCAGTGCGTAGATGAGCTCCACATACCCAATCGCCCCCGGCATCTGCCGCACCAGGCCCGCCACGCCCTCATTGCCCTTACCGCCAATGCCCCTCGGCCATGCCACTGCGGAGTTCGCGCCCACGCTGCTCTTCCACTCCGGACTCACCTTTGAAAGGTAATCGGCAAAGATAAACGTCGTGCCGCTGCCGTCCGACCGATGCACCACATAAATCTCCTGGTTCGGCAGCTTCACCCCTGGATTGTCCTTCGCAATCCGCGCATCGCTCCAGTTGCCGATCTTCCCCAGATAGATATCCGCCAGAACATCGGGCGCAAACTTCAGGTCTGGTCCTGCGCCCGGCACGTTATACACCGGAACCACCGCTCCCAGCACCGTCGGAATGTGGAGCAGCTTCACCCTGGACTGCGCCAGCATCCCGTCGGTCATCGGCATGTCGCTGGCCCCGAAATCCACCGTCCCGTTTGTCACCTGGGCGATCCCGCCTCCGGATCCGATCGACTGGTAGTTGATCTCCACTCCCGGATGCTGCCGGGCATACTCGCTGAACCACTTGGAATAAATCGGGTACGGGAATGTCGCCCCCGCCCCATTCAGATGCTGCGCCTGGGCGGTACAGGCTGCAGACACGACCAGCACAGCCGCCAGAATCACGCTCTTTCTCACGGACTTCCCCCTCGGATAAAGCTGAGCCGATTCTTGTTCCCGATTGTTACAACTCGTTTACAAGGTCGTAAAAAGCGGAACAAAGGCAGGGTTGCGCATCTGCGGCTCGAAGGGTCTCCTGCGACGAAGCTGCCTCGCCTGACCGGCGGGCTCAGTTCGCCGGCAGCACCAGGTATTGCTCCAGCGTCCCATCCGGCATCGTGTACGTCGTGATCGTCAGCCGCTGGGTGCTGTTCGGAAACTCTACGCGAAAAACGCGAAACGTCATCCCGCCGCGCAGCTCGTCCATAACCTGCCTCACGCTCGACGGCTTACCCAGCGGCGCAAGACTCGACTGGAAATCCCCGATCGCCTGTGCGCTGAAATACGCGTTGCACCACGGCGTGAACAGGCTTCGGTCGATCTTCCCCTGCTGGAAGTTCTCGAACAGCTCCCGCGCCTGCGCCTCCGCCACGCTCGCACCCTGCGTCGTCGCCCCCAGCAGCAGCGGAGCCATTCCGCGTGCAATCACCCCCGCCGCCCGTGCCGCATCCTGATTGGTCAGCACCGCGATCGCCAGCTTTTCCTTCGGGAACACATAATTCTCCGACGTAAATCCCATCACTTCGCCCGAATGTTCCAGATATCCGTGCCCGCTCAGATCCCCTACGCCCAGTCCCAGCGCGTAATGCGAGTCGCTCCCGTCCTTGAGCTTCACCGGCGTGAACATCTCGTCGTACGACTTCACCTCCAGCAGCGATCGGTTCATCACGCTGATGTCCCACTGTGCCAGGTCGTAGGCAGGCATCGCCAGCTCGCCCGCCGCGAACATCCACCCCGCTCCCTCTTTCTGAGAAGGCCGCAACGGTCCCAGCGCGTATCGGCTGTAACCCTGCGCATCGGTGTCCCCCAGCTTCTTCAGGTCGGAGTTCCATACCTCCTTCATCCCCAGCGGATGGAAAATGTGCTCCTCCAGAAACTGCATCAGCGGCTCCCCGCTGACCCTCTCCACAATCCGCCCCGCGATCACATAATTCGTATTCGAGTACTGCCACTTCGTGCCCGGATCGAAATCCAGCGCCTTCTTTCCCCACACATCCAGGATGTGCTGGCTTGTCGTTGCCTCGAGCATCGGCGGCATCAGGTAATCTTCCGGCCAGTAGTCCCGGTAGCCCGACGTGTGCGACAACAGCATGCGGATCGTCACTTCGTTCGCGCGCGTGAGGTCCGGCAGGTACTTCCCCACCTGGTCGTCGAGCGACAGCTTCCCCTGCTGCTCGAGAAACAAAACCGCCGCCGCCGTGAACTGCTTCGAAATCGACCCAATCGAGTACCGCATGCCCGGCTCAGCCGCCTCTGGAGGATCCAGCCGCGCCTTCCCATACCCCTTCGTGTACGCAATCTCTCCATCGCGCACGATGGCCACCGAAGCACTCGGCACCCCCGTCTGCTGGAGCGCCTGCTCCGCCACCTGATCCAGCTTCTGGGCAACGTCCGCCGGCAGCGTATTGACCGTCAACTGCCCCTCGGATACAGCACTCGCAACCACGAAACACAACAACAGAAAGCCTCTCCGAACCATCACGGGCATCCCTCCGAAACAGCAAGATTAGCACCGCGTCGGCGCAGGACGGCAACCGGGCCGCCGGTGGCCACGAAAGAATACTCATTGGCACGATCCTTCCCGCTTTCAGCAAGACAAACGTACTACCACCGGTGCTATGCTGTTTGTCCTGGAGCGCTTTCAATGCCTCTACGGGCCACCACCCCACTGGTTGTCCTTCTCCTCGCGTCTCCAGCTCTCCTGTGTCAATCGACACCCGCCCCATCCACCCAGGTCGCAGCTGCTTCTTCGCACGCCGCAACGCCGGCTGCAGGTCCGATTGCCCCCGGCGACACTCCGCCCGCATCCTCCGGCTCGTCCAGCGCCCCGTCAAAGGAATCCTCCGCCCTCTCCCGCGTCCTTTTCTATTACCCTGCCGCGCGCGAGACCGTCGAGAACGAAGTGCACGCTGTTCCTTCCACCGACGCCGCGCGTCTTGACCGCCTCCGTGCCGCCTTCCGCGCAGCCGGTTGCGACGGCAGCCGGATGAGCGAAGAACCCATCACCGACAAGCACGGGACCGCTGGCGCCGACCTCATCTGCACCTGGCCAGGCGAGGAGGGAACGGGAACCGTCGTCATCGCCGCCCACTATGAGCACGGCGGCAAAGGCCAGGGCGCCATCGCCGGCTGGAGTGGCGCGGCTCTGTTGCCTTTCCTCTATAAGGCCATTCAGGGCCAGCCGCGAAGACACACCTATATCTTTCTCGAAACCTGGAAAGGCGAGGGCGCCACTACGTGGATCAAATCGCTCTCCCGCGATGAGAAGCATCGCATTCGGGCCATGATTGACCTCGATGCTCTCGGTCTCGGCGTCACTCGCTACTTCACCACCTTCAGTCCCTTCGAAGATCCCGTGCTCGGCTCTTCCCATCTGCAGATCGAACTGCTCTGGGCCGCTATCGATGACGGCTTGACCCAGGCTCCGCTGGAAACCAGCCCGCATCGCTGGCTGTCTGTCGATGACACCGATCCCTTCCGCGCCCTCATGATCCCGACCATCGTCATCCACTCCGTCCCGCCGGAATCCGATCGATTGCCGGGCTCGGCTGCGGACATTGCCGCGGCCGTCGATGGTGACGCCTACTTCAAGAGCTACCACCTGATGTGTACATTTCTGACCTCTCTCGATCGGGTCGCAACCAGACTGAACCAGGACGATCCCGCATGGAATCTCGGCACCAACGCCAGCGATCGTCCGGACGACGGCAACCCCCGCGTCACCTTCCGTCAGCTCGGCGGCGTCAAAACAGTGCACTAACCAACAATGACTCGGCACTCTGCTCACTGATCCCTGATTACCGGCCTCCAATCTCTAATCCCTGATTCTTAATCCCTGTCTTTTGCTACCATGCCCTGCATGACTACACGGCGCGATTTTCTCTCGCTCGGCGCGCTCACCACAGCGAGCCTCACCCTCCCCGACGCCTTCTCGCAAACCGCCGATTCCGTCAAACAGCTCCAACCCCCCGCGAAACCCGTCATCGTCACCCGCGTCACCGGCGACAACTCCATCCAGGAGGCTTACCAGATGCTCCTCGATGGCCAGGACACTCTCGACGCTGTCCATCACGTCTGCCTCGGCCGGGAAAACGACCCCAAAGACCACAGCGTGGGCCTTGGCGGCCTTCCCAATGAAGAAGGCGTCGTCGAGCTCGACTCCTGCTGCATGCACGGGCCCACCCGTTCCGCTGGCTCCGTCGGCGGCGTCCGCGACATTAAGAACGTCTGCCTCGTCGCCCGCAAGGTCTACGAGCACACCGGCCACGTCATGCTGGTTGCCGAAGGTGCCCAGCGCTTCGCAGTCGACCTCGGCTTTCCCAAAGAAAACCTCCTCACCGACGACGCCCGCAAAATCTGGATGCTCTGGAAGGAAAACAACTCCCAGATGGACTGGTGGGGCCCCAGCATGACCGAGCCAGGATGGAAGGATCCCTACGCCGGCCGTCCCGCGCCCAAACCCACCATGGACCTGCACGGCCTCTCGTCCCTGCGCCAGGACTCGCCCGTCCAGACTGCCGCTCAACCCACCGCACCACAACTCCGGCCTGGCGTCGTCCCTCGTCACCCCACTCCCGAATGGGCAGAAACCATTCGGCTCCGCGGGCGGAAGCTCGTCCAGATGGCCGCCGACCTCGGCATTGCACCCGAAGATCGCCTCTATGCCGCCGAACAAATCCTCTGGCCCACCACCGGCACCATCCACGTCTCCGGCGTCAACCCCAGGGGAGAGATCTCCGGCGCCACCACCACCTCCGGCCTCGCCTGGAAGCTCCCTGGCCGCCTCGGCGACTCACCCATCCTCGGCGCTGGCAGCTACACCGATCAGGACGTCGGCTCCGCAGGCGCCACCGGTTCTGGTGAAGAAAACATCAAGGTCGCGGGCGCGCACACCATCGTTGAACTCATGCGCCAGGGACGCACCCCTCAGGAAGCAGGCATGGAAACCCTCCGCCGCATCGTCCGCAACTACGACGGCGACATGACCAAAATCCGTCTTCTCGACATGGAGTACTACATCGTCCGCAAAGACGGCGCCTACGCCGGCTGCTCTCTCTGGAGCACCAGCCCTACCGGTCGTCCTCGCGTCTTCGCGGTCCACGACGGCGCAGGCTACCGCGTCGAAAAGTGTGCTGCCTTACTCGAAGGCGGCTCGCTGGAGTGGCCTCCGTTCTGAGAAATGGCCGTCGAGTCAACGCGATCTGACCAACCTTCTGTGTCCCGAGTCCCTCGGGCTGAATCCATTCATCGACCTTTCAACCGGAGGACGCATGCCTTTCAACCTCGATGACACCACCGCTCTGCTCGCCCGCACACCGGCCGCTCTCGACGCGCTGCTCCGCGACCTTCCCGATGCCTGGACGCAACGCAACGAAGGAGAAACTACCTGGACGGCGTTCGACGTGGTCGGCCACCTGAATCATGGCGAACGCACCGACTGGATTCCGCGGGTGAAGCGAATCCTCGAATCCGGAGAGACGCGGCCCTTCGATCCCTTCGACCGGTTCGCGCAGTCCCGCGAATCGGAAGGCCAGACGCTCGCATTCCTGCTGGATGAATTCGCCCGCCTGCGCGCCGGAAATCTCGAGCATCTGCGGGCGCTCCATCTACAGCCCGCGGATTTTGTGCGCCGCGGCCGCCATCCCGCCCTGGGCGTGGTCACGCTATCGGAGTTACTCTCGACCTGGGCCGCGCACGACCTGACCCACCTGCATCAGATCTCGCGGATCATGGCGCACCAATACCGCGACGCGGTCGGCCCCTGGAGTAAATTTCTCGGGGTCCTTCAATGCTCCGGCCACAGCGCCTCAGCGTAAGTCATGTTGGGAGAACTCTGCTATTGCGCCACCAGCAGCGCGTCGAGCACATCGGCTGCGCCGTAACTCGTGCTGCCCGCCGGCAGAAAACGCCCAACCTCCGTTAGATCGTCCCCCGCCGTCACCAGCGGTGGCTCGACGTGATGCCCACAACGCACCTGCTGATGACCAATGTTGGCCATCAGCGCGTTGCAGAGGCATATGCGGCCCTCCGCATCCTCAGCCTTTCCGCCTTTCGCCAAATAGGTCGACCGAGGCTCGGCCGGACAACGATACGCGATCCGCCCGTCTTCGCCGCGATACATCTCGCGCAGAAATCCGAGGTCGCAGATGCGCGGCCTCGCCGCGGCCACCGCCTCTTCTGAACACGTACCTTCAAGGCACGCCACTTTGAACGGAAATCCCGCCGGCGAAGCCAGCGGATCGGTGAACACCTGCGCCTCGCCCCGCTGCGCCTTCTCGAGCAGTGCTTGCTTCAGATCCTCGCGTAGTCCCGATTCGCGCGTGAAGGCGAACGCCGTCCCCACCTGGACGCCGGCCGCTCCCAGTTCCAGAGCCTCGCGGAGCTTTGCCGCCGAACCGTAGCCGCCCGCCAGCCAGAAAGGCGATCCCAGTTCCCGAATTTTCTCGAGGTCGATGGCATCCCGCTCACCGTAAACCGGCTCACCCCTGGCGTTGAGCTGCAGCTTGCCCCGCGGCGGTGCGTTATGCCCACCCGCCGTTCGCGTTTCGATCACCAGCCCATCCACTTTGCCGTTGGCCTTGCGCAGCATGGTCGCCGCCAGCGTGTTCGACGACACAATGGCCAGAAACGCCGGCCGCCGCAGCGGCGCCGGCTCACCGCCCGTCAACCCGCCCCCCATAAACTCGCGCGGATCGAAGTGCATCGTCACATCGTCGCCCTCGCACGAACCGATCACGTGCAGCCCGTATTCCGCCTCCTGGTACTCGGCCAGCCGATCCAGCACTCCGGGGACGTGCAGTGGAATCCCCGCGCCCATCAGTACGTACCCGACCCCCGCCAGCATCGCCCCATACAGCGAAGGCAAATGCGGAATCTGAACCTTCTCCAGGTAATTGATGCCTACCGGGTTCCTGTGCCCCTCGCGCGCCAGAAACACTTCGACGAAGTTGCTCACAACACACAACTCGGCCAGCTCCCGCGGCTCTTCCTGCTCGTGCGTTGGCAGCGTACGGTACGCAGCTGTGGAGGTTTTCCCGCCGGAAATGTAATTCGCGTGCCAGATACGCTCCGCCATCGCCGGAAAGGGAAAAGCATCCAGCCCGCGCCGCATGTGTCCGCCCGGGTCGCCATCCTGCAGGCGCCGCACCAGGATCTCATCCAGCGCCATCCCCGAAACCACGCCCAGCTGCCCCAGCTGCGAAACCGCCTGCGCCAGCCGCCAGCTGGACACCCCGGCACCCATGCCGCCCTGAATGATCACCGGATGTTGCTGCATACCTGGTTCGATGGTTTCACTGTCGCCTAGCTCGCTCTGTCGCAGATTTGTAATTTCGATCCTCGGCGCCGGATTTCGCAAACCTTGGTACCGTGAAAGGGCTCCGCCGTACCGTGTGGCCTCAGCCAACGACCTTCCGGCTTCCGCTTCTACTTCAGATACGCCCGCACCAGCTCGATTAAATCTTCCGCCAGCTCCGTCGTCGGCAGGGTGTCCTTCTCCGGCGACATCATGTGCAGACGAATGTGGTCCTCCAGCACCTCGGCCATCAGGCTGTTGATGCCCCCCCGCACGTTCGCCAGCAGCATCAGCAGCGCGGCGCAATCATCTTCCGTCGTCAGTGACCGTTCGATGGCGTCCACCTGCCCACGAATGCGGTGGATCCGCGCCACCAGCTTTTGCTTTTCCCGCTCTGTGTTGCTCATGTTCATCTTATATGGTAGGGGGGTATGCTATAAGAAACCCAGGGCCAGTGTACTCCGATTTTCCCGTTGCGCGCTTTGCCGCCAACCCGCATCCCTCTTCTGTAGCAAAACTGCAAAACTCTGCGGCGAAGATCATCCCTGGTCACTCAAAGCCCTGCAAGGAGGGGCGTTGCTGCGTTGTTGCCTCATCATCTCGATCCTCTGCGTTCCGCCCGCGGGCGCACAGTCGCTCCGTCCTTCGGCCACCCTTCCTGATGTCCCCGTTCCGCACCTCGATACAGCGATTCCCCCGGTCGGGGATCCGGCACTCCCCGCGCTCATGCAATCCGGCGCCCCTCAACAACCGCCGCAAACACCCACCCCGCAGCCCGCTGTGGCAGCCGGCGACGATCCCAGCCTCACCATGTTCCCCCACAGCCAAACATCCCGCTACTGGATTTCTGGCCAAACCAACACCATTTTCCAGGCGAAGCCCGGTTTCCATTCGCCCTACCAGGGTCCCAACAGCCTCGACAACGCCGGGGAATACAAAACCTCCCTCGTCGAAACCCTCTACCTCGGTTATCAGCCACACCATAGCCTCCGCTACAACACCGATCTCCTCCTCGACTTCGAGAGCGCCGGAGGCCGCGGTCTTGGCGAAGCTCTGGGCCTCGCCGGATTCACTAACCTGGATGTGGTCCGCAATCCCAACCTCGGCACTGCACCCTACCTCGCCCGCGGAGGGATCCACCAGGCCATCGGCCTTACCAGCGAAATGACCGAGTCCGACCGCGATCAGTTCTCTCTCGCCACCGAGGTCCCGGTCCGCCGCTTCGAAACCCGCATCGGCAAGATGGGCGCGAACGATTTCATGGATGTGAACGCGGTCGCCACCGACAGCCATCTCCAGTTCCTCAACTGGACCATCGACGACAACGGTACCTGGGACTACGCTGCCGATACCCGCGGCTACACCGTCGGTGGGCTGCTCGAATACGATGACCGCAACTGGAGCGCCCGCTACGGTATCTTCGCTATGCCCGTCGTCGCCAATGGCATCGCGCTCGACTGGGCCTTCTCCCGCGCCCACGGCCAGAACTGGGAATATGAGCTCCGCCACTCCCTCATCCACGGCCGCAAAGGAACGACAAAGATTCTCGCCTTCGCCAACACCGCGCATATGGGCAACTATCGCCTTGCTGTGCAGGATTACCTCGCCGGCCTCACCTCCGCTCCCGAGATCACTTCCGTCGAGCGCTTCGGCACCGTGAAATACGGCTTCAGCTGGAACAACTCCCAGGAGATCACCGAGAATTTCCGCGTCGGCACGCGCTTCGGCTGGAACGACGACAAGGAGGAATCCTACGCCTACACCGAAGACGCGCAGTCCGTAGTCATTGCCGGCGACTACGCCGGCGCGCGCTGGCATCGCCCCGCCGACAAGATCGGCACCGCCTTCGTCAGCAACGCCATCAAGAAGGATCACCAGAATTATCTGAAGTACGGCGGCCTCGGTTTTCTGCTCGGCGATGGCCGCCTGAACTATGGACGCGAGAACATTGTCGAGAGCTACTACACCTGGCACGCCTGGAAGGGTCTCTTCTTCGCCTTCGATGTCCAGCACATCGACGATCCCGGCTACAACCGCGACCGCGGCCCCGTCTGGGTCGAGGCCGTGCGCGGGCACATGGATTTTTGAGCTTTCGCGGTACGCGTTTTACTGAGGAGTAAACTTTTTCCGCCGACTCATCATCTACCGGCAAGTACCCCTGGGAAAATCAAACTTTAAGGATCAGCGTTGTGAAGTCATCGGTTGTCCGAGTGCCGGGAGTGTTGAGGGGCATGGATCGTGAAGCCCACTGCACGCTGCTCACATGGAAGGAATCGTCCACTAAGGCCCGGGTTTACACGCGATGCAGGATCCAGGATGAGCCGTCGGATCTCCCCGATGGCCTCTATACCGTGTTTTTCTCCGGATACACAGTTGCAACCCGCAGGTTTGACCACTGCTGGATGCTGACCTTCCTCCCTCCGGAGATCGACCTGGAGCAGGCAGCCTGATCCAGATCGGCCGCACCCCGGCCGGTCCGCGAATCTTTCACTCCGTTCGCAGCGCCTGCACCGGTTGGATCCGCGTTGCGCGGCGGGCCGGAACCAGCGCCGCGATGGATGCGACCGCGCACAGCAGAATCCCCGCGCTCAGCAACGCCCCGGCACTCGTTCCCGTGGCGCCAATCAGCGAATCCATCCAGGCCCGCATCGCGATCACCAGGCCCGCGCCGATCACAACGCCGATGATCATCAGCTTCAGCGCGCCCGAGAACAGAAGCGTCATGATCGCGCCACGATCGGCGCCCAGCGCCATGCGGATCCCAAACTCCCGCTCCCGCCGGCTCACCGAGTAGGCAATCACACCGTAGACGCCCACGCTGGCCAGCAGCAGCGCCAGTGCGCCGAGAATGCCGGTAACCATGGTCGAGGTTCGCTGGCCGGCGATCGACGCCTGCGCCAGCGTCTCCAGCGACGTGATATTCGAAACCGCCTGTCCCGGGTCGATCGAAGCAACTGCCCGGCGTGCGCTTTCCGCCAGCGCCAGCGGATCGCCGGAGATCCGCAGGAGAAATCCCAGAAATGGCATGGGACCCTGCTGCACATTGGTATAGATCTCGAAGCCCACCGGCGCGGCCGGACCCGCGTAACGCACGTCCCGCACTACGCCGACAATCACGTAATTCCCATCGTTCGAGCAACAGTGGAGATGTTTGCCAATGGCGCTCTGTCCCGGCCACAGCTTCTGTTCCATTCCACGATTGATGATGACTATCTTCTGCGAGCTGGCCGTGTCCTGCGGTGTGAAATCGCGCCCCTCCAGAAACGGCGTCTGCACGGTCGCGAAGAAACCGGGCGTCACGGAATGCATATCCGCAAAGGGATTGCGATCCGCTGTTCCGCCGGGCTGCCCCTCATAGCTGAAGTCTCCGTTGGCGTTGGCCCCATTGAACGGCATATCGACGGAACCGGCAACATGGCTCACCCCCGGCAATGCAGCGAGTTTCTCCAGAACCGCGTCATAGAAGCGCCCCATTTGCGCCGGATCCGAGTACCGGGCCGGAGAAAGCGTAATGCCCATCGTAAGCACGTTCTGCGGATTCACTCCGGGATCGACGCGCAACAGCCGCAGAAAGTAGAACGCCATGTTCAGAGAGCCGGCCACCAGAAGCATCGAAAGCGCAATCTCCGCAACCACCAGGCTGGAGCGCGTGAACTGGTGCTCCCGTGAGTCGGTGACCGAGCGGCCCTGCTGCATCGCTGCGTTTTCCCGCTGGCGCAGAATGCGCAGCGCCGGAATCATGCCAAACAAAAGCCCCGTCGCGAGGCCAAGGCCCAAAGTGAACGCCAGCACGATGCCGTCAAGATGCACGCTGGAAGGTGGCTGTAGCCCCTTGGGCCATGCCGCCACCGGGATGTGAATCAGTCCCACCGCCAGGACCAGACCCGCCGCCGCGCCGCCGACGGAGAGAAGCAGGCTTTCCGTCAGAGCCTGTCTCACCATCCGGCGCGGCGAAGCCCCCAGTGCACGGCGAATCGCGAATTCCCGCTCGCGATCCGCGGCCCGCGCCAGCAGCATGTTCGCGAGGTTCACGCACGCGATGAGCAGAATAAAAGCAACCGCTGCCAGCAGGATGTTCATGATGGAGCGCAGGTCTCCGAACACTTCCTGCGAAAGCAGCTCGACATCGATCCCGTGGGAATTGTTGGGAAATTGCTTGTCGATCTGCGCCTGAATTCCCCGCAGTTCAGCCTGCGCCTGCAACAGGCTCACTCCCGGCCGCAGCAACCCGACAGTGAACAGATAATTCGTCCCGTGCTCGATGTAAGGAGGCTGCAGTTCCATCGGCGCCCACACCTGCACCGGACGAAACCCCTCCGGGACCATCTTCGGCATGACACCGATGATCGTGCATGTCTTGCCGTTCAGGTTAAGTGGCTTGCCCAGAACCTGCGGATCGCTCCCGAATTGCGTGCGCCAGAAATCTGCAACCAGCAGGCACATCGGCGCAGCACCTTTTTGATGATCTCCCGGAGCCAGCGCCCGTCCCAGAATCGGCCCCACGCCATAGACACCAAAATACCCATCGCTCGCCAGGCCCACGTTCAGCAATTGCGGCTCGCCTGCCCCGGTCCACGTCGAGCGAACCGTGAACGTCGCGGCCAGTTGCGTGAAGCTCTTCTGCTGACTCCTCCACTGCAGAAAATCCGGCCACGAATTGGCAAAGTACGATCCCTGCGGATAGACATTCTCTACCGCAACAATGCGGCTCGCGTTGTCATACGGAAGGCGCAGCGCTCCATGGATGACGCTGTAGATCGCGGTGTTCGCGCCGATGCCAAGGGCGAGCGTGCATAAAGCCACCAGGGTGAACCCAGGCGACTTACGCAGCTGCCGCAATGCATAACGTAGATCCTGCCACAGAGTGCTCAAGGTGCCTCCATTCGTGGGGAGCGCACTCTAGCCCGCACTCCGCATGCCACTCTCGCGAATATCACGGACAACGCATTTTCATAGGGCTGCGCCGCGCCGTCCCTCCCTCGAAACGACTTTCCCGTCCAAAAGCGAACATGCATGTCCGCAACCGAACAGGCCCTGTCCTTTCAATCGAATACCGTAATCGGTGGTCAGTAACGATTCAGTTAATCCCGGTTTTTGCATCCTATTTGCCGAGTCTCGCATGGGCCAAGCCTGCTCGGTCGAAAGCGCCATGCCAAATCGTGGCCAGCCAGCCTTCGCCGCTCGGGAGCTTGAGCGAACCGGCAAATCCCGTTACTGCGATGAGGTATTGCATTCCTGGAAACACCGTAAGATGGAACTCGTCCCGGAGGCTTCTTTGCGCGTCGGTCTGATGACCCGAGAGTACCCACCCCTTGTTTATGGTGGCGCCGGCGTCCACGTTGAGTACCTCAGCCGCGAGCTCGCGAAATCCATCGAGGTCGAAGTCCACTGCTGGGGCGATCAGTTATCCGACAAAGGCAACCTCCATGTCCGGGGCGCCGAGCCCTGGTCCATCATCACCGACGGCACCCAGGAGAAATTCAAGGCTGCCCTTGAGACCTTCAGCCTCAACCTCGCTCAGATTACGTCTCTCTCCGCCATCGACATCGTCCACACCCATACCTGGTATGTCGCGATGGCGGGTCTCCTCGCAAAGAAGCTCTACAACATTCCCTTTGTCCTCACTACTCACAGTCTCGAACCTTTGCGCGCCTGGAAGGCCGAGCAGCTCGGCAGCGGCTACGTCATGAGCTCCTGGATGGAGCGCACTGCGATTCTCGATGCCGACGCCGTGATCGCCGTCTCCCAGGGCACGCGGGCCGATATCCTCCGCGCCTATCCTGAGATCAATCCCAACCGGATCCACGTCATCTACAACGGCATCGATCTGCAGGAGTATCAAAAGACCACTCGCAACGCGGCCCTCGTCGAGTACGGTGTCGATCCCTCCCGTCCTTATGTCCTCTTCGTCGGCCGCATCACCCGCCAAAAGGGCGTCACGCATCTGGTCGATGCCATCCCTCACCTGCCTCCGCAAACCCAGGTCGTTCTCTGCGCCGGGGCTCCCGACACGCCGGAGATCGGAGCCGAGATGCGCGAGAAAATCGACCGCCTCCGCGCTGTCAATCCGCGGGTCATATGGATCGAGAAGATGCTCACCAAGCCCGAGGCCATCCAGCTCTACAGCAACTGCAGCGTCTTCTGCTGCCCATCCGTCTATGAGCCCTTCGGCATCATCAATCTCGAGGCCATGGCCTGCCGCGCGCCTGTCGTCGCCAGCGCCACCGGCGGTATCCTCGAAGTCGTCGTCGATGGTGTAACCGGCTACCTGGTTCCGTTTGACCAGAACCCGGTCACCAGCTTTCCTCTTCATCCGCAACAGTTCTCGCGCGATCTCGCCGCAAAAATCTCCGCCCTGCTCGCCGATCCCGATAAAGCACGCCGCTTCGGCGATGCCGGCCGCAAACGTGCCGAAGAGAAATTCTCCTGGTCCACCATCGCCGAACAGACCATCGGACTTTACCGTCGGCTGATCGACAGCCGCAATCCGTAGCCGCGCCCGGCCGGCCGTTGCCTATTTCGGCGAGAGTCCGGTGGCCGGTTTTCCAGCCTCCCCATTTCCCGGCCCGCCCACGATCTGCAGCGTTGGAATCCGGCCATCCATCGACGGCAGCGGCGGAAACGGCATGTGCGGCTCCGCCTGATACCAATACGCAACGGAATAGAAGTTATCCGACCGATGGTTGGCGTGCCCGTGCTCGATCGTCGCTTTCATCGATCTTGTGAATGGGATCGGAGAATCCAGATGGAACCGGTAGACGCTCCACCGTTCTCCCGCCAGTTCCTTGCCCACAATGGGCGCTCCGTAGAGCGGATAGGCAAACGACGCCCCTCCGAAATCCCATGCGCCCAGAAAGTAATCTTCTGAGCCGGTGCCGCCCGGTCCCATCGGCGTCTCGGCGTTATCGATGAAAAACATCGGGTCTCCCTCACCCCACCAGCCGTCCTGGTTCTGCAGCACCGACATCGTTACGCCGACGAACTGGCCATGCCCTTTCGCCTCGAACCACACATAGTTGTCCTTGGCGTCCGTGTTTCTCCGATAGTTCACGAGTGGATCGCCGTTTTCGTACCATTCATTCGTCCAGCCGTGGTTCGGCTGTGCCTGCCGGTACTGCGCATGGAAATACAAGGTCCCCGGCGGCAACGGGCGCGCGTCGATGCGATAGTCGATGTTGTAATACAGGTTCTGGACTGTCATCTTCCCTTCATTGGTGACAGTAATGCGCGCGTGCTTCTGATACGGCATGGGGAAGAAACAATTCAGCGCCCTGGTATTTCCCACCGAAAGCATTTCCGATTGCCAGGTGTAGTAGACCCCCAGACCCAGCCCGAAGAAGTCGCCGATCGGTGTCTCCACACTGGGGTTCTCTTCTCCATCCCAATAAATGCGCAGCACGATGCGCTTCAGGTGATACGGCTCCGGGCTGTCGATGGTGAACCAGAGGTGCGAGACCTCCCCGGGTCCGTCGGTATCCAGAATCGTCATGGTCTGTCCCGGCGTAATCGCCATGGCATCGCGATTGCCACCCGTGGGCTCGGCGCTCGAAGTGTGGTGCCAGGCATAAGTCTGCTGCTGGGTCACATCCGGCATCCACGGCGCGGCCTGCCCCCAGGCTCCCGCCGCACAAACCGCCATCATCACCGCTATCAGGGCTTCTCGCATCGCGCTGGTCTCCTTCTTTTGAAGAACCGGCCCTCGTCAGCAGAGGTTGTTATACCTTTGCAGGCTCGAGCGCCTGCTGGCTCTGTGGGAACGCCGCCCCCGCGAGCCATCGTGCAGCATACCAGAGACCCTGGCCTGCCAGGTTAGATCTCTCGATGCACGCTCTCTGAAGGATCGGAGGCGGGACTCAGCCCGGAAGCGATCGGCCCCCCAAAAAAACGCAGCGGGCTCGTCCCAGGGATTCGATCCCGGAACGAGCCCACTCGTTTTTCTACTCCCTACTGCCTGGTGCCTGCTGCCTGCTTTTAACCCGCAGATCCCCGCCCGTCATCTGCTGCGGCTCCGCAAGGTTGAGCAGCCCCAGAATCGTTGGCGAAATATCGCGCAGCGATCCATCCGGACGCATCGAATACTGCTTCGCATCCTCGCTCACAAAGATGAACGGCACCGGATTCGTCGTGTGCGCCGTGTGCGGCCCGCCCGTGACGGGATCGACCATCAGCTCCGCGTTGCCGTGATCCGCGGTGATCAGCCACGCCCCACCGCCTCGCTGTTTCATCGCCTGATAAATCCGCCCCAGGCACGCGTCCACCGTCTCGACCGCTTTGATGGTCGGCTCCAGTCGTCCCGAGTGCCCCACCATATCTGCATTCGCGAAGTTCACCACCACCACATCGAATGCCCGGTCGTTCACCGCCTTCACCACCGTGTCCGCGATCCCCGCCGCCGACATCTCCGGTGCAAGATCGTACGTCGCCACTTTCTGTGATGGGATCAGAATCCGATCCTCCCCAGGAAACGGCTTCTCGATCCCGCCGTTGAAGAAATACGTCACGTGCGCGTACTTTTCCGTCTCCGCCACGCGCAGGTTCCGCAAATTCGCCTGCGCCATCGTATCCGCCAGCAGGTTCTCCATCGACTCCGGACGGATGACCATCGGCAGCGTGAAATTCTTGTCGTACTGCGTCATACACACGTAGTGCAGCCTGCTCGGAATCTCGCTGCGCGGAATCGTCGCGTCCAGTTCCTCCCACGACGGCAGCTCGCGCCCCGCCTCTTTGCTCAGCCCGCTGTTCCGCGCCAGAACCCGCGTAATCTGACGCGCCCGATCCGCGCGGAAATTGAACATGAGGCACACGTCCTCGTCGCGGATCAGCCCGTTCGGCTTCCCGGGCTCATCTGTAACCACGAACGGCACAATAAACTCGTCCGTCGTGCCGTTGTTGTACGACTCCTTCACCCTCGCAACCGCATCCTTGTAAGCGCCGCCCTCGGCTTGCCCCTTCACCATCGCGTCGAAGGCCTTCTTCTCGCGCTCCCATCGCCGGTCGCGATCCATCGCGTAATAGCGCCCCGAGACGCTGGCCAGTTTCCCGCCAAACTCGCGCATCTTCTGTTCAAGCGCCGCCAGATACCCCGCTCCGCTGGTCGGCAGCGTGTCGCGTCCATCCATAAAGGCATGCACGAAGACCCTCTCGACGCCTTGCTGCTTCGCAGCCTTCAGCAGCGCATACAAATGCTCCTGATGCGAGTGCACGCCGCCGTCCGACACCAGCCCAAACAGATGCAGCTGTGTCTTCCGCGCTTTCTGCAAAGCCTCGACAATCGTCGGATGCCTGAAGAATTCCCCATTCGCGATCAGCGCGTCGATGCGGGTGATGTCCATCTGCACGATGCGCCCCGCGCCGATGTTCAGATGTCCCACTTCGCTGTTGCCCATCTGCCCATCCGGCAGCCCCACAAAGTGATCCGACGCATGCAGCAGCGTGTTCGGATACTCCTCGAGCAGCTTGTCGTACACCGGCTTGCGCGCCAGCGCGATCGCGTTGTTTTCGATCTGCGGGCGATAGCCCCATCCATCCAAAATCGTCAGTACAACCGGCTTCTTCGAATCAGGCACGCTATCTCCTCTGGTTGGCCCTGGTGCGCACACGAAAATGCGGAGCCATCGCTCCGCATCCCGCTATCTTGCTTACTGCTGCGGCGCGGACGCTGGATGCTCCTCGTGATAAACCTTGGCTGCCGCGTCGATCTCGTCCTTGTGTCGCTGGATCACCTCGACCATCACCTGCTGTCCCAGTTCCGATCCGGCATCCTGGCCCTCATTGAGAATCTTCGGCATCACGCCAACCATGTGCTTCCCTGCCGGCGATTGGTAGAAAGCGATGATCTGCGCGGCATCTTCCGTCGACAAATGCTGCTGAAACGACCGCACCATCGCCCCCTCAAAATTCGCGGTCCCCAGCGTCCGCTGCAGGTCCGCCACCACATCAGTTGGCATATAGGGCATCATCTGCTTCAGGTACGGCAGCATCCCGTCCAGCATCTCCCGTTTCAGCGTTGCCGTCCCGGTTAGTTCTAGTATCTGGTGCACCTGCGCTGCCGTCACCGGATGCTCCGGCGCCGGGTTCTCGCTCGACGCCGCCACATTGGTCCCAATCCCGGGCTTCGCCGTTGTTGTCGTCGCTGCCAAAACCGGCAACGTACCCAGCAGAAACAACCATGCTATTTCCCGCATTTGAGTCTCCTTCCAGGACATCTCACCGCGATCCCGCGACCTTGCGGCATCCGATCAAATGTCTCGACGTGGAGACACTGCGTCTGAAGTATCCGCCCTCCACACTCCGGCAATCGGAGCGCCCCAGCGGCAACCTGCCGATTAAATCTTTCTAATCCCCGTAGTTCACGGCTTCCAGGCCCAGAAACTCCGCCGCCTGTCCCAGCTCCTCTTCAATCCGCAAAAGCTGGTTGTATTTCGAAATGCGGTCCGTCCGCGATGCCGATCCCGTCTTGATCTGCCCCACGCCCGTCGCCACCGCCAGATCGGCGATGAACGTGTCTTCCGTCTCGCCGCTGCGATGCGAAATCACCGACGTGTACCCATACCGCCGCCCCAGCTCGATGCACTCCAGTGTCTCGCTCACCGTGCCGATCTGGTTCAGCTTGATCAGGATCGAATTCGCGACCCCCTCTTCAATCCCCTTCTGGAACAGCTCGGTGTTGGTCACGAAGATGTCGTCGCCCACCAGCTGGATCTTGTTCCCCAACTCTGTCGTCAGCACCTTCCAGCCCGCCCAGTCGTTTTCCGCCAGCCCGTCCTCGAGCGACACGATCGGATACTGCCGCACCCAATCCGCGTAAAACGCCACCATTTCTTCGGCCGTCTTCTCGCTCTTGTCCGACTTTTTGAAAACGTACTTCCCTTTGTCCTTATCGAAGAACTCGCTCGAAGCCGGATCGAGCGCGATCGCCACTTCCTCGCCCGGCTTGTACCCAGCCAGCGAAATTGCCTCGAGGATCACCTCAATCGCTTCGGTGTTCGACTTCAGCGAAGGCGCGAATCCGCCCTCATCGCCGACCGCCGTGTTGTAGCCCTTCTTCTTCAGCACGCCCTTCAGCGTGTGGAATACCTCCACGCCCCAGCGCAACGCATCCGAAAAACGCTCTGCTCCCACCGGCATGATCAGAAACTCCTGAAAGTCCACGTTGTTATCCGCGTGAACGCCACCGTTCAGGATATTCATCTGGGGTGTCGGCAGCACCGACGCATTCACACCGCCCAGATACCGGTACAGCGGAATCCTCAGCTCGTTCGCCGAAGCCCGCGCCGCCGCCATCGAAACGGAAAGGATCGCATTCGCGCCCAGCCGGCCCTTGTTGTCCGTGCCGTCGAGGGAAATCATGGTTGCGTCCAGCAGCCGCTGGTTCGTCGCGTCCATGCCCGTCAGTTCCGGCGCCAGAATGCTCTCCACATTCTCGACCGCCTTCAGAACCCCCTTGCCGAGATAGTGGCTCTTGTCGCCGTCCCGCAACTCCACCGCCTCATGTTCGCCGGTCGATGCGCCGCTGGGCACAATCGCCCGCCCCATCGCTCCGCTTTCCAGAACCACATCGGCTTCCACCGTCGGGTTTCCGCGTGAATCCAATACTTCCCGCGCGTGAATCGCAGCAATTTCCGTCATGTTGCTCCTCGTGATGTGGTGTTGTAAGCGGTCTTTGAGTTTGGGCCGTCGATCCACGCGAATCGCTTCCCCGGTGGTCGCGCCGATTGTTTCAAGAATCGTCATCGAAGGCCTTCCGCCTTCGTTTTCGTTGAGGGTTCCAACGCAAATTCTAGCAAAGCAACGTCACAGGCAACGGTGACGGCCATCACGGCAATGTGCAAGGGGCGCCGCATTCATGCCCGCCCCGTACGCTGTACCCTGATCGCTGAGGCGCGTCTTCCCGCAGCACCCGGGCCCCACGCTCGTGTTAACGTGGCTTCGCGGCAAATCACGGTTCACCGGCGAGGTCACCCGCATGCTGGCATTGCGATGGTCCGGAACATGGTCCGGCCCTCTGTTCATCGGCTTTGCGCTTTCCTCCCTGGCACAGCAGACCACTCCCGCTTCGCCGGCGCCAGAACAGTCTGCGAAGCCCGCGCCCAACGCCACTGTGCGGCTCATTCCCCGCTCCGACGAAGAGCGCCAGCACACCAGCGAAGCCTCCCACCACATCATCCTCAACGTGCTCGTTACGGATCCCTCGGGCAAGGCGGTCACCGGCCTGAGCCAGGACGATTTCACTATCCTCGACAACGGCCAGCCGCAAAAGATCAGCTCGTTTCGTCCGCTGACGGGGAACGCCAAGGACCAGCCTCTCCATGTCATTCTTCTGCTCGACGCGGTGAACAACTCCGCCAGGAACTTTGCCTCGGAGCGCAAGGCGGTCGAAAAATTTCTCGCTCAAAGTCGCGGATCGCTCCCCTGGCCCATCGCCATCGCCCATTTCTCCGATTTTGGAGCCGCTGTAAGCCCGCCTTCCCATGACGCTAATGCTCTGCTCACTTATCTCAAGAACCTGCCCGGCGACGTTCACCAGTCTGACTCCGCCGGCGACCCTTACAACCACGAGCTCTTCCCTGGCCTCCGCAGTCCCGGCACCCTGCCGACCACAGCCCAGCCCCGCACGCAGAAGGTCAACCTTCAATGGGAGGACCAGAATCAGCGTTTTCTGCTTTCCATCACGGCCCTGAATAAGATCGCCGTCCAGCAGGAGGACGTCCCTGGCCGCGTGATCGTCATCTGGATCGGCCCCGGCTGGCCGCTCCTCTCAGGCCCTGGGTTTCTCCCCGATACTCCTGAAGTCAAGAGCAGCTTGTTCGATCACATCGCCGACCTCTCCACCGAAATCCGCGTAGCGCAGATGACCCTGGATACGGTCACGACTCCCGATCTGCTGCACAGCGACGGACTCAATAGCGGCTACTACAGTCCCTTTATGACCCCCGTTACGGCGTCCGCCCAGGCCAACGCCGCCGATCTGGCGCTGCCTGTTCTCGCCACCCAGAGCGGCGGCCAGGTTCTCGACGACAGCAAGGACATCGCCGCCGAAATTGCCGCCGGCCTGGCCGACGCGGACTCCTGGTACGCGCTCTCCTTCGAGTCCACGCCCTCGGCCCAACCCGACGAATACCGCACTCTCCAGGTCAAGGTCAACAAACCCGGACTCACCACCCGCACCAACACCGCTTATTACGCCGAGCCATAAGTGAGCCGGCATATCAACTCGGAACCAGTCTCCAGTCGGATCGCCGCAATACGCGCACCGCGTCTCGCCATGGCTCACACTCTCGAGCTACGGCTTCCTCGCTGAACTCCCAGGCACGTGCGTCGTGAGTCCCCGCAGCACAAACTCCCGCACCAGATTCGTCCCCGCCTCGCCCGCAATCTCAATCAGGCCGTTCGTAAAGACCAGCGTTTTCCCCTCGTTCGACTCCGGATAGTACAGGTTCGACAATGTCCCCGCCGCAAAGTCCCCCACAATGTGCGAGAAATCGAACTCTGGCTTCCCGTTATCGCCCCGGCAAATGAACGCCGACTTGATCGCATACAGCGTTCGCGACCGGATCGTCCCTGTTCCCTTGTAGAAATACCGGGGATCCTGATGAAACAGCGACGGCAACAATGCGCTCCCGATCATCCGGCTGTCGAAATCGTTCGCGTATTGCGCCGCAAAGTGCTTGCCAAACCCGCTGAAGCCGGTTCCGTACCCGGGATAAATCCCCTTGTACTCTTCCCCGCCGGCAATGGCCGCCGCTCCCACAAACGTAATGGGGTCAATCTCCGAGCGAAACGCCAGATGAAACTTCTGCCGCGCGTTCAGGGGTGGCGCATTCCAGTCGAAGCTGCTGTAGAAGTTCGGAATGACCCCCAGCACCCGCTGGCTCTCCTCGATATGCATGTCTTCTTCGGCCTCTTCCTCTTCGATCTGCTTCTGGTTCCCGACCACCCGCACTTCCGTTATTCCCGCGTTCACAGGCAACACCATCGCTGGCAGAAAGCGTGTTTGACCCGCACCCAAAACAATCTGCGGCGAAACCACCGTCCCCATTCCCGGCGCGCTCACCGTCAGTTTGAAGTTGTCCGCGGGCAGCCCGAGAAAAACGAACTGTCCGTTGCTCCCCGACTCCGCGACGCGTTGATCCCCAGGCTTCTCACCCGACAGGATTACCCGCGCACCCTCCACCACACCGCCATTCGTATCGGTGACTGTGCCTTCGATCGTCGCCGGAGCAGCCGGTCCCGCCGATCCAGCCGCTGCCGCCTGCTGTTCCGAATCGTGCATCATCCTCAGCGATGAGCTGTACCCAGGCGCATCCGGCAACTCTTCCACGCTGGAGGAGACACCCTTCGTTTGCTGGGCGAGCGGGCCCGGTGCAGCCCCGGCGAGCAACGCCAGCACTGTCACGCCAGGCACAATCCTCCGCAGCCGGCCTGAAGAATAATCGCTCAAAGGCACCCACACCCCTCGGGGGCTTCCTGGAAGCACGCCCATCACAGCCGCAGTCGCGAAAAGCCGCGCCCAACCTGTGGAAGGGACGCTGGCTTATGTAGGACCGTTGTTCGTCAACAGGCGTAATCCGCCCTGCCACTCATGACCTTTTCTTCATCTGCCCCCAATCCTGGCCACCGGCTCTTGCATCGACCGCCCCCGCGCATCCAATATTGTGGTATCCGCAGAGGTCGTCTCATGTCACGCCGGATCGCCTGCTTCCTCCTCTTCCTTGTGTTCACTGCCGGATTCGCCCCCAGGCTGCGCGCCCAGGACTCCAGCGATCCCCTCACCGAGGACGAGGTCCAGCAGATTCGCGATAACAAGACCAATCCCAACGAGCGCATCAAGCTCTATATGAAGTTCATCGACGAGCGTCTCGACGCAATCAAACAACTGGCAGGCCCCGGAAAGTCCGCGAACGAAAAAGCTCAGGTCCGCGCCAGGTTTGATGAATTCACCCACCTCTGCGACGAGCTCCAGGACAACCTCGACACTTACGATGCGGCCCACGCCGATATTCGCAAATCCCTCAGGGAACTTGTCGCCGATACCGCAAAATGGCCGGCAGCTCTCAATGCCGTGGGCTCCGACCCCAGCTACGACTTTCCCCATAAGACCGCCGTCGAAGCCGCGCAAAGCGCCACCGATGAGGCGCGCCAGATGTCGATCTCTCAGGACGTCTATTTCGACATCCACAAGAAGGAGCGCGGCAAGACCGGCACCGGACCCGGCTAGCTCGCTGCCCGCGCCCGCAGCGCCTGCACCAGCCGCCAAACATAAATCAGCAGGTTCGCCGCGCATACCGCGACCGCGAAACCAATGATCACCCTGACCGATAGGTTCGGATACATGATCGCGTCCAGATAATGCACAAGACATCCGCCGTTATAGGGCTGAATGCCGGCCCCGGCTTCCAGGTGGTCTTCCAGGATCGTCAACGGGCACGGCCAGGGACCCGCTTCAGCGATCATGCCCCAAACAATCGACGCGATATGAAACCCGGTCAGCCATTTGCGCCCGCGCGTCCACACCGCCCCAAAGATCACCCACAGGATCCAAACAAGATGGAACGCCAGCACCAGCGCAGCCAGCAGCCTCATTCCTCGATCATAGAGGGCCGCGCAACCGCGACATCGGCCCCTCGCTTACACTGAGGAAAGCCCATGTTCTATCGCACGGACGACCTGCGTATCAGGTCTACAAAAGTTGTTCTGCCTCCGGTCTTCCTGGAAGAGGAGATGCCCGTCACTGAGACGGCCTCCGCTACCGTCTTCCATGCGCGCCGCGAGATCGTGGACATCCTGCACCAGCGCGACCACCGGTTGCTGGTCGTCGCCGGGCCCTGCTCCATCCACGATCCCACCGCCGCCCGCGACTATGCCCGCCGCCTCAAAGAAATCATGACCGAACTCGCCCCCGAGCTCCGCATCGTCATGCGCGTCTACTTTGAGAAACCGCGCACCACCCTCGGCTGGAAGGGCCTCATCAACGACCCGTTCCTCGACGAGTCCTACCGCATCAACGATGGCCTCCGCCTCGCTCGCCGCCTCCTGCTCGACCTCGCCGAGATGGGCATGCCCGCCGGCACCGAATTCCTTGACATGATCTCGCCCCAGTACGTCGCCGAGCTGGTCAGCTGGGGCGCCATCGGCGCGCGCACCACCGAGAGCCAGGGCCATCGCCAGCTCGCCTCGGGCCTCTCCTGCCCGGTCGGCTTCAAGAACGGCACCTCCGGCAATGTGCAGATCGCCATCGAGGCCATCCTCTCCGCCGGTCATCCGCACACCTTTCTCGGCCACTCGAAATACGGCCAGTCGGCGATTCTCTTCACCGCCGGCAATGCCGATTGCCACATCATCCTCCGCGGCGGACGCGAGACCGTCAATTATGACCCCGCCTCGGTGGACCAGACCTGCCGCCTCCTCGAAGAATCCGGCCAGACACCGCGCGTCATGATCGACTGCAGCCACGCCAACAGCCGCAAAGACCACACCCGCCAGCCCGCCGTGTGCCGCGACGTTGCCGCTCAGATCGCCGGCGGCGACCGCCGCATCGTCGGCGTTATGCTCGAAAGCAACCTCGTCGCCGGAGCGCAGAAGCTTGTCCCTGGCCGCGAGCTGGTTTACGGCCAGAGCATCACCGACGCCTGCATCGGCTGGGATGAAACCCGAACTTTGCTCACCGAACTCGCTCAAGCGGTGCGCGCCGGCCGCTCCGCCCAGCCAGCACCCACCCATTCCGTCGCCGCCGCGGGTTAGAGAGGCCCTTCTTTGTCACGATTCGCGGAACCCATGGCGCGCCTCATCGAAGAGCTGCGCAAGCTGCCCGGCATCGGCAACAAATCCGCGCAGCGCCTCGCCTTTCACATCCTGCGCTCCGATGACGAGGATGCTGTAGCTCTTTCCTCCGCAATCCGCGACGTCAAAGAGCGCCTCCGCCTCTGTTCCATCTGCAACAACATCACCGACGTCGATCCCTGCCTCTACTGCGCCAGCCCCACCCGCAATCAGCGCCTGGTGTGCGTCGTCGAGGAGCCAACCAATATCGGCACCATCGAAAAGACCCGCTCCTGGAACGGCGTCTTCCACGTCCTGCACGGCACGCTCTCGCCCCTCCACGGCGTCGGACCCGAGCATCTGCGCACCGGCAATCTCGTCGCGCGCGCCAACCGTGGCGAACTCGACGAAATTATCCTCGCCACCTCGCCCACCGTCGAAGGGGAAGCCACCGCAATCTGGCTGGCCGACTTGTTGCGATCCTCTCAGGTGCGCATCACCCGCATCGCCACCGGCGTTCCCGCCGGCAGCGACATTGAGTACGCCGACGAAGTCACCATGACCCGCGCCCTCGAAGGCCGTCATACGATCTAAACGCGTCCATCTAAACGCGACCATCCGACTCAGCCTCGGCGTTTCTTTGCGGGCCGTGGCTTCGGAACCGGCGCGACCTCTGCTGCAACCAGCCCCTTCCCCGCCGTATTCCGCCACGCCGCGGTCAGCGCCTCTCGCACCCGCTCCTGGCTCGCCTCCTTCAGCAGAACATTGGTGCCGCCCTGCTTGCCCCACCCGCCCTTCACCGGCGCGAACATCTTCGGGTTCGCCGCAACGAACTCCGCCTGCTGATCCGGGAACAGCTTCACCATCCCCCAGTTCTTGTCCGGATAGCCCAGAGTCGCGAAAATTTTCCCGCCCACGCGGAAATCCGGATGATGCATGTGCTCGCGCTCCTCCGCTTCCGGCAGGCTCAGTGCCAGACGGCGAAACTCTGCGGCGGTCGTCACGGTTTCTGCGCCGCCATCGCCGCATTCATCTCCTCCGGAGACACATCCTTAATATGCGTCGCGATGTACCACTGGAATCCGAACGGATCCTCGACCCCCGCCATCCGATCGCCATAGAACTGATCCGTGGGCTCCCGCACGCTCTTCGCACCGGCCCCGAGCGCCTTCCGGTAAATCCCGTCGCAGTCCTCCGTGTAGAACATCAGCGTCATGGGCGCACCCCCGTAGTGCTCCGGTCCATGGATGCCTCGCTCGGGGTGCTCATCGGCGAGCATCACCACGGAGTCGCCAAACCGGATTTCGGCGTGGCCGAGGCGGCCGTCCGGCTGTGGCATGCGCATAATCTCGGTCGCTCCGAATGCCTTTTTATAAAACTCGATGGCCTGCGCGGCCCCGCGAATATGCAGATAGGGCTGGACGTTGTGGTAGCCCTCGGGAACTGCTTTCACTGGAGACATAATCCCTCCTGGGATGAGAACCATTGTGGCCCTGCGCCGCTCAGGGAGGATTGTAAAAATTTGAAGGGGCTCCTGCGCGTTACGCCATCGGCACGTGATTCAGGTGTTCCGTCGCCAGCGCCAGATACGCCGCAGGCGTGAGCCCCGAAAAGCCCTGAAAATCGTGAATGAAATGGGCCTGGTCGTAATAGCCGCCATCCAGCGCCACCTGCGCCCAGTCCACCGATTTCCGTCGATGCACCGCCTCCAGCACCCGCTGGAAACGCCGCACCCGGCAAAACGCCTTCGGCGTCAGCCCCACCTGCTCCCGGAATAGCTCGATGAACCGCCTCTGGCTCAGCCCAATGCTCTCCATCACGCCCGACACCGTCGCGACCTGGGGCGCGCGGCAAATATGACCTCGGGCAAATTCGATCGCGGGATGCAGTTCCAGCCCCCGCACCAGTTGCGCCATCAGGGCTCGCTCAAGAACCGCGAACATCGCATCCGCCGAACACGCCGCCAGCAACTGCTCGCGAATCTCGCCTGCTGCGTCCCGCCACAGGTCTTCCAGAGGCATCGAACGATTCGCCACTTCCCCCGCTGGCTCGCGGAAGAACGGAAACGTCCCACCCGGCCGGAACTGGATCCCCACCACCCACTCCTCCGCCGCCGTATCGATTGCAAAGCAGTGGGTCCGCGCGCCGGTAAGCCCGGCCAGCCCGCACGACACAAATCGGCTCGGATCGTCCGCGTCGTAGAGACGCATCTCCTCATCGCGCAGATTGAAGACAATCGACGCCTCGCCATTCGGCAGCAGCCGCTCGCGAGCGTGGGGTTGTGGCGTCGGGGCCCCCGGTGCCCCCTCTGTTGGCGCGCTGGGGTGATGGGGCGTGCCTTCCCAATACCAGAAGCATCGGATGAAAGAAGCCAGCGGCGCCGGCGGAACGTAGAGGCGTTGCATCATCGGACCGCCACCAGATTGCCGGAAATCGGCAACGGTGCGCAAGCGGAGACTCCGCCCTGCGAAATTATGTCCTCTGTCTTGCTTTAGGACGCCAGCATCGAGGCAACGACCGGTGCAGTTTCCTCCGTCTCCATGGCGATCGTTGGTTTCGACATGATACGGATCCTCCCCTGCCCGTCCTGCACCATCATCATGGTTTCCGAGCAGCCTCCGCAGAGCCAGTAGTGCTCCAGGCGGCGCGAACGCTTTGCGCCCGGTTCACCCGCGCCCACGGAGGCGTCGAAAATGAAAATCCGGCCTTCCCGCAGATAGTGCAGGGGCTTGCCGCACCCTGAGTTCGAGCAGTTGTTCACCATCGGGTATCTCCCTTCAGCGGTTACCGGCAGTTTTGGGGCGTGAAGCCGCACGCCGCTTTCAGGACAGAAAAGGGAAGAGGGGAGGGGTGCGGTCAGCCAGGGAACTCCGCATCCTTACCTTTTTCGCCCGCTGAACCCTTCAGCGTATTTCCAACCAGTGATCAGTGCCGCCTGAAAGCGGCGTGCGGTTCCATCTATGTGTGCGGGGAAAGGGTAAGAACAACGTTAGGCCCACCCTACATTCTGCAAGGCTTCAATGGTGCGAGTATGGGGGCAGTACCAAAATACTGTCAAGAGCTCAGGGCCGCACTATGCGGAAAAACAACCGTCAGACGGGACCAGAAGTAACCTTGCGGGATCGATCATTTATCCCTATGTAATGGAGGGCTTATTCATCGAGATAGTAACTTATCGATAAACGTAATAGCTTATCCGTACCATCGGATAACTATGCTCCCTTCGCGGAAACACTGCCCGTTCATCGCGTCGGCTGCCGCCGCTCCGGGGATTCGCAGTCTGGCTAGTTTTTGGTCGGCGTCAGCGTCATCGGCTCCGTCAGGCTGAACACCAGCATTGATCCCTGCGGCAGGTTGGCTGCCGCGGGCTTCGCCATCAGCATGTGTGCCGTCACCACACCCGCGCCCACCAGCGATCCCACACCCGCGCCCGCCGGGCCGGCAATCTCGCCGCCGGCGACCGCGCCTGCGCCCGTGCCCGCTCCGTACTCGATCGCGTCCTTTTTATAGTGTGGGCTGGCTGCAATCCCGCCCTCGTCCGTGGTGCGAGTCCCGGGCGCCTTCGACTGCACCGCCTCCGCGTAGAGGTGATACGCCGTGCCATCTGGCAGCATCACCATCTCCGGGCGGAGACGAATGGTCGCGTGCGGGCCAAGGTGATGTCCCTGCGACACGCCAACCACGTGGCCGCGCAGCTCCGCGCCCGCCGGGATGATCACTCGCCCTTCCTTGGACACATCCCTGTCCACAACCGCGCGAAAAGCCTCGCCAGGATGCGCTTCTGTCGTCGAGAGATCCTGCGACAAGCGCACGCGAATATTGGTGCCCGCCGCCAACTCATTCGGGTCCGACGGAACATAGTTGACCATGCCGTCGTCGGGATTCCAGGAACGCCTGGTCAACGCCGCATCGGTCGTGGTCCCGGGAGCCGAAGTGACCATCCCGTAATCGGGATCGCCGGGCTGCGGCGCCACAACGGCCGGCTTCGCCGGCGTCATCGGAATCGCTGCGGACGGTTTGGGCCTGGGAGCCACAACCGGCGGCGCAACATCCTCGTCCGCCTGGATCGTGTCATCCGCCGGAGGATGCGACACTCCGGTGTTTTGATCCTGAGCCTGATCCTGCTGCGGTGGCTGGTTCTGCGCCGGCGGCGTCGACTGCGCACGCGCAGTTGAGATCAACAGGCAGCTGGCGACCACCGCCAGTACAGCGAATCGTCCCGTGGTCTTCATCAGAGATCTCTCCTTGCTGGGCACGCAGCCAGGCGCGGCCCGGCTCTCAGAGCATTATCCTTGAACCCGCATCGCGCGCTTTCGTCGCGATCGGCTGAGGAACCAGGGACCCCCGGCAAAGCTGCTCTTGGTCAATACGCGGTCCCGTCCTGTTCACGAGCGTATCCTGGCGGGCGGGTGCGCGCCACCGATTCGCGAACGTCTGCGAACCACGGCGGTTACCTCGCTGCGCTACACGAACGAATGCTAATGCTGGCTTGTGCGCGCGATCCGCCGGTTGCGCAGCCATTTCGCCGCGCCCAGGGCAAACAGCATCAGTCCAAAGGGCAGGCACATCAGCGCCGCCATCAGCGACAGCCATCCCGCGTTGGTGTGCGGACCCTGGCGGCTGATCCCGCCGAAGACAGTCGCGGTCAGAAGCGCAGCCAGCACGCCGGCCACCAGCATCCAGCCGCCGGTTCGCAACAGCGACCTCGTTCCGTCGTCACTGGCTTCCACCCGGTTTGCGATTTCTGATCTATCGGCCATCGAATATCCGGCGTGCCCCGCGGCCCTCTAGCGCAGCGCCGCCACCAGCATCACGCGCACCACCACGCCCGTCACCGAAACATAGAGCCATAGCGGAAATGTGAACCGCGCCAGCTTGCGATGCGCTGCGAACCGCCGCGACAGCGACAGGTAAAACGTGATCAGCACGATGGGCAGCGCCACAATCGCCAGCACAATGTGGCTGATCAGAATCGGCAGATACGCGGCATAGTAGACGCGGTTGTGCACCGGATAAAGCGTGTCGCCATGCAGCGCGTGATTGGCAATGTAGCAGACCAGAAAAAGAGAGCTGAAGACGAAAGCCGTCATCATGCTGGCGCGATGCAGCGCAATACGATGCGTCCGGATGAAATAGAAGCCAATCAGCAGCGCAATGGCGCTCAACCCGTTCAGCAGCGCATTCAGATTCGGCAGGAACGTGTAGCGCACAGCCGCCGCGTCCGACGCTGGATGAACATAAATCAGCCAGAACAGAAACAGCGTTGCCGCCACGCTCACGCCGATGATCGCCGCTATGGGCGCCGACATCGACTGCTTCGGCCTCGGGCTCAGTTTCGGACTCGTCGCTGCTGTCGGCATTTCGGCGGTTTCTATACCCTGTACCCTATACCCTGTACCCTGCTTCACTTCGCATTCAGCATCAATGCAGCAAGCAGCAGCGGCAGATAAATCACGCTCACCTTCAGCAGGTCGCGCGCGTACATTCTCGATTCGGTTTCACTCCGCGCTCGCACGATCCCCGTAAAGCGAATCGTGTAGCCGAGGTACACCAGCCCCAATGCCAGCGCGACTCCCGCATAAATCTTCCCATCCATGTGCAGCCAGAACGGCAGCAGGCTCGCCGGAATCATGAGCACCGCGTAAGTGAGCGCCTCCAGCGCCGTCGACCAGCCATCCGGCTGCGCCACCGGCAGTATGCGAATCCCCGCGCGCGCGTAGTCCTCGCGATAGAGCCACGCAATCGACATGAAGTGCGGAAACTGCCACACGAAGAGAATTGCAAACAGCGCCACACCCTGCCACTCGATCACGCCGCGGGCGGCGGTCCACCCCAGCAGCGGCGGCATCGCTCCCGGAAACGCCCCGATAAACGTCGCCAGCGTCGTAAAGCGCTTCAGCGGCGTGTACACAGCCACGTACAGAAACGCGGTCAGCAGCGTCAGCCCACCGGTAATGAAATTCGTCTCATGGGTCAGCCATAGCGTCCCCGCAATAATCGCCAGCAACCCGATCGTGATGCCGTGCGCCAGACCGATCCGCCCCGTCGCCATGGGGCGGTTTGCTGTCCGCAGCATCTTCGCATCCAGCCTGCGCTCAATCGCCTGGTTCAGCGCGGCCGCGCCCGACGAAACCACGCTGATGCCGATCAGCGTCTCCAGCAACCCCGGCTGGACGCTGCTGATCCCCGAGCGCATCGACCCAAGATAAAACCCCGCCCATCCCGTCAGCGTCACCATCAGCGTCACGCGCAGTTTGAACAGCTCGCGATAATCCACCAGCAGCGATGCGGTCTCGCCCGCGCGTGGCGCGTGCAGATGCGGATGGTGCCCGGCCCCGGTTTGCGGTTCGAGCGCAACCACTCCCGGCTCGATGCCCGAAGGAGCCGAGGTCACAGCCATACGATTCCTGGCCGGCGAACGTCGTGATGGTGGGAACAAAGGTGCATGGAGAAGGATCTCGCAGAACAGCGTTAGGCCTGTCTTTCATGATACCAGGCGCGAATGCCCGCTGACGAACAGCGCTGATGCGACCGCAAATTTACAACAGCTCGGTGAACTCCTCCACCGTCATTCCCGCCGCGCGGATCAGGGCTCGCAACGTCCCCACCGAAAGTTCCTTGTGCTGGGGAATCGAGAGATTCGCGCGTTGTCCGGCTTTCGTCATGACCAGGTGGCTGCCCACTTGTCCAGCGATCTGCCACCCGGCGCGGCCAAATGCCTTAGCCGCTTCTTTGCCGGAGACGTTGCCGAGCTTCCCAACGAGGTGTCCTCGAATGCGTTATAGCGCACCGATCCGAAAATCCATAGGCTTTGGGGATCTTTTCAGACAGCTACGACAACCGGTGTTCGGTCAGGTGGCAGAGAACTCGCGGCTTTCTGGTCCTCAGCCCACATCCACGCGGTAATCGCTTCCCGAATATTCTCCAGGGCTTCCTTCTCATCGCGGCCCTGCGAGACGCATCCCGGCAGAGCGGGGCATTCGGCCACAATCCAGCCGTCCTCAGCCTTCTCCAAAGTGACGTGAAACAACATATGCTCGACCAGCCTGCAGTTTCAGACTATCACTGCCACAGCCCGGACCTACTCGACACGCGGCGTGGCGGGCGCTGGATGCGGTTCCGCGATAATGCCCCCCTCTTCGTGCACCGCGTACTCGTTCAGCACCACCGCAATCAGCACCGCGGTCGGCACAGCGACCATCGCTCCGATAATGCCCGCCAGCGACGACCCGAGCAGCAGCGCAATCAGTATCGTCAGTCCCGCAAGGTCGACCTGCGTCCGCATAATCTTTGGGGTCAGCCAGGTATTCTCGACCTGCAGATACGCAATATAGAAAATCAGCACCCCCGCCACGCGCCCCCAGGAATCCAGCGCCGCCACCAGCACCACCAGCGTAACCGAAATCAGCGCTCCCGCCACTGGCACCAGATTGAACAGCCCCATGATGACTCCAAGCGCATACGCATACCGGACCCGCAGCAGCGCGAAGACGATCGTGCTGCACACGCCCAGGATCAGCATCAGCGTCCCCTGCCCCAGCAACCACCGGCCCATGCGCGCCGAGGCCCGCGCCAGCGTCTGATCCAGGCGCAGCCGCCGCTCCATCGGAAACAGCGAGAGAAACCACCCGTACGCCTCATCCCCTTCGAGGATGAAGTACACCGTCAGCACAATCCCCGCAATAATACGAACCACCGTCCCCGCCCAGTCGCTCGCGAAGCGAACCACATAGGTCGCCAGATTGCCGGCAATGTCCTGAACCTTTTCCTGCAGCGCATCCAGATTGACGTCGTGCAGCAACGGAACTTGCTGGATGCGGGCAAAGAACTGCGGCCCTCGCTGCGGCAGTTCCCGCACAAACTCCCGCAGGTCCCTGAACGCCGGCCGGAGCGCGAAGCCGAAGAAAGCGCCCAGGCTCCCCGCGGTCAGCACCACAATCAGCAGCACAGCGATGCCCCGGCTCGGGTGCCACCTTCCGATGTGCAGCTTCATCACGCCCCGCACCAGCGGCATTAGCACCACCGCGAACAGCGCGCTTACGTAAATCACCACCAGTTCGTCGCGCAGGATGTAGGACATATAGAGCGCGATCGCAACGCCAAACGCGAACAGGACGATGCCGCGCGGGTCCATCGGCTTCGTGCTGGTCATGCAGGCACTCCCGGCTTGCTGCGCGCGCTGCTTGAGCGACCGTTAGCAGGCTGGGCGCCTCCAATTCCCGGCTCAACTCTCTGCAGAATGCATTCCGCCACAGCCTCCGGCGAAAGGTCCGCTGTGTCGACGGTGACATGCGCCCGGCGATACCACAGAAGACGCGCGTTCCAGCGCTCCGCCAGGCGAGCGCGATCCGCCAGCACTGGACGAACCGGGCCGTCTGCATGTCCCGCGCATCGCGCCAACAGCGTCTCCAGCGGTGCGTCGAGGAATACCACCAGTGCATCCGGCAATCCCGCCACCAGGTCGCGCGTTGCCGCCATCTCCAGCGCGCCCCCGCCCAGCGCCACCACCAGCCGGTCTGCCGACGCTGCATCCCGAATCGCCACCGCTTCCATCTCCCGAAACACGGCTTCGCCCCGCTTCTCGAAGATCTCCGCCACCGTCATCCCCGCGCGCGCTTCCACCAGCAGGTCCGAGTCGACAAAATCCCACCCAAGGCGCTCCGCCAGCAGCGCGCCGACAGTAGTCTTGCCCGCGCCCATAAAGCCGGTGAGGATGATGCGCGATGGATTTGCCGGAAACGAAGCCGGGCCGCTCATGCTTGTGCTGATTATATGAACGCCAGGCCGGACAGCCAGCCTTATTTCCGCGCGGTTGTCGACGGGGGCTCAGGCTTGTCTTGTTGGATTGCCTGCTGGATGTTGTCCCATACCGCGGGGCTGGGGTCGTGAATCGGCAGCAGCAGCCGCGCCTGCGACGCAATATATTCGAGGTCCCGCACCAGCGCAGCGCAGTTCTCGCAGCTCTTCAGATGCTCGTGGTTCGACAGGTCGCTCTGCGACTCGAACAGCTCCGGAAGGACGTCCTGGAATTCGGCACAGGTCATGGTTTTGTCCATGGCGCGGATCACAGTCACGCGATCTGCTCCTTCCGCTGGCCCTTCTTCAGCAGGTCGCGCAGCTTCATCCGCGCCTTGTGCAGCTGCGATTTGCTGTTCCCGGTGGAGCAATCCAGCATCTCCGCTATCTCATTATGCTCGTACCCTTCCACATCGTGTAGTACAAAAACCAGCCGGTAACCGGGAGGCAGATTCTCGATGGCTCGCTCCAGCGTCACCCGGTCGATCGAGCCCGACAGCGTCAAATCCCGCGCTCCTATATCTTTGCGTGGCCCGTCGTCCTGCGCCGGCTCCAGCGCCTCCTCCAGCGATATCTGCGGCAATCCCTTGCGCCGCAGATGCATCAGCACCACATTCACCGCCAGCCGGTGCAGCCACGTCGAAAACGCCGAGTCGCCGCGGAAGGTCCCAATCTTGCGATAGAGCTGCAAAAACGCTTCCTGCGCCAAATCTTCCGCCTCAGCCGTGTTGGCGGTCATCCGGAGGCAGAGCGAATAGACGCGCCGCTTGTGCTTATCGTAAAGCACCTGGAACGCGTCCGCGTCCCCCTGCTTGGCCCGCTCGATGGCATCAGCCTCGCTAAGGTCGGTGCTGGGTTTCTGTCGTGGGTCGGTCAAATATTATTTTCCGGCCGCACTCATTCGGATGCGGCATAAGTAGTTTATGTTGTATCGTTTGCATGGCTTTGCCAAATGACAGTGGCACGCCTGCAGTTCCAGAATATCAGAGTATTTCTACCGATCTTCGGATGCTTTCCCCGGCTTTCCGTAGAACTGAGATGCCTTCGGAAAGCCTTTGCCTTCCGNNGAAGGACGGACATTGTTTGCAAAGCCTTCGCGCAAGGAGGTTTGGATGCAGTATCCCCGCTAAGCTGTAAACCCCACGAAGACAGAAGAGTAGCGATAGTGTGAAAAATGGTAGTTTTCGCGGAGGAAGGGACGGAATTTGGGGCCAAGTGATCTCTCCGGACCGTGGCTGCAGAGCCGAGTTCCTGCCGCCGGAGTAGAAAGGCGAACCCACAGGCCATTTGTAATGGCGGCGCTCTTGGAATCAATATTTCACAATCGCGGCAAAGGATTTCGGATCGAGCGACGCCC
>PKVY01000139.1:0-156 GCA_003131625.1 Acidobacterium sp. | reverse complement strand
TCTTGCCCGTGCCAATCGCCCATACAGGTTCGTAGGCCACGACCAGATGGGCCGCTTTTTTGGAAGAGACAGCATGGAATGCTCGGACGCACTGGCGGCGCAGCACATCGTCGGTAAGTCCCGCCTCGCGTTCTTCCAGCACTTCGCCCACGCAAC
>PKVY01000132.1:49576-76083 GCA_003131625.1 Acidobacterium sp. | reverse complement strand
GTCGGGCCCTGATACGAACCTCATCACGGTGATCGCGAGAGGCTGATACGAACCTCATCGCGGTGATCCAGGGAGGCGTTGGCGGATGGAGCGCGGTTGGCCATCAGTGAATTTCGGCACGAACGGCGGCTTTTCGTCTTGCCAGGTTTGTGAAACACCACGGAAACTCTTCCGGCGATGAGGCCAGGCCAGCCTTGACCGGGTTCATGCCGATATAGGCTCGATGGTTATCGAAGTTCTCCTCATCGTTCACGCGCACCTCTGAGAAGCCACGTTGCCAGACCTCGCCGGAGTAGCCGGTTTCGCGCTTCAGGCGAAAGGAGAAGCCTCCTTTGATGAACTGCATTGCCTTCTCGATGGTCATGTCGCCGGAGACCGTCAGCAGCAGATGCAAGTGGTCGGGCATGATGACGAAGTCGTGGAGGTCGAATCGTTTTGCCGCGACGCAGGTGCGCAAGACATCGACCAGCAGGGTGGCATTGCGGTCGGACTGCAGGACAGCGATGCCCGCGTGAGTTGTTGTGGTGACAAAGAAGGTGCGAGAGGGCCTCACGATGTTTTCGTGCTCGGCGTTGCGGGTGGGTTTTGCCATAGTGGGCAGGCCATAGTTATTTTGCGATGCTTTGGCCCGATCGAAAGCCGGACCCTGGCGCGGAGGCGTTACGAAAGAGAGCCGCAGGGGCTGAAAGCCCGATCCATTTTGGACTGGTACGGCCCGACTTGAAGTCGGGCCCTGATACGAANNAGAATCGAGACCCGGGGCAGCCTGCCGTGGTTGGCGGCGGGCCTTGAATGCTGCTTCAGGGTTGGAGGGAGGCTATTGCTTTGGCGGAGAGGTTTTTGAGGGCGTCGGGGGTGGTGAAGGTCCAGGATTCGGTGACGGTGGGACCGGCGGATGCCTGGACGGAACCGGACGCGATCTTCGTCTTCTTGCCGACGATGACGTCGAAGCTGCTCTGGCTGCCGGGGGCGAGGGCGGGCGTGAATTCAAGAGTGATGGAGTGGTTGCCTTTGACTCCGTTGGGGGAGAAGGTGACGCGGGTGACGGCTCCGGGCGGGACGGATCCTGCGGGGGCGAGGTTATAGGAGGCGGAGACGGCGAGGGCTGTGTCGGTCATGGTGGTGACGCCGGCGGCGGTGGCGAGGGCGAGCGAGCGGCCGTGAGCGTCGGTGAGGGAGTCGGGGGCGGACTTCCAGGCGGTGTCGACGGGGGCGAAGGTGAGGATGTGGACGCCGATGGAGAGCGCGCCGCGATAGGGGACGAAGTAGGGGGGCTGGGCGATTTCTTTCCAGACGTCGGCGGTGGAGGTGACGCCGCCGATCTGGAGGGCGGTGCCCTGGCCGGCGAGTCCGCCCTGCTCACGATACATAAGGATAGGGATGGGCGCGGGGACGGGGGAGAGGCCGCTGCCCTGCTCGGAGACATCGGTGCCGAGGACGAATTGCCAGACTACGGGCGTGCCTTTTTCTGTGTTGAAGCGGAGCTGGTACTGCGCGCCGTTGGCTGGATCGGAGGGGGCGTCGAACTGCATGGGGACCTGGTGGACTTCCTGGCCGGTGGCCTGAATGATGGCCAGTTCTTCAGCGGAGTTGGTGTAGTGGACGGGTGCGGCGGCGGGGCGCGGGATGAGCTGGACGTCGTAGATGGGCTGCTTGCCGCGGTCGTCGACGGCGAGAACGATCATGGTGTAGGGGAGCTCGGGGCCGACCCACTGGACGATTTGCTCGGGCCAGTAGCGGTAGTAGACGCCCGCGAGGGGGAGGGTTTGTGTTGGAGGGGGCGTCTGCGCGGCGAGGGCTATGGGGATGAAGGCCAGGGCGGCGATGAGGGCTTTGCGGAGCAGCATGGTGGGGATCCTTTCGGAGTCTGGGTCGGGTTCAAGTCAGAAGGCGAAGCGGACGCCGAGCTCGAGGCGGCGGGCGCTTTCGGCGGCGACGGTTTGGGAGAAGTCGGGCGAGGAGACGATGGTGCTGACGGCGGTGGCGTTGGTGTGGTTGAGCAGGTTGGCGCTGCGCGCGTTGAGGGTGAGGGTGCGGGGGTTGTCGCTCTTGTTGGGGCCGATTTTCCAGGCGCGACTGAGGTTGGTGTCGAGATGGATGAGCGCGGGCATGGTGGCGAGGTTGCGGGGGACGTCGCCGTTGATGGCGTTGGTGGAGAGCAGGCCGTAGCGGGTCTGGTAGACGCCGGAGCCGGCGGTGGTGGCGTAGCTGGGGCGGTCGTTGAAGACGCCGTCGCCGTTGTCGTCAGTGCCGGTGGTGACGTTGTACGGGGCGCCGGATTGGGCGTCCATCTGCGCGGAGAGGGTGATTTTTCTGGGGAGATTGTAGTTGCCGAAGAAGAAGAGGCGCTGGCGGGCTTGCCAGTCGGGGGCGGCGGTTTCTCCTTTGTTGCTGTAGGCGGATTGGGCGAAGCCGGCGTTGGCGGGGGCGTCGGTGGTGAAGTTGAAATTGAGATAGCCGAGGAAGAAGGCGAAGCGCTTGTAGCTGTGCTGGTCGAGGCCGAGGAAGACGACTTTGCCGCTGAGGTGGCCGGTGTTCTGGAACTGGAAGAGGTTTTCGTTGGGGGCGATGGGGCGGGGCGCTGCGAGGGCGGCGGCGAGGTTGGGCGGGGTGTTATTGCTGGCGGCGAGTTCGGGCGCGTTGATGTTGCGGGAGCGGGTTTGGTCCCACGACTCGCCGGAGTAGAAGTTGGCCTGCGCGTGCCAGTGATGCGGGAAATCGTGCTCAATGCCGAGGCCGCTCTGGAAGGAGGGGACCTGGGGCAGCGACGAGGGCGTGGAACGGAGGGTGTTGATGGCGAGGGACTGGCCGGTGGGGACGAGCGGCGTGGTGAAGGACGGCGAGTAGATGAGGGATTCGGTTTGGCGCGTGCCGTTGAGGCGGTCGTCTTCGATGGCGACGGCGTCGGTGAGGACGGAGGAGAAAAGGCCGGCGTGGAGATGGACGACGGTTTTAGAGCGCTTGTCGATGGCCCAGGCGAGTCCGGCGCGGGGGGCGAAGTTGGCGTAGCTGTCGGGTGAAGTTTGGAGCGCGTAGCGAAGGCCGCCAGAGAGCGAGAGGCGACGGCTGAGCTTCACGGTGTCTTCAGCGTAGGCGGCGAGCTGCCATTGCGTGAGGGGGACGAGCGCGGTGCCGGTGGTGAAGGCGTAGGTGGTGGGCGTTCCGCCGGGCAGGTTGAGGAGCGCGCGGCGGTATTGTTCGAGGCCGCTGATGGTCGTGGTTGCGCCGGTGGGGTTGTTGTTGGCGTCGAGGACGGGCGCGGTGGCGCCGGCGAAGGTGAACGCTCCGTTGAAGGTGTTGGGATCGGTTTCGTGGACGAAGATGCCGAGGGACTGCGCGCCGATTTTCCAGGTTTGCTTTTTGTGGGTGTAGATGAGGTCCTCGTCGACTTCGAGGTTGCGCTCGCGGTCGTTGAGCTGCTGCGCGGTGCTGCCGCCGCCGAGGAAGAATCCTGCGACGTTGAGGCTGGGCGCGGTGGAGAGCGGGGACTGCGCGGTGTCTTTCCAGGTCCAGGCGGCGTGGGTTTCGTGAAGGAGGTTGACGCTGATGGTTTGGGTGTTGGTGGCGCGGAGGTCGTACTCGCCGACGGTGGAGTCGTAGCCTGCGTCGTCGAGGACGAGGCCGCCCATGCCCTGATTCGCGAGGTTGTTGGTGTTGGCGGAGAAGGACAGGGTAAACATGTCGGATTTTGTGGCCTGGAAGTCGGCGCGGGCGGAGGCGATCCAGAGGCGCTGGGGAGCGGCGACGGACTGATGGAGCGGGGTCTGGTCGCCGCTGGAGTCGAGAGTAATGGCGTTGACGACGTTGAATTCGTCGATGTCGCGTTTTTCGAGGGCGAGGAAGAAGTCGCTTTTGGTTTTGGTGATGGGACCGCTGAGCTCGAAGCCATAGCGGCGCTTGCCGGCTGGAGTGGCGACGGTGGAGAAGGGATCGGTGGCGTTGAAGATGCTGTCGCTGTCCGTCAAGAAAAGCGCGCCGTGAACTTTGGAAGCACCGGGCTTCGTGTAGATCTCGACGCGTCCGCCAGCATAAGGAGGCGTATCGTATTCGGCGGAAAAAAGATCGGGTGCGGTGACAATGCGCGCGATGGAGCCTTTGGGCGGGAGGGCGCTGGAGTTCTGGAAGCCGTCGACGGTGATGCGGGCCGCGCCGGGAGCGCCGCCGTTGGCTGCGGCGAGGATTTGCAGCTGGCGCTGGAAATCGTCGGGATCGTCGGCGAGCTGCTGAATGTCTTTCTGGGTAAGGGTGTGGGTGCCGATGCCGTGATCGGAGTCGAGGCTGACGCCGTCGTCGTCATCGCCGACTTCGACGTTGGTGGTGACGGTGGCGAGGGCGAGATGGAAATCGAGGTGGAGGGTTTCTCCCGCACGCGCGTGGATGGGGAGGTTGGTGGTGGCGAAGCCGGATGCGTTGGCGGTGAGGCGCGATGTGGTGGCAGGGACGCAGGGGAGGGCGTAGTGGCCGGTGGCGTCGGTGGTGGTGCTGGGGCCGTTTTTGACGGCGATGGCGGTGTTGGGGAGGGCTGCGCCGGTTGGGTCGAGGACGGTTCCTTCGACGCGGAGGCCGTCGGCGCAGTGTTGTGCTCGAGCGGCGGAAGGCAGCAGGAATCCGATGAGGAGCGGGACCATTGTCCAGGGGCGGAATGTGGTTCTGGTCTTCATGTTGATCCAATCCTCGGCGAAGAGTGCGACGGGTTGCAGTGCCGATTGTCAGGAATCGCTTATGACAAACGTCATGCAGGCGGATGTGCGCGAGGCAAGTGACTATCGATACGGGCAATGGAGCTGTGCAGTTCCGCTTGTGCGATGGGGCACTGCAGTTCGCGGCCGTCGCGAGCAGACTGAGGATGGAGGATTGTTACAGCCATGTTTCGCCTGGATATGCTGTCGTGCGCTCTAACTGTTCTTTCCACTGTGCTGGTCGGGCGGAAGTTATGGACTGGCCTGGTTGTGGCCGGCGTGAACAGCGTGGTGATCTGCGTCATCGGTCTGCGGACGGCGCAGTTTGGATTTATTCCCGCCAATTTGTTTTGCATCGGCGTGTACGCCGTGAGTATCCGGTCGTGGATGCGGGAGCGGCGAGTTGCGTTCACCACGGGGAGCACAGAGATCGCAGAGAAGCGGAGCTGCGCGAGCTAAGGAAGCTCCGATTTAGCCACCCCAAAAGCTCCAGGGGCTTTCAAAAGGCCGTGTCTTGTGGCGGCTTATTCCCCCGGCCTAAAGGCCGGGGCTTTTGCCCCGTTCGACTCGTTCGGCGAAAACGAACTCGCTCAGGGCAGGCTCTGTGCCGCTTTGCGGCACCCGATGCGCGGCTGTTGCGGGTGGCGAGAAGCGAACCTCCTGTTAAGGCCGTTTTTGCACTGATTTTGCACAGGTTTTGGGGCGGGCGGAAGGGGGTGTTTGCGTGGTAAAATAAGGGTGTTGCAGCGATCTGTAAAGGGCTCAATTTTCAGGAGATTTTGAGGCTGAATTTGACCCGGAAAACCCCTCGAATGCGGGCCGGAAATGCAAGTCAATCTTGACGAGCAGAAAGAACAACCGCAGATCCTTCGACTTGCAACTGAATTGCTTGTTGCGCCAAAAACTGGCGCAACGAATTCGGATGCTTCGCTCAGGATGACAGCGGTTTCGCAGACACAGGCAGTTTGGAAGGTAGCTTCTCTTCGTCCCGCAAACTTACGATTTTTCACCCGAGGAAGTCTGGAGTTTCATGGCAGCCAAAGAAGTGACACCGATGCAGGACGCGATCCCGACTGAAGTGAAGGCGGCGAAGAACCCGGCCGGCGGCAAGGGCGGCGGCGCGGGCTCGGACGGCGGGAACGGCTCGTATACCGGCGAGAACATCAAGGTGCTGGAGGGCCTTGAGGCAGTGCGGCTGCGGCCGGCGATGTATATCGGGTCGACGGGCGAGATGGGGCTGCACCACCTGGTGTACGAGGTGGTGGACAACTCGGTGGACGAGGCGCTGGCGGGATATGCGACGCGGATCGAGGTAACGATTCACGACGATAACTCGATCACGGTGGTCGACGACGGGCGCGGGATTCCGGTGGACGAGATGACGCTGGACACCGGGGAGAAGATGGTCGCGGTGCAGGTGGTGCTGACCAAGCTGCATGCGGGGGGGAAGTTCGACACATCGACGTACAAGGTGAGCGGCGGGCTGCACGGGGTGGGCGTGAGCGTGGTGAACGCGCTGAGCGAGGAGCTGGAGGTGGAGATCTGGCGGCCGGAAAAGCCGGGCGATCCGAGCCACACGTATGAGCAGAGCTACGCGAAGGGCGCGCCGACGACGAAGCTGCGGCAGACGGGGACGTCGAAGCGGCGGGGGACGAAGGTCCACTTTTTGCCGGACAGGGGGATTTTTGCGACGACGGAATACAACTACGACACGCTGGCGCAGCGGCTGCGGGAGCTGGCCTTCCTGAACAAGGGGCTGACGATCACGCTGACCGACGAGCGGACGACGGATCCGAAGACGGGCGAAGCGAAGCGGGCGGAGTTTAAGTATGCGGGCGGGATTGCGGAGTTCATCAAGCACCTGAACCGCGGGAAGCAGGTGCTGCACGAGAAGCCGATTGTGATGGAGGGTCTGCGCGATGGGGTGGATATGGAGATCGCGCTGCAGTACAACGACGGCTACTCGGAGACGGTGTTCTGTTTCGCGAACAACATTAATACGGTGGATGGCGGGACGCACCTGTCGGGGTTCCGGACGGCGCTGACGCGGACGGTGAATGCGGTGGGGCAGGCGCTGGGGCTGTTCAAGGACGTGAAGGAGAACCTCACGGGCGACGATGTGCGCGAGGGGCTGGTGGCGGTGATCAGCGTGAAACTGCCGCAGCCGCAGTTCGAAGGGCAGACGAAGGGGAAGCTGAATTCGGACATCGCGGGGACGGTGCAGGCGCTGGTGAACGAGCGGCTGGGCGGGTATCTGGAGCAGAATCCGCCGGTGGCGCGGAAGATTATCAACAAGGCGATTGAGGCGGCGCGGGCACGGGAAGCTGCTCGCAAAGCTCGCGACCTGACGCGGCGGAAGGGCGCGCTGGACGGGGGCGGGCTGCCGGGGAAACTGGCGGACTGCTCGGAGCGGGATCCGGGACGGTGCGAGCTGTATCTGGTCGAGGGCGAGTCGGCGGGCGGGACGGCGAAGCAGGGGCGGGACCGGAAGTTCCAGGCGATTCTGCCGCTGAAGGGCAAGATTCTGAACGTGGAGAAGGCGCGGTACGACAAGATGCTGGGGCACGAGGAAATCCGCGCGATGATTACGGCGCTGGGGACGGGCATCGGGAAAGACGACTTCGACGCGACGAAGCTGCGCTACGGGAAGGTGATTTTGATGACGGACGCGGACGTGGACGGATCGCATATCCGGACGCTGCTGCTGACGTTTTTCTTCCGGCACATGCAGGAGCTGATTAAGCGGAGCAACGTGTATATCGCGCAGCCGCCGCTGTACAAGATCAAGAAGGGGAAATTCGAGCAGTACATCAAGGACGATCGCGACTTTGTGCGGGTGATGGTGAAGCGGGCCGCCGAGGGGATGATCATTCGGTACGGCGAGGGCGCGGCGAAGCTGGAAGGCGCGGCGCTGACGAAGTTCATGACGCAGCTGAATGAGTATCTCGGGTTCTTCGATAAGGTGAACACGCGGCTGCGCAATGAAGAAGTGACGAATCTGCTCGCCGCAGCGGAGCTGACGAAGCGAGTGGATTTCGAGAGCGTGACGAAGCTGCAGGGGCTGCACAAGGAACTGGAGAAGATTCAGAAGAAGTATCAGTTCAAGGGGCTGCAGAAGCCGGTGCAGGACGAGGAGCATCGGACGTGGTCGCTGTGCTTTGCGGACGCGCAGGGAGCGGAGCGGCGGATTGACTGGCTACTGGCGTCGACGCCGGAGTACCGGCAGATGATGTCGAAGCACGGGCAGATCCGGGATCTGCTGGAGCCGCCGTTTGTGGTGGAGTATGCGGCGAAGGCCGCGGCGGCCGGGGTGGTTGGGACTCCCGACGCAGAGGAGACGGAAGGCGAGACGACCGGCGAGGCGGAGGCGGGTAAGCCGGCTCCGAAGCGCACCGGGAAGGCGAACCTCGAGCCGGTGGAGAAGCAGACGCCGCGGGAGCTGTTCGAGTATGTGATCGAGCAGGGGCGGCGCGAATACCAGGTGCAGCGGTACAAGGGCCTGGGCGAGATGACGGCGACGCAGCTATGGGAGACGACGATGGACCCGGAACGGCGGACGCTGCTGCAAGTGAGGCTCGAAGACATTGCGGAGACGGAGACGATCTTCACGACGCTGATGGGCGAGGATGTGGAAGCGCGGCGGAAGTTCATCGAGGATAATGCGCTGGATGTGAAGAACCTGGATATCTAAGAGCAGCCGGTAGCCGGTAGCCGGTAGCCGGTAGCCGGTAGCTAGTCGCCAGTAGCCAGTTGCTAGTAGAGAGTAGAGAAACGATGGCCCTCCGGGATGGAGGGCCATTTGTTTTTTGGAGAGAAGGGGCTAGCTTTGCTTTTTGGGAATCAACAGCCACCCAATCGCAGAACTGGCTAAAGACAGGCCCGCGCAAATCCAGATCACGATGCGGAATCCGAATACAAATGCTGCGGCAATCGATTGCGTGACGACGGCCTGTACGCCGGGATTCAGTCCCGCAGGAGCCTGGAGGCCGGCTAGCTTGATTTCGTTCGCCTGAAGCTCGGCCAGAACCTGGCTGGGCAGAGACAAGTGAACCAAGCTGCTATTCAGGTGCAGCCCAAAGGCCTTCACCATCACGACCCCAAAGACGGCGATGGCGAGAACGCTGGCGACGCGGGCGACCGCATTGTTGATGCCCGAGGCAGCTCCAACACGGTCCTCTTCCACCGCGTTCATGACGACGGTGGTGAGGGGAGCCACGGTAATCGCCATGCCAAGGCCGAGAACAATTACTGCGGGGAAGAACAAGATCCAGTAACTGCTGCCTGGTAAGGGCACGGCGAAGAGGACAAATCCCAACGCGGCCACGAGTGGACCGGCGATCAGCGGAAGCCGGGGCCCGTAGCGCGCAACGAGACCTCCGGACCAGCGAGAGAGTAAGAAGATAAGGAGAATCAGCGGAAGCATGGCGGCGCCGGTGGCTGTCGCGGAATATTTCTGGACCTGGATCAGGTCCAGAGGAAAGAGGAAGAAGAAGATTCCGATAGCGGCGTAGAGGAAGAGAGTCAGCAGGTTGGCGCCGGTGAAGCTGGAGGATCGGAACAGGGTCAGGGGAACCATCGGCGACTTCACGGCGGCTTCGACGAACAGGAACGCGATGAGACAGCCGCAGCCCACCACCAGGCTGATGAGCACCGGAGGATGCTCCCACCCCGCGCTTTCCGATGCGATGAATCCGTTGACCAGGGCGCCCAGGCCAACGGTGACGAGCAGCGCTCCAGGCCAATCGAGGCCCTCCTGGACGACGCTGCGACTTTCGCGCACATGCCAGAGCGAAACGACGATCACGACTGCGGCAAGGGGAAGATTGATGAAGAACACCCAGCGCCAGGAACCATGTTGAATGAGCCAGCCGCCGAGGACCGGCCCCAGCGCCGTCATGATCGCGGTAAAGCCGGACCAGGTGCCAATGGCCTGACCGCGGCTCTTTTCGTCGAAGGAGGCACTGATAATCGCGAGGCTGCCCGGGACGAGGAGCGCTGCCCCAATTCCCTGAGCGCTTCTTGCGAGAAGCAGTTGATGGATGTTCGAGGCCATTCCGCAACCGGCGGACGCCAGAGCGAAGATCACTACACCGAGGAGGAAGATCAGGCGGCGCCCAAACAGGTCGCCGAGTGAGCCTCCAACGAGAATCAACGCGGCCAGCAGGAGCCCATAGGATTCGATGACCCACTGCACATCGACAACCGTTGCATGAAGGCTGGCCTGGAGGGCGGGGAGGGCGACGTTGACGACGGTGCCGTCAATGAATGCCATGCTGGAACCGAGGATGGTCGCGGCGAGGATCCAGGTTCGTGCCTGGGCAGCACACGGAGTTACGGCATCGCCGGATCGAATTACGGCTTCATCGCAAGGGGGTTTCATGGGCTGCGGATTGCAGTAACCATGAGTATCTCGCGATTCTGGATTGGCCGGATTGGCGGTGCCGCCAGTGGGATGGTGGCTAGCGGCTGGTGGCTCCGCTGTCGTTGCTGACGATGAGGCTGGAGACGTTGACTGGCTCGAAGTCCGCCAGCGTGAGACTGGTAATGCAGGAGAGGTCGTTGTCGTTCCCGCGTGCGTCGGGCGTGCCGATGAGGCCGCCGCTGCGATGCGTGAAGTGGGGCCTAAGTGATGCGATCACTGCGTTCCTTCATTACGAGCCCATGAAACCGAGATAGGGGTTAGATCCGAAGTTCGAGAAGTTAGGAAACACCTGGGTGATCTGGCCATTGGAGAGGCCGAACCAGCGCGCGAGGGTTCCTGCGTATTGGTCAACGGCAGTGGTGGGAATGAGGCGACCGGCGCCGACGTCGTTGGCCTGGTCCGCACCGACGACGGGGTACTGGCCGTACATATCGTGTCCCTGGACGGCGCCGCCGATGACGAAGTGGTGGCTGCCCCAGCCATGGTCGGTGCCGTCGCTGTTGCAGGTGAGGGTGCGGCCAAAGTCGGAGGCGGTAAAGGTGGTGACCTGGTTGCCCAGACCGGAGGACTGCATGAGGCCGTCGAAGTACTCTAGTGCCTGACCGAGTTGAGTAAGGAGCTTGGCATGGGTTGCTGCCTGACCGTCGTGCGTATCGAAGCTGCCGAGCTGGACGTAGAAAATCTGGCGATTGACGCCGAGGCTGGCGCGTCCACCGATAATACGGGCGACGGTCTGGAGGGAGGCGGCGAGCGGGTTATCGACGAGCATATTAGTGGTCGGGTCGAGATACTGCGGCGGGTTGGGAACGCCGGTGGGACCGGCCGCGAGCATAGAGGAAGCGAGCAGCGCCTGGGCCTGGATAGAACGGTTGACGACGACTTCGTATTCCTTGGCGAAGAGGTTGGTCTCGTCGGCGGAAAGGATGGACGAGAGGGCAGTAGATCCCGCCTGCGAGCCGAAGAGCGGCTGGGCGAGGCCGGAGATGGGAATGGGACCGGCGGGAGTTACGTTGAGCTGGAACGAGGTTTGGCCAGAGAGGAAGAGGGCGATGCCGGCGGTGGAGATGCAGGTGAACATGGAGTTCGCGTTCATGTTCATACTCTCGATGAGGTCGGCGACGGCGCCGCCCCATCCAACGTGCTCGGCACTGCCGCCGTTGGAAGCGATGGCCTGCCACGCGGCTGTCTGATCGAAGTGGGAAAACAGAGAAGCAGGCAGGGGAACGGAGTTGGCACTAACCTGCGCTTTGGTGGCAGGCGCGATGAGGGTTCCGGTGTTGGCGACGATGGCGGCTCGACCGGCGTTGAAGAGGTTCTGCACGCCGGTGAGGTAAGGGTTGAGGGCGAAGGTGCGTCCACTCTGCGGCGTATTCGGAGTGATGGGCAGCAGGCTGGCGAGCGGATAGGCGAGACCGGGAGCTCCGGAGCGCGCCTGCGTGAACGCGGCATAGGATTCGGAGTCGGTGGCGATGACGGTGCCGTGGCCGTCGTTGCCGCCCTGCAGGAAAACGCAGACCAGGGCGCGGTAATCCGAAGTGCCGGTTCCCTGGGCCATGGCGGCGAGCGAGTTGAGCCCGAGAATAAAGGGGCTGGCGTAGAGGCCCGACATGGAAGCCAGGGACGCGGTGCGGAGGAACTGGCGGCGGGATTGCTCAAATTTGTTCATGCACTTGCACATGGTGGGGGCTCCTAGAACTGCGCAGCGAATTCTGGCGAGGCCATGGTGAGGTAAATCGCGGTTTGCACGCGGGCGGTGAGCGCGGCGTTGATGGCGTTCTGATCGCCGGAGGGGATGGGGATCGCATTGACGGCGCTGAGAATTTCAGTTTGGAGGTTGCCGTCCATCTCGCCGGCCATGAGCAGGAGATTGATACGGTCGACGAGTTGATCGGGGGTCGAGGCCAGGGCGATTTCGGTTCCGTAACTGGAGAAGATGTCGGAGCCGTTGGCGGTGCTGCTGCCGATTGCATCCTGGAGGTAGTTGAGATAGCCGACGACGGTCGAGACGTTGGTCATCTGCATCTCGGGCGCGACGAGTCCGGCGGCTTCGATGCTGGTGCCGGGCGGAACATAGCCGGGAGCAAACCAGTTAAAGACGGTGGGGGAACGGAGGGTCATCTGGCCGAGTCCCCAGATCGGGTCTTCGGTGCTGCCGACGTCGTAGGCTCCCGTGCGGGACTGGGCGGTGAAGGCACGGGCCCATTCCGTGTAGCGGAGGAGGGCTTCGCGGACCTTGCCGTACTGGGGATTGGCGAAGTCGGTGGCGGAGTCGCGGGCTTCCGGGTCGAGAAGGATGGCGGTGATAACGGCCTGCATGTTGCCGCGGACGCCGGTGCCGTCATTCTGGAAGACGGAAGCCACGCGGCTGACATAGCCGGGGCTCGGATTGCTCGTGACTAAGTGCTGAATGAGCTGCTTGCAGAAGAACGGCGGCAGGTTGGGGTGATTGAACAGCGTGTCGAGAGCGATTTTGAGGTCACCGGCAGGGTCGGAGCTGCCCGACGCGGGGATGGTGACGCCGAGGAAGTCTTTTTCTACGGTCGAATGGTGGCTGGGGTAGATCTGCATGGGCAGAATGTCTTCGCCAAAGCCGGAGCCGACATAGAGGCAGCAATTCGCCCATACGGTGTCAGAGCTATTGCCCGGGTCGCCCCAGCTGAAGCCGGTGAAGACTGCGGCTAGCCCCATGACGTCGTTGTTGGAGTAAGTCGGGATGGGGTTGCCGGAGGCGTCCAGCTTTTTCGTCCCGTCATCGTTGAGCTGGTAGAGGCCGATGGTGAAAAGCTGCATGACTTCGCGGGCGTAGTTCTCGTCAGGATCGGTGGTGGCGTTGCCCTTGTCGTTGCCCAGCATGGAGAGGAACTGACCCATCATGGGACTGAGGGTGACGTCGTTGAGGAGGGTTCGGAAGTTGCCGAAGGCATCGTTGCCGAGTAAGTCGTAGTAGCCCTCTTCGCCGCGGGGCATGTTTTGTACGGCGGAGTTATTCGAGGAGACGACCATGATTTCGTGGAGCGCGTACCTCACGCGCTGGCGGAGCTGGTCGGGAGCGGAAAGGGCTTGCTGCCAGAAGGCGTCCTGGACATAGGTTTCGCCGGAGGAGTTTTGTTCGAAGAGCGCCGCATTGCATTTGACGTTGGTGGAGGCGCAGGGAGGATTGTTGATGATCAGGGCCTGCTCGACCGCGGGTTCCTGCGGCGTGGACGGCAGGGCGAACTGCTGGTTGAGCCAGGCCTGGTAGCCGTTCATGGAGACGGTATGAATATCGGCGTCGGTTGCGCCGAAGGTCGCCTGCTCGAGGAAGCGCGCGGCATCGGTGGGGTTGACGACGGGGGTTGGAGGGGTGCCGTTCACGAGGGCGATGAGGTCGGCGGAGGTGGCCGGGCCGGGAGCTGGGTTCAGGACCTGCAGATCGAGGTTGCCGGCCTCGGTGGGGTTCACGGTCGCGGTGAGCTGTCCGCCATTGTTGAAGGTCGTCGGAACCGGTGAGCCGTTCTGGAGGACCTGGGCACCGGAGATGAATTTCTGGCCCTGGACGACGACGGTGGCGGGTCCAACGTTGAACGACAGGGGATTGGCTGACGTGAGAATCGGGATGGGGTTCAGGACCGAAACGTTCTGATTGATGGATACTGCCGGGTTGTCGACGCTGGTGACGGTGAGCGCGACGATGTTGCTGGGCGTGGGCACGACGGCCGGAGCGGTGTAGGTGATGGAGCCGTCGGGATTGGAGACGGCGGTGCCGACCTGAGCGTTGCCGCCGGCGACGCCATTCACCTGCAGGGTGACGCCGGTGTTGGCGGTTCCGGCGATGGTGAAGGCGAGGCTAATGGAATTGGTGACGCGGACATCGGTATTTTGCCCGGGCTGGATGGTGAGGACGACCTTGCCGGGGCCGACGGGGACGGTGAGGCTGTTGGAATTCGCGGAGCCGGGATTCGGATTACTGACCAGCAGCGGATAGTTGCCAGGGGTGGGTGCGGGGACGGCCGCGGCGAGTTCGGTGCTGGAGACGAATGTGGTGGGGACCGCTGCGCCGTTCCAGAAAACCTGCGCGCCGTAAACAAACTGGGAGCCGTTCACCGAGATGGTTGGGTTGCCCTCGGTGATGCTCGATGGCGCTACGTTGGTGAGGATGGGTATGGGATTCAGGATGGACAGAGTCAGCGTTCCGGGTGGATAGTTCGGCTGGCCGTTGGCGGTCGCGGTGATAGTGACGGTGTTGGGGGTGGGAACGATGGCCGGCGCAGTGTAGAGGCCGTTGAAGGTGATGGTTCCAACTTCGGAGTTACCGCCCTGAATGCCGTTGACATACCAGGTGAGCGGCACCGCAGTAACATTCATGCGACTCTGGATTTGCAGTTGCTGATTGACGCGGAGCGAAGCGGAAGACGCGGAGATGGCGGTGAGGTTGCCCAGGGGGGCTTCGATAGAACCGCAACCAGTGGCAAACGAAGCCACAGCAATCAGGGATGCGAAAGCCAGCGCAAGGCGGCAGGCTGACAGACGTTCGAATCGTACCTGCATGGATCCTCCGGGGGCGAGGTATTCCAAATTTTGGCCAGATGAGCGTGGCGGATGAAGTGTCCGCACAGCGTAGCATCAGGCATTCCCCGTTTGGGTGAGTTTTGCATGTGGATACCTACCACTAAAGTGGAGTTTGTTAGTTACCGGCGCGGCAAGTAAGATTTTGGACTTTTCTTAGGCCAGACCGTTGCGACTGGAACCTCGTGCTGCCGGGGTGACAGCACTTTGCCCTCCCCGGGCAATTCGTGACCGGCGCGTTGCGCTCGATCCCAAGCTATGTGGTTCCCGTGAGGTACCACATCGTCTGAAAGTGTTATAGCAATGGCTCCTCCGTCCAGCCATGATTTTGAGATGGGTCGACGCGGCGCTACAAGAATCCGCATGGCCGCCATGTTGGTAGTAGCGCTCGGGGCCGGAATCCTCTGCACAACGCAGGGGCAGTGGTCTTTTCTGTTCCGGCATGAGTCGATTCAGCAGCTTCAGCAACTCCCAGAAAACTCCGTCGCCCACCTGGTGGGGGTTGTGATCTATGCCGATGAACAAGGCGGCCAATATTGGGTTGAGGACAAGACCGGGGCCGTGCCGATTGCGCTGAATCCGGGTTGGCCCGGAATCCATGTGGGCGACACGATTTCGATCGAAGCGAGGAAGGTTGCCAGCACCGATTTGGGAAGCGGTGGTCTCGCTCCCAAACCTGGATCGCAGCGACCATCACTCCGATCGCAAATGGGCGGTGGTGAGGGACCGATGAGCGCCGGAGCTGCGGCTCCGCCAGATAAGGGCGAGACAGCGGGGCTGTCCATCACGGATGCGGCACCCGAAGTCAGGCTGACGGTGATCAAGTTCGAGCGCAACTATATGCACTGGCTGCTGGCAGCGCTCTTCGCGGTCATGTGCCTGCTTGCTGGGCTGTTCATGTTGCTGCGGCGAATCAGGCTGCAGGAGGAGGCGCTGAGCAAGGCATCGGACACCACGCATGCTATCGCCGATCTGTCGACCGAGGTGCAGCGTCTGACTCAGGAGGCTGCGTTCAACTGTGAGATTTCGGTGCGCGGGGTTCCCGAAGTGGCACCTCTGGCGGAGGGTTTCAACGCCATGCTGCTGGAGCTGCAGCGGCGGGATCGGGCCAGGAAAGAAGCCGAATCGAGGCTGCAGCACATGTCGCTGGTGGACGAATTGACCGGGTTACCGAACCGGAGACTGCTGTCGGATCGATTGTCGCAATGCCTGGCCAGAGCTCGACGCGATCAGAGGATGGTCGCCCTACTTTGTATCGATCTGGACGGTTTCAAGCTGGTCAACGACAGCTTTGGCCACAGCACGGGAGACGCGCTTCTGGGTCAGGTGGCGCAACGTCTCAAGGCGCGTTTCCGGCAGTCGGATACGCTGGCCCGCATCGGCGGGGACGAATTTGCTCTCATTCTCGATCACATCGAGAGCCGGGATGATGCGCAAAAGGCGGCAGAAATCGTTTTGGATTTGCTGAAGGAGACGTTCCAGATCAACGGCCGCTCGGTTCGGACCAGCGCGGGCATCGGCATTGGCATCTTTCCGGATGGAACCGAGAGCGGGCAGCTACTGCAGCAAGCGGATTGCGCGATGTTCGCGGCCAAGCGCGTAGGGAAAAGCCGCATCGTCCACTTTGGCGACGATCTGGGCAGCGCGGCGCGCGAACGGCTCACCCTGGAGGGTGAACTACAGAACGCACTGGCAAAGAGCCAGATCTCAGTGCATTACCAGCCCGAGTTTGACCTGGCGACGAAATCCATCGTGCGGTTCGAGGCGCTGGCCCGCTGGACCCACCCCGAGCTGGGACCGATCGTACCGGTGAGCTTCATTCCAATCGCCGAGGAGAGCGGCCTGATTATCCCGCTTGGCGCTCACATTATGGAGCGGGCGTGCAGGCACGCGGTAAGGTGGCAGGAAGTCGCAGGCCGCCCGGTGCAGGCGGCGGTGAACGTGTCGAGCGTGCAGTTTGCCCGGGATTCTTTCTTCGAAGAGGTCGCCGACGTTCTGCATCGTACCGGGCTGCAACCGAACCTTCTGCAGATCGAAATTACGGAATCCGCCACGGTGACCGGCATCGAGCGCGCGGCGGATATGATGCGGCGCCTGAAGCGAATGGGAGTGAGCGTGGCTGTAGACGATTTCGGTACAGGCTATTCCTGCCTGAACTACCTGCCCAAACTTCCCTTCGATGCGTTGAAACTCGACCGCTCCTTCCTCAACGAACTGATGGTGCGCCGGGAAACCAAGGACTTTGTTCAGTCCATACTCATGATGGCGCGCAATCTGCGAATGAAAACGATTGTGGAGGGCATCGAAAAGACAGAACAGCTGAACATGATCAGGAAACTGGGCATTGACGAGGCGCAGGGATATCTCCTGGGACGAGCCTCCCAGGATCCAGAGGCAGTCCTTCGCCAGGGCCGGACTGCGGCAGAACCCCAATACGAATCTGAAGTAAGTGCAGCGGAGGTTTTCGCATGATGGGCTGCCAGCGACGATGTAAGCCACCTGGGAGACGGCAGCGGCCGGAGCGCAAGCTGTTGATCAGCGATCCGATGGGCAGGCCGAACGTGGACTGGAGTAAAGTCACGGATTTAGAAGCTATTCTGCTTCTGACTTGTGCTTTCGGCGCGGTGGCGCGACGCAGCCAGACGCAAGTCTCCGGCTGTGGCTGTGGCCCTTCAAAAACATTCTGATTTTTTCCGCAAGCTGCTAAAGCCGTGAATTCACGGATCAGGTGTCCTTGCGGTAGAGGAGGTCGCGCATAGCGCCGCGGCGGGCGGCGTTGGCTTCGCGGTCATTCTGAAAGCCGACGGAGTCTTTGGTGGAGGGGCTTTCGGCTTCGGGCTCGCTGCAAGCCGGACAACGGTTGGCGAAGCCGGGCTTGCCGGGCTTCAATTCAAACTCTTCATTGCAGACGACGCAAACGCGGATCGGGAACGACATCTTGTTAGCCCTTTGCTCCATTTTAGTATCGGTAGAATTCGCTGGGCAACGAGCGGGGCGGCGGGGGGTGAATTTTTGTGCACGAGGCGGGCGGCGGCGTGCAGGATGCGGCCGAATCGGTCGCGGGTGAGCGCCAGGAGGGCGGCGCGCGTCCAGTAACATTACCGGCAAGACGAAGATGGGATCGAGGACGCCGGTTTGCGCGCCGGCCGGGGCNNGCACGCCCGGCGATTTGTGATTGTGAGGGCGCTCTGGACCACGAAAGAAGACTGGCTATGAAGGCTCCGAAGTTTCTTGCCGAACCTCTTGCTGGGCGTGATGCTGAAACCAGGCGTTCGCGGCGGTGCGACGCGGGTTTCACGCTGATGGAACTGCTGATCGTGATCTCGATCATGCTGATCCTGATGCTGATCGCGATTCCGAACATGCTGAACCTGAAGGCGACGGCAAACGAGACGTCGGCCAAGCAGTCGCTGCGCGCGATTCAGATCGCCGAGAACCAGTATGCGACGAACTTCCCGGCCAACGGATATGCGTGCTCGCTGGCGGCGCTGGGCGGGAACGCGTCCGCGGGTGCGCCGACTCCGCAGTCGGCACAGCTGCTGCAGTCGGACCTGACGAGCGGGAACAAGGCGGGGTACAGCTTCAACATTGTGAATTGCCAGAAGGCGCCGGGCAGCAGCCAGCAGGACAACTTCGTGAGCTACGAAGTGACGGCGGTGCCGCAGTCGGTGGGGAAGACGGGGCACAGCGGGTTCTGCCTGGACATGAGCGGGGAGATCAAGGCGGATCCGTCGGGCGGGACGAACTGCACGGTCGCGATTCAGTAGCAGCTCGGAGCCGGTAGCTGGTAGCCGGTAGCGAGAGGCGAAAGCGGAGATTGATTTTGAGAATGATGGAATCGGGCCGCCAGCGTGGGTACTCCCGCTGGCGGTTTTTGCTGCCGGCGGCGTGCGGAGCGGCGTTGGCGCTGGGCGCCGCGGCAGAGCTGTGCGCGCAGGCGACGATGAGCGCGGCGGGGATCGCGGCGAAGGTCGACGGGCACTACAACGCACTGCATTCGCTGGAGGTTCACTTCGTGCAGACGTACACGGGCATGGGGATGAACCGCAAAGAGTCGGGCGTGCTGCTGCTGAAGAAGCCGGGCAGGATGCGGTGGACGTACACCGATCCGGACGGGAAGCTGTTTGTGCTGGACGGGAAGGACGGGTATTTCTACTCACCGGGGGAGAGCGAGGCGCAGAAGGTGGACGAGAAAAAGCTCGATGATCTGCGCTCGCCGCTGCGGTTTCTGCTGGGGCATACGGAACTGGAGAAGGAGCTGACGGGACTGACGGCGACGCCGGATGGGAACGGCGCGTGGGTACTGGAGGGCGTGCCTAAGGGGCTGGAGCAGCGGGTGAGCGCGCTGAAGATTACGGCGGCGGCGGATGGGACGATCCGGTCGATGACGATTGAGGAGACGGACGGGGTGACGAACCGGTTCGAGTTCAGCGGAGAGGCGGGGAATGTACCGGCTTCGAACGCGGCGTTTGTGTTTACGCCGCCGGCCGGGGTGCATGTGGTGGAGGGGGAGCCGCCGGTATAGCCAAGGGCCGGCCCGACTCAGAGCCGGAGGTAGGCCGCGGGGGTTACGATGCGGGTTTGGCCGTGGGTGCGAAGGGAGAGCAGGTCTTTGTCGCCGGTGACGATGAGGTCGGCCCTGGCACGCTCGGCACATTCGAGGATCTTGTTGTCGTCGGGATCGCGGCAGAGGTGGACGGTGCCGTAGAGGGTGACGCGAACCGAATGCCGATGAATTCGCAGAAGCTCATGCTGGATGCGTAGGAAGGACCACTCAAATTTGTCGAGCAGAATTCGAATGAGTTCGGCATCGATGTCATCGCACGTCGCGATCAGGTCGGAGCCAACAGCTTTTTCCAGAGCCAGGACCGGCGCGCTGCGGGGAGATCCAAAGTTCGCGGCCGAGATAATGACGTTCGAATCCAGAACGACGATCATCCGGCTCTGCGGACCTTAGCTTCCCGCTGAGCCCGCATCTCCGCGCGGACTTCTTTGATGAGACGCGGGATGTCCTTCTCGGTATAACCGTGCGGGTTGCGAGTCGCCGCGTACGCACGAAGTTCATCGAGCCATTCGCGAGTTTGCGTGGCCTGATAGGCGCGGAAAGCGTCGCGGAACAGTTCGCTCATGGTGCGGCTTTCGCTTTTGGCGATGGCTTCGGCGCGTTTCGCGAGATCGGGCGGGAGGCTGATGGTGAAGACCTTCGATTTGCGCGGTTTGGGGGATGTTTTCCTGGGCGGTTTTGTGGACGATTTAGCGGGCATGCAGGCAATATTACAGCGTAATGGATTGTCATACAACTCGTTCGAAGCAGGACCGGAGCGATTCGGGTTCCGGCAAGCCGCAATTGGTGCGCCTTTAGCGTGCAGTGGGCGCGGTGTGACTGAACGAAGCGAGCAAGTGTCCGGGTTTGGACGGGGGAAGCCGGATTCGGACAACCCGCGGCGTTGGCGATGCGCCTGCCTGGCCAGAACTTCTTTAGCTCCAGCAAATCTGGCTGCGCCAATCACGGCTGACGAATTGCACTTCTGAATCATTCGCGCGAGGGCTGAGGGTGCAGGCCGGGCGTTGAACCGCAGAGGGTTGCTGCGCGTAGTGCCTTGCAGGACGGAGACAGAGCTGTCATGGCCAACTGGAATCGGGATGTGCGTTTTGGGCTGCGCATGCTGGCCCGCAACAAGGGATTCGCGGCGATCGCGATTTTGGCGCTGGCGCTGGGGATCGGGCCCAACGTGGCCATCTTCAGCATCATCTGGGCGACGTTTCTGGCGCCGCTGCCGTATCCGAGCGCGAACCAGCTGGTCGTAGTGTGGTCGCACTACAAGGGCGAGCGCAACCCAACCAGCGCCGCGGATTACGCAGAGTGGGCTGCAGGGAGCCAGTCGTTCCAGCGGCTCGATTTGCAGTCGTGGAACGGTCTGCACCTGACCAACGCGGACCATTCGCAGGACGAGACCAGCGGCCTGCCGACGACGCCGGGTTTCTACACGAAGGATTTTGGCATTCCCATCGCGATGGGGCGCGATTTTCTGCCGGATGAGGGGACGCCGGGCAAGGATCATCTGGTGATCCTGACGCACCGGCTATGGCAGACGCGCTATAACTCCGATCCCGACATCATTGGCAAGGCAATCCTGATTAACGATGAGCCGTATTCCGTGGTCGGCGTTCTGCCGGCGGGTCCGATGGACAAGGTGGAAGGCACGCAGTTTGTTGTTCCGTTCCGTCCGCAGGCGGGGGTGCAGTCCCAGCAGTTTGGCAATGTGTTCGGGCGGCTCAGACCGGGAGTGACGCTGGCGCAGGCGCAGGCGGAGATCGCTGTGATCGACAGTCAACTGGCGGCGAAGCGCACCGGGACCGACCCGAAGTCCTGGTCGGTGAGCGTGGAGCAGCTGAAGAACGACTGGCTCGACCCCAAGCTGGTGCGCAACCTGTGGCTGCTGCTGGCGGCGGTAGGACTGGTGCTGCTGATTGCGTGCGCCAATGTGGCGAATCTGCTGCTGGCGCGCGGCTCAGCGCGGCAGCAGGAGTTGGCGCTGCGCTCGGCGATGGGCGCTACGCGGCGGCAGGTATTCGGGCAGCTGCTGACGGAAAGCCTGACCCTCGCGATACTGGGAGGAGGGATCGGCGTTGCGCTGGGCTGGTCGATTATGAAGCTGGCCATGGCGATTCTGCCGCTGGCCAAACAGACGGCTGAGGCCGTAGTGGGGATCAATGTTCCGGTTCTCTGCTTCGCGATCGGAGTGACGTTGATGGGCGGTGTTCTGTTTGGCTGCGCGCCGGCGTGGCAGGCTGCTCGCGTGAACCTGAGCGAAACGCTGAAGCAGGGTTCGCGCGCCATTTCCGGGCGCAGCCGCTCGCGGACGCAGGGGATTCTGGTGACTGCGGAATTTGCGCTGGCGCTGACGCTGCTGGCGGGAGCGGGACTGGCGCTGCACAGCTTCTGGAACCTGAGCAGGATCGACCTGGGGGTGACGACCGATCATGTGCTGACCTCGGGGTTGCAGCCGCGCGCCACTACCCGTCAGGGCCGTTCCAATACTCCGCCGCCACAGGAAATCGTGGCCAACCAGGGGCAGATTCTGGAGAGGCTGCGCGCCGTTCCTGGCGTAGAGGACGTTGCGCTCACGACGGGGATACCGCTCGAGGGGTACGACCAATTCCCCTTCGCCATTGTTGGGCAGGCGGTCGACAAGCAACATCCGCCGGTTGCCGATCTTGAGGCGCTGACTCCGAGTTTCTTTCACACGTTCGGCGTGCATCTGGTCAGCGGACGCTTTCTGAATGACGGGGACACCCTGGGCAGCCCGATGGCTGTGGTTGTGAACGAGAGCTTCGTGCGCCGGTATCTGCTCCACACGGATCCGCTGACGCAGCGGCTGATGCTGGGGGTGCCGCAGCCTGGGCAAAACGGGCTGGGACCACCGGTTATGTTCCAGATTGTGGGCGTCTTTCATGACATTCAAAACAGCGATCACCTGACGGGCAGCGCACAACCGCAGATGTTCCTGTGCCTGTGGCAAGTACCGTGGCCGTATGTGGCGCTGGCGGCGCGAACCGGCGTCGACCCGGGCGCGGTGACGAGCAGCATACGCTCGGCATTGGCGGTTGCAGCGCCCAATCTGGCCATGAACCACGTCGAGTCGCTGCGGCAGATTGTCGATGACCAGATGACGGGCGACCGATTCGGCATGGTTCTGTTCGCGGGCTTTGCTGGAGTGGCGCTGCTGCTGGCAGCACTGGGGATTTATGGGGTGATGTCGTTTGCGGTGGCGCAGCGCACCCACGAGATTGGGTTGCGCATGGCGCTGGGGGCGCAAAAGAGCGAAGTGGTAGGGCTGATCGTGCGCGGTGGAATCCGGATGGCGCTGCCGGGAATGGCGATTGGGCTGGCGGGGGTGTTCGTGCTGGGCCGGTTAATGCGCAGCACCTTGTATGGAGTGGGCTCGGTGGACTATGCCAGCACGGCGCTGGTGGCGGCGGCGCTGTTCGGGGTGGGGCTGTTTGCCTGCTGGATTCCGGCGCGGCGTTCGGCCCAGGTGGATCCCATGATTGCCTTGCGGGACGAGTGAGGAACCAACGAAAGCGAGCGGACGACGAGATCAAGACGAGCGAGAGGGGAGCGGGGAGCCGGCCCTGAGCTGGAGCGTTTCGGAACACGCCGTGACACGACAGGAACCTTAGCCTGTGACCCTTTGGCATTCCGCGCGACCTGGTCGGGGGATATGTTCCTGTAACGATGCGACGCTAAGATGGCGGCATGCTGAAGTGGGCCGGCTGGATTGCGATTCTTGGGCTGATTTGGGGCGCATGGGCGTGGGGCCAGGGGCTGAACCGTAAGTCCGGGCCATGGGTTTTGCAGGAGAGCGGGACGGCGGCCGGACTGCGCGGGGTCTACTCGCTGGGCGGCGGGGTGGCGTGGGCCAGCGGAACGAACGGAACGGTTCTGCGGACCGAAGACGGTGGCTATGAGTGGCAGAGCTGCACGGTGCCCGACGGAGGGGAGAAGCTGGATTTTCGGGGCGTGTGGGCGTGGGACGGGGATACGGCCATGGTGATGTCGAGTGGGCCGGGCGACCTGTCGCGGCTGTACCGGACGACGGACGGGTGCTCACACTGGACGCTGGTTGCGACGAATCCTGATAAGGATGGATTTTGGGACGCAATGGTATTCGCCGATAAGGCGAACGGCTACCTGTTGGGGGATCCGGTGCAGGGCGTGTTTCAGCTACTGAGAACCGGCGATGGCGGGGTGACGTGGACGAAGATCCAGTCGCCTGGGCTGGCGACGGGATCCCTGAGCATTGCGGCTTTTGCAGCGAGCAATTCGGCGCTGATCGGCTCGGGACAAGTGGTGAATGCGCTGCTGGCCGGCGATGGGCGGGTGTGGTTCGGCACCGGCGGCAAGGACGGGGCCTATCTCTACGAGGGAGAGAGCAGCTGCGACCGGGACGGGAGTTCTGCTCCGGATCCGGCATGCCTGAACACATGGAATTTCCAGCGCAAGCCGCTGCCGATGGCTGGCGGCAGCGCGTCGGCGGGGGTATTTTCGCTGCGCGTGATCTGGTGGGATGAGATGGTAAAGGCGGGGGTCGCGGTGGGCGGGGATTTTGCGAAGCCGGATGAGACGGATGGGACGGCGGCATGGACTCCGGACGGGGTAAAGTGGACGGCCTCAGAGAAGCCGCCGCATGGGTACCGGTCGGCGGTGGCATGGGACGCGGGCATCAACGGGTGGATCGCGGTGGGGGCGAACGGGTCCGACGTGAGCTATAACGGGGGCCGGTCGTGGAAGTCGCTGGACGACGGCAACTGGAACGCCCTGAGCCTGCCGTTTGTGGTGGGGCCGGGGGGACGGATCGGAAAAATCAACCTGGACGACCTTCATAAGTGAGCATTTTGGGCTTCGGGCGCGTCTAGTCGACGAACGGCTGCGCTGGGAGCGCCGAGGTTCAGGAAACTGCTACGCTTGAGTGAGGCATCCCCTGGCCGGACCGGGCAATTCCGGGTCATCGCCGGGCATTTCCATGGCTGAATTTGTTATCAGGCTGGCCGACGAGCGAGGCCACGTGCAGGAGCAGGTGCAGTCGGCGGCGACGGCCGACGAGTTGCGGACCCGCTTCGCGCAGGCGGGGTACTACGTTTACTCGGTGAAGCCGCGGGGGCTGACGGGCGGGGCGCGGAAGACGAAGCTCGAAACATTTCTGATCTTTAACCAGCAATTTCTGACGCTGATCCGCGCGGGGCTGCCGATTCTGGGATCGCTGGAGATGCTGGCGAAGTCGCAGAGAAACGCGAATTTCGCGGGACAGCTGCAGAATGTGGCGGCGCGGGTACGAACGGGCGAGCCGATTTCGTCGGCGTTCGAGGCGCAGGGCGGATTCCCGCTGATGTACACGACGACGCTGCTGGCCGGGGAACGGTCAGGCAACCTGGAAGAGGTGCTGGGGCGGTATTTGTCGTTCCAGCGAATTTCGCTGGCCTTCCGGAAGAAGCTGACGGCGTCGCTGATCTATCCAGCGCTGCTGATCACGCTGGTGTGCGGGCTGTTCATTTTCCTGATCACGTTTGTGGTGCCGCAGTTCGCGAAGCTCTACGACCAGATCGGGACGAAGCTGCCGGCGATGACGCTGGCCATGCTGGCGCTGGGCAAGGGGGCGCAGCACTACATCCTCTATGCATTGCCGGTGGTGGCGCTGATCGGGTATCTGGCGTGGCGATGGAGCCGGAGCGATGCGGGGGCGGAGCGCATCGACAGCGTGCGGATTCGCATGCCGATTTTTGGGAAGATCTGGCTGAAGTATCAGGTGGCGATGTTCGCGCGCACGCTGTCCACGCTGCTGACCGGAGGCATTCCGCTGGTGCCGTCGCTGGAGACGGCGGCGCGGTCGATTACGAGCAAGCGGATCAGCAAGGCAGTGTTTTCTTCGGTCACGACGGTGCGGGAAGGCAAGAGCCTGGCAAAGAGCCTCGAAGAGACGAAGGTGTTCCCGGAGCTTTCGACGGAGATGATCGAGGTGGGCGAGTCGACGGGCGCGCTGCCGCAGATGCTGAATTCGGTGGCGGAGTTTTTTGAGGACGACGTGCAGGCCGCGCTGACGGCGGCGCTGGCGCTGATTGAGCCGGCGATCCTGATCGTGATGGGCGTGGTGGTGGTGATTATTTTGATTTCGCTGTATCTTCCGATCATTTCGATGGGCAGCGCGACGAATCTGGGAGGATAGCCGTGATCCGCCCGTGGAACAGAAACAGAAGTCAACCGAGGTATTGAAGATGTCTCAGGCTCCCCCGATTCCATTACCGACCGAGCAGGACGAGACCGCGCAGGCGCAGGCGCTGGCGCGGCGGTATCGCTCGGAGTTTGTCGATCTGCGCAATTTCCGCATCCGGCACGAGGTGCTGCGGAGCGTGCCAGTGGACATGATGTTCCGCTACAACTTTGTGCCGCTGGAGCAGGAAGAGGACCGGCTGGTGATCGCGGTGAGCGATCCGAGCAAGCTGATGATGCTGGACGAAATCAGCGGCCTGCTGGGGCAGCGGATTGTAACGCGGGTGGCGACGCTGTCGCAGATCACCGATCTGCTGAAGAAGACGGAGCAGAGCCAGCGCGTGCTCGACGAGGCGTCGGAGGGGCTGACGTTCGACGTGCTGACGTCGAGCGAGGACTCCGACGAGAATATTTCGATCGAGAAGCTGACGTCGGAGGAGGACATCAGCCCGATCATCCGGCTGGTAGACACGACGATTTTCACGGCGCTGGAGCGGCGCGCTTCGGACATTCACATCGAGACGTACGACGATTCGGTGCTGGTGAAGTACCGCATCGACGGCGTGCTGCAGCCGGCGATGGCGCCGATAGCGAGGGAGCACCACACAACGATTCTGTCGCGCATCAAGGTGATGAGCGAGCTGGACATCGCGGAGCGGCGCGTGCCGCAGGACGGACGCTTCCGGGTGCGGTACAAGAAGCGGCTGATCGATTTCCGCGTTTCGATCATGCCGACGGTGCACGGCGAGAATGCAGTGCTGCGCGTGCTCGATAAGGAATCGATGAGCGAGAAGTTCCGCAAGCTGACGCTGGACGTGGTGGGCTTTGCGGACGACGATCTGAAGCGGTTCCGGCGGTACATACGGGAGCCGTACGGCATGGTGCTGGTGACGGGACCGACGGGATCGGGCAAGACAACCACGCTGTATGCGGCGCTGAACGAGATCAAGAGCGACGAGGACAAAATCATCACGATCGAGGATCCGGTCGAGTATCAGATACGCGGGATCACGCAGATCCCGGTGAACGAGAAAAAGGGGCTGACGTTTGCGCGCGGGCTGCGGTCGATTCTGCGGCACGATCCGGACAAGAT
>PKVY01000132.1:42522-49531 GCA_003131625.1 Acidobacterium sp. | reverse complement strand
GCGCTGAACTGCATTCTGGCGCAGCGGCTGGTGCGCACCATCTGCGAGTATTGCGTGCAGGAGGTGCGGTACGACGAGGAGATGCTGCAGTTGAGCGGGCTGGATCCGGCGGAGTGGAGGAATTTTCCGTTCCGCGAAGGACGGGGCTGCATTGAATGCGCGGGGACAGGGTATCGCGGACGGACGGCGATTCACGAGCTGCTGGATTTGACGGACCCGATTCGCGAAATCATTCTGGAGAAGAAGCCCAGCTCCGAGGTACGGAAGCTGGCACAGCAGGAGGGTATGCACTTCCTGCGCGAGAGCGCGCTGGACCGGGTGCGGCGCGGGCTGACGACGCTGAAAGAGATTAATAAGGTGACATTCATCGAGGCATCGCGCTGAGCGCTGCCTCTTGCGGCATAAAAGCATTGGATCGGCGCCTGCGCGCCGGGCGAAGGAATAAGGCAAAGCAGATCCTTCGCTGACGCTCAGGATGACAGAGTTGATGACAATGATCGAGGCATCGCGGTAGTGGCCAATCTCGAAAACCTGTTCAAGCCGGTGGCGGCCCTGCGCCCGAGAGTGGCGTGTGAAATCCGGCCGGAAGGGGTGGTTGCGGCGCGCGCCGGGAAACGGCGCGGCGAAATGATAGTGTCGTTTTCGCCGTTGCCGGAGGGCGCGGTGGTTCCGGGGCTGAAGGTGCCGAACCTCGGGGACGCGCATGCGGTGACGTCGGCGATCGAGTCGGCGCTGGGCGACATCAACGCGCGGAGCGAGGCGGTCACCCTGGTGGTTCCGGACGCGGCGGCCCGGGTGCTGCTGCTGGATTTCGATACGCTGCCGTCGAGACGGAATGAGGCGCTGCCGGTGGTGCGGTTCCGGCTGCGGAAGATGGTTCCGTTCGACGTGGAAGGCTCGGCAGTGAGCTACCAGGTGATGACAGAAAAGGATGGACAGCTCAACGTGCTGGTGACGGTGATGCCGGGCGATGTTCTGGAAGAGTACGAGGGCGTGGTGCGCAAAGCTGGATACGAGCCGGGCGCGGTGCTGCCGAGCACGCTGGCGGCAGCGGCGGCGGTAGGGGATGCGGGCGCGACGTTGATGGTGAATCACACCGGCGCTTCTGTCACGACGGCGATTACACAAGGCGACGAGATGCTGCTGCACCGGTCGATGGATCTGCCGGCGGAGCCGATGGCGCGGGAAGAGGAGATGGCGCAGGCGGTGATCACGGCGCTGGCGTGGTATGAGGACACGCTGCAGAGGCTGCCATCGACGATGTATTACGCCGGACTGGGCGGGGCAAGCGCGGCGGCGCAGTCGAGGTGGGCCGCGCTGGTGGAGCCCGCGCCACGGATCGTGGACCTGGGCGCGGCGGAAATTGCATCGGCGCTGACGAGCATTCCGGCCGGCGTGACGGCTGGCGTAACGGGGGCCCTCACAACATAATGAAGATTGCTGTCAATCTCGCGAGCCATCCTTACATCGAGCTGCGGCCGATTTACAGCCGGCTGCGCACGTGGATCGTGATCCTTGCGCTGGTGGGCGGGGCGCTGTGGTACCTCTATCGCAGCGAGCGGAGCCAGGCGCAAATCGCGCAGGCGGATGTGGCGCAGGTGGAGAATCACGTGCGGACGCTGGAGGGCCAGCAGCGGGATTATCAGGCGCTGATGCGGCAGCCGAAGGAAGCGGGAATCCTGCTGCAGTCGGAATTTCTGAACGGGCTGTTCCAGCAGAAGGCGTTCTCGTGGACGGCAACGATGACCGATCTGGAGACGGTGCTGCCGACGGGAGTCCAGGTGCTGAGCCTCGATCCGATCGTGACGGCGGATGGGCACGTGACGATCCGGCTGCGGGTGACGGGTGAGCGCGAGCGGGCCCTGGAGCTGGTGCGGAACCTCGAAAAGTCGAGACACTTTGTGTCGCCGCGGCTGGCGTCGGAGACGCTGGCGACCGCACCGGGCAGCCAGGCCAACGCGCAGAGCGTGAGCACGAATAACCTGGTGAACTTCGACATCCTTGCCGATTACCGGCCGCTGCCTCTGGACACGAGCGGTCAGGACAAGAAGGTCAGGGCGGAGAAGACCTCCGCTGCCATGGAGGGGCAATCGACTCCATGAATCGTGGCGGCGTCTTTACGAAACTGAATCTGCATTTGTTCCTGCTGGCCGTAGTAGTAGCGGTCGATATTTTCATCGGCGTGCGCTTTGCGCTCGCGTGGCGCGCCGTGCGCTCGAACCAGACGAGCGCCTTTGTGCAGGAGGAAGCGCGGCTGGGGCAGCTGGAGTCGCAGATGCGGCACCTGAATAATCTGCCGAAGAAGGTGGACGCGGCAGACGAGGACGCGCAGAGATTTTACGACGCGCGGATTTCGCCGAACTGGTCGACGATTCTGGGACAGCTGGGCGCGGTGGCGACGAAGAATCAGGTGCGGCTGTCGCGGGCGGCGTATGCGGAGAATCCGGCGGCCGCGGGCGGGTTGACGGAGCTACACATTGACGCGGGGTTGAGCGGGCAGTACTCGGACCTGATGCGGTTCATCAACGGAATCGAGCGCGACCAGGACCACGTTTTCTTCATCATCGACCGGGTGACGCTCACGGGGCAGCAGGGGGGTCTGGTGAACCTGCGCATGCAGCTGCGGACGTATATCCGCGGGGGAGCGACGGACCTGCCTCCGGCGATTACGGAGACCGATTTGCAGAGTGTGCCGAATGCCGGGCCGGGCACCACTCCGGGCACTACTCCGGGCACAACTCCGAATGTGGAGCCAGGGCCTGCTCCGAACGGGGGGCCACAATGAGGAGCGGCCTCGAGAACAAGCGGAACGTGGTGATCCTGGCGGTGCTGGCCGTGGTGATGGTGGGGGCGGTGGCGTACTTCGCGAAGTCGATGTTCGGAGGGGGCAGTCCCGCGCCAGCTCCGGCGCAACAGACAACGACGGCGCGCACCGAGCCGGGATCGGCGGGTTCGCGCAATGGGGGCGGGCGGGCGGCCGAGAAGCTTCCGCCGCTGGAGAAGCTGGATCCGACGCTGCATCCGGAGCTGATGGCGGGGGCGGAAGCGCTGGAGTACAGCGGGGTGGGGCGAAATATTTTCTCTCTTGTGTCGGAGCCGCCCAAGATCGAGCAAGTGAAGGGGCCGATTCGGCCGCAGCCGGTGGTGCAGCCGCAGATCGCGCAGGGACCACCGCCGCCGCCGCCGATCGATTTGAAGTTTTTCGGGTATGAGGCAGCGGGCGGAGCGCGGAAGGCGTTTCTGCTGCACGGGGACGATGTGTTCATCGCGGTGGAGGGGGACGTGGTGGATCACCACTATAAGGTGGTGAAGATCACGCCGCTTTCGATCCAGGTGACGGACCTGCTTTACAACAACACGCAGACACTGGCGTTGACGCAGAGCTGAGTCTCTCACCACAGAGGACACAGAGAACGCAGAGGGAAAGACGGTTGGGATGGTTGTGGATATGAAGGGTCACCGACAGGAATTCGAGAACGAAGAGGGGTACGTGCTGCTGGCAGTGATCTTTCTGACGGTGATCCTGTTGATCAGTCTGGCGATTGCGGCGCCGAAGGTCGCGAAGTCGATTCAGCGCGACAAGGATTTGGAGACGATTCATCGCGGGGAGCAATACAAGCGCGCGATCAAGTTGTACTACCAGAAATTCGGATCGTATCCGACCTCGATCGATCAGTTGGTCGAGACGAATCAGATGCGGTTTTTGCGGAAGAAGTACACCGATCCGCTGACCGGCAAGGACGACTGGAAGCCGGTGTTGTTTGGGCAGGCGCATGTGCGGCCGCTGGGGTTCTTCGGGCAGCCGCTGATGATGGCGGGTGCGGTGGCTGGGGCGGGATCGATGTATGCGGTCACGACCACCACGACCACGGATGCGAACGGGGTTCCGATTGCGAGCGGCGACACATCGGGGACCGACGCTTCGGGGGGCAGTTCCGCGGGGACGGGAACGGGATTGGGATCGACGAGTCCGAGCCAGGGTTCGCAGAACGGGATCTCGTCGATGTTCCCGCAGACGTCGACGACTCCGGGCATGGGTTCGCCGACGGGTTCGCCCACCGGAATGAGTGGGACAGGGACGTCGGCGACGACGTTCGGCGGAGGCGGACCGATTGTGGGGTTTACGCTGCCGGTGGACAAGGCGTCGCTGGTCGATTACAAGCTGCAAACGCGCTACAACAAGTGGGAATTCAATTACGACCCGACCGAAGATCAGGCGCAGGCGCTGGCTGGGTTGTCGGGCGGGACGCCAACCGGGACGAATCCGACGGGCACCACGCCAGGCACGACGGCGCCGGGGACGCTGACGACGAATCCAAATCCGGGGACTCCTTCAGCACCCACAGACCCCACCGCTCCGCAGCAATGAAAAAGGCCCGCGCGATTGCGGGCCTTGCTGACTTCAGATAAGAGAAACCGCAGGGGCTAAAGCCCATTTCTTTTTGCGGCTTTACGGCACGACTGAAGTCGTGCCCTGACACAAAACCAACTTCCCGCAACCTCCAGGGTCGTACCTTTCAAAACTGCGATCAGAGATTCCTTTAGACGTTGAAGGACGAGCCGCAGCCGCAGGTGCTCTTGACAGTGGGATTCTCGAACTTGAAGCCGGCGGCTTCGATGGTCTCGACGTAGTCAACGACGCAGCCGTTGAGGTACATGAGCGAGGTGGCGTCGAGGAAAACTTTGAGGCCGTTGAAGTCGTAGACCTTGTCCATCATGCCGGACTGGTTCTCAAAGGACATGGAGTACTGGAAGCCGGAGCAGCCGCCGCCGACGACGCCGATGCGCAGACCGGCGGGGAGCGGATCCTGGGTGGCCATGATCTCGCGGACCTTGCTCACCGCGCTGTCGGTCAGCCGGACGGGCGTGGTCTTCGGCGCGGGAACCGCCTCGGGAGTGGGCGTGGTGGTGGTCGTGGTGGTAACTGTGCTGGTAGCCATGAATGGAAATCTCCTGGGGAAACGCCTGCCCTTTGAGTGTACCGCAGGACAGGCAGAAATCACCCTCAACTTTAGATGCATTTGAAAGGGCGGGGTCGCAGATTTGGACGGCGGAAGCAGATTCTGCGGGCTTTAGAAGAGGGTCTATCGCCGAATGCCTCGCAGGATGCGGGCGATGGATTCGAGGACGCGTTCGGGGGTGACGCCTTCGGGCATGGCGATGCCCATCTTCGCGGTCATCTGCTGCGCGAGGCGCTCGGCGAGCTGGCGGCGGCGCGCGATGTCGATGTCGATGGCGCGGGCGAAGAAGTGGTCGATGACGTTGAGGTCGTCAGCGGTGAGGCGGGCGACCGCGTCGGCGGGCAGATCGACGGCGTAGGGATCGACGATGGGCGGCGGCGCGGGCGTGGCGGCGAAGGCTCCGGCGGTGATGGTGCGGGAAGCGGAACCACCCCAGAGCGGCGGTTCGGCGGCGCGTTCGTGGACGACCAGGGTGCCGGCGGCGAAATCGCCGAGGCGCTTGCTGCGGCGATTGCAGAGCATGGTGATGATGCCGATGGCATAAAAGCCGGGGAGACTGTCGACGGCGCGGATGAGGTTGCGCGTCAAGGATTCGAAGAAGGTGATCTGGCGGCCGGAGTCGCGGATGACGCGGAGTTTGCAGAGTTTTTTGCCGGGGGTTTGGCCGTTCCAGAAGGCTTCAAAGACGGTGTAGTAGCCCCAGCGGAGGAGAAAAACGACGAGGAGGATGGCGGCGATGAGCCATTTCTCGCCGGCTCGATCGACGATCATGCCGGCGAGGCGCGGCGCTGAAGTGAGAATGAGGAAGAAGATGAAGAAGAGGATGGCGTAGGCGATGCCCTGGACGACACTGTCAGTGAGCAGGGCGAGAAAGCGGCTGCCGATGCCGGCGATGGGGAAGCGGATGGCGACCTGCTCCGGAGTGTCGATGGTAAGCTGATCGGGAGTTTCGGTCATCGCTCGGGTCGGGTGAGCTGGTGGGTACGGTTCCGGGGCCTGTTCTCGCATGATTTCCAACCGCTGGATCGAACAACGGCAGGGACTGTGGCAGCGCCTGGACGCGCTGCTGGTCCAGGCTGAATCGTCCGGGCTGAAGTCGCTTTCCGGCGACGAACTGCGCGAGCTGGGGCTGCTATACCGGCAAATTGCCCAGGATTTGTCCGCGGTCCGTGCGGATCGCGGGTCTCGCACCCAGGAAGAATACCTGAACCTGCTGCTGGCGCGAGCGCATAATCGCGTGTACTCCGGGAGGAAGCTGGAGGCGCGGCAGATGGTGCGATTCTTTGCCGTGGAGTACCCACGGATTTTTCGGAGACTATTTCCTTATGTCGCCGCTTCGGTGATGATTTTTCTGGTGGGGGCGGCGCTGGGGACGCTGCTGACATTCAGCCGTCCGGCGTTTGCGCGGATTTTGCTGGGGCCGGCGCTGATTTCGTCGATTGAGCGGCACGAGATGTGGACGCACAGCCTGGTGGGGATGAAGCCGCAGGCGTCGACGTGGATTATGACGAACAACATCAGCGTGAGCTTTATGACGTTCGCGGGCGGGATCGCGGCCGGCCTGGGCACGCTGTATTTGTTGTTCTACAACGGGCTGCAGCTGGGTGTGGTGGCGACGGCGTGCGCGCAGGCGCGGATGGCGCTGGATCTGTGGAGCTTTGTGGCGTCGCACGGAGCGTTGGAGCTGCCTAGCATTTTTATCGCGGGCGGGGCGGGGCTGCGGCTGGCGACAGGGATGCTGTTTCCGGGGATCTACACGCGGAGCGATTCGCTGGCGCGAGCAGCGGTGGACGCGATCCGGCTGGTGGCGGGGACGGTTCCGCTGCTGGTGATTGCAGGGTCGCTGGAGGGATTTCTGTCGCCGTCAGGTGCGCCGATGACGGTGAAGTTTTTGACGGGGGCGGTGTTGTTGCTCAGTTTGGGATTGTGGCTGACGTCGGGACAGGGCTCAGAGCACAGCGCTCAGAGCTCAGTGGGAGCAGAAGCTTCGCTCAGGGGCTGAAGCCCCCCTTTGTTTGCGGTTGTACGGCACGACTGAAGTCATGCCC
>PKVY01000132.1:0-42487 GCA_003131625.1 Acidobacterium sp. | reverse complement strand
AAGGACGACGAGCAGCACGAGGTGGCGGCGGGCGAGATCGACTGCGGCATCGGCAACGTCGGGGCGGCGTGCGCTGTCAGCCATTTCGGTGATCCAGAGGACGAGGCTGCGACGGCGCTGGAGCTGGCCGAGGCGGGCTGCTGCACGGAGATGATCGGCCTCGGAGCCTTCTACGAGGGCCATCGAAAGCGAGTCGATCATCATGCGCAGCGCGGTCGCACCGGCGGCGGGCAGAAGCTGCTGCTGGATGGCGCGGCCATAAACCATGAGGCCAGCCTTGTCGCCAGCCTGCATGACGGTTTGGGCGAGGGCGATGCCCGCGCCGCAGGCCTGGTCGAGCTGGGTGAGGCTGAGAAGGAAGGACTCGTCCGAGGCGGCGTCACGGAAGGTTGGGGTGGGCGAGGATTGGCTGGAAGCTGGGACGGCGCGGCGGAGTTGGAAGACGGTTCCGGAGAGGCGGCCTGCGTCGAGGACGATCCAGACCTGCTGGCTGCGCTCGGTGGTGAATTCGCGGGTGACGACTTTGGCGCGGCGGGCGGTCGCGGGCCAGGAGATGTTGCGCATCTCGTCGCCGGCGCGATAGTCGCGGAGGTGGTCAAACTCGCGGCCGGTACCGGTAAGGCGCAGGCGGCGGCGCTGCAGCTCAATCTGGCGAATTCGTAACAGATACAGTGCCGTATCGTCGTCGGAACGGTCCATGGCGGGATAGACGCGGATTTTCTGCTCCGGCCGGGCGAGAGCGCGGCGTTCGACGAGGCGCATGCGTCCTGGCCAGCGGAGGCAGATGGCGCCCAGAGGAAAATCGCCGCGGCGATTGGGAGTGACGGTGAAGAGGAGGCGGGCGGGATCGCGCGGATAGACGGTGAGCGATCCGTAAGGCGGGAGCAGGGCGAGCGCGGGGTGCAGATCGTCGGCGATGTGGATCTGCAGCATGCTGTTGGTGGCGTGCTCGACCGCAATTTCGATGCGGGTTTCGCGGCCGAGGACGGGCGAGTCGATGAAGGCGCGGGTGATGCGCAGCGCGGAAGGCGGCGGCAGGGAGGACAAGTCGAAAAGGACGAGCAGGAGGACGAGAGCGTCCCAAACGAGCATGAGGGCGAGCCAGTGGAGGCCGAAGAATCCCGGGATGGTGCAGAGCAGGCCGGCGAGGAACAGCAGAACGGAGCGCGTGGTCAGCGTGGTGTTGCTGAAAATTCCCAGGCGGCCGGGAGAGCGGGCATCGGCGGCTGCCGGGGCCGGGATGAGGGTCTGGATCATTTATTTGGGCAGCGGCGTGGCGGCGAGGACGTCGGTGAGGATGCGGTCGGGGTCGAAGCCCTCGAGCTCGGCTTCGGCTTTGAGGATGAGGCGATGGCGAAGGCAGGGCAGCGCGGCCTGCTTCACGTCGTCGGGAATGAGGAAGTCGCGGCCATCTTTCGCGGCACAGGCTTTGGCGACGATGAGGAGATTGGCGGCGGCGCGGGGGCTGGCGCCGAGGGTGATGGCGGGCCACTCGCGGGTGCGGCGGATGACGGCGAGGAGGTAGTCGAAGAGTGCTGGCTCGACGCGGACGGCGCGAAGCTCACGGCGGGCGGCGGTGAGTTCCTGCGGGGTGACGGTGGCGATTTCGAGAGATTCGAACTGCGGCGAGTCGCCTTTGGCGTGGTGGCGCTCGAGGACGGTGCGCTCGTCCGCGGAGCTGGGGTAGTTGACGCGAATCTTGACGAGGAAACGGTCGAGCTGGGCTTNNCTTCGGGGAGCGGGTAGGTGCCTTCGAATTCGAGGGGATTTTGCGTGGCGAAGACGGTGAAGAAGTCGTCGAGGGTGTGGGTAACGCCGTCGATGGTGACCTGGCGTTCTTCCATGCTTTCGAGCAATGCGGCCTGCGTGCGCGGGGGCATGCGGTTGATTTCGTCGGCGAGCAAAAACTGGGTGAAGACGGGGCCGCGATGGAAGGTGAATTCGCTGGTCTTGAGGGAGAAGACGCTGGTGCCGAGGATGTCGGCAGGCATCATGTCGGGCGTGCCCTGGATGCGGCGAAAATCGAGCGCGAGGAAGCGAGCCAGGGTTTTGACGGTCATGGTCTTGGCCACGCCGGGAACGCCTTCGACGAGGGCGTGGCCACCGCAGAGGAAGGTGAGGATGGCCTGCTCGATGAGCTCAGTCTGGCCGGCGATAATTTTGCCGAGCTCGGCCTTCCCTTTTTCAAAGATGGAGAGGACGGCGCGGACTTCGCTGCTACCTTCGACAATTTCCGTCATGCATTTCCTTTGTGCGGCGGGTTACGAATCATTTCACCCAGCGTTGCGATGTGGTGGTCGAGGCGGCGGACCTGGGCGAGGGCCGCGGCGGGACTGGGATTATCGTATTCCGCCTGACGCGCGGCTTCGAGGTCGGTGGCGAGGGCGGTGGTGTCGTAGCCGAAGCGTGCTTTGACGGCGGCAGCGATGGCGGCAGAACCGGAACGGAGGGTTTCCGCGGGAAGGCCGCCTTCGTGCGCGAGGAATTCGGCGAGGCGACGCTCGGCGGCGGCAATGGCGACGCGGCTGGCTCCCGCTTTGGCGTAGAGGGCACCCATGGACTCGACGAATTCGAGGGGCGAAGCGCGCGGCGGCTGGACGAGCGCGCGATGCGGTCCACTGCCGCGGGCGAAACTGAAGAGGAGGAGCGCGACGACGCAGCAAGTCTGCGCGATGATGCCGGTGAGTGGGGTTCCGTGGGTGGCGGTCCAGGGGCTTGTATTGATGCCGTGCATGTACTCATCGAAGTAGACGGTGCGATCGCGGCCGCCGACGCTGGCGAGGAGCAGGCGCAGGTTGCCATCCTGATGGAGACCGAGGTTGGTGAGCGGAGTGGCCGAGGCCCACCAGACGATTTCGCCGCTGCCGACTGGATACGAGACGACGACGGCCCCGTCGCTACAGGTTTGCTCGACGCGAACGGAGGGATCGTCTCCGCTCCAGCGAACCGGTGCAGCCATTTCGAGTTCGCCGGCACGAGCGAGAGGGCCGGGGCCTTCGGGTGTGGTTAAGCAAAGGTCTGTGTAGATTCGATCGGCAGGCGCGGCCTTCGCACCGGGCAGAAAGATTGTGGCGGTGGCGCCGGTGGCAACGATGCGGCCCCCGTGGTGCAGAAAATCGACGAAAGGCTGCTGGCGGTTTTTGTCAGTGAGCGCGGCAAAGGAGGGCGAAGGCTCGGCGACGACCAGGGTGGCGTGGGCGGCATCGATGGCGGAGAGTTCGGATTCGGGGCGCTCCCAACGGGCTTCGTCGTAGCCGAGCTGGCCAAGGAGCAGGTATGCGGCTTTGGCGCCCGCAGCGCCGCTGTTCCAGGTGCCGGGGGTTGGGTCGCGATCTTCGCGATTGGGCGCGAAGATGCCGGTGATGATGATGAGCGCGACCACGATGGCGGAAAAAGTGAGGAGGAATTTCCACTCGCCGCTAAGCTTCTTCATGCAGACCTCAACCGGCGGTGGAGATCGAGGGCGTGATCGTAGTCGGGGCGGGCGGCGGGGCGCAGGCCGTACCAGATGGTCTCGAAGGAAAATGTCTGGCGGCGGAGAAGCGGCGACACGGGCGAAGCGGGATCGAGGAGGCGGAGGTATTCGCGCGGAGTGCGGGCGCGGTCGGGCTGCCAGAGACGGCGGCCTTCGAGCGTGGCGATGCTGGCCCAGTAGAGGCAGTGGACGGCGTCGCGGAAGCGTTGGCGGGAGGCGTGTTCTTCGGCTTCGTGCATCCAGTTGAGGACACGCTCGTCGGTTTGCTGGATGCGGCGCGCGGCGTCGAGCTGGATGCGGACCCGCTGGCGACGCACGCCGCGGAAGGCCCAGACCAGAAGCAGGGCGCAGGCCAGGCTGCCCAGGAACCATTCAAGGACGGGGCCGATCCACGGCGAGCGGGAGCCGAAGGCGGCGACGTGGCCGAGCAGGCGGTCGAGCCAGCGGTAGAGGACGGCCATGATCCGGTCGCGAAGCGACGGCTCGCTGGAGGTATCGAATTCCCTGCCGGCGAGGATGGCGTTGGCGCGCTGGCGTGCGGTGGCGAAGTCGGGCGAAGACGAAGCGGGCTGCACGTCGGCGAGGTCGGCGTCGAGATGGGATTCGACGCCCGTCATCAGGGCGGCGCGTTTTTCGTCGGGGAGAGACTTCGCCGAGGCGAGGGCAGCGCCGATCCACGCGTAGTGCGCGTCGAAGGTGGCGTTGTTGGCGAGGCTGATGTGTTCGTCGGCGCCGACCTGGGAGGGGTCGCATGCGGAGCTTTGTTGCGCGCAGGCTGCGGCGAGGAAGCGAAGGGCGCGGAGGTGGCCGGTGTAATCGGCGAGCGTGCTTTGCTTCAGGACCTGTTCGGAGACGGCGACCTGCGCGGTTTGAGCGTGCAGAGGCGAGACCGGCGAGAGGCTGCAAAGTGCGGCGAAAGCGAGAGTCGCGCGGCGGGTGCGAATTATGCCGGCTCCGGAGATGTGGTTCCCTCCGCAACGGGGCTAGCAGGTGGACCGCCGGCGCGCATCATGAGGAACTCGATGTCGAAGCCCTCGTGGCGGACGCGCTCGTCGAAGTAGAAAAGGCAAAGCGCGACGGCGAGGATGGGGCCGATGAGCAATCTGCTGAGAAAAGTGCCGGCGAGCTGGATCATCTCGAGGACGTAGCGCTCCGCGCCGTGCGCCCGGAAAGCGAGAAACGTGAGGGGGGAAAGAACGACGCCGATGATCAGGCTCATGGCGATGACCAGAAGGCCGAGCAGAAAGATTCGCCCTTTGCGCTCGGTGAGGAGCGCCATGCTGCGACGGACGGAGGCGTTGGCGCCGAGGGATTCGATGACGGAAGCGGGAATGCCCAGCGAGACGCGGATCGCGGCATAGATGGCGTAGATGCAGCTGGCCAGCATCTGCAATCCAAAGATGAAGGCGAGGATTCCTCCCGCGATGATCGCGCCGCCTCCCAGGTTGGGAACCAGGGCAAGGACGGCGAAGAACATGGCGAAGGAGATGATGAGCCACCAGCAGATGCTCCAGTACTGGCGGAGGGTGACCAGCACGTAGCGAAACCAGTGGGCTGTGGCGGTTTTCCACGCGGCGCTCCCGGAGGCGGGCCTGCCGAGGTAAATCTCGGCGACAGCCCAGGTAGTGGCGGCCTGGGTAATTCCGTAGAAGACAAAGTAGACGAGGGTGCCGACGATGACGATGATGGCGGAGAGGATGGGCCTGCTGATGACGGTGAGATGCATGCCGCGCATGACCGCCTCGCCGGTGGTGAGGAGCACCTGAAGAGTGCCGGTTAGAAACTGCACCGCGGCGGGCAGAGCGGCCAGGCTGGCGAACAGCGCGAAGCGGGAGCGGTAGAGCTGGAAGGTGCGGTCGAGAATTTCGCCGGTGGAGAGCGGTCTGAGATCGTAACCGGAAGAGGTCTGCGCGAGGCTCTCCGCACCTTCCCAGCTTTGCCCGCCCGCCATAGGGATGTCTCCGAGTGTGGGCATAGTAGCACAGGGGAAGGAAGAAAACACGGGGTCATCCGGGAGACTCTCGGGCGGGTTCCGGTGCTGTGGGGCCTATGGTTCGGTGGGCAGCATCTGGTAGCTGACGAAGGCGAAATGGTGGCTGTCCGGGGCCCAGGAGGGGACGTTCATGGTGCCCGAGCCGCCGATGAGATTGAAGAGGACGCGGATTTTTCGATCTTCGAGCGACATGATGCGCAGTGCGATGGGCCGGTTGGCGGGATGGCCGGTGGTTCCCTTCTCGTAGCTGATGAAGACCATGGATTTGCCGTCGGGCGAGACGTGGGGCGTCCAGTTGACGTAGTCGTCGCTGGTGATCTGCTCGGGCGCGCTGGCGTCGGGATGCATGCGCCAGATCTGCATGCTGCCGCCGCGGTCGGAATTGAAGTAGATGTACCGGCCGTCGGGCGAGCAGTCGGGATCGTCGCTGATGCCGGTGCCGGTGGTGAGCGCGTGTTCTTCGCCGCCGTTGACGGAGATGGCGAAGATGTTGCCGGATCCGTGATCGGGGCGGGTGAAGATGATGGTTTTGCCGTCGGGCGACCAGCTGTGCCAGTACGAATTGGGATGCTCGGTGACGAGACGGGGCATGCCGCCGGTGACGGGGACAATGTAGACGCGGGATTCGGGCTTGCCGGGCGTGGCGCAGCTGATGGCCAGCGACTGGCCGTCGGGCGAGAGGCCGTGGCTACCGTTGCAGCCGGTGGCGTCGCCGATGTCGAGCGGCTGGGGAACGCCGCCATCGGCGGAGACGGTCATGATTTTGCCGGCTTCATCGAAGATGAGGGTCTTGCCGTCGTGGGTCCAGTTCGGCGCTTCCATGTGACCCTGGGTTGAGGAGACGATGGCTACGCGGTGAAAGTCCTGATCGTCGCCGATGGTCTGAAGGGTGCTGTAGAGGGCGACGGTGGCGGGCAAAGGCGCGGGCTTTTCGAGAGTGACGCGGGAGAAGACGGCTTTCTCAACTCTGTTGACGTCATGAGAGCAGAGACCGATGCCGACGTAGAACGGCTCCTCAAGATGAAGCTGCGTGCTGGCGCCTACCTGATGGAGCGGAGCGTTGGGGGCGGAGGCGAGATACAGGGTGAAGGTGTCGCCGCGCTTTTCGAGGCGGAGGCGCCGGGGAGCGGCGCTGTCCAGCTCGATGCCCTCAGTGATTCCACCGGCAACGCGCCGATCCTGGAGCGCGGCTTCGCCTGAGCCGTGCGAGGCGGCGTCAGCGTAGGCAGAGTCAGCGTCGAGGGTTTGACGCACGATGAGGATGGCCTTGCGATGGGGGCTGTGCTCGCCGGTGGTTTCGGGGAAATCGATGTCGGCGGTAAGAGAGACGTCGCCGGAGGCTTTCTTCCAGAGGAAATGGAAAGCGTCGGTTGTGCCCCAGAGGTTGGCGCCGGCGGAGGTGAGGGTGTAAGCGCCGGTGGCGGGATCGTAGACAGCGGCGCCGGGCGGGGTGACAGCGCCGACATCGGACTGGCCATCAAAGATGCCGAGAGGCGAGGAAGGGGTCTGCGCGCGTGCGGCGAAGAAACTGAGGGAAACCGCGCAGAGAGCCAGGATGGAAAGGCAACGGACACCGAGATGGGTCATGGGTTTATTGGTTGTCTCCCTCACGCTGGACCAGAGTGATGCGCTTGACCTGATTACGGTCGAGGGTTTGCGGGTTGCCGCCGATCTTCACGACGACTTCGGTGGCTGAAATCGAGAGCAGATCGCCGGAGAGGATGCTGCCGTCACGCAGCTCGATGGTGTCGTGCGCCGAGGTCCCGAGTTCGTAGCTCACGCTGCCGCCGGAGACATCGTCGGGACCGATGGCGAAGGGATACTTGCCGTGATTGAACCCTTCCTTATCGAACTCAAGCAGATGCGAGCCTACCCCAACCTCGATCGCTTTCGGCGTGGTCCCGCCCTCGCTTCCGTCCAGGGTGAAGTGAGCCCCCTGAGGCACCGAGTTGACGGTGAGCGAAATCTTTTTGGGGGGAAGCTTCGTTTGTAACTCGCTGGGGACGGAACGGGGAACGACTTTCATGGAGACGGGCTGGCCCGACGCGGTGATGTTCGTCTGAAACTTGATGATGTCGCCCGGCGCAGCGTTGCTGACGGAAAGCCATCCCTGACCGATGCGGACATTGTTTTTGTCGAAGAGATAGAGGTCGAAAGCCGCGTCGGAGATGCGTTTGGTCCAGAGGTTTTCGACCTGGGTATCGATGGTGTAAGCGTGCTGGCCGTTGACGGATGCGAGGGGCTTGAGCTTGCCGAAGGTGAAGCGGACGACGGGCGTGCCGGACTCAGGCCAGACGATGACCGTCGGCGGCGGGTCTTTCGCCCACGCGTGGGCGGCGAGGAGGAGGAGCAGAGCGCAAGTACCGGAGAGAAGGCTACGTCTGCCGATAGAAATCATGATGGGCCAGTCCGGGAGACAGTATAGGGCAAGCAGGGAGCGGGGTACGACGCCCCACGGCGAGCTTACCCTGGAATCCGGTCAGGCGGCCTTCGCAGCTTTTCTCTGAGCGGCCCAACGTTTCCGCTGGGCGTCTCCGATGCGCTTGCGAGCGGCGGCGCTCATGAAGCGTTTCTTTCGCGGCGCCTTCGAGGCGCTGTGCCCGTCACCCGTGAGGAGGGAGCGGACCTGTTTGAGGAGAGTTAGTTCGGAATCTACTGAGGAAAGAAGTTCATTGATACTCATGCGAATTAGTGTAGCTCAGTAGCTGCTTTGATCCGACGCGTTCTTACAAAATACCTTGCCGGGCGCCAGGACACTTTTCGGCACGCACAGTATTTTGATGAATCCCTTGTACCAGGCTATGGTGGGCTCAATATTGCCGACGAGAAGGATCGTGGTTGAGCTACGCAGCCGGGCGCGGCCGCGAACAGGCTGGACTGTGGCTTCTTCCGCCATCGCGCGAGGATAACGGGGGAAATGGACAGGGCCAACAGGCGAGTGAGGAATGGTGCGCCCGGAGAGATTCGAACTCCCGACNNCTCTATCCAGCTGAGCTACGGGCGCGTTCCTTCAGGATACTACGATGAAGCGGCAGGAATGGACGCGCGGGCAGCGCGCGCGACAGCGGCAATGTGGGCGGGGCCGGTGCGGCAGCAACCACCAATGGCCTGCGCTCCGGCGCGGAACCACTCACGGGCGAGCAGGCCGAATTGCGTTGAGTCCGCGTGGCCGCGCCAGTTGCGGGTGGCTGGGTCCCAGGTTTCGCCGGAATTGGGATAGACGATGGTGGGCTTGCGGTCGCTGTGTCCGAACCGCGATTCGATGATCAGCGGAGTGATAAGGCTGGGGGCGGTACAGTTGATGCCGATGGCGGCGACCTGGGGGGAAACGGCCAGGGCTCGAGCGCAATCGCGAAGAGGCTCGCCATGGGCGACGTGGGCGGCGTCGTGGCAGGTGAAGGAGATCCATGCAGTGAGCGCGGGATATGGTTCGAGCGCGCGGAGGATGGCCTGGGCTTCATCGAGCGACGGAATGGTTTCGAACGCGAGAAGGCCGGCGTTGGTGTCGGCCAGGATGGCGAGGCGCCCGGCATGAAAGGCGACCAGATCGTCGAATGCGATGGCGTAGCGGCCGTGATACTCAGCTCCGTTGTGAAGGGCGGCGCCATAAGGACCGAGCGAGGCGGCGATCCAAACGCGGCGAGGATTCTCGAGGGCATACAGCGCGCGGGCCTGCTCGGCAATTTCGACGGATTGGCGCAAAGCACGTTCGGCGCGGCGGGCGGCTTCGGCGGAGTCAGGCGTGAGTTCGCGATAGCCATGCGCGGAAACCTGATAGCTGGCGGTAGAGATGCAGTCAGCGCCAGCGCGGAGGTAGTCGAGATGGACGGCGGCGATGGTTGCGGGCGACTGGTCGAGCACATGCGCCGACCAGAGCGGGCCGGAGATATCGCATCCACGCCGCTCCAGCTCGGTGGCCATGCCACCATCGAGCACGCGGATGGCGGAGAAGTCGATGGAATCACGCGGCGTCATGGGAGAGGGCACAGGACAACGGGGCCGGATCGGGTCCGACCCTTGTCTTTCATTCTCTATTGTGACAACAGATTGGGGGAGGGGCGAATTTGGGGGCGAGAATAATCCGCAGCGGGGAGGGACTACAAGCTGTTGCCAACCTTATTGAAAAAGTTGGAAATCGAATTGGCGAGAGTATCCATGGAGGCAATCAGAGCAAGGGCCAACACTCCGAGGATCAGGCCGTATTCGATCAAGTCCTGGCCAGATTCGTCCCGGATAAGGTCGAGCAAGAGCAGTGGGGCGATGATCATTGCAGTCTCCCTTGCAACTGTCATTGCCACCGATCAGAGAACCAACAAAGCCTGCCGGCGCTGTGGGTGGTTATGGTTACAGTGGACCAGGGACGGCAGCGGTTTCAATGGCTGCCCGGTGTTATTACCGCAGTGCGATGGCGCGAGGGGCGGCGACTGTGAGTTTGGGGACGATGGAATTCTGCGTACGAGGCGCGCAGGGCGAGGATTGCCGGGTCGGCACGAGTCGAGTAAACTGAAGAAACGTCGGGGCTAAACGAGATGTCGGGGAGTGGCTCAGCCTGGTAGAGCACCTGGTTCGGGACCAGGGGGTCGGAGGTTCAAATCCTCTCTCCCCGACCATTGAATGTAACGAATCTGACCGTCTTTTCCGGGTCGACAAAGGACCCGCAGTCAGACTCAACTGCACCCGGCTCTCTCACTCCTCCGACAGGGCACCATTTCACCGACGGCTGGGAATGTTTGTCCGCTGAAGGCCCTCGAAAGATAACCCTTTGAACAATGGGTGCCCCCTCCCCCCTGGGGTGGGAGTGCGGGATGGTTGCTGATTCCGCGGAAGTTGCGAAGGGGGTATGCTGGTACCCCGCAGAGGTAGTGGCCTGGATATTGGCAGTTGCATCACCCGTCTCTCAGAAGCCTTTCCAGCAGGGAAAAAGGCCGCGTTGGACGCGGCCTTCTTCGGCTATGAAGTGTCGGAGAAAATTTATTACCCCCTATTATCAGAACACCAAGTCCAGCTGTGAGTCGCGCCAAATATGTTTGAGGGTATTGTGGTGGAAGTGGCGTGGAATGTGGGGTCATTACTTCGGTTTTTGGGCGCGCCTCTTGACAAGTTTTCCGCATTTGGGGGTCCGGGCCGTAAGTGATTGAAGGTTCGTGGAGGCAGGAGACGGCAAGAAGCGGTTAGCGGAGTTGTCGCGGCGCGAGCGGCAGTTTTGCCGGGGCTGAAGCTGGGTTCTTTTTCGGCTCTGAGACTTGTGCTTTTTTCTTGACAATGACTTACATGGATGCCGGTGATACGACCGTATCTCGGGAAGCGTAGCAGCGCCTCCACCTTCGGTGAGTGCATTCGCGATGATGTGTCAACTGAGGTACCAGGCGGACGGAGGCGTCCGGGTTGCCACAATCCTCTCGCTACCATAACCGTGACCTGCCGCCCACAGAGTCGTATCCTGTTTTCGATGTGGCGAATACTTTTGGGAACCAAGTGAAACCGTTTACTCGCGCAGCGCGGCTTGTCCGACGTCGTCTCGCGCTCTGCGCTGCGCCGCCCGTAAGACCGCGAACCCACAGATTTTTGGAGGACACTCATGCCTGATATCACCCGCCGCGACCTGCTCGCATCCGGAATAACTCTTTCTGCCTCCTCGATCCTGGCTCGCTCCGCGTGGGCCCGCACCGCTGCGCTACTGGGCAGCGATACGCCTGAAGGATCGGCGGCGACTGTGCCGGCGGTTGCGCCGCGAGAACAACTGCTTTTCGACTTTGGATGGAAGTTCACTTTTGGTCACGGCACCGATCCAGCAAAAGATCTGGGGTTCGGCTTCGGGCAGGGGGACTTTTCCAAGACCGGCGAGTTCGAATTCTCCAAGGCCGGCTTCGACGACAGCAAGTGGCGGGTTCTTAATCTGCCTCATGACTGGGCGGTCGAGTTGCCTTTCGTTTATGACGACGAGCAGAAGTCGCATGGCTATAAGCCGCTGGGGCGCCGTTATCCGGAAAGCAGCGTGGGCTGGTACCGGCGCACATTCGAGATAGCGGAGAGCGATCTGGGCCGGCGCATCTGGGTTGAGTTCGACGGCGCCTTCCGCGATGTGCTGGTCTTCGTCAACGGCTGCTTCATCGGCCGCAACGACAACGGCTACGCTCCATTCCGCTTCGACCTCTCCGACTTCCTGGCGTATGGCGCGAAGAATTATATTGTCCTGCGCGTCGACGCCAGCTTCGGCGACGGATGGTTCTATGAGGGTGCGGGCGTCTATCGTCACGTGTGGCTGACGAGGACCGACGCTGTGCATCTGGGCAAGTGGGACAGCACGGTGCGCTCGACAGTGAACGGCAACGCGGCGACACTCGCGCTCGCAGCCGTCGTACAAAACCAGAGCAAGCAGGGGGCGCATGCCAGTGCGAGCTGGAAGATCGTGGACGGGAAGGGCGCGACGGTTGCGACCGCCGACGCTCCCGCGCAGAGTGTCGCCGTCGACGGCACAGCGATGTACACCGCCACGGCCAATGTTGCGAACCCGGCACTCTGGTCGATGGATGAGCCGAATCTGTACTCCGCCATCGTCGCGGTGGAGTCCGAGGGCAAAGTGCGCGATGCGGAGCGGGTCACGTTCGGGGTTCGCACAGCGGTCTTCGATGCGGACAAGGGCTTTCTGTTGAATGGCAAGCCGGTCAAGATCCAGGGCACCTGCAATCACCAGGATCACGCGGGGGTGGGCGCGGCCCTCCCAGACCGGTTGCAATGGTTCCGGCTGGCGGTGCTGCGCGAGATGGGGTGCAACGCGGTACGCACGTCGCACAACATGCCCACGCCGGAGTGGGTGGATGGCTGCGACCGCATGGGGATGATGATGATGTGCGAGACGCGCCAGATGAGCGCGAATCCAGAGGGCCTGCAGCAACTGGAACGGATGGTCAAACGCTATCGGAACTCGCCCTCGATCATCCTCTGGTCGATCGGAAACGAAGAGTTCCTACTACAGAACCCAATGGCCGAGCAGGGCGCAAAGATCGGCGCCAGCATGGTGCAGCTCTGCCACGAACTGGATCCGACGCGGGTGGTCTCGGCGGCGGTAAACGGGGACAACGAAAAGGGCGTCTCGCTGGCGCTGGACGTGATCGGGTTCAACTACAACGTGAAGTTGCCCGAGGCTTACCACCAGAAGTATCCGGGGCGGGCGCTGTTCGGGTCGGAGACCTCGAGCGCGGTGAGTACGCGGGGGGAGTACGCCACCGATCCGCTGCGCAACACGGTGAACTGTTATGACGGCGTGGTGCGGTGGGGGGAAACGCCAGAAGGATGGTGGGGGTTCTACGGCTCGCGCGCATGGGAGGCGGGCGGGTTCGCCTGGACAGGGTTCGACTATCGCGGTGAGCCGACCCCGTATGGCTGGCCTTCCATCAACTCACAGTTCGGGATCGTGGACACGTGCGGATTCCCGAAGGACTACTTCCATTACTACAGAGCGTGGTGGGGCAAGGAGCCGGCGCTGCACCTGTTCCCGCACTGGAACTGGGCGGGGAGAGAGGGCGAGGAGATTGCGGTGTGGGTCTATTCCAACCTGGATGAGGTGGAACTGCTGGTGAACGGTAAGAGCCTGGGCCAGCAGAAGGTCCCGCCGCTGGGACATGTGGAGTGGAAGGCGAAGTACGAGCCGGGCGCGATTNNGCTGGAAGGACGGCAAGGTGGTTCTGACCGAGAAGCGGGAGACAACGGGAGAGGAGGTGTCGATCCGGCTGACGGCGGATCGGACGGAGATCGACGCGGACGGGGAAGATGTTGCGATCCTGAAGGTGGAGGCGCTGGACAGCGATGGGCGGCCGGTGCCGATCGCGAGCAACAAGATCGCGTTCCAAGTCTCCGGGGCGGGGAAGCTGATCGGCGTGGGGAACGGGAATCCCAACTGCCAGGAGAGCGACAAAGAGTCCAGGCGCTCCCTGTTCAACGGTCTGGCCCAAGTCATCCTGCAGAGCACGAAGCGCCCGGGTGAAATCCACGTGGAGGCGGTGAAAGACGGATGGGATGGTCCGGAACTGATGCCGGCGAAGCTGTCGATCAAAACCCGGCAGACGGAAGCGCGGCCTTCGGTTCCGGTTGCCGGTTCTGAAAGAGCCTGAGGGGGAAGTGGGCGAATTTATCCAGGAGCAAGATGGCGCGGGGGAGGCAGATGTAAACGTTTCCAGCTATGGCGGTACAATTTCCGGGCGGATCGTTCAGAGGAGCAAATTCCTGCCGGGCGGCAAGCCGTAAAATTTCGCGGACAGCGCGAACGCAGGATGCAGGGTGTGTCCGGGTTCGACAAGGAGGGGAGCGAGCATGAGAAAGGGAATCGGTGGTGCAGCGGCGACGCTGGTCCTGCTGGCGGGATTGCCCATGGTGGGGAACGCACTGGATAACGGTTTGGCGAAGACGCCGCCGATGGGATGGAACAGCTGGAACAAATACGCGTGCAAGGGGCTCAACGAGAAAGTAGTTCGCGAGACGGCAGACGCCATAGCCAGCAACGGCATGAAGGAGGCGGGCTACGCGTTTGTGGTGATCGACGACTGCTGGCAGACGAGCAGGGATGCGGAAGGCAACATCATCGCCGATCAGGACAAATTTCCCTCCGGCATCAGGGCATTGGCGGACTACATCCACAGCAAGGGTCTGAAGTTCGGCCTTTATACGGATGTGGGAACCAAAACGTGCGCGGGGCGACCGGGCAGCGCCGGCCATGAGTATCAGGACGCCAGGCAATACGCGCAGTGGGGCGTCGATTACGTGAAAGAGGACTGGTGCAACACGCTGCCGGGGCAGAACGCCGAGTCGTCGTACACGCTGTTCCGGAACGCGCTGGCGGCGTCAGGGCGGCCGATCGTCTTCAGCCTCTGCGAATGGGGTTCGAACAAACCGTGGCTGTGGGCGGGACCGATCGGCAATCTGTGGCGGGCAACGGGCGATATCCAGGATTGCTGGGACTGTAAGAAACCATGGGGCGGCAACGGCGTGGTCGAGATTCTGGATCTGATGGATCCGATCTACAGCTACTCCGGGCCGGGCCACTGGAACGACCCGGACATGCTGGAGGTGGGCAACGGCGGGATGACGACGGAAGAGGATCGCACGCACTTCAGCATGTGGGCGCTGTTCTCGGCGCCCTTGCTGGTGGGTACCGATGTCGTGAACATGTCGAAGGAAACGAAGGAAATCTTGCTCAACAAGGACGTCATCGCGATCGATCAGGATCCTCTGGGTCAACAGGGACGGCGGGTGAAAAAGGATGGCGACCTTGAGGTGTGGTCGAAGCAACTGGCGGACGGAGGCCGGGCTGTGGTGCTGCTGAATCGTGGAGCGACGCCTGCAACCATCGAAGCGAACTGGACAGATATCGGTTATCCGGCCAGTATTTCGGCAACCGTGCGCGACTTGTGGACCGGCAAAGAAACTTCGGGACAGAAAGGGAGCTATTCCGCGCAGGTTCCGAGTCATGGCGTGGCGATGGTGACGGTCAGACCCTAATTGCGGAACCCTTGTGGCGGGCTTGTGGCCGGGCGTGACCGCGTTCTCGGTTCGTTGCGCCGAGGGCTTGCGTTACGAGATCCACTCGTCGAGCTCGTGGCCGAGGGCATCAATGGACAGGGTCGACTGACCGTGGGCGACGGCGAACTCCGGAGGTGCAACCACGCAGGCTTGGGAGAGGCTCTCGGCCACACAGACGCAGACGGTGGCGTGAGCGTATTCCTCGTAGCGCATGGCGGCCAGCCAGATATACGGGGCGAGAATCTGCGCGTCGATGGCGCTGCCGGGGAGATCGTCGACAGCGGGCAGGGGATTGACTTGGTCGGGATTCTCGAAGACCGCCACCGCGGTGAAAGGTTTGGGCTTGCTGCGGACGCCGAAGCGGGCGGCCAGGAAGCGCGGGCGAGCGCGCCGGAAGGCTTCAGAAGCGGCCCATTGCACAAAGGAGTTGCTGAAAATGACGGCCCCATTTCCGCTCAAATAGAGATTGCGGACAAACTCCCGTGCGGCCGGATCGGCGGCAACTTCGGGCGGACACCAGGAAACCAGGTTCACTTTGCGCAGCCGGTCGTAGACCGCGTCGGCATCGGAAAGGTCTTTGCGCATGGTGTTCATCTCGCGGGAGAAGTTCTGCCGGCAGGGGTCCAGACGCGAGTAACTCAACAGGACCGGCTGCGCCGCACCGGGGCCGGCGGGCGGCAAGGCCAGGGCGGAGTCGACCAGGGCGTGACCGGCATCGATGACCCACGCCTCGGCATACTGGTTGCGGGCGCGCTGCGTCACTTTGCCGAGGAGTCCGTTCGACAGCCGCGGATCACCGACGACCAGGTTCTGCAGCACACCGCCGGACAGGTTGGGGGGAATCTCCAGATTGAGGGGCCGGCCCAACTGGCCCCATCGCTGCCATACGCTGACGGCCGCGAGATCGAGAGGTCGTGGAATCTCGATCAGGACTAGGCGGTTTGCGGGAGTGGGGACTCCTTCTGTCGTGGTGGCGTGGCGTTCGGTCGCGTCAAAGACGGCCTGCACGGCGCGGCGCCATTCCTGGAACCAGGGCGAGCGGGCCAGAAGCGAGGCGTTCTCAATTGTCTGCTCCGAGGTGGAGAACTTCCAGCTCCCGACATTCATTTTCTCCTCCAGCGCGGTCACTTCGGCGAAGAGGGCGGAGGACTCGTCCGGGGAGAGGCTGTTCACATAGAGAAGAAGCTGCTCGGTGGCCCGGCGCTCATTGGGGAACAGGAACTGCCAGTCGCGCAATTGTTGGTTCGCGAAGGGCAGGAATGTCAGGGGCAGGCGATTGAGGACGCCATTCTCCACCACAGTTTTGAGACTTACCGGTAATGTGTCCGAGACAGCCATTCGGATTACGACTCCCTGCGGTTGACGGTCACATGCGGAAATCGCCGAGTAATGTGCCCTGGGATTCGAGCCGGCGGCAGCCGAGCAGGCCGGCGAGAGTGGGGCACAGGTCGACGTGGCGAATGGGTTTCTCAATGACGTTGGGGCGATCGACGGCAGAGCCGAGCACCATCATCCACGTATCGCGGGTCGAGTCGTCGTTGGCGCGGTGATTAAAGAAGCCGTTTGTCGAGGAGCCATCCGGGTCGCGTCCGAACTCGGGTAGCGTCACCATGGTTGTCTTGTCCTTGTAATCCGGATTGGCCTGAATCTCGTTCCAGATCTGAAAGGTAAGGCGGTCGGCGGTGCGAATGCCGGAGAGGTGCATGGCGTAAGAGCCGAAGTGTGCCGCCTCGACGTCGGAGAAGACGACCACGAGGAGTTGCGGGGTAAAGCAGCGCATGATTTCGCGCACCATGAAGAAGGTGAGCTCATCGCCGGAAGTAGGTCCGCCGCTGTGCACAAACCTGGCGACGGCGTCCCTGATGCTGTCGCGCACACGGGGGTCCAGACGATCGGCGGCATCGAATACGTTCCAACCGAGCCCTTCGTAGTTGTTGCCCTCCATGGCGCTCTCCAGCTCAGCCTCGATCTTGTCGCGGTCGGCCATGTTGGCGGTGCGGCCGCCGTGCAGCGCATCGGCTACGGCCATCAACATCAACTGCTTGGGGAAGACCACGTTGGCTCCGAATTCCTGACCGTAGCCGGACGCGGAACTGGCGCCGATCAAGCTGGTCAGCGCCTTGTTGCTGGCGACGATCCAGGTATCGCTCCGATCCACGCGCAGCCCTTTACGGAACTGCTCGAACAGCGTCGGCGTGGTGGGAGCGAGCCTGCCCCAGTCGTCGACGCGCTGCCAGTTGCCGGTGAGGATGCTGGAGATGGCGTTGAAATGCGCGGTGACGCCTTCATTGCGGGCGTGATCGTAGAACAGCGCCTGGGGCAGAAGATCGTGCGCGAGGTGGGGTATGTTCTCAAGTCCTTCGCGGGAGAACGTCTCGGCGCGGCGGACGCCGCCAATGATCACCAGGACGACCTTGTGACCGGAACCGGCGCCGGTGGACAGGGGCTCGCAGGCGCGCGCCCAGGGAAGCATCATTTCCGCACAGAGCAGACCGGCTGCGCGCAGGAAGATTCGCCGGGATCCATCGACGATGGAAGCGGGATCGACGGCCGCGGCGCATTCCTGCAGCGGGTCTGGACGAGGATCAGGTGGCACGGTCGACTCCCCCCGCAGGGTTCCGGGGGTCCCTGAGCTGTTTGATCGCGGTTTTCGGCAGCGCCAGCGACAGGCAAGCCGTGTGACAAAGTTCGTGATATGGGCGGTGCGGGTTCCGTCTGCCGGCATGCCTGGCGTGCGGAGACAGGCAGGGCGGACAAGATCTCAGGATCCGGACTCCGGGTGCAGTGGTCATGTTCACTTCCGCCTCTGCAGCTGCCGCGGCATCAATCTATCACCAAACAAGCCCCCCGGAAATCTAATTCCGCACTGCTTCTGTTCCGATGGTCACGTCAAGGCTGCAATGCGGAGATGGTAGTTCCCCGCTGCGCGCGGGCAAAAGCATGAGGCTCTGCGGATCTGTGCTCTGGTACTTGCAGGCTACAAATCGGAGGGGCTTGCCACGCCTTCGAACAGGGTGGTCGTCAAGCCAGAGTTCGGGATTCGAAGGGAATGACCTGCGCAGCATCGCAATACAGTTGATGGCGATTGCGGCCCATGGCCTTTGCACGGTACAGGGCAACATCAGCGCTGTGCAGAAGCGAAGTACTGTCCTTTCCTCCGCCCGGATAAACCGTTACGCCGATGCTGACGGAGACGGAAACTTCGGTTTCGCGCACAGCGAAAGGAACGTAGATGGCGCCAAGTACCTGGGAGGCGATTCTCTCCGCCTCCTGGGTCCCATGGACTCCGGGAAGAAGCGCGATGAACTCGTCGCCCCCCATGCGCGCAACTGTGTCCGCCTCCCGGACAGAACCCTGAATGCGCCGGCTGAGTGCAACCAGGATCTCGTCTCCGGCCGCGTGCCCCATCGTGTCGTTGAGCTGCTTAAAGCCATCCACGTCGATCATGAACATCGCGAACGAAGTCGCATTCTGGGCGGCTTTCTTCATTTCTGCTTCCAGGCGTTCCAGCAGGACGGTGCGGACAAAAACTCCCGTCAGGGCATCGTGCTCGGCCAGGTAGCGAAACCTCTGTTCGTTGTTGCGGATGATGCTGGTCTGCTGGCGAACCTGATGGCGAAGCACCACAACCCAGCCCAGGATACCCACGATCAGCAGGGCCAGTGATTCAAGAATGATGAAGGCATGCCGGCTGTTCCACCACGTCGGCGTATGGACAACAGCAACATCTGCCGGCGATCGGAGCAGAATCTGAAAGGACTCAAGGCGCGAGACACCCTGCTGCCTTGTGGTTTCCCGGGTGTCGACTTTGCCGGCAAAGACGCCGGTTACCGCGACCTTACTTCCAACGGCCCATGCGGAACCAAGTCCTTCCCGTTGCTGGACGGGGCCCGCGGGCAGCATGGCGGAAAACAAAGCTTTCTCAGAGGAGAGGAGCAAATTCAACTGTCCCTGAGCCCAATACCTGCCCATTAACGTACCTTCGATCCTGACCAATTCGCCATCCTGGGCGCCGCTGAAGGCGTTCTCAGCGGAGATAAACACTGGAGCGGCGGCATCGCCATCGCTCACCACCCGCGGGGTGGCGTCGGACAGGGTCGGGCGATAGTTCTCCAGCGCCAGGAAGCCGACCACGTCGACCAGCTGGCCATCGCGCAGCGCCGTGCGATCGGAGGTCTGCGAGCACAGCCCGTCGGATGCATCCACGATGCAGACCTTCTGTCCGGGCCAGGAGAGGGTGACTTTTCCCTGCAGGTGAATGCGGTGCCCGCCGGGAGGGTGCAACGAATACTGCATCAGGCTGCCGAGCGGCTGGATGGGCAGAGCAAAGGGATTAGCGGGGCCACGCTTTTCAATCGTGACGGATCGAAGGCCAGGAAACAGGATACGAACCCCTACCATTCTGCGTTTGGCGTCGACCAGAGGGGCGGCGACGCCCCGGAGCCGAATCTGCGCATCCACCAGCGACGCGTAATCAGCGTTCTTCTCCCTGTCCGTGGTTGCGGTCAGTGTTCCGTCGTCCGTAGCAAGGGTAAGGACCGCGTGTTCTCCTTCCAGATCGACCGAGTGAACAATTCCGTCCATCGCCACCCATTGGCCATCCTCGGTGCCGGTGAGCAAATGAGGAATCGTTTCCGGGGCGGGTTTCGGAAGCGGTGCGGATCCCGGAAGAAGCCTGATCCGGGAGTTGGTGACAATGGGCGCATATCCCCCGGGGTTGGTCACGCCGGTGACATCGATGATGGAACCGGCATGGATCGGGGGAAGGGCTTCCGGTCCGGTTGCCACGAAGATGCCCCCTGTTGGGTCGGCCACGAAGAGGGCTTTTTGGCCTTCCTGGTAAGGATCGTAGAAGGTGACCACGCCACGCAGGTGAACCGGATACGCCAAAGCGGCCTGGCTGAAGGTGAGCGAATGCGCCTGGCGCGCGGTCGTGAGTACAGGTAGTCTCGCGACGGGCGGCTGAGGAGGTTCTGCCACAGCGTCTGCTCCCGCAAGCAGGAGGGAACAGATGAACGTGACGACAGCGCCGGACGCGCGGCGCTCACGACATTTACAGCGTCCAGACATCGTCTTTGGGTACGATTCCATCTTCGGACTCGCGTCTCTATCCCACGATCGTGTGATTCGTTGCCCTCTGTTGAGTTGAATGCCTGGCGCTGGCTATTTGGCGTCAAAAGGCATTCGCAGGGTGAAGGTAATGCTAAGTTATCGGCTTAGAGCGTTTTGTCCACCAGGAACTGGGCCATTTGGAGTAACTGCTGTCTTTTTTCCATGGGCAGCGGGCCAGTGGCGACCGAGGTGGCCGGATCAGCCGAGGCCAGGACTTGTTCGATGCGATTGATGTCCAGTCCGCCCGCATTACTGCTCCTGAAGCGGCCCAGCACCTCTTTGGCCTTGTCGATCTGACCGGTCTGGAAGTAGAAGACACCGAGCATGGAGTAGCTGCCGGCCCATTCGGGAAGCAAATCCACGGCGTGTTCGAACTTATCCGCGGCCTGTGCGTTGTTCCCCTCCATGACAGAAGCGAGACCGAGGCCCCAGAGAATCTTTCCTGAGCCAGGCACACGGGCCTGCCCCTGCAAGAGTGTCCGCTTTGCGTCAGCGATGTCGTTCTCGCGAAACTGAAGCATGGCGAGAGAGAGGTAGTTCTGATCGTTGTCGGGACTGCGTTCAATAGCGCTGCGATCGAGCTGAGTGGCGCGGGCGACGTCTCCGAGGTGGGCATAGATATCGGCTAGCAGCGCCAGCCAGGCATCGTCGCTGCGTTCACTTTCCGAGACCTGTTGTGCGGCATCGAGGGCCTGGGCATACAGGCCTTTGCGAAAGAGTGCGTTTGCCAGGTCAAACTTTGCGTCGTCGGAATCCGGATCTGTCTGGAGCGCGGACTGGAACTGTGCGATGGCGTCGTCGTAGAGATGATAACGGGCAAGCAGAACGCCCGCTCCCGCGAGGGTTCGGGCGTCGCCGCCCTTGACCTGATCGAGCTGGGCAATTGTGCTGCGTGCATCAGCCACGGTGCCCGCTCGCAGATAAGCCTGCGCCAGCATATATAACACCTCAGGCTGCTCAGGATGTTTGTTCAACTGATCAAGAAGCTCCGACAGGTCCTGCCGATCGCGAGCCCTGGAGGAAAGCTGTGAGCGCTGGTCCAGGTAATCGAAGAGGTCCTCATAAAGGTAGGAGGTTGTCGCAGCGTTCTTGGAAAGCGCCTGAAACTGAGCCAGATCCCGATTCGCTTCCGCCGTGTTGTGCAGCTTTCGTTCCACCACAGCGAGTTTGTAGTAGCCGGGGGCGGGATCGCGACTGACCCGGATATATCTCCTGAGGAGTTCCTCGGCCTGGGAATACTGAGTGCTTTCTATACGAAGGCTGGCCAGCTCAAGCAACGCATCGGCGAAATCAGGATCCGAGTGGAGCACCTGCTGAAAGTTATCTGCCGCACCGGTAGTATCGCCCCGCCGCTCCGCGATGTAGCCGAGATAGAACAGGCAGAAACTGCTGTGAGGATCGAGACGCAGACAGTTCTGGAAATCCTGCTTCGCCGGATCGAAACGTCCCAGGTATGTATGGGAAAGACCGAGATATGCGTACGCCCGCGTCGACGGCTGGTTTGTGACTACCTTTTGGAATTCGTCAATGGCTTTTTCAATTTGATCGGCTTTGAAGTAGCTCTCGCCCAGAGCAGAACGGAGGTCGATTCGCTGAGGAGCGATCTCCAGGCCTTTCTGCAGAAGGGGAATTGCATCTTCGAAGTAGCCCTGGGCGATACTGATTTGGGCCATCAGGAGGATGATTTCGATGTTTTCGGGCGCTAGCCTGCGTGCGCGCACCAGAGAGTCAAGAGCGTCCAGGGGTTGCGACTGTTTCCAGTGCGCCTGAGCGAGCAGGTAAAGTGCTTCAGCCGAATCGGGCTTCAGAGTGAGGGCCCGGCTTAGCTGGAACTGCGCTTTGGAGTACTGATCGTCAAGGAGATAAGCCTGGCCGAGGTTATAGAGAATCTCGAATGTGTTGGGTTGAAGCACGTCAGCTTTCTGCAGCTCCAACAGGGCTGTCTTAGTCTGACCCTGAGAGGCGAGCAGGAGTCCCAGAGAGAAGTGCAGCTTAACGTCGGCCGGATTCTCCGAGGAGAGTGCGGCTACGATGCGCAGAGCCTCCGCTGTACGCCTGGCTTGCAGATACGCCCGGACCAGGTTGAAGCGTGTTTCGCGATCGGCGGGGCGCACGCGTTCAAAGTGAGGTATGGCCTCGGCAGGGCGAGAGAGAGAGAGAAGCAGCACACCCAGGTTGTAATTCGCATCGCGACCCTGAGGATTGAGGCGCAAACTGTTGCGGAATGCCTTTTCGGCAAGGTCAGGTTCATTCTGAGCGAGCAGGACGTTGCCAAGGTTATTATAGGTTTTTACCGAACCGGGAGCCAGGGCCAGGGCCTTCTGGAATGCGGCGGTGGCGTTGGGATAGTCGTGCTGTTCGCTTTCGATAATGCCGAGCATGTCATAGGCTTCGACGCTGGAGGGGCTCTGCTGAAGCTCCGCGAGCACGACAGACTTGGCGTCGTCAAGGCGGCCCTCCTGTAGCAGAGCCTCGGCCGTCTGCAAGGGCCGTGACGCTGACGGGGTAGTTTGCTGAGCGTGAATGGTGAGGCAGGGTGCGAGGCTCAACAGGATGACGATTCCAGCTGTACTCCGTGGGTGCCTGAAGTTAGAGACGCAGCGCTGAAGAATGGTCACAATTCCCATCTGGCACAAGCTTTCGGGCGCGGTCAGCGCGGTGATTGCAGCATTTGAAGCGCCTGGTTCGCTGCGGGGTTACCAGGCTGGATGCGAAGTAAGTCCTCCAGGACGCTTCTGGCCTGATCGGCATCGTTCTGCATCGAGTACAGGCTTGCAAGATTGAGATAAGACTGATCGAAGCCGGGGACAAGAAGAATGCAGGTTTTGAACTGCGCCTCAGCTTTCGAATAATCCTGCATGTGGACGTAGAGAACGCCGAGGTTGTTCAGGGCTTCAGGATAGCCTGGCCGCAGGTCAATGGCTTTCTGGAGATACTCCATAGCCTTCTGCATCTGGCTCTGTTGGGCAAGGAGCATTCCGAAGCTGTAATTGACTTCAGGATTGTCGGGCTGAAGGGCAAGAGCCTGACTCAGGCATTGTTCCGCCTTTTCGAAATTCCTCTGGCGGCGGTAGACGTTCCCCAGATTCAGTAATGCAATGGCATAGGTTGGGCGCAGGAGCAGGGACTGCTGAAAGTCCCGTATGGCGTCATCCGGCAGACCCTGCTGAGCGGCTATCATGCCTAGATTGTTCCAGGCCTCGGGGTAGTCGGGGCGCAGCTTGAGACTCTGTTCGAGGTAGTCGCGGGCGCGAGGCATATTATTCCTGTGCAAATTGAGAGTGCCGAGGTTGTAATAAGCCTCCGGATCGTCGGGCTTAACGGCGATGACCTGCTGGAAGGATGCCTCGGCCTGATCGAAGTAACCATGCTGAAAGAGGGCGACTCCGTAAGTAAAGTCATTGCGCTGAAAAGCGCCCTGGTAAAGCTTCCCGTCGAAGGGAAGGGCTTTCTTCATGCGATCGGCGGAGACGGACGGCATCGATCGGAGGTCCTGCAGGAGGTTATCTGGCTCGACGGAACCTTGGCAGATTTTGACAATCATGCCCTCGGCGTCGAGCAGAAAAGAGACGGGAATGGGAAGATCCCTGTGGCGGTCGAACAGATAACGATAAATTATGTTGTAGATGCCGGCCACTTCCTGAGTGGCGAGAAGAATGGGGAAGCTGAGCCGCTCGTGCTCCGCCAGCGAGTGGACCGCAGAAATGGCGCCGGCATCATCGACATTCACCGCCAAAATCCGCAGATGGCTCGCAGTGAATTCGGGCTGGTATTTCTCTAGCATTCTCAGTTGTGCGGGGCAGAGGGAACTGGCAGTCGCCCAGAAATAAAGAAGCACGGGGAAGCCCTGGGAGCTGCGGAGTTCGTGCGCGCGGCCGGCGAGATCGGGCAGCGAAAACTCCGGCGCCTTGAGCGGGTCCAGGAGCCAGGTGTCGACCTGGGCAGGCAAAGGCTCCAATGGCGGGGACGGTCCCGCCTGCGCCCAGGCCTGGGGCGGCGCGGAAAAAGGTTGAGCATTAAACGAAACGGAACCTTCCTCCAGTTCAATGCGATGGTTGGCCGGCAGGTTTTCGAATTTCTGAGTGAGGCCGCTGGGCCAGGTGACAGTAGCGCGTATGCCGTCTCCCGGCGTGCCGAGACCAAAGAAGAGTTCTTTGGAGTGCTGAGCCAGGAAGCCGGAACCCGCCTGCAGGTACTTGGTCTGGCGGAGGCCGCCGGTCTCGACAGTGATCGAGGTTCCGATGGCATCGCGATTGCTGCGATGACCGCGAAGGCGAAAGGCGATGGACTGGCCAATGTCGCGCATCACGTTATGCAGAATTCGCAGTTGGGGCGCGTTTCGGTTCTTAAGTATGATCTCCAGCCTTCCGTCGCGATCGAGATCAGCGAGGGCAAAGGAGCGACTGTCATCAAGGCTGTCCAGACCGGCGACAGCGGAGATTTCAGAGAACGTGCCATCGCGGTTGTTCGCGAACATGACGTTTCTCGCGTAGCCGTGCCAGGTGTTATCGCTGCGGATGAGTTCGTTGATGGCATTCCAGCCAAGTTCGTAGGCTTGCGCAGGGGTCGCGTCTTCGGGCGATTTCGCGACTACCTGCCGCCAGAAGAAACCTGCAAGATCGTCGCGATGCAGCGAGGAGATATATCCGTTGGCCACGTACAGGTCAGAAAAGCCGTCGTGGTCGAAATCACAGAAATCGGAACACCACGACCAGCGTCCCATCTCCACCCCCGCCTCATGGCCGAGGTTACGAAACGTGCCGTCTCCCAGATTGCGATAGAGCGCATTGCCGCGCGCGTGCCGCTGATACAGGGCACGGATTCTTTGCGGAGCATCCTCGTGAAACTGCTTCTGCTGCGAAACGCGCTGGCCTGCCGCTTCCCACATGCTGGGAACATAAACGCTCTGGTGGCCGCTGTTGTCGTAATCGCACCAGCAACAGCTCATGCCTGCTCCGACGTCTTCAATGTGGGCTGCCTCTGAAACGACGGCGAAGGTTCCATCGCCGCTGTTGCGGTATAACTGCGAGCTGCCGAAGTCATTGGCAACGAAAAGATCAGGCAAGCCGTTGTTATTGGAGTCACCCCAGGCGCAGGCAAAGCTATAGCGATTGTTGTCTGCATTCAATCCGGCCGCTTCCGTCGTCTCGACGAACGTTGCGTTGCCTTTGTTGTGCAGGAGACAATTCGGCGGCCCGTTGCGGGCGTCGTAATAGGGAACCGGGTAGTGATACTGGTCGAGACCGAGATAATACATGTACGTGCAAAGGTAGATATCGAGGCGGCCGTCGCGATCGTAGTCGGCGAGCGCCGCGTGTGTGAATGATCCCTGCGGAGGCCGAGCGAAGGTGAACGCATCGCGCTTAAGGGAGAATGTGCCATTGCCCTGGTTGAGGAAGAGCAGAGGGCCGGTGGCGCAGACGACCAGGAGGTCCTGAAGTCCTTTGTTCTCGAAGTCCGCAAACAAAGCGCATGCAGTATTGTCAAGAACGCCGACGCCGGATCGTTCAGTGACGTCTTCGAATGTGCCGTCTCCCCTGTTGCGGTAAAGCCGGTTGGGAAGACCAGCAGGCTGGCAGACATAGAAGTCGTCAAAGCCGTCGTTGTCGAAATCGCCCGCGGCGACTCCGGTGTTGTTGTAGAGGTCAATGGCACAGGCATTATCGAGGACGGTTCGCCAATAGTCGACCCCATGAAGCAACTGGTTCTTATAAGAAGGTGAATGCCCGATCGCCTGAGAAGAGACGTCGACGAAAATCGTCTCGCGTCCAATGCTGAGGGTTTCCTCACCGGTCTGCCAGCGCCGCGCTTTCCAGACCCCGGAATCGAGGCGCGACCACTCGGTGTGCCAGGAGCCGACGCGCTCCTCACGCCGATCATCGGGACGGCTTGCGGCGATATCGTAGCGAATGTCGGCTGCAACCGCGAGGGGTGAGCTGCCGATCTGCTCGATGGCATAGATTTCGAATTCCGCGGTCGCGACGCGTGCGATCATTCCGAGCCAGGCCTGGACTGACTCGAGAAAGCGTTCACGTCCTGCAGTTGGCGCGGCATCGAACCGACGTCTGACGATGTCAATACCGTAACCGGAACGCAGCGGGACCTCTTTGGAGGGAACCAGCAGGCTGGCCTGAATCGAGGCATCGAGTGACTTCGCCAGGGACGACAGATCGCGAGCCGACGTCTTCAGGGACTCGCTCCATTGCCTGAGTTGCGACTCGATTTCGAAGGCGTACTTCTCGGTAGGGTAATTATCGGAGCCTGGGGGGACGAGACGAAGAATATCCGCCAAAGGAGACTGGCTCGGGTAGTGCGGAGTCAGACGAATGTCGGCGAACGGAAAGGCCGGATCGGCCGCGAAGGGGCCTTCAGGTGCTCCGAAGAGGAGAGAAACTCCGTGAAAGGGCGCCGGACGGAGGAGTAACGGCGCCAGTCCCATTCCCTTGAGCAATCCTCGCCGGGAAATGGGTTGTCCTTCGTTTTTACGTCGGAACATGAGTGCGTGAAAACCGCGAAAGCCGGTACAGCGATTGCAGGATAGCACCTCTGGCCGCCCGGGCCTGACGGGCTGGATGGTGAGCCCTAGGTTGCCCCGATGATCGGCGACTTTTATCCGCAGTTGGCGGCTTTCCGCCAAGGGGTGGAGGGGGGCCTCAAACTTTAGGTTGACAGGGTTCAGCGGGTGTAGTAGATTTTTGCCGTTCCAGAAAATGTAACCGTTTACTCGCTCATTTGCCTGCTCGCTTACGTTAACGTTTATCGATTCGGCGCGAGAGGCAAGCCCCGAGATAGAAGAAGACCAGCAAAAAGGCGGTACAGGGAGGATATTCGGATGGGCCTTACGCGCAATTCTATCCAGTGGTTCGTAAAGTCTGGCTATGTTGTGCTCGCCTGCTTGCTGTTGTTCACGGCTCAGCGACTCTTTGGCCAGGTGGATGAGGGAACTATCACAGGAGTTGTACAGGACCAAACCGGCGCGGTTGTGCCAGGAGCGCAGGTGACGCTTCTGGATACCGACATCGGCCTGGTTCTGCAGGCCAAGACGGGCGGCGCCGGCGTCTACACATTCTCGCCCGTCAGGATCGGCCACTATCACGTGACAGTCGCGGACAAAGGGTTTGCGACGACCACGCAGACCAACATCACTTTGACTGTCAGCCAGACCCTGGAAGTGGATGTTCGGCTCAAGCCTGGCGCTACAACAGAAACCGTTATGGTGACCACGGCGCCACCGGTGTTGCAGACGGATGAGGCCTCGGTGGGTCAGACCATCGGCTCCCAGGCGGTCAATGATCTGCCTCTCAATGGCCGGAACTTTACATTTCTGGCCCAGTTGGGCGCGGGCACGCAAACCCCGCAGGCCGACACGCGCGGCAACGCATCCACTGGAGCGTTTTCCGCCAATGGACTGCGCCCGGCGCAAAACAACTACCTGCTGGACGGGATTGACAACAACTCGGACACGGTGGACTTCCTGAACGGGACGAACTTCATTGTCTTGCCACCGGTGGATGCGGTTCAGGAATTCAAGGTGCAGACGGCGGACTTCAGCGCCGAGCTGGGCCGGGCCGGAGGCGCGGTTCTCAACGCGACTATTAAGTCGGGCACCAACAATGTTCATGGGACGGTGTGGGAGTTCTTCCGCAATCGGGAACTCGATGCTGCGGATTGGTTTGAGAACTTCCACAATATTCCCAAGGGAGCCCTGGAACAGAATCAGTTCGGAGCGTCGATCGGTGGCCCCATCGTCAAGAACAAGGTGTTCTTCTTTGGCGACTATGAAGGCCTGCGGCGCGTGTTGGGCACTCCTCAAAACGGGACCGTGCCCACCGCGGCCGAGGTCAGCAGCGGCTTTACGAATCTCTCTGACATTCTGACCAGCGGCTCGCAGAAGGATTCCCTTGGGCGTACGTACTTATTGGGCACGGTGTTCGATCCGGCCACCACGCGCCTGGTGACAGCGGGCACGTTAGATACGACTTCGGGAATCACGGCAGCGTCGACCGGGTATGTTCGCGATCCTTTTGGCTGTGCGGCTTCCAATGCAGCGCCAACGACAGCCAATTGCCCGACTCTGAATCAGATTCCTTCGGGAAGGCTGGATCCGAACGCGGTCAAACTGATGTCTCTGTTTCCAGGCGCGACTAACTCCGCCGTCTCGTCGAATTTTGCATCCAATTTCAGCCTCTTCGAGCATCGCAATGCGTTCGATGTCCGTGGCGATTACAATCCTTCGGAGAAGAACCAGGTCTTCTTCCGCTTCAGCTACGTGGATGACCCGCAGTACATTCCCGGCATCTTCGGCGGCGTTGCGGATGGCGGCGCTTTCCAGCAGGGAATCCAGACGGCTCATTCCAACCAGTCGGCGGGCGCGTGGACGCACGCCTTTACGCCCAACGCCATCAACGTGGCGCGCGTGGGCTTCAACCACCTGCATACCACCCGTTTCGGCCCGGAAGGAAACGACCTGGGAATCCCGGCGAGTTACGGAATCCAGGGTATCCCGCAGACATCGGAAAACGGAGGCCTTCCCGAATACGATATCGGCGGCCTCTCAACCCTGGGCAGCAACTCCTTCCTGCCTTCGGACGAGATCAGCCAGACGCTGCAGCTGACCGACGACTTCACGAAAATCTGGAAACAGCACAGCTTCAAGATGGGAGTTGAATCGCAGCACATTAAATTCGACACCCTGCAGCCAGCGTTTTCGCGCGGCAACTTCGACTACAACGGCCAATATACGGACGTTCCGACAGAGAACAACGGCGGTACGGGGCGGGCCCAATTCCTGCTCACACCGACAACGGCAAGCGTGCCGGGAGGCGTGAATTATTCGGGTGGCTCGGACTCCATCAATGCCTCCAACATCAACACCACCGACGACTATAAGACTTACACGGCGTTGTACCTTCAGGATGACTGGAAGGTATCTCCGAAGCTGACCTTGAACCTGGGCGTGCGCTGGGATTACTTCGGTCCCATCCAGGAGACCGGCGGCGGTCAGGCGAACTTCGTTCCAACCCCGGATCAGGGCGGCACTTCCAGTGGCCCGAACGGCAGTACCCCGACGTACCTGATCCCGGCCAGCGGCAGGGACAACCGAAGTCTGTCGTCCACGGCGAACAACCCGTCTCTTGCCGGCGATGGATTCATCGATCTCTTGGCGAAGGATGGTATCACGCTGGAAGAAACGAACAAGTACGGCCGCGGGGTGGTGCTGAACCAGGAGAACAATTTCGCGCCGCGCGTCGGGGCCGCCTATGAGATAACACCGAAACTGGTCGTGCGCGGCGGCTACGGTATCTTCTACAACTCCTTCGAAAACCAGGGATACGGCCCCAACATCGGGGAAAACTATCCCTTTGTCTTCAACTTCAGCTATGGCCCCGAAGTGCCGTCGGGCAGTCCGAACGGGTTACAGAGTGTCTCGCCGATCTCGTATAACACCCCCTGGGCGGGTTGCAAAACGGCCAGTCCGGGCGGGACTTACACCCTGGAATCCGGCATGTCCTGTATCGGGTTTACGCCTTTGGCCGTCAATGCGGAAGGGCTGGGATTGCAGGGAGCGCAATTCCACTGGATCACTCCGCGCAACCAGAACGCAAACCTGACGGTGCAGTATTCGCTGACGCGCAGCTTGTCGGCGCAGGCCGCTTACGTATTCACCCAGGGACAGGATATTCAGGTGGGGATCGGCACCAACGATGTCTCGACGATCCTGGCGAATAATGCCAGCACGACCTTCGAGGTGCCGTGGCCCGATTTCTCCCATGGCATGAGCTATCAGAACACCATTGGAGAAAGTAATTACAGCGCTCTGCAGACCAAAGTGGAACAGCAGTTCTCCAATGGGCTCTACTTCCTGTTCGCGTACACCTGGTCAAAAACGACCAGCGACGCCGGCGATCTGCTCAACGGCGGCAGCACGGGTGGTTTCCGTGCCCCGTATGTCCCGGGGCTGGGGCCGAGCTTCGACAGGGGTCTGGCGGATTTCAATCTCCGACAGGTGCTCCATTTCAGCGGCATCTACAATTTGCCCTTCGGCAAGGGGCAAAAGTTCGGCCACGACATGAACAAGGTTGAAGATGACCTTGTCGGAGGCTGGTCGGTCAACTGGATTGCCTCGCTCCAGGGTGGGCAGCCCATCAACTTTGGTTGCCCCGATGGGACGGCTGCCGGACTGGGGTGCAACACCATCCTGGTGAATGGGTCGGATCCTAAACTGGGACTCCACAAAGACTCCAATGGAGTGCTGAACTGGATTGGGAATGCGGGGGCCTTTAACCAGCCTTGCCAACTGATTGAAAACTCAACGAACACTGCCCTAATTCCTGGCTCATCGCCAACCGGCTGTATCCCGTTAACCGGGGCTGCTGCTCTGGGCTCGAGGCCTGGACAGATTCCGGGACCTGGATTCCACCGGCTGGATTTCTCGACGTTCAAGTCCTTCCAGCTCAACGAAAGATGGTCGGCGCAATTCCGGGCGGATTTCTTCAACATTCTCAACCACCCGAACTTCAACGCTCCGAACTTTGGCGGCAACGGAGTAGTCGCGGTCTCGAACTCGGGCAACTACCTCAACTCCAACTTCGGCGAGATTGGTTCGACGCGCGATGATCCGTTAGATCCGCGGCAAATCCAGTTCGCTCTGAAGCTGTACTTCTGAGGTAAGATAAGACTGATCCGGAAAGGCGTCGAACATGGCGCCTTTCCGGACTNNGCTTGTGGCCGAGCGCGCGCGCCGCACCGGACGGCGAGCGGGCGCGACTCATGTCCTCGCGCAGCGCTTCGCTCACGCGCCGATGATGGAGGTGAGTTGTGGGCAAGTGGGCCCCATTCCAGTTGGCGGCTGTTTGTGTTCTTCTGGCATGGGGGGCATCCGCGAGAGCTACGGATCCTGCAACCGGGAATCTGGATCGGCAATTTCAGTCAGCCGTGGCGGACTACAGCGCAGGGCACTTCGCCGAAGCAGCCGAGAAGCTGCAGAACCTTTTGCCCCATGTTCCCAACAGTTTTGAAGTACACGAACTGCTGGGAATGACGTACGCTTCGCTTTCCCAGGACCAGAAAGCCATCGAAGAACTAAAAGCCGCAGTGCAGATTAAACCCGACTCTGCGGCAGCGAGAACCAACCTGGCCGCAAGCCTTTCTCATGCGGGAAAAACGGCCCTGGCGGGAGAGCAGTTTCGGAAGGCCCTCGAACTGGAGCCAGGGGACTACACCGCAAACCACAACTTAGGCGAGTTCTACGTTCAGACGGGAAGGCTGAGGGAAGCGTGCCCTATGCTGGAGCGGGCGCAGCAAGCGAAGCCGGATTCCTATGATAACGGCTACGATCTGGCAATGGCCGATTTCCTGACCGGGCGCCTGGGAGACGCACGAAACGCGATCGAGAGCCTGCTGAAGCTCAAGGACACTGGAGAACTCCACAACCTGCTTGGCCAGATCGATGAAAAAGACGGTAAGTTCCTCGAGGCGGTGAAAGAGTACGACACGGCCGCGCACATCGACCCCAGCGACGACAATCTTTTTGCATGGGGAGGCGAACTTCTGCTGCACCGGACCTACGAGCCGGCCGTCGATGTGTTCAAATTTGCGACGCAGCGATTCCCGGATTCACCGCGGCTTCAGATTGGGCTGGGAATGGCGCTGTATGCGCGTGGGCTCTATGAGGAATCCGTGGACGCGCTGCTGAAGGCCGTGGACTTAAGCCCGGACGATCCGCGTTGTTATCAGTTTCTGACACGGGCCTACGACAGCTCCCCCAAGCAGGCGGATGAGGTTATCCAGCGCTTCCGGCGCTATGCGGAATTGCAACCCGGTAATGCACGCGCTCAGTATTACTACGCGATGAGTCTCTGGAAGGGAAAGCGGCTGGAACAGACCGACCCAGACCTGAAGACGGTGGAGGCGTTGCTGAAGAAGTCCATCGCCATGGATGGCACTTTCCCCGACGCGCATGTGCAACTCGGCAATCTATATGCAGACCAGCATGAGTATCAGCAATCGATTCCGGAATATGAGCATGCGCTGGAACTCGATCCGAATCTGCCGGACGCCCACTACCGGCTCGGGACCGACTACGTTCACGCAGGGCAAAAAGACAAGGCGCAGGAGGAGTTCGCTGTCTATCAGAAGCTTCGAGCAGAGCATTTGGCCGAAGATGACAAGGAGCGGGCAGAGGTTCAACAGTTTGTGTATTCAGCAAAGGGCACACCGGCAAGCAGGCCCTAGTTATCGGGTGGAATAACAGACCGCGGTTATATAAATTGGCTGGAGAGCGTGACCTACATCGACAAGACATATGTTGGCGGACGGACCTGCGCTGAGGGGGAGATGAACCGCAGCGCGCCGTGCAGGGGCGCGGTGAGCGCAAGGGACGTCGCCAACCGGCTCAGCTGCAGCCGGAGGGACTTTCTGCGGACAACCGCCGGTGTGACGCTGGGCTCCGCGCTGATGGGCGCCAGCCCTTTCCTGTGGGCCGAGTCCGCGCGCAGAAAGCGGAAGGTAATCGTCATTACCTTTGGCGGAGGAGCGCGCGATCAGGAGACTTTCGCTCCGGAGGGCCAGGAGAACATACCGCACCTGCTTCAGGAGCTGATCCCCCAGTCCAGCTTTTTTACCCAGGTCACTAACCACGGGATTCTGGGGCACTACGTGGCGACGGCGAGTCTGGCAACTGGAGTCTACGAAACACTGAATAACTTTTCAGCGGTTCCACCGGATCATCCCACCGTCTTCGAGTACTTCCGCAGAGACCTGAGACGGCCCGCGAACGACGCATGGGTGGTGGCTCCCAGCAACGGCTTCAATCGCATTGGGGAGAGCTCCTATGGGCAGGGCTGGGGAGCGACGGTGGTTTTACCCAAGCGGCTGCTTGGTGTTGCGACTTCGGGCAAGACCACCGATTACGAGCACTTGCTGCATGACAACTACGAGACGCCGCTTTACGTACCTCAGGTGGCAGGCAGCGAATTCGAATTGCAGCAGCTGGAGACGATCCTCCAGCTGTCGGTGGATGACTTCATTAAGCACGCGCGGACGCTCTCCAGCCCGGATGAGCTTTCTGTCTACATTGCGAAGCGGTTGATGCGGCTGCAGGCGCCCAGTCTTCTCTGGATCACGATGCACGACATCGACATTGCGCACTCGGGCGCCTACTCGCTTTACATCGAAGGGATCCGGCGCACGGACCGTCTTTGCGCGGAGCTGTGGACTGCGGTGCAAAGCGAACCGGAATATGCGGGGAACACCACCCTTCTCATCCTTCCCGATTTCGGGCGTGATGCCGACGAAGATGCGGGCGGGAACGGCTTTCAGCATCATCGCACCGGCGATGTTGCCTCTCGAACCACCTGGATGATGGCCCTGGGCGCCGGGACTCGACAGGGACTGGTGTTTGACCATCCGGTGCAATCGATTGACCTGGTGCCGACTCTGGGGGCGATGCTTGGATTCTCGCCTTCTCAGGCGCAGGGCAAAGTCATCGGCGAGCTGGTGTAACTGCAATGCTGCCGCGTAACCTTGAGGCCGAGCATTTCGCCGGGTATCCTCCCGAGGCGAAGAAGCTCGCGGTTGCCAATCTCACTGTGCTGCAACAGCTGCCCCTCAGCTTTCTGCCTGCCTTTCTGCGGGAGATGATCGATTACGATTACAAATTCCCCCGGGAGCGTGCGGCGATTGAAGCAGAGCTGGCCACGCTCAACGCTCTTGCGCCGGAGCAGCGCGCCGCCTGGTTCGCTCCGTTCTCGAATCTGTCGCTGTCCTCCAGGCTGGAGCGTTTCGACTGGATCAATCAACCCGCGCAGTTTCTGGAACAGGAATCGGCTTATCTCTGGACTACCGGGCAACAGGACGCGTTTCGGAAGGCGGCGACGCAGTATAACGACCGCTTGCGAACTACCTCCCCGGCTGCTGCCCTTCCCATGCGCAGACTGGGAATCGCGATCATTGGACGGGGCGTCACCTCCTGGGACGGACCTCTGTTTCGAAATCTGCGCATGCATGGCACGTGGTTTAAGCAAATCGACCCCGACAAGGGATTCGAGCTGTTGTTGGCTGGTGTGGAAGCGCGGGCCCAGGCACGCGCCGTCCCCTACGGGCATTGGTACGTCGATGGCGGGCAGACGGCAGACCACAGTCCACAACTGACCTGCGTGTCTTACGGGGCGCTGGAGCCTGTGCGCTCGGCGTTGCTGAACTATATACAGAAGCAAATTCAGCGGCCGGGCATGGGGCCCGAGGAATTACGGTCCAACCTGGCTCGGGTTTTGCCCGCTGATCTGCGTGTGGAACAGGCGGGCGACCCGGTACTGGATCGCTTTCAGCTGAAGCTGCTCACCGAAGGTTCCGGCACTCAGATCTTCAGCACGACGTTTGCGCAGTGGACCGCGCGCGAAGTTCTGCGGCGAGCGCAACCAGTTACCTTACTGGTACGATTCGCGCCCCGGCAAAGGCAACGGCCGATGAATGAACTTCTCTCCGACTTACCGGGCACTACTGAGCCTGACCTGCCGGGTTCACTGATCGATGCGGATATGGGAGCCTACTATCACTGGATGAACCAGCAGCGGCTGCCCGGCTCGGAGGAGTCTTCCTTCCTTGTGTGGTTTGAAGGCCACAACCAGGCTCTGGCCATTGCGCCTACTCTTCCGCGCGGGGTGGAATCTGCCTCGCCGATGAACCTGGCATCGTTGCTCTCCCTGGCTGTTGGCTGATGGCTTCGACGAACTTCGCAATCGAGAGTAAGCGATACGGCGCCCGGAACCCCGCTGCGTGGCGATTGAAGGCTGTCGCGATTTTGCTTGGCGCCGGGATCGCCGTGCTGATCGGGTATGCTCCCTCTATCGCAGCCAGCAGGTTTTTTGGTGGAGTCCCGCCGACCGGCAGTGAGCTAGTACCGGGCCGCTTTGTCGATGTCACGAAACAGACCGGTATTCAATTTCTTCATCAGGCCGCCCACACTTCGCGCAAATATCTTATAGAGACCATGGGTTCCGGCGTGGCTGTCTTCGATTGCGATAATGACGGCCGCCTGGACATCTTCTTTGCCAATGGCGCACCTTATTCCGACCCAACTCCGCCAGGATTCATTCCGCGGAAGACCGGGCCTGAATACTGGGATCGGTTGTTCCACCAGAAGCCGGATGGGACTTTTGAGGATATCACCGAGAAGTCCGGCTTGAAGGGCGTTGGCTATGACATGGGGGTGGCTGTCGGCGATTACGACAACGACGGGTATGAAGACATATATGTGACAGGGTACGGCGGCAACCACTTGTATCACAACAATGGCGACTGCACCTTCACCGATGTTACAGACAAGGCCGGCGTGGGGGGCAATGGCTGGTCCACATCGGCGGCCTGGGTTGATCTTGATAATGACGGTTTGCTGGATTTGGTTGTGGCTCGTTATGTGACGTGGGACTGGAACGACCAATGGTGTGGCGAACACCGCGAAGGTTATCGGGGTTATTGTCACCCGGATGTTTTCCCCCCCATCACGATGCTGGTGTACCACAACGACGGTAATGGACATTTTACGGAGGTCTCCCACAAGTTAGGGCTCGATAAGCCGGCAAAAGCTCTGGGCGTCGCTATTGGAGATTACGACCAGGACGAGAGAATTGACCTGTTCATTGCCAATGACTCCATGCAGGAATTCCTCTTTCATCAGAAAAGGGACGGGACATTTGAAGAAGTTGGACTGGAAAGCGGCGTTGCTGTCAACGGTGAAGGACAAACCTATGCCGGCATGGGCGTGGACTTCGCGGATTACAACAACGATGGATGGCCGGACCTGGTAGTCACGGACCTGGCGAACCAGCGCTATGCACTTTATGAGAATGCGGGAGATGGGACCTTCAATTACGCGAGCGGTGAGTCGGGCATTAGCCAAATCACCCTTCTGCACTCCGGGTGGAGCGTGCGCTTTCTCGATTACGACAACGACGGCTGGAAAGATTTATTGATCGCGCAGGGACACGATCTGGATACGATAGAGAAGAGCTTCCCGCAGCTTCGGTACAAAGAGCCGATGATGCTGTTGCGCAATGTCGGCGGCAGATTTGTCAATGTTTCGTCGATTTCGTCGGAAATGTTTCAGGAGGCATGGGTTGGCCGAGGTATGGCAATCGGCGACCTGAACAATGACGGACGAATAGACGCTGTGGTTTCAACTAATGGCGGCACGCCGCACGTTCTGCTGAATGAGACTGAAACGCAAAACCACTGGATCACTCTGAAACTTGTCGGACACAAGAGCAATCACGACGGCATTGGAGCCCAGGTAAAGATTGTCACATGGTCCGGCGAGCAGTGGGGGACGGTAACAACTTCCAGCGGCTACCTTTCCTCAGGCGATCCGCGGCTACACTTTGGGCTTGGAACGGAGCGAGTGGTATGGCGCATCGAGATTCGATGGCCGAGTGGAATTCAGCAGGTGATGACGAACATTACCGGCGACCAGCAGGTGAGGGTGGACGAACCGTCACATTCCGACAGCAAAACACCAGTCGCGGTCGCAGCCGCACCCAGGAACTGATCGAGTGCGGATCGCGGAGACCGACCTGACTGGGCAGCGCGGATCTGCTGTTTCGCGAGTTAAATATGGCATTAGAATGAGAGCGGATTAGCCGCAACCACGCGACCGCGACGATTTCCCTGCCTGGCGAGTCAGAGAGGGACATGTGAAGCAACCCGTTACAACTGTTTCCGATGCCGCTGAAAGTGAGGGTTCCATGCGGCGTATTCTCCTGCGCTGCACAGTTCGAAACCCGGGATGGTTTGCCGCAACGCTGGTCGTCGCGGTGATGGTCCTTTATGCATTGATGGCTTTGGCGCAGCAACCGGCGCAGAGCGGTCCCGACACAGTTACGATCCATGGCAGGGTCGTCGATGCGCGGGGACAGCCAGTTAACAGCGCGGTAATCCGTCTTCGCCACAGGGATGATTTCGGGGCAGTGGAAACGCAATCCGATGCGGACGGGGATTTCGTATTTCCGGCACTTCGGAAAGGCAGTTATTTAATTACCGCAGAGAAGGCTGGCGGGCGGAGCCCCGAAGCTGCCATCGTAGTGTCGGCAGCAGTCCAGCGGATCGTGGATCTAGTCCTCAAGAGCCAGGACAATGTTCGTCCGGAGTCCGGTGACTCCTCGGGGCAGACCATGGAATTCTCCGACAGGCCGAATTTTACTGTTGCGGGGGTGACCGACTGGACGGCCGTTGGCGGACATGGGTCAGATACTATCCTGCGGACCAGCGAGGCTTTGGCGCGCGACGTCGTTACTCTACAACCGGAGCGGACGCATGTTGCCGCTGCCGCTACCGGAGATGGTAATTCGGAGGCGAAGCTGCGCGCAGTGCTCGCCGGAGACCCTGGGAACTTCGACGCGAAACACCGGCTTGGGGAATTTTATCTGGATGCGGGCAGATACGCGGAGGCGGTTCCATTTCTGGAGGGCGCATATCAAATCGATCCGAAGAACTTTGATAACACTTATGATCTGGCGCTGGCTTGCAAGGGAACAGGCGACTATTCGCAGGCTCTTAACGAAGTCAAGATGTTACTGACATATCGGGATGATGCGGATTTGCATCGCCTGATCGGTGAGCTGGACGAGAAACTCGGCGATCCGCTGGCGGCCGTTCATGAATATGAGCTGGCGGCGAAGGCGAATCCGAGCGAGGAGAACTACTTCTCCTGGGGCTCTGAGTTATTGCTGCATCGCGCGATCTGGCAGGCGCAGGAAGTCTTTCGCTCCGGAGTGGAGGCATATCCGAAATCAGAAAGTATGCTGACCGGGCTGGGCGCAGCCCTTTTCGCGGGAGCAATCTATGACGACGCCTCCAGACGCTTATGTGAGGCATCCGACCGTGACCCTTCGAACCCGGAGCCGTATACGTTTATGGGAAAGGTTGAAATCGCCGCGCCAAACCCCCTACCATGTATAGAACCCAGACTGGCCCGCTTCGCGCGGGAGCAGCCGCAGAACCCCACCGCGAAGTACCTCTATGCAATGGCCATTATGAAGAGCCAGCAAAAGTCGCTTGCACCGGAGGCCAGGCAACAAGCGGCAATCCTGCTACAGAAGGCTGTGGAACTCGATCCAGAGTGCGCGGATGCCTGGATGCAACTAGGAATACTCTCTTTTGCAAAACAGGACTTTAAGGCGGCGATCAACGACTACAGAAAAGCCATCGAGGCGAATCCGCAGTTAGGAGAGGCTCATTATCGTCTTGGAGTCGCCTATGACAAGAGTGGCGACCAGGCGAAGGCCCGCCAGGAATTCGAACTTCACGATGAAATTGAAAAGGCTCAGGCGGATGCGGTTGAACGCCAGCGAAAAGCGATCCAGCAATTCGTAGTCGCGCCGTCCGGACAAACTGCAGCGCCGCCGGAACAGTGAGCGGCGGTAATCAACGATTGTGGGCAATGCAGCGCGAGCCGAGCAGTTACAATCATCCCGGATTCTTATTAGTCCTGAGCGGAGACGGTTTCCAGGAAGCAACGATACCAGATCCCTCTCGTATGGTGAGAATTTCATTCGCTTTCACCTGGGTAAATCGTTCAATACTCTGCGTCGTCGGCCATTTCACTTCGATTAAATCCACCGTGTCGAGCTTTCCAAGGCCGAAGTGAAGGCGGAGATCGCTTTGGGACATTACGCTGGTGCCGCTATGGACTTCATCCATCTGAATGTGTTTGCCGGTGATTACTCGAACGCGGGCTCCAATGGCGGTCCGATTGCATTTGGATCCTATCAGCTTTAACTTGATCCAGTTCTGTTTATTACCGCCGTCGTTCCGGAGCAGCGAGGGCACATCGTTCAGGTTCAGAATCAGAACGTCCATGCAGCCATTATTCTCGTAGTCCCCAAATGCCGCGCCGCGACTGGAAAACCGTTCGCTGATACCGGGCCCCATCTGTGCTGAAACGTCGCGAAAGTGGCCGTTGCCGAGATTTCTGTAGACCAGGCGTGGATTCTTAAAGGATTCGCCGAAGTTATATTGATCTACTTCGGGATAGACGTGCCCGTTGACCTGGACAAGGTCAACCCATCCATCATTGTCGTAGTCGATGAAGCCACAACCCCAGGCAACATATTGATTGTTTATACCGACGCCGGAGCTGAGGGAGACATCGGTGAAAGTGCCGTCGCCATTATTGTGGTAGAGATTACAGGTATCATCCACGAAGTTGGTCTTGAAGATGTCAAACCAGCCGTCACAATCGTAATCGGCGACCGCGAGACCCATGCCGGCCTGTTCATGTCCGTCATCGTTATAAGCACATCCCGCCATGACGGCGACGTCGGTGAATGTTCCGTCATGATTGTTGCGAAAGAGGATGCTGGGTTGAGAGTCCACCGCTACATAAATGTCGGGCCAGCCGTCGTTGTCGAAGTCGTACGAGACAGCGGTAATCGAATAGCGCGGGCCCGGCTTCAGTATGCCGGATTGTTCCGACACGTCGGTGAAGGTACCGTTGCCGTTGTTGCGATAGAGAGCGTTCGAATCCGCAGGAAGGCCGCGTGGTCCGCACATAATCGGAATTCCCTTCCACTGGCATAGACCCGGGTCGCTGGCCGGGTCCAGCTGAATATAGCGGCATACGAAGAGGTCCAGATGACCGTCCCGGTTATAGTCCAGAAATGTGCAACCCGATCCCCAGCGGATCCGATCCTGATAGAGTCCGGCCTTGCGGGTAACATCGGTAAAGGTACCGTCGCCGTTGTTATGGAAGAGGATGTTATGTCCCCAGAAGCAGCAGAACAGGTCGTCCCATCCGTCGTTGTCGTAATCGCCCACGCACACGCCCGTCTGCCAGCCGCTGAGGCCGAGCCCCGATTTAGCAGTAACGTCGGTGAAGGTGCCGTCACGGTTGTTCTTGTACAGGTGGGAAGTCGGCGCTTCACCTGGCGCCCAATGTGCATCGATCCGGTCGCCATTCGTGAGATAGATATCGATCCAGCCGTCATTGTCGTAGTCGAAGAAGGCGATGCCGCTTCCCTTGGTCTCGATAATGAGGCGTTTATGGGCGATGCCGCCCCAGACGTTGGGGATGGTCAGCCCGGCTTGCCGGGCGACATCGACAAACAGAACGGGCGACTGCGGGGAGTCCTGCGTCGCCGCTTCCACGGCCAGCGGCTCTTTCCATTTCCAGAGCGGCGTGACCAGTGCGTCCATCAAAGTGCTGCCGAAGACGAAAAGGGAGGACCCGAGAAAGCGTCGCCGCGGGAAGCGCATAATTTACACCGATTATAGCGGTCGTCTCGAGTCGGCGGCGCAACTCCTGAAGATCCGCATGCGAGGCGGCGGCAGCACGCTCCCTTTGCGACGTCGACCTGGTGATCGGCCTGGAGGGAAGCTGCACTTTCAGCCGGCAAGCCGAACGTAATTCTCAATTGTCGCTAACAGGCAGTATGGAGTGACCGGCGCCGATGCGCTGACCGTGGGTTAGCCTGTGTGTTCAGAAGAACGCACAGTTCAGAGCCACAAGCGGAAAGGAGCCGGTCATGCAGGAGAAGTTACGATTTTTGGGTTTGGATGTCCATGCGGAGACGATCGCCGCAGCGATCGCAGAGCCGGATGGCGAGGTGCGAAGCCTGGGAACGATTCCCAACCGCGTCGAGTCACTACGCAAGCTGATCAGGAAGCTTGGCCCGGCAGAGACGATGAAGGTCTGCTATGAAGCGGGACCGACAGGCTACGTCGTATACTGGCAACTGGCGGAGTTGGGCGTTCAGTGCGAGGTGGTGGCACCCACGCTGGTACCGGTTAAAGCGGGTGATCGGGTAAAGACGGACCGGCGCGATGCTGAGAAGCTGGCGCGTTGCTATCGATCCGGAGATCTGACGGCGGTATGGGTTCCGGATGAAGGTTCCGAAGCCTTGCGGGATTTGGTGCGAGCTCGCGAAGCAGCCAAGCAGGATCAGATGCGAGCGCGGCATCGATTGAGCAAGTTTCTGTTGCGCTCAGGCCATCGTCCGCCCTCCGGAGTGAGACCATGGACACGTCCCTATCTCATCTGGGTCGCACAGCTATGCTTCCCACAGATCGCTCAGGAAGCTACACGACAGGATTATCTGCACGAGGTCGAGCACATGCGGGAGCGCGTGGCGCGTCTGGAGCAAGCCATCACCGAGGCAGTCAAGCTGGCCTCACCCGCATTACAACAAGTCATCCACGATCTACAGGCACTGCGCGGTATTGCGGATATCTCGGCTGTGACCATTGCGGCCGAACTGGGCAAGGCATCTCGCTTCGAGAGCGCCCGGCAACTGATGGGTTATTGCGGTGCTGTGCCTAGTGAGGACTCCAGTGGCAAGCGGATCAGGCGTGGAGGCATCACGAAAACCGGCAACGCGCACTTGCGACGAATCGTTGTCGAGGCAGCCTGGAGCTATCGCCGTCCACCAGGAATCTGGTATGGACTGCGCAGAAGGCAGGAGAGCATTTCGGAAGAGGTCAAAGAGATTGCATGGAAAGCGCAACACCGCCTACACAAGCGCTATATGAAACTGGGGGCAGCCGGCAAGGACCAGAGGAAGATCGTCACGGCAGTTGCCCGTGAACTGCTGGGCTTCATCTGGGCCATTGGAACCAGAGCAGAGACTGTTGCCAGCCAGCAACTTGCAGCCTGACAAGAACCAAAGCAAAGACAAAACCTTCCTGAAAAGGAAAGAGCAAAACATTCAACCGATGAACGGTGCTACCAATCTCGAACACAGAGCCAGCAGCAGCCAGGGCAAGCACGAAGGAGAACCCTCTTGGCCTATGCGACAGGCTCGACCGGACTCGCGATAACAGTCAGAGGCAGCTCCCGACGGATCATGATTATGCGGTTCCGACCCGCGAATATCAGACTGATCAATCGTCGCTCAAAACTGCTCCAGCTGCTGCTCGCTCTGTCTTCGGGAAACAACAAAAACAACGACAAAAACAAACCCACCGATCGCGCAGGTTGACACGGTCACTCCATATCAGGCCAATGCACTCATTGACCATGCCTTCTGCTTCGATCTGAGAATAGGTATCGGGAAACGATAGGACTCTATCTTGACTGCCCGAGACGCAGAACCTTGCGGTCTCCGACATCGCGTGGTCGGGCAGTTTAGATAGAGCCGTTTGAAGGGAGCCGCTGGCGTTTGCGGCGGATGCGGTCAGGCTATGGGAATTGAATCGATCTTCGCCTGCAACACGCTGAAGGAAAGCGAGTTAGCAAGACCAGGCGAAAGTCGATTCAGGGCATTTCGGTAGCCCATAATGTCCGGAGTATCGCACGCGCAGCGTCCGCCGCGCCAGCGGCTTCGTTCAAACGGGCTTGTGTGTCGTAATGCCCAGTTGGTCGGCAAACGCGGAGCCCACTCGTGGACTGAACCCACAAAATG
>PKVY01000134.1 GCA_003131625.1 Acidobacterium sp. | reverse complement strand
GACGGCACGCCGATCACCGCGCGCTTCATCGCCGGCGCCATCGGCGACCACCAGGATCAGCTCCAGGTCACCCCGCTCCGCAAGGTGAAGTCATGACCTATATCGCCAAGCCGAAATTCCAGCATCCCGCGCTTGGCGTCAATGCGCTCGGCTTCACGCATCGCGATTATGAGGGCGCGATATCGACGCTCTGCGCCGGCTGCGGCCACAATGCCATCTCCGAGCGCATCATCGACGCCATGTATGAAATGGGCGTCAAGCCGGAACGGGTCATGAAGCTCTCCGGCATCGGCTGCTCCTCCAAGAGCCCCGCCTACTTCATGTCGCGCTCGCACAGCTTCAACAGCGTGCACGGCCGCATGCCTTCGGTGGCTACCGGCGCGCTGCTGGCCAACAAAACCATGATGGGCATCGGCGTCTCCGGCGACGGCGACTCGGCCTCCATCGGCATCGGCCAGTTCGTCCATCTCATGCGCCGCAATCTGCCGATGATTTACATCATCGAGGACAACGGCGTTTACGGCCTGACCAAGGGTCAGTTCTCGGCGACCGCCGACATCGGCTCAAAGCTCAAAACCGGCGTCGTCAACGACCTGCCTGCCATTGACACTTGCGCGCTGGCCATCCAGCTCGGCGCGACCTTCGTCGGCCGCTCCTTTTCCGGCGACAAGCGGCAGCTGCTTACCATGCTGAAGGCGGCGATTGCCCACAAGGGCACCGTCATGCTCGACGTCATCTCGCCGTGCGTTACCTTCAACGACCACGAAGGTTCCACCCGCAGTTACAAATACATGCAGGACCACGAAGAGCCGGTCAGCGAAGTCGGTTTTGTGCCCAGCTTCGAAGAAATCGATGTGGAGTACGACGCCGGGACCACCTTCGACGTGACCATGCACGACGGCTCCAGCCTGCGACTACGCAAGCTGCACGAGGATTACAACCCGACTGACCGCGCCCTCGCCGTAAAGACACTCATGGAATCCCACGAAAAGGGCGAAGTGCTGACCGGCGTCTTCTATATCGATACGCAGAAGCCGGCCTTCACCGACCTGCTGAATCTGGTCGACGAGCCGCTCGCCACTCTGCCGCAGGAACGCACGCGGCCTTCGAAGCAGGTGCTCGAAGAGATCATGGGCCGTTTGAAGTAAAGCCAAAACTCAAGAAAAGAAAAGGTACGTCCTCCCGGGATCGGCGGTTGCTGTTACGAATGGGTCCGGCGCGGGGGTACCCCCCTCCCCCCTCTCCGGGGCTGGGTTGACGTACGTATCTGATTCCATTCGTTCCGGAATTTTCGGCCGCGCGTTAGTTATCTCATTCTTCAATGGTTTGTGGGCTTCTATTTTGCTTTGTTATGGATACGCGTGGGCCCCGGATGAGTGGCGCGTATCGGCAACAACTTACTTGACGCACATGTACTTTTTGCTCTACGCTCTGCTTGCCGTGGCAGGGCTGCTGCTACTCGGGAGGCACGTGCACTTTAAAGGTGATTTTGCCGTCGCCAACGCTGTTGTATCGGACACAGGAAAGGGCATTAGCGGTTCCGTGAGCCGGAGTGTCGAGATAGGACTTCCAGTCGCAAAGCCGCGTCCAGTGATATCCAAACTGGTCGTGATAGGTCACCACTCCGTAAACGACAACGTACGCTTCGCCGGTAGTGATATCTTCTTTCTCCCGTTCCGTGAAGGGGGCTGGACCGCCAGCGAGAGCTGCTCGTCCCCCTACCGAACTGGTGTCAGTGTCTCCGGGAAAAAGCAAACCGTAGGCTTGAACAAAATGATTCCCGCTTTCATCAAGCACTGGGGCCGATTGCTTGTTCAAAACCTCAACCCAGGTATGGACTCTTACGGCGAGAGCGGCGTTCTTACCGAAGTTAGCAGTCTGAATGCCGAAAGAACCGTCTGGCGCTGGTGGCCACGCCACATCGATTTTTACCCACGCACGTTCGGTCGATTGAAAATTGTGTCGCAGGTCGCTCCACTGAAAATAGTTGACAATGGCGTACGCGATTGCAGCGAGCAACCCAATGCTTTCGAGGATTCCCTTCCAGCCCCCGTTCCATCGTTTCCACCATGGCATGCTTGCATCCTCGCCTGTCTCGGGCTGGGTGGGATTATCTGGGGCTGGTTCAATTGCGCCCGCGAGCGGCGGTTGCCCTGGAGCGCCATCGCCTTGTTGCTCGGGATCGCGTGTTGGGCGATCTCGCTTTTTAATCTTCTTCCTTGGGCCGCTGGGATGGTGGGGCATACGCTTTGATTATGAAACACGAATATCACGAAGCCCATAAGATCGTAAGCGATTTTACCGAAACGTCCAGCGATATGAACCATCGTCAGCACGGAGGGCTTCCACATGAAACGTTTGTTGTCCCCGCAGGAATCTGAACTTCAAACCGAATACCGCATAGCTAACGGTAATAGTCATCTTAGCAAGTATCACCGGAGCCTTATTGATTCCTACGTGTGCGCAGGGAACTGTGAATTTACCCTCGTGCCAATAAGTACCCAGAACAGTATTCAAAAATCCAACATTGTTGGCTCCAGAACGGCGGCCAGCCCACACATTAACTATGCATACTACTTCAACACTGGAAATTGGAATGTACCCCTGATTCACAATGATCAGCAAATTACGGTAAGGATTTGAGGGACTAAGAATCTCGTCTTTTTGGATATCTAACCATGGGTAGCCTTCTAGTAATGTTATTGCTGTGGCCACAACGACCAATACCAACCACGTCCACTTCGGAAGGTGCATCCACTTCCACAGTGAATGGTGATCAGGCGGACCTGACGATGCGGGCAAAGAGAGCGGGACAGGTGGTTGCCGGGGAGGCGCTGGGGGCACTGCTCGCTTTGCTTGTTGTCGTTTCTTGCGTTCTCTTTTTCTACCTCTTTTGCTTGCCATGGATGGGAGTAAAGTGAGTGCGGGAGAGGATATGGTGAAACACGAATACCACGAAGGACCAGAAGCGCGAAAGCGATTTGAGCAGGGAATGACCGCGCTTTTTCGCGTGCCCAAGTCTACGGCGAAAAAGCCCACAAAGCCAGTGCATAAGAAGTCAACGAAGCGCGGCAAGGATTAGGCTCATGCGCTTACCCCGTCCCTGCCGTCTACGAGTGGAGCGAGTCAGTTCCTTTGCCTGTGAGTTCGGCATAGGTGAGCCGCTTCCCGGCAACCTGGCTCATTGCCAGAGCGAAGCGGTCACCGTCGTTCAGTGGGTTGTCTTTCGTCGCCCGGTTGTTGAACCTGAAGACCTGCTCCGAGACATAGCGGTCAAGATGAAACGGTTCAACGGCAACGTAGGTGCCCTTCAGGCCCCGCTTGAGCAGGCTCCAGAAATTCTCGATGCCCTGCGTATGGACTTGGCCGCGAACGTATTCGCTAACGTGGTTCACTGTCGCGTGGATGTACTCCTGTGCCGCCAGAGTGTCGTAAGAGGGGTACGCATCCGTGTAAACCGTCGCACCCTTGTCGATCTGCTGAAGGATTGCATCCTGCAATGTCTCCCGTTTGACGTTCGGAACTACTCTTGCGCGAACCTGACGACTCTCCCGATCCAGCATCCCCATCACAATCGCCTTCGGCCTTCTGCCATATGCAGAAAGCTGACGGGCGCGGCGGTCCTTGTGCATGGTCCTCGGATTCGGACCCACAAACGTCTCATCCACTTCGACTGGGCCCTTGCCTCCCATCTTTGTAATGGAGCCGACCATCATCGCTTCCCGAATCCGATGGAGCATGAACCATGCCGACTTTTGTGTGACCTTGATAGCCCTAGCCAATTCGTAACTGGAGATGCCGTTCTTGCAGTTGCAAATCATCCAGAACGCCGCCATCCACTTATCCATGCCGAGCGCCGAATCCTCAAAGATCGTTCCGACTTTCAGGGTGAATTGCTTCTTGCAGCCGTAGCAGAACCACAGCCGCCGCGTCTTCACAAACGAGTGCTTTTCGGCACCACAGCGAGGGCAGTTGATCCGGGCGTCGGGCCAGCGAAGCTGGACGGCATAGCGGAAAGCCCGCTCGGGATCGACGAAGTAAACGATGGCTTCCTGAAGCGATTCCGGCTGTTTCATAAGAAAATCGTATCCCAAACACACATGTGTGTCAAGTATGTTCTTGCTCATTTCATTGCAAAGTACTTCGGAGCCAGGAGCCAGGAGCCAGGAGCCGGGAGCCGGGAGCCGGGAGCCGTGAAACGCGAAGACGAGCTAAAGACCAGCAAAAAGGCGAGCCAGGATTGCAGGCGAACGGCGTTCGCCGAGACGCAGAAAGGCCTCGCCCAAAAGCGAGGCCTTTTTCTTTTTCCATCTAAGTTCAGAATAGCAGACTGGAAGAATAAAAATGCAGGAAATGGAGGGGTCAGCGAAACCAATGCGCACGCCAGCGAAAGGAGTTAGGGCGCGCAGTTACGAACGTAAGGATTGACAGTTTTTCGGGAATGGGTAACGTTACGCGATTTTCGCCCTTCGCGCAGCCGTTATACCGGATCTGCGACCTGATGGTCATTTCTTTCCGGAACTTCAGCGAATTGGCGACGGTAGAGGTCGGTGTAGATTCCCGGCTCGAGCAACAGAGTGGCGTGTGCGCCACGCTGCACAATACGCCCGTTCTGGACGACAAGAATCTCGTCTGCCTTGAGGATGGTGGAGAGGCGATGGGCGATGGCGATCACCGNNTCCGGCCGGCAAGGGCCGTTTCGAGCGCGCGCTGGATGGCGGCTTCGGATTCTGAATCGAGATGGGCGGTGGCCTCGTCGAGGATGACAATGTCCGGCGCCTTGAGGAGCAGGCGGGCGATGGCGAGGCGCTGCTTCTCCCCTCCGGAGAAGCGGTAGCCCCGCTCGCCAACCATGGTGTCGAGTTGGTCCGGCAGGCTCTCCACGAGATCCAAAATCTGTGCGTCGCGAAGAGCCGCGCGGAACTGCTCGTCGGTCGCATCGGGCCGGGCATACAACAGGTTGGCGCGGATGGTGTCGTGGAAGAGATGAGCCTCCTGGGTGACGATGCCGATACGGCGGTTGAGAGAGTCGAGTTGAAGGTCGCGGACATCGATGCCGTTGATGCGGACGGCGCCGCTTTGCGCGTCGTAGAGGCGCGGGACAAGATGGGTGATGGTGGTTTTGCCGGCTCCAGAGGGTCCGACCAGGGCGACCAGCTGGCCAGGAGCAATGCGGAAGCTGATGTCGTGGAGGACGGTTGTCTGCGGGCGCTGGTCGGGAACGGCGATGGATTCCAGCGAGGCGAGGGATACTTCGGACGCAGAGGGATAGCGGAAGCTGACGCGATCGAACTCGATGGAGGCGGGACCGGGTGGGATGGGCACGGGGTGGGCGCTTTCCCGGATCATGGGGGGAAGATCGAGGACTTCGAAGACCCTCTCAAACGAGACCAGGGCCGTCATGATGCTGACCTGGACATTGGAGAGGCCGAGGAGCGGCGCGTAGAGGCGAGCGAGGTAGGCGGTGAGCGCGACGACCGTGCCCACGTCAAGAACATGATGGACGGCAAGGACGCCACCCCAGCCATACGCCAGCGCAGAGGCCACGGTGGCGACGACGGCGAGCGCGGTGAAGAACAGGCGGCTATAGATGGCCACCTTAATGCTGATGTCGGAGACGCGCTGGGCCTTTTCCTGGAAGGCGCGAGCATCTTCTTCCGGCCGGCCAAACAGTTTGGACAGCAGAGCGCCGGCGACGTTGAACCGCTCGACCATGAGGTTGTTCATTTTGCCGGCAAGGTCATAGGTTTCGCGCATGATGGCCTGGAGTTTGCGGCCCCAGAAACGCGCGGGGAGAACAAAGATGGGGAGGAGCACGACGGCGCCGAGAGAAATGCGCCAGGAGAGGACGAACATCGCGCCCAGGATGAGCAGGACGGTGATGAGATTGCCGACGACGTTGGAGAGAATGTCGGTGAACGCTGTGCGCGCGCCCTGCACGTCGGTATTGAGACGGCTGACGAGAGCTCCGGTTTGGGTGCGGGTGAAGAAGGCCAGCGGCATTTGCTGGATGTGCTGGAAGAGGCGATTGCGGAGGGAGAGGACGATTTCGGCGCCAATCTTCGACGAGAGGAAGGTCTGCGCGATGCCGAGTGCGCCGTCGCAGAGGCCAAGGCAGCCGACAATGATGGCGAAATGGATGACCAAAGGCGCATTGCCTTTGAGGATGCCGTTGTTGATGATCTGGCGGAAGAGCAGGGGATTGATGACGGTGATGGACGCGTCGACGATGACAACGAGAAGAAACACGGCGAGCAGGCCGGCATAGGGCAGGGCGAAGGCGAGGGTGCGCCGCGCGGTCCCCGGCTTTATTTTTTGCTTCAAGACCGAAGGGTCCTGGCCCAGGGAACGCCAGGCGCTGATCATGCCTCCCATCGAGGGGGCCTCCGATGCATGGGAAAGTGCGGTGCGGCAGGTTTAGTGTAGCGAGTTGCGGCGAGCCTGTTGCTGGAGACGAACATCATTCCCTGGCGGGGGAAAGGAACTCGCCTGGCCATGGCAGTTTTCTCGCGCACTTTTTGCTTTGCCCGGTGATTCGGCGCGAGGCGATTTTTCCAATTCTCCGGACTGTAACATCGACGGTCGCAATTTCGTGTAGATTTCCCCGTGGTGCTGTCAGCCCCAAAAACATCGATGGAGGAGTCGCATGTCGAGTCGGAGAGTGGCCGCCCTGGTTGCGGTCGCAGCGTTGGTCAGCCTGAGTGGGTGCAATTCGTCGAACAACAATACCGTGGCCTTGTCCGGAGCCGGCAGCACCTTTGTCAATCCAGCCATGTCCCGTTGGACCGCCGACTTTTCCCAGGCACATCCCAATATCCAGATCAACTATCAGTCCATCGGTTCTGGCGGCGGCATCCAGCAGGTCAAGGCCGGGACGGTCGACTTCGGGGCCTCCGACGTGGCCCTGAATGACCAGCAACTGGCCGGTATGACGCCGGTCGTGCAGATCCCGGAGAGCGCCGGGCCTGTATGCATCACCTATAACCTCCCCGGCCTCACGGCTCCCCTCCGTCTTTCCCCCGAAGCTCTGGCGGACATCTTTCTTGGGAAAATCAAGACCTGGAAAGATCCGCTGGTCGCGAAGGACAATCCCGGGGTGAAGCTGCCCTCCTCGTCCGTCGTCGTCTCGCACCGCTCCGATGGCAGCGGCACGACCGGCATCTTCACCGAGTATCTGTCCGCGGTGAGCCCGGAGTGGAAGCAGAAGGTGGGTTCGGGCACAGCGGTCAGCTGGCCGGTCGGCATTGGGGGCAAGGGCAACGAAGGTGTTACCGGCAACGTACGCAACACGCCCGGCGCCATCGGCTACGTCGAGCTGGCCTACGCGCAGCAGAACCACCTGCCTACGGCGGGGATTCAAAACCAGGCTGGGCAGTATGTGCAGCCCTCACCAGCCGGCACGACAGCGGACATCGCCGCATTCAGCGCACAGCTCACACAGGACCCGCGCGAGCCCATCGTCAACCCGCCGGCCAAGGCGCCCGACGCCTACCCCATCTCCGGACTGACCTTTCTCATCATCCCGAAAGACGGTCCGGACAAGGCGAAGCGCACCGCGCTGAAGCAGTTCGTCCAGTACATCATTACGAATGGCCAGGCGGCCGCTGAGTCGCTGAACTATGCCCCCCTGCCGGATGAAGTGAAGCAGTACGACCAGCAGCAACTGCAGCAACTGACGGCCGGGGGGCAGCCGATCGGCTAGAGACAAGTTGGTTCAGGGGCGCAGGGATTCCTCCGTCGCGCCCCTGCGCGTCCCTCAGAAACGGTACGCGAACCCCAGTGAGAGGAGGGGGAAGAACCGCGCATCCTCCGCATCTTTATTGAGCTTCTGTACCTGGGCGGCGAGGTTGGACTGAATCATGGAGTTCGTGGCCACGGCGCTGCAATAGGGCGTGCCCTCGTAGGTGTAGCACGCGGTTCCGGCCAGGGTCACCGCAACCTTGGGATCGCCGATGTAGGCGGCGCCAATTTCCACGGGAACGCTGAAGTGGCGGCCGCTGCGCGGAACCAGGTTGCCCCAGCCCACGGTCAGCTTCGGCGCGGTCTTATTCATGGTCACAGCGCCCGTGCCGGTTACCGGATCGGTCGCGCTGCTGGTGTAGGTTGTGCCGTCCAGGGTGAAGGTCTTGCCGGCCGGCACACTGGCTCCGGCCGTGATCTGGTTGCCGTTGTAGAGCAGTGCGCCCGGGCTGATGTGGAATCCTTTGGCCCACGGAAACCAATCGACGCTGGCTTCAGCGGAGCGGAAACGCAGCGCCGCGTTGTAGCTGATGCCGTCGCTGGTGAGCGTGTCGCTGTAGCTCATGAAGTTGCCGCCGCCGCGGATGTTCACGTGGTACGAGAGGGGCGTGGCTACCTCCACGCCCACGCCCAGCAGACCGGCTTTTACGCCGATACCGACGCCGGAAAACGCTGTGCGTGTCGCAGACGGCGGCATGGTGGTGACGGCAGCTGCCGCTGGAAAGGCCGAACCGCCGGAATACAGAAACTCCGGTGCGACGAGAGAAGAACTGCTCTGCTGGGCGAACCCGGCAGGCGTGGCCAGAGACAGAACAAGGACAGACAGTGCAAGGCGGTGCATGGGGGGAGACTCCTGGAATATCCGAGATGCTCGCTCAACGCATAACCAACAAACAATACGAGCCGTTGCGATCGATGCCCCCTTCGATGGGGGAGGCCGAAGGGATCCGGGCAAATCCGTGCTGCCGTTTTGCTTTGAAACCTTCGTGACGAGTTAGTAATCAGCCTAGGTCACTTCGGAGCAGCCAGCAATGACCCGCTGGTGGTATCGTGCGCGACCGGTAGTACCAGGCGCTCCCGGAGCCGGTCCGCCATAAGCGCCAGTGTTTTCAATCGGTTTTCAACCCGCGGAGGCAAATTCTCCTCGGCGAGCGCAAGCCGCGATTCGAGCAGGATTCCCGTAATGGCATTCTTTAGTTCGGCGTCCACCGCAGACCTCGCAGCGGCCACCGCGAGCACCTGCTCGCGCTCACGGCGGGCCAGCGCTGCCCTGATTTCGCGTTCGAGGCGTGCGCTTCCCGCCAAAGCGAAATTGAGTTGCAGAGGAATCGCCACGCCTGCGTTTTTCCAGATCAGGTCGGCGCCCTCCGCATCGGTCTCGGCCAGGTTCTGGTCCACAACGACGACGGAGTAGCCGCGGCGAGCCAGCAGGCGCACCGCGGCGGCCCGGCTCGCGGCGATCTCCACCGTCAGCTTCAGCTGGCCGGCCAAAGCGGCGGCCGTTGTTTCGATTTCCTCAATTGCGGTAACGATGAGGACCGCCGGCTGCGCGGGCCATGCCGGGTTCCCGTTGCCGTTCGCCTGCGCGCTCATGGTGTCGCCTCGTATTCCTTCAGCTTGCGGTACAGGGTTGTCTTCCCGATGTTGAGCAGGCGCGCGGCCAGCAGCTTGTCGCCCTTCACCTGTTCCAGCGTGGTCAGGATGGCGCGCTTCTCCAGTTCGGCCAGGGTCACTACTGAGGGCTCCGTTGTCGTGCTCTCCTCCGTGGGCGCGCGGCGGCTCACGGTAGCCTGCATCCACGCGTCGCGGATGCTGGTGCTCATCTCCCCCATCTCGATTACCTCTCCCGAAGAGAGATTGCAGGCGCGGTCGATGGCATTCGAGAGCTCGCGGACGTTGCCCGGCCAGGAGTATTCCACCAGGAACGACAGCGTCTCCGCGCTGAGCCGGAAGGGTCGCCGCATCTCCAGGCTGTTGCGCTCGAGAAAGTGAGCCGCGAGCAGAGGAATATCTTCTTTGCGCTCGCGCAGCGGCGGCAGAGTCAGCTTCACCACGTTCAGCCGGTAGTAGAGGTCCTCGCGAAA
>PKVY01000085.1 GCA_003131625.1 Acidobacterium sp. | reverse complement strand
GTCGGTGCCGGACGCGGTAAGCGAATACGGGCGCTCGACGGAGAGAATGAGGTCGGGCTTCCCGATCTGCCAGGTTGCGTCGTAATGCGGGGCAGGCGGCGCCTGGGCCCGATCGCCCTCGGGCGTTCCGGACTCGACCCATTTGCGAATCAGGGTCAGGTCCTCGTCGCTGAGACGACGGTCGCCGGCGAAATCGCCGTAGCCGGGAGCAGGGAGCCAGGGCGGCATGTAACGCGACTGCGTGACGTCGAGGATCTGGTGCGCGTGACGGCGCGCGTCAGCCCAGGAGAGCAGGCTGAAGGGTCCGGCTCCGCCCGGGTGATGGCACATGGCGCAGTTGCGGTAGACGATGGGTGCGATCTGGCGGCTCCATGTGACAGGAGCTTGCGCAGCGCGCATGGGGGGTGGAGAAGCGGACAAAGCGAAGATGGTGCAGGCTGCCAGGGCGAGCGAAGCGGAGAGGAGAATTCTCATGGCTCNNGCTCGCCGCGCGGCACGATGGAGCAGCCGATCGGCGGTCCGCCCGGGGGTGGAATGGGATGGTTCGCAAGCAGCGCGTGGAGTGCATCCTCGAGATCATGTCTGTTCGCGGAAGGACGCTCCTGCCCCAGCGTGAGGTAGCGATCGTCGATGCGCCCGCGATACACCTCGCGCAAGGCTGTGCCCGCGGGAACAAGGATCGCGACCTCGGGAGTGATGGTGGCGTGCGCCATCGCAGTCATCCGCTGTTGGTTGTCCAGCAGAACGTCGGTATGAATATCGAATTGCTGTTGGTGATGCCGAACTACTTCCGGTGTGTCCTCAGGATTCGGGTAAACCGACCAGAAGTGCACACCCGCGGGCGTGAATTCGCGTTCGAGCCGCTCGATCTCGGGAACGTAGCGGTTGGAGATGGGACAATCCGACGCGGCGAAGAAAAGCACGATCGCGCGCGATGCGGGAGGCGCGAGCCGATCGACGGGACGGCCATCGAGATCGACACCGAAGGGCTGCGCCGCACACGCAGCGGCCGAACCACAAATGAGCAAAACGATCCATGTGCGCAACGCCATCTTTGCCACGGTAGCACGTCGAATTCCGTGATGGAACTCCGGGATCGCTCAATCGATTCACACGCCGGGATACTCGTGGCTCACTTCTTCATTTGCCGCGCGGGGAGGCAGGGTAGTTTGTATTTTCCGGTGTTCGCGACTTGACAACGATCATTCCGTTTGCCTACAGTCACTGCCGCAGTGAAGAAGGTCTGTTGCTGAGTCCTGCGGCTTATTCCCCAGCTCACTGCGGTTCAATTTCTGCCGCAAGCCGCGATCAGAACGCCAACGCATTACGACAACCGCTGTACGCAAGCCAGCAACTGAGGCGCGGCCGATCTTCGATGTGAGAGGCCGCTTTCGGCTTTTGTACTGAAAACAAGACGGAATTTGCCGTCGTCGCTGCCATTTGAAGAGCGATCGGGACGGGAGCACAACGCTCCCGGGAAGCTTTTTTTGGGAGGATGTTATGAAATTTGCAAGGCTCGCAGTAGCCTGTGCGGCAGCCGCCGCGTTGTGTTTCTCTGGCCAATTGAAGGCGCAGGCCGTCTACGGTTCCATCAACGGAACGGTGACCGATAACACCGGGGCGGTCGTTCCCAACGCGAATATCACGGTGACCGACGTTTCCAAGGGCACCACGATTGCGGTGAAGTCGAATGCATCCGGCGAATACATCGCCGAGCATCTCATCCCGGACACCTACAACGTGAAGGTGGAGGCGCAGGGATTTGAGACCTTCGAGGCCAGCGGCGTTCTGGTCCAGGCGGATACCTCTCCGAAGATCGACGCTTCTCTTAAGGTCGGCGCGGCGACGCAAACCGTCAACGTGAACGCGGATACGATTCCGGAGTTGAAGACGGATCGGGCGGATGTGGCTACCGAGTTCACGACCAGCGAGGTCGAAAACCTTCCGATTCCGGATCGCAATTTTGCGAACCTGCAGCTGCTGCTGCCCGGAGCGCAATCGCTGAGCTGGAACCACGCGGCCGATGAGAATCCGCAGGCCAGCAAACAGATTCAGGTGGACGGCCAGGCCTTCGGCGGCGTGGCCTATCAGCTGGACGGAACCGACAATCAGGATCCGATCCTCGGCATTATCGTGATCAACCCGCCGCTGGACGCAATCTCGGATACCAAGATCACCACGCAGAATTTCGACGCGGAGTTCGGGAAGGCAGTGGCGTCGTTTATTTCCGCGCAGACGAAATCCGGGTCGAACAGCTTCCACGGCAGCGCATTCGATTATCGCGAGAGCAGCGAGAACCTCGGCACCGATCCCTATACGCAGTTTGCGACCGCAACCGCGCCGAAGGGCGTTCCAGCGGGACTGAAGAACCAGTTCGGCGGTTCGATCGGCGGACCCTTCATCAAAGACCGGCTATTCGGCTTCTTCGATTATCAGGGCGTGCGGCAGAAGGTGGGAACGTCGGCTACGGCGACCGTTCCGACGGCGCACCTCGTATCGACCTGTCTTGGCCCTACCGGCTGCGACTTCAGCGAATACGCACTGGGCATCCTGGGCAGCACCACTGCCCCTCTGGTTTACCAGCAGACGTCGGGTGGATCGGTGCCGTATCCGGGCAACGTAATTCCGGCCTCGCAGCTCTCCCCGCAGGCTCTGGCTCTGCTGAAACTGCTGCAACCCTATGCTCCGAATGCGGGGGGCACGGTTGCAGCAGGGAAGCTGAATGGTTTGAAAGACAACTATTCGGCCAGCGGCACCGGTCTCTTTAATAACAACCAGTGGGATTTGCGCGTGGATGACACGATTTCGCAAACCATGCACGCGTTCACGCGCTTCAGCCGGTTCACCGACACCCTTTCCGGAACCACGATGTTTGGCACGGCGGGCGGACCGGGTTTCGGCATCGGCGGCTACGGCGGCGTTTCCCAGGGCGCCGACGACAGTCTTGCAGCGGGCATGGATATTGCGGTGAGCCCGAAGCTGCTGACCGACTGGCGCATTGGCTACTACCGCTACAACATCGGAGACCACAAGTACGATCAGTCGACCGAGTTTGCGAACCAACTCGGTATTCCAGGTATTAATATTGCAAGCGACTCGCTCACAAGTGGGGCGCCGGGGTTCAATATCGCGGACGCGGACCGGTCGGGGAACCAGGGACCGAACAACCCGACAGGGGGCGGCGCGCAGTATGGATCGGCTTTGAATATCACCCGCTGCAACTGCCCGCTGATCGAGCGGGAAGATCAGTTCCAGCTTGTGAATAACTGGACCAAACTCTTCGGGAATCACGCCTACAAGTTCGGCGTCGATCTGCGCTATGGGCGTAATCTGCGCGTTCCCTCCGACAGCGACCGCGCGGGCATTCTTAGCTTCGATCCCGGACCGACTTCGAACGGCGGGAGCACCGCCGGGCTGGGCATGGCCAGCTTTTTGCTTGGAGATGTGAGCAGCTTCCAGCGCTATGTCAGCGTCTCCACCAATGCCAAGGAATTCCAGAAGCGCGACTTCTTCTACGCGCAGGATACCTGGCGGCCCAGACCATCGCTCACGATCAATTACGGCCTGCGCTATGAGATGTATTTCCCTGAGTCGGTGAACGGCAAGGGAAATGGCGCGTTGATGGAACTGAACGGAGGCGCCGGAGGATACTCGACCGACGGCTACCTGCGGGTTGCGGGCTACGGGAACGTTCCCACCAACATGGGGTGGGGCGGCGCTACCAACGCCTGGAATCCCCGCATCGGGATCGCGTGGGCTCCCGATTCAAAGACAGTGGTGCGCGCCGGTTACGGGCGCAGCTTCGATCTGGGCGTCTTCGGATCGATCTTCGGCCATGTGGTTACGCAGAACCTGCCGGTTCTGGCGAACCAGTCGCTGAGCGCGCCAACCACCGTGACTTCGGCGTTCACTCTGGCAACCGGACCAGCGGCCAATGTATTTCCCACGGTTCCTTCCGACGGATTGCTGCCGGCGCCGGCCTTTAATGTCAGCCCCAAGGCTCGCCCCAACACCCTGCGCCTGCCCACCCTCGACGCGTGGAATTTGAGCGTCCAGCGCGCGATCACCCCAACGCTTTCCGTAACCCTCGCTTACGTGGGCAATAAGGGCACGCATAACCTGAGCGCCGGCGACGGCAACAATACGAACCCCAACGAGGCGGGCATCTTTCTGCCTTCGGAGTTCAGTGTCAATGGCTCGACGCTGCATTATGACAACACCGTGGCTGGCGGCGTGATCGCGGCCAACGGTGGAACTTCCACTTCGAACTTCCTTTCCCGCTTCTATGGCGGCGGGGCGGCGGCCTGTTCGAATGCAAGTTACGAAGCGCAGCTGATGGCCCAGAACGAGCCCTTCATCACTCCCGGTATGTGCGGCTGGACGCAGGGCATTTCGTATTACGGGGATGACCAGAATACCGAGTTCGACGCCCTGGATGCGACCGTGGCCAAGCAATACACGCACGGACTGTCGTTCAATGCGCAGTATGCGTGGCAACGGGCATTTGACTACAACTCCGGCTATGCCACTTGGGACAAAGCAGAGACCCGGGCCTGGGACGGCTCCCTGCGAACACAACAGTTCGTCGTCTACGGTCTGTACCAACTGCCGTTTGGCAGAAACCAGATGTGGGGCAGCGGCGTACCGCACTGGGAAGACGAGGTCATCGGCGGATGGCAGTTTAGTCCCGTGCTGAACTGGTCGAATGGTCTGCCATTCTCGCTGGGCCTGGGAGGCGGATGCGGTCTTTCGGTTCCTGGCAGCGCGCCTTGCTATCCCGTCGGGGACCGGGGAAGCCTGCACACAAGCCTAAGCGGGCTCAAATTCCCGGTCGGCGGGGGAGCGCCTTACCGCACGTTCTTCACGGCGGCGGATACCAGCGGATTCAAGGAGGCCGGACTCGACCAGATCGGCAACAGAGGGACAAACAGCTACATTGGACCGGGGTACTTTAACGGCGATCTGTCTCTGCAGAAGAATTTCCCGATCCATGAGGCGATTCTGGCGCAGTTCCGGGTCGATGCGTTCAACGGCTTCAACCACATCAACCCGGGTAACCCGTCGACCTCCCAGACGGGGTCAGACGGAACGATCACGAGCGAGCCGGCTCTGGGCATTTACACGAACCCACGCCAAATGCAGTTCTCGCTGCGCGTTCAGTTCTGACCTGGCTGTGTCCCCAGTCCCGGAGGGGAGCTCGTCTCCCCTCCGGATGCCCTCCAGGAGTACACTTCCCGCATTATGTGCCGGGCTCGCCTGTGTTCTGCCCTCTCGCTGGTGGTCGTGAGTGTGCTCGCTATAGCCCAGAATGATGCCGGGGCGGGGCCGCCGTCGGTGGCCGCTGTGCGCGCGCTCATGGCGCAGGGCAAACTCGACGATGCGCGGCGGGAACTGGATGCGCTGGCCGCCACGCAACCGGAGCCGGCGGGCGTGGAGCGTCTGCGCGGGATCGTGGCCTACGAGGACAACCGGCTCGCGGAGGCCGAAGCGTCGTTTACGCGGGCGCTGGAACAGGATCCGTCCGACCTTGAGTCCATGCAGATGCGCGGCGTGACCCTCTACCGGATGGGCAAGCCGGAGGATGCGATTCCGCTTCTGGAGAAGGCGCATTCCGCGGGCCCGATTGCCAACGCCGATCCCAACTATGTTCTCGCACTCTGCTACGTCGGCACGAAGCGCTACGACGATGCCCGTCGCGCGTTCGCGGCGCAGTACGACTTCGCGCCGGATTCGGCCGCGGCGTGGCTGGTGACGGCGCGCATGCTCTTTCGCCAGGAACTGACGGCTCCGGCCGCTGTTGCGGCGCATCAGGCGGTGCAACTCGATCCCCGCATACCGCTCGCGCATCGATTGCTGGGCGAGATCGATCTGGCGGGCGGCGATGTCTCCGGCGCGCTCGCGGAACTGGAGCAGGAACTGAAGGTCAATCCCCTGGATGGCGAGACGTATGACCGGATGGGCGACGCGTACATCCGCAACGGACAGTACGCCCGCGCGCAGCAGGTGCTGGATCGCGCGGTGCTGCTGGAACCTAATGCCAGTGGGCCTTATATTCTGTTGGGCAAGGCGCTGCTCGAAGAGCACGATCCGGTGACGGCGGCGATGTATCTGGAGCGCGCCGCGAAGATGGACCCTTCGAATGCGATGATTCACATGCTGCTGGGCCGCGCGTTCACGGCCGCAGGGCGCAGGGACGACGCTAACCGCGAATTTGAGGCGCTGCAAAAGCTCCAGGGCGGGGCTGCTTCGTCGAACCCATAGCGCGAGTGCCGGAGATGCGATTGAAGTCGATGCGAGGTTTCGCGCTTGCCACTTTCCTGCTGGGGGGATTGCCACTGTGTAGCGCGCAGACAGCAGCAATGCAGCAGGCGAGTCAGGCTTTCCGCGCGGGATCTGAGGCGTATGAGCGCGGCGACCTGAGCACGGCGCGAACGCAATTCAGCCTGGCGGTGCGGCTGGCGCCGGGGATCGAAGAAGGACACAGCGCACTGGGAGTCGTGCTCTGCTCCCTGGGCGACTACCCGGACGCCATCGCGGAACTGAATACCGCACTGAAGCTGAAACCGGAGGATCGCACCGCGGAGGAGAATCTGGCGCAGGCCTGGAGCCAAACCGGATCGGGCGCACAGGCCATTACGCTGTTCGAGAAGATGGACCGCGGGGGTCCGCTTCGCGCCGATTTGCTGGTGGTGTGGGCGCGGGATCTGGCGGCCATCCCCAGGACGACGGACGCCCTTGCAATCATGAAGCGGGCGGTCGAGGCCGATCCGCAGAACGCGGTTCTGGTGGATCAACTGGGATCGCTCGACGCTCAGGCCGGCCGCTGGCCGGATGCAGAAGCAGCCTTCAACAAAGCAATAGATCTGGATGCTCAGCTGGCACCGGCGCACATGCACCTGGCCGTGGTCCTGAGTCACGACGGGCAAATGAATGGCGCGGCAGCAGAGTTCAGCCGCGCTGCCGAGCTCGATCCGCACAATGCCGCGGTCCAGTTTGAATGGGGGAACGCGCTGGCTGTCGCCAACGACGACGAGGAGGCGATCGAGCATTTCCAGCGGGCGATCGAGATTGACCCGAAAATGCTGGACGCGGATTATCATCTGGGGCTGGCTCTGCAGCGCGCGGGAAAAGGAGAGGAGGCGATCCCGCTTTTGCAGACGGTGGTGGATGCGCGTCCAAAAGAGGCCGAGCCGCTCACCAATCTCGGCCTGGCGATGGTGCAAACCGGGCGCGCGAAGGAGGCGGTTCCGCTGTATCTGCGGGCGGCGAAGCTGACGCCGAAGAACGCGACGATCTACGAAGATCTGGGTGCGGCATATCTGCAGGAGAATAATGTCGACGATGCGATCCGGGAATTTCAGACGGGCCTGAAGTTCGCGCCTCGGGACCCGCACCTTCATTACGATCTCGGCCTCGGGTACAAGCTGAAAGACGATCTGCCGCACGCCATCGCCGAGCTGGAGGCCGCGCTGCGTCTCGATCCGGAGTCGCCGGATGCGCCGTACACGCTCGGCATCCTCTATATGCAGGAGGGCCGTTTCGACGATGCCGTGCGCAATCTGCGGACCGCGCTCGAAGTGCGTCCGGAGAACGGCGACGGCTGGTCAATCCTGGGCAGCGTCTTCCGTCAGCAGGGGAAGTATGACGACGCGGCTGCGGCCTTGCGCAAAGCCATCGCACTGCTCCCGCAGCAGCCGGGTCCGCATATCACGCTGGCCAGTGTTCTGCAGGAGGAAGGAAAGCAGGACGAAGCGGCGGCAGAGAGGAAGACTGCGGCGGATCTGACGCGCGTCGCTGTGAATCGCCAGCGCGCCATGTTCGCGACCAATGCGGGAAACGCGCTGCTCAGCAAAGGACAGATCACCGACGCGATTGCGCGTTACCAGGAGGCGATCGGCAGCGATCCCAGTTACGCAGAAGCGCACCGCCAGCTGGCAACAGCACTGACGGAACAGGGACGCATCACTGAAGCGGCGGCCGAGAGGCAAAAAGCCGACGCGCTCACCGCGAAAAATCCATAGGAGCCTTATGTTCGCTTTCTCCCGATGAATCGAAGGCAGTTTCTGTCCTCTCTCAGTCGCAGCGCGCTGGTGCTTCCTTTTGCGGATGTGCTGCGGCTGGGCACGCCGCCGTGGAAGCGCGATGCTGTGGCTGCTCAGCAGGCGCCGGCGAGCCGGCCCGGAGCGCAGCAGTCCTACGATGCGAAGCCCATGCCGCCCCCGCCCGGACCGGCATCGCCGATTGCGGGAACTCCGCTGGGCGTCCAGTTTGTCGACGTGGCAATGCAGAGCGGCTTGAACGCAAAGACGATCTTCGGAGGCGAAGGAAGAAACAAGTACCTGCTGGAGACGACCGGCTGCGGCGTCGCCTTCTACGACTACGATCAGGACGGATGGCTCGATATTTTTCTGGTAAACGGCTGGCGTCTGGAAGGGTTTCCGCGGAGCACGAAGCCCTCATGCCACTTGTTCCGGAACAATCGTGACGGGACCTTCACGGACGTCACCGCGAAGGCAGGCGTGGGCCATAGCGGCTGGGGTCAGGCCTGCTGCGTCGGCGATTGCGACAACGATGGCTGGGACGATTTGTTCGTCACCTACTACGGACAGAACGTGCTCTTCCACAACAATGGCGATGGCACCTTCACCGACGTCACGGCGAAGGCGGGACTGCTGCAGCCAGCGACACGATGGAATTCCGGCTGCGCCTTTCTCGACTACGACCGCGACGGGCACCTCGACCTTTTCGTCGGCAACTATATTGATTTCGATCTGAAGACCGCGCCGCTGCCGGAGTCGGGGCCGTGCCTGTACAAAGGCATTCTGGTTGCGTGCGGGCCGCCGGGCCTGGCGCCGGGGAAGAACAGTCTCTACCACAATAAGGGCGACGGCACTTTCAGCGACGTCTCGGAGAAGTCCGGCATGTGGACCACGCTCGGGAATTACGCGCTCAGTGCCGCGGTCGCGGATTTCGACAACGACGGCTGGCCGGACATCTATGTCGCGAATGACTCGACAGCCGCAACCCTTTACCAGAATCAGAAAGATGGAACCTTTCGCGACGTCGCTATCGAGGACGGCGTTGGGTTTTCTCCCGATGGACGGCCGCAGGCGGGCATGGGCGTGACGGTGGGCGACTACAATCGCGACGGCTGGCTCGACATTGCAAAGACTAACTTCGCCGGCGACACCGACTCGCTGTACGCCGGACTGGGAGGAGGTAATTTCGAAGACCGGACTTATCAGGCTGGCCTGGGGGTCAACACGCGCTATCTCGGCTGGGGAATCGGCTTCATAGATATGGATAACGACGGCTGGCTCGACTTATTTGTTGCTAATGGCCATGTCTATCCGGAAGTCAGCACCGTGAAGACGGAGACGCCCTATGCCGAACACAAGTATCTGTATCGCAATTTGCAGAACGGGCGATTTGAGGACGTCAGCGCGAAAGGCGGGCCCGGTATTACGGCGGCGGTTCCGGCGCGTGGCTGTGCTTTCGGGGACTACGACAACGATGGCGATGTCGACATCGTCGTCAATTGCGTGAACAGCCTGCCGCAGTTGCTGCGCTGCGATGCGCATACGCAGCGCCACTGGGCGAAAGTGAAAGTCATCGGCACGAAATCCAACCGCACCGGGATCGGCGCGCGTGTGCGGGTAGTGGCTCGCACGCAGCCAGACAGGCCGGAACCTCTGGTGATGATCGACGAGGTGCGCAGCGGCGGGAGCTATTTTTCGCAGAGCGATTTGCGCCTGCACTTCGGACTCGATCAGGCGAAGACCGTCGATGTGCTCGAAATCCGCTGGCCTTCAGGCCAGGTCGACACCTTCAGGGATCTGCCGGCGGATCGGCTGTATGTGGTGGAAGAAGGGGCGAAGGAAGCGAAGGCATACATGCTGCCTGCGATGAGGAGGATCTGAGGTGCCCCGCGTTTGCGTTCTGCTGTTCGCGGCTTTTGCGATGGCCGGCGGCGCCGGCGCAAATGCACAGGCAGGAGCGTCGCTCCAGGCCGAGGATCCCGACGCGGTCTGCGCAACGTGCCATCGTCAAATCTACGAATCGTGGAAGCGCACGCCGATGGCGAATGCCAGCGGGCCCGCCGCTCAGGGATTTATCCCGGGCGATTTCACCTACGTTCCGTCGGGTGTGCACTATCGCATGATGCTCGACGCGGGACAGCTATGGCTCACGTATGAACGGCCGAATGCGCCGCCCGGTCGCGCCCTGAGCGGGAAAGTAGAGCTGCGCTACTATCTCGGATCGGGAAGACGCGGCCGCACCTGGATCTTCGAGCGTGAAGGTTACTGGTACGAAATTCCCATTAACTGGTACGCGAAGAAACATCTGTGGGATATGACCCCCAATTTTCTCGACACGCACGAGATGCCGCTGACGTTACCCGTCGACCCCGGTTGCCTGCATTGCCACGCCAGCAATGTGCAGGAATCGCTGCCGGACGCACGCAATCATTTCTCCGGATTACCGTTTCAGGGGGGAGGGATTCTCTGCTCCTCCTGCCACGGCGATCCGTCGCACCATCTGGCCGAACATGGCGAGGGGCCCATCGTCAATCCGGCGAAGCTCGATCCTGTCCTGCGCGACTCTGTTTGCCTCGAGTGCCATCTCGAAGGAGAGGTCGCCGTCATCCGCCCGGGGCAACGTCTCAGCGCGTTTCGCCCCGGCGCCGACTTGTTCGACGAGGCTGTCTATTTCGAGGATGGGCGGAAAGCCGGTCCTGGAGGCCGCGCCACGAGCCAGTGGGAATCGCTGCTGGAGAGCGCGTGCAGGCGCGCAAGCGGGGACCGGCTCACCTGCACGACTTGTCACGATCCTCATTCTTCGCCCGACGCCGAAGTTCGCGTCAGTTTTTATCGAAGCAAATGCCTCGCGTGTCATGCGGTTCTCGCCACCGGCCATCATTCCGAGAATCCGGACTGCACTTCGTGCCATATGCCGCGCGAGGAGACTGAGGACATCGCGCACGAGCAAGTGACGGATCATCGGATACAGATCGCCTCCAAACCCTTTGTGAGCCCGGTCGCGGCCGCGGCGCTCGTGCCCATTGGAGGCGTTCGTCCCGATGCTCGTGACGAAGGGCTTGCATGGGCGCAACTGGCGCTGCGCGGCGATCGTGCGGCAGCTGAGCGTGCCATGCGGTTGCTGGGCGAGGCCGAAGCTTCCGACCCTGAACAACAATCTGACTCCGAGCTGCACATGGAGCTCGGATTCCTCGAGCAAATCAATGGGGACCGCGTACATGCGAAGGCCGAATATCAGAGGGCTCTGCATGCTGACTCCTACAATGAAACCGCGGCAGGCGATCTCGCCGTCCTGGACGCGCAAAGCGGCGATGCCGCTGCGGCTCTGCCGTTGTGGCAGGCGGTCTTTCAGCACGATCCCGGCGCCAGCGCGGCGGGAATCGATCTTGCCGTGGCGCAGTGCCGTGACGTAAGCGCACAAGCGGCGGCGCAAACACTGCGAAGAGTGCTGCTCTTCGCTCCAGACAACGATGCCGCGCGCAAGTTCCTGCTGGCACTAACCGCCGGCTCGCAGACGTGCGCGAAGCCCTGACTGCAGCAGCGAGGAGTCCTGGCTTGAGGAGAATTCTGCGTCGAGCGGCCCTGGTTTTTGTCTGTGCCTTCGTGGCAGGCGCGCAGTTATTCGACACGCCCTGGCAGATTGGCCCGTTCGCCCGGCCGGATGCCGGCAACCCGGTGATTGCGCCCAATCCTGCATCCGTCTTTGCCGATCCGATTCGCAAATCTCCGGTGCACTGGGAGGCGCTGCACACGTTCAACCCCGCGGCGGTGGTACGGAGCGGCGTTGTCGAGGTACTCTATCGCGCTGAAGACGATACAGGGGCCATGCAGATCGGCATGCACACCTCGCGTCTCGGTCTGGCGGAGAGCGCCGATGGCATTCACTTTACGCGCCGCCCCACGCCGGTATTCTATCCGGCCGATGACGGCCAGGACGCGCGCGAATGGCCGGGGGGCGTCGAGGATCCGCGCATTGTGGAACGTGAGGATGGAACCTACGTGCTCACTTATACGCAGTGGAACCGAGTGACTTACTCCGTAGGGATCGCGACTTCGCGGGATATGGAACACTGGACGAAATATGGCCCCGCTTTTCTTGAAGCAGAAGACGGGAAGTACGCGAACCTGAAATACAAGTCAGCCGGCATTGTAACTGCGCTGCGCGATGGAAGGCTGATCGCCGCCCGCATTGAGGGTAAGTACTGGATGTATTGGGGCGAGGGCGCGATTCACCTTGCCACTTCTTCGGACCTGATTCGCTGGACGCCCGTGGAAGACCCGAAAGGCGAACCTATCGAGGTGCTCAGACCACGCCCGGGACGGTTCGACAGCTCGTTCCCGGAGACGGGACCGCCTCCGGTGCTCACGCGACGCGGGATCTTGGTTATCTACAACGGCAAGAACGCCGCTTCGGAAGGCGATCCGGATCTGGCGGCGAATACCTATGCGGCGGGCGAGGCGCTGTTCGATGCGAAGAATCCAGCGAAGCTTCTGGCAAGAACCGAAGATCCGATACTGCAGCCGGCGCTGCCTTACGAAAAGAAAGGCCAATACAGCGCCGGCACCACGTTTGCAGAGGGCCTCGTGTATTTTCACGATCGATGGTTTCTATATTACGGTTGCGCCGACTCTCTGGTCGCAGTGGTTACGGCCAGGGGAATCGGCGGCAGCCCAGGAAAGTGAGTAAGCGCCAGGGTAGCAGGCTCAGGATCAGAATGTCGGGTGCGAATCCCTGGCTATTTTCCGGCGATCGAGCCATTCTCTCCCACAGCTTCGCGAGCGTGCAGCACCTGGGGCAGTTTGGGGTCGGCGGAGGGCCAGGCTTTCAGGAAAGCGCGATACTCCGTCTGCGCCAGAGTGGTGTTGCCGGCGAGTTCGTCCGCTCGCGCGATTCCGTAGAGTTCGAAGCCGGAATCCGGACGCTCCACCAGCGCCACCTGATAGGCCGATCGGGCATCGGCGTAGTCCTTCTCGCGCAACAGCGCCTCAGCCTCAGTCTCGGCAACCGGGCGGATGTAGAAAGGCGGCTCATGGTAGCCGAGCTTTTTCTCCGCCAGCACGGCCTCATCGTACAGCTTCTTCGCGGCATCCGTCTTTTGGTCGAGCAGAAGCACGCCCGCGCGCAATTCCATCGATGCAACGGTCAGCGTGCTCACCACGGAGCCCGAGTCAGCATCGGGGTTGAGAGGCGTCACGGGCGCTTGCGTTGAAGCATCGGGTTTCGTCGCAGTGGCGGTTGATTTTGCCTTATCGGCATCGACCTTCGCTTTTGCGGCAGCTGTAGTCTGCGCGTCCTGACCCTGGCGCCAAAGCCCGGCATCCATTTCAGCAGAGGCCATCTTCGCCGACGCAAGGTCGCCGCGCCCGAGGGCCTGCATTCCCGCAGCAAAGTTGCGCAACTCGTCGCGGAGGAAGCGCAGATTAGCGGTTTTGTCGGTATCGGGAAGATTGGCATCGTCGAGCATCGCCAGGACCGCGGTCCAGTCGCCGACGCGGAGCGCAACCGGCAGTCGCCGGCTGACGCGGGCGACCTGGTCGCGTGCGCTCCAGATGTAAAGCGAGGCCGAGAGCTCGCCGCGCGCGCGGGCGAGATGATCCGAGAGCGCATTGGCGTCCTCGAGCCGGCCCTGCTCCATCAGGTTAGCGATCGCGTACATCAGGTTGTGGACATAGTTCCAGTCGTCGTCGACGCTCACGTGTTGCTCACGCATGTAGCGCTCATCGGCTGCCGTTGAGGCGGCAAACCAGCGATCGGCGTTTGCGTAGTCGCCTACCCGGTAATAAATGTGGCCGGGCATGTGCACCATGTGGCCGCTGGTGGGCGCGAGACTGGCCAGCAGCGCGGCGCTCGGAATGGCGCGCTCCGGGTGATTGCTCGGCTCCATGGCATGAATCCAGTAGTGATTCGCGGCAGAATCGTTGGGCGCGTCCTTGAGCACGGCCTCGAGGATCGCGATCTTTTCTTTCATGCCGGGTTTGGGGTCGCCGTTGTCGTCGAAACCATCGCCGAGGGCATTTGCAAGGAAGATGCGGGCCTCCGCGTCGTGGGGTTCTTTTTTCGCCAGCTTGCGATAGAGGGCGACCGTCTGTGCCGACTCGTTGTGCGATTCCTCCACGGCGGCTTCGATATACAGCCGGTCGGTCCCGCTGGCTTTGCGCTCCAGCTTCACGGCCTGATCGAGGGCCTTTGGTGCGTAAACCTTGTCCTCTTCACCGCGGAACTCGAGCGCCTGCGCGAGCCCCCAGTAACACATGGCGCACTGCGGGTCGGTGCGGATGGCCTGCTCAAAAGCCTTCGCGGATTCGTAGTCCCAGAAGTCGTGAAGCAGCGTGAGACCCTGATCGAACCAGACCTGGGCCTCGGGAGTGGCTTTGATTGCGATATGGGAATTGCCGATGCCGGTCATGCGCACCGGGACCGGCAACTGTTCGGGCGGCGGAAATGCGTGCATTCCACTCATGGGAGGCATGGCTGCTCCCGCATTCATGCCACTTGCCTGCGCACTTGCGCCCATGGCTCCAGCCAGGAGCGCACCGGCGACCGACATCCAAACGGCTGCTTTCACCATGCAGACGAATTTACCTTGTCGACGCAGTCCTGCGCATCCCGCAACGTTACTCGGCGCGCAAAGTGATGGAGGGGTCGACGCGGGCGGCGCGCCATGCCGGGAGCCAGCAAGCGCCGCCGGCAACGGCGGTGAGCAGGGCGACGACGCCAAGGTAAGTCATCCAGTCGAGACTGGAGATGCCATAGAGCAGGCTGACCAACGCGTGGCCCGCGACGATTGCGCCGCAGAGTCCGATGAGGACGCCGAGGGCGGTGAGGCGCATTCCGTCGCGCAGGATCATGGCCAGGATGTTGCCTCGCGAGGCGCCCAGGGCAGCGCGCACGCCGATCTCGCGGGTGCGCTCGACGACGCTGCCCGCCAGCACGCCGTACATGCCGACGGCTGCGAGCGCCAGCGCCGCAAGGCCGAAGGCCTCGAAGAGGATCAGGACAAAGCTCCGTTGCGCGTCAGTGACGGCGAGCAGGGCGTCCATAGTGGCGACGCGGACGATGGGCTGATCATTGTCGACGGACCAGATGGCGTTTTTGATGGCGGGGGCGAGCAGGGCCAGGTCGCCACGGGTGCGAATGACGAAGGAGAGCGTGTCGTCGGCGAACCAGGTTTGCTCGGTGGAGAGATAGACTGCATCGGGCTGGTTGACGGCCAGAGAGTCCTGCTTCACGTCGGCGACGACGCCGACAATGACATACCACGGCCGGTTGGTGGGGCCGACATGCAGACGCTTGCCGATGGGATTCTTGCCCGGAAACTCAGTTCTCGCCAGCGAATTGCTGATCAGCGCCGCCTGGGGCGATGTGATCGTGTCTTTTTCGTCGATGCAGCGGCCGCTGAGGACGGGAATGCCCATGGTCTGACAGTAGTCCGGGCCTACTGCGTAACGCGTTACGTTGTAGCCGCCTGTGGGATCGTCATTTTCGAATTGCGCGCCGTACGTGGTCACCCATGAGGGGTCGCCGCTGAGCGGCAAAGCGCTGGTGAAGGCTGCCTGTTTTACGCCGGGTACGCGACGCACGGCGTCGAGGGCCTTCCGGAAGAAGCGGCGCCGTACGCTGTCGCCTGCGCCAGGCGCGGAGGCCAGGTCGTCGAACTGACGGCCGGAGGTCTGGACCTGCATGGTGAGCAGGTGCGCGGGATTGAAGCCGGGATCGACGGCGAGCAGGCGACGCATGCTGTGGAGCAGCAGGCCTGCGCCAACGAGCAGGACCAGAGCCAGCGCGACTTCTGTGACGACGAGGGCGCGACGGGTGAATGCATGGCCACCGGCGGTACGACGCGAGGTCTGTTCGAGTCGGGGGCGAACCTCTTCGCGGGAGACGTGCAGGGCGGGAATGAGCCCCGTGACTACGCCGATGAGGGTGGTGACAGCGAAAGCGAACGCGAACGCCATAGTATCCACGGTGATGGCGTTGACGCGCGGGAGTCCAGGGGGACTGAGCGCGATGAGCGCGCGGACGCCGGCCACGGCCACGCCCAGGCCGAGCGCGCCCCCGAGCGCAGCCAGCAACAGGCTTTCGGTGATCAGCTGGCGGACGATGCGCCGCTTCGATGCGCCCAGCGCGGCACGAACGGCGAATTCTCCGTGCCGTTGTGCGCTGCGGGCGAGCAGCAGATTGATGACATTAACGCAGGCGATGGTGAGGACGAGGAGGACTGCACCCAGAACCGCGAGCAGGGCAGGTTTGACGGTGCGGGCAATGTCATCCTGCAGCGAATCGACGATGAGGCCGCGGTTGAGGGAAGCCCAGCGTGGGCGTGGGAAATCGGGCCATGGAGTACCTGCGATCTGAGCGAGCTCCTGGATGGCTTGCGCGCGCGAGACGCCAGGCCGGAGACGGCCTGCCATGCGCAGATGATTGCCCCACGCGCCGCTGGTAAAGTCTTTCGCGATTTGCCGCGTGTCATATTGCGCGGGGGTCCAAATGTCGGTCGATGAGGACAGCACATCCTCAAAGGAATGCGGCATGACTCCGATGACGGTGAAAGTGTCACCGTCGAGTTTGATTGCGCGGCCGAGAATGCCGGGATCGCCGTGAAACAGACGCTGCCACAGTCGATCGCTGAGGATGACAACTTTGGGTCCGTTAAACACATCTTCGGACGGCTGAAAATCGCGGCCGAGAACGGGAGCGACGCCGAGCATGTGGAAGAAGCTGGCGCTCACGCCCTGGCCTTCGAGCCATTCCGGCTGTTCGCCGCCGGTCAGTGCGGGCTGCCACGGCTCAAAAATGGTCATTGATTCAAAGGAGCGGCTGCGCTGGGCGAGCTCGCGATATGTGCCGAAGGATAATTCGGAGCGAGCGCCCTGGTAGGTATTCCAGATTGTCAGGATGCGGCTTGCGTGGGGGTAGGGCAGCGGCTCGAACAGGATGGGATCGACAGCACTGAAGATCGCGGTGCTGGCCCCGATGCCGAGGGCGAGCGTGAGCACGCTGACGATGGCGAATCCTGGGTGGCTGCGGAGTTGGCGGGCGGCATAGCCGAGGTCGGAAGCGAGGGTGCGGAACGCGTTTTCCCATCCAAACGAGCGCACCTGCTCGCGGACGACGGTCATGTTGCCGAGTTCGAGGCGAGCCGCGCGCTTTGCGTCTTCCTCGGTGAGGCCGCGTTCCTGCCAGGCTGCCACGGTCTCTTCGAAGTACTGGCGGACTTCGTCGGCCGCGTCGTTGTCGGCCTTGCTGCGATGCAGAAGGCTGCGAAAGCCGTAGGTGAGCTGGCGCCAGACGGACATCCGATCAGCCCTCCTGACGGAGCAGGCGCGCAATGGCGGAGGCGCGGCGCGACCAATCCGCAGTTTCGAGGTCCAGCTGCTTTTTCCCGGCTCGCGTGAGCCGGTAGAACTTTGCGCGGCGCGCGTTCGTCGTTTGCCGCCACTCCGAATCGAGCCATCCGGCGCGCTCCAGGCGCTGCAACGCGGTGAGCAGCGAGCCTGGGTTCACTTTGAAGACGCCACGGGAAATTTGCTCGACGCGGCGGGCGATGCCGAAGCCGTGCAACGGCTCGAGGCTGAGGGTCTTCAGGATCAGCATGTCGAGTGTGCCCTGAATGACGTCAGTGTTGGGATTGCTCATGGAAGAAGACGTTAGCAAGTCTTCCATTTGACTGTCAAGATTTGACAATCAGTGGGTTATAAGAACGGAGCCCCCTTACCCGGCGAGGTGTTATTGGTAGATGAGAAGGGCCAGGAGCCGCTGTTTCACCTCAGGCCACTCTGAGGCGACGATGGAAAAACGCGCGGAGTTGCGGGCCGTTACGTCCGACGCCAGGCGATGTGCGCGGAGAATGCCTTCGAATTTGCCGCCGATCCGTTCAATGGCGGCGCGAGAGCGCTCGTTACGCTCATCCGTATGGAGACAGATACGGAGCACCTGCCACACCTCGAACGCGTGACTCAGCATGAGCAGCTTGGCTTCAGTATTGGCGCCGGTGCGAATGGAAGAGCCGGCCAGCCAGGTATAGCCAATCTCGCATACGTCGGGACGAAGGCGCCCGTCGCGGTCGTGCCCATCAGGCCAGGGGAAGCGCTCGATGTCAAAGAACCGAGTAGAGCCGATCACGACGCCGTCAGACTGGCGCACCGTGGCAAAGGGGACGGCGGTGCCCGCATCGCGCCAACTGATCGCCGTGTTCACATACTGCGTCGTCTCGTCGACTCCACGGGGGACAAAGCTCCAGCGATAGAGCTCCGGATCACCCGAAGAAGCCGCTGCCAGGGGCTCGATATGGTGCGTGTCGAGGGGTTCGAGTCGAATGTGCTGACCGGCAAGCTGGAAAATTTCCTGACTCATGGTTGCCTCGAATTGTGCCTGGAACCTCGCGGGGAAGGTTCGCCATAGAGTACACCGCGACCGTGAGTTCCGACATAGACGCGTCCGTAGATGCGGGGGTCGCCGGCGATTTGCAGGATGAGTCCCCACTGGTGCCGGTCGTCGTTGATGCGGACCCACGAACGGGCTTCGTCGAGGGAGCGGAAGATGCCAGGCTGGCCGCGGACGGTTCCGGCGAGGTAGAGGGCGGGGTAAGAATGTCCAGGAGCGGCTTTGCCAAAGCCAAAGGCGTGGATTTCTGTGACGCCAGGCAGGCGCGCGAAAAAGGCCGTGCCTGTGGGATTGCTGAAGGTGAGGGATGGAGCGTGATAGAGGCCGTCGAAGGCGGCGAGCCAAAGATCGCCGGTGTAGCCGGGTGTGGCGTAGAGGCGATCCTCTCCGCCGCGGGGATCGCCGCGCGGAGCGGTCGAAGCGGGCGGCGCATTTTGCAGGGTGAAGTGCTGCGAGGTGAAGGTGGCGGCTGCGTCCGTACTGTGATCCAGTGTGCGACCCTGGAGGGAAATGGCGTAGAAGATGTGTGGATCCTGGGGATCGGCGATGACGCGTGTGTTGGCGGCGAGTCCCTGCGCGGGTTTCCATGTAGCGCCGAGGTCGCGGGTGACGGCGGGAGCTTCACGGTCGGGGGTCCAAACCCACGTGCTGCCGTCGGCACAGACGGCGATGGAGCCGGCACGACTGACGGGTGTTGGATGCGCCGTGGTCGGCTTCCAGGTGTGGCCGGAATCGAGGGAGTAGCTAATGCTTTCGCCGGCCTTGTGCTCCGCGCTGACGCCGACGCGGACGATCGTGTCGGGACGGAGAGCGGCGGAGACGACGCCAGTGGTGTTGCCGAAGCGCGGCGGCGCTGAGGAGCCGTCGGGCGGCGAATGATTGAGATCCCAGTGCACGAAGCCGCCGTAATCACCGACGGCGGTGATGAGATGCGCGCCGTCGCTGGGCGAGTCGAGCTGGAGGGCGACGGTTTCCTCGATGCCATTGGCGAGGATGCTCCAGTGCGTGGGCTGGCTGCGATCGACAGCGGTGAGGTCGAAGGTTTCCCAGCCTCCATAGCCGGTGGTGAACACGGCGTGATCGGAATTGGCGGGATCGATTTCGATGTCGAAGAGCCAGTGGATGGGCGTGGGCTTCACGTAGGGCGCGAGGGAGTAGTCGTAGACGCCGCCCTGCGCGCCGCCAAAGACGGGTTTCCAGGTTGCACCGCCATCGGTGGAGCGGAAGATGTTTTCTCCGCCTTCCGACCAGGGATGGCCGAAGGTGCTGGCGATGACGGTTTGCGGGTGGTGCGCATCGACGGCAACGGCTGCGTAGCCGAATTCCTTGCTGCCGGGTACGGGTTGCTCGGGAGTGACCTCGGCCCACGCTCCCGTGCCGGTGTCGAGCTGCCAAACCCCGCCGCTGGTCATGCGCGAGGGGCCAGGCGCTGTGCCGTAGGCGATGTAGAGGGACCCGTTGGACGCGAGCGCGGCGCGTGTGGGGCGGTATTGCGTGGGCTGGCCGGGGACTGGTTTCCAGCCAGCGCCAGCGTCGGTGGAGACGAAGAGATTCGGGCGATTCATCAGCGAGACGCCGACGTAAATGGTCTGGGTGGCGGAGTGCTGTTTGTTCGGAGCATTGGCCGGAACGAATTTGACGAAGACAATACCGCTGCCGCGAATCGGCATGCGCTGCCACCGCTGCTGGGGTGTTTCGCCAGGGACGGAGGCGGGCTGAGGGGGCGCGGCTTCGCTGACGTCGGGAAAGCCGGCGACGCGCATCCAGGTCACGCCGCGATCGCGGGAGCGCCAAAGCCCGTCGTGGCGCGTGCCTAAATAAAGGATGCGGCCATCCAGCGGGTCAACGGCGAGGCGCTCGCCATTGCCGCGGCCGTCCTCGTTGCCGCCAAACTTAATCGGGACGTTGATATGCTGAAAGGTCTTGCCGCGATCGCTGGAACGAAGGATTGCGCCTGTGGGCGTATCGGCGTTGGTATAGGTGCCGCAGGCGAGGTAGACGCGATTGGGATCGGAGGGATCGGTCGCGATGGACTCGATGCCCATGAGGTTCCTGTCCCTGGAGGAAATCCAGTCGAGGATCGGTTGCCAGCGACGAGCGGCGTTGTCCCACCGGTAGGCGCCACCAATATCGGTGCGGGCATAGCGAATGTCGGTCGCGGTGGGGTGAAATACAATCCCGTCGACGAAACCACCGCCGACGATCTGCACGTTTTTCCAGGTGTAGCGCTCTGTTGTCGAATTTTGCGCGGAGGCGGCCAGCGCAGTGAGCAAGAACATAAGAGCTGCGAGTCGGGGGAGCTTCAAACGGCCGCGTTCCTTTCGTGGCAAGCGAGAGGACTTGTACGGTCTAGTTTAGTGCACGGCGATGAGGCGGGGCGGGCGCGGTGGTTCGAGCGGGAGAGCGTCAGACCAGTCCCGGCGATGGGGAACGAGTCTCGGGGAACAGGCAGAGCCATGAGGGGTCGAGACAGAGCCATCGCTGCGTGCTGAACCAGCTGGTGGGCAGCTCGGGGATGTGGAGGAAGCCGTGACCACGGGCGCAGAAGAGCTCGGTGCCATTCCACGAGAGGAAATTGCAGGAAGCCTGGCCGACGCGAGCCGGGTTGGAGAGCAGGCGGAGGCACTCGGGGCAGCGTCTGCGCTGGTCCTGGAGAATCCATCGAAAGCCGAAGAGCAGAGCAGGGAAGGCTGTGGCCAGCTGGATGTACAGGGCCCGGATCGGATCACTGGCGGCTAAGCCGAACGCCAGGCCAGTGGAGCAGAGATCCACGATAACCAATACGAGAGAGAATTTGGCGGCCAGAAAGATCCAGCGGCGGGCGTCGATGGTTCCGGGCGGACGGCGGTGGCGCAGCGGATAGTCGCCGAGCGGCAGGGCAGTGGTGGCGGGCAGTGCCAGGCTGGCAAGGAGCAGCGCGAAAAGAAATACCGAGAAAGGCTGACCAAGCAGGTGGGTCACGGAGATGCAGTCGAAGCCGCGCGTAACGCCGTTGCGGGTCTCGACCATCTTGCGCCAGCCTCCGCGCGGCGCAGGGAACGCGGAGGGTCGAATCCTGGCAATGACGAACCCTTTCGTGGTCGATGGGAACGCCGCGAGGTTGCGCTGATCCTCGAGCAGCAGCGCATCGATGTGGCCGGCGAAGCACCAGTCGCTGTCCGGCATGATGGCCGCGATCAGCACAGGCTGGCCGTCAATGTCGGCGGTGCGGCCCACGAGGTGAGGATCGCTGCCGTAGATTCTTCGCCATGCGCTGTGGGTGAGGATGAGACGCGGTTCTCCGGGCTCTTCGACCGATGTGCCGGGGTGGGCGACGGGAACGCCGAGCAACGGAAGTAGATTGTCGCTGGCCTGCGCGAGCGAGAGCCGCGCGGTGGGGTTGCGGGGCAGATGCACAGTTCTAGCCGTGGTGCGATAGAAGGCGATCTGGGTAAAGAGCGCAGTGGTGTCGGTGGTCCACTCCTGGTAGTCGGCAAAGCGGATGGAGGGCGCCTGCGTGCCGGCATAGCCGTTGCTGGAAATCATGACGAGATTGCCCGCGTCGCGCCGGGATAGCGGCAGCAGCGCCGAGCGAGCGCCGGGCAGGCAGAGACAGAGGAACAGCGCGACCAGGGCGGTGGCGGAGAGGAAGAGCGCGCAGCGCGCCGCCGATCCGGATTGCAGGCCGGGCCAGCCGCTGGAGCGGATATGGTCGCAGCGCAGCCAGAAGGCATCGTGAAACGCGCCGACGCTGAACTCAACAGGGTCGGCGTCCAGCGCATCGCAAGAATCGCACCCGTGCGGATGGCACAGGTGCCACAGCTCCGCGGTCCATTCGGCGGTCCAGGCGGATCGATCGCGGCGTGGCACCAGCAGCGATGCCGTGCCCACCATGAGCCCCGCGAGCTGCGCGGAAAAAGTCTGCTTCATCGCCGTTCCACCTCGTGTTCCTGTTCGGGCGAGGGAATCATTCTCTCCAGAAGCGGGTAGCGCTTGTAGACCGCCTCCAGCGTGGACTTGCCAGCGCGCGTGAGCCGGTAGTACTTGCGTGGCGGGCGCTGCTCGGCATCGGCAATCGACTGCTGCTCCCATTTGGAGACGATCAGCCCATCGCGCTCCAGACGGCGCATGGCCGGATAGACGGTGCCGCTGGGAAGGCCGGTCATTTCCATGACGCTGAAGCCGTAGATCTGGCCTGCGTGGATGGCCTGGAGAATCATGGCGGCGGTATGGGAAAGCCTGGGCTCAGCCGGCATGGCAGGAATTGTACACCCTATGTAGCATTCTGTTGACTCGCCATCGAGCAGTATGCTACATAGGATATTGAAAGCGGAGGCTGGGCGCCGTGCTCGAGCTGCAGCATTTGTCGCGAAGCTATCGCGGGATTCCCGCGATCAGCGATGTGAGCTTCCAGGTGAAAGCCGGAGAAATTGTTGGGTTTCTGGGGCCGAACGGGGCAGGGAAATCGACGACGGTGAAGATCATCACCGGGCTGCTGCGGCCCAACGATGGCCGCGTTCTGTTCGAGGGCAGAGACATTCATGCCGATCTGGTCGCGTGGCGCGCGACATTCGGATACATCCCCGAAGAGGCGCACCTGTACGCGTGGATGTCGGCGATGGAGTATCTGCAGCTGGTGGGTAGGCTGCGCGGCATGCGCGAGCGGCTGATCGAGGAGAAGGCGAGCGCGATGCTGCAGTTGCTGGGGCTCGAGTCGTGGCGGCACTCGCCCATGACGACGTATTCGAAGGGCATGCGGCAGCGCGTGCTGATGGCGGCGGCGCTGATGCACGACCCCAGGATGCTGGTCTTCGACGAGCCGCTGTCGGGGCTGGACGTGCTGTCGTCGCGGCTGTTTCGGGACCTGTTGCACGAACTGGCTGCGGCAGGCAAGGCGGTCCTGTATATCTCGCACGTGCTGGAAATCGTGGAGCAGATGTGCGATCGGGTGATTGTGATCGCGCAGGGAAAGGTTCTGGCTGACGCTGCTCCGTCGGAGCTGACACGGCTGATGGAACTGCCGAGCCTGGAGAAGGTGTTCACGCAACTGGTGCGCCAGCAGGACACGCGGAGTGCGGCGCGGGAGATGGTTGAGGTTATGAAGATTGGCGATGCCTAGCGTGGGGCAAGCGCCGAAGCCGTCGCGCGACGAGGTGCTGTCGCTCGAGGTGCTGGCGCGCCGCGCCCCCGTCGAGGAGGAGCAGCCGACGCAGTTTCGCGTGCTGGTGCGGCATTTTCTCGATCGCTTCTTCACGAATGAACTGGCCTCGGCGGAGGGCGATGCGAAGACGCGCCTGGTGCAGGCGGCATGCGCTATTGGTATTCCCGGCTTCGTGGTGGCGCTGTACCTTTACACGCCGTATCACATGCCGCATCAGGTGCGGCCGTACTGGGCGCAGGTGGGGGATCACTACTTTTACGTGCTGTATTCGATGGTGGCGATGGGCGTCGTCACGATTTTTGAGTGGGATTTGCTGTTTCCCGACTTGCTGGATGTGTTCGTGCTGTCGCCTTTGCCGGTGCGAAGCGGCAGAATGCTGCGCGCGCGGGTTGCGGCGATCTTCATTTTGATGGGCGCGGCGCTGTTCGACTCGAGTTTTCTTGCGCCGATCGTGTTGCCGGCGGCGACGGATCCACCACACCTGTTCCGGTTCTGGGCGGCGCACCTGCTGGCGGTTGCGGCCAGCGGGATTTTTGGCGCAGCGTTCTTCCTCGCGCTGGAGGGGATTCTGCTGGGGGTGCTGGGGGATAGGCTGTTTCGCAGAATTGCGCTCTGGCTGCAGGGATTCTTCGTTCTCGTGCTGCTGACGCTGCTGTTTTTGTATCCGGCGCTGGCGGGAGCCATGGGAGCGGTGCTGCAGTCGAGGAGCGGGCTGGTGTTTTGCGTGCCGTCGTTTTGGTTTTTGGGAATCTATGAGTGCGTGCTGGAGGGGCCTGCGGTGGTGCCGGTCTTTGTCGAGCTGGCCCGTGTTGGTTTTTTTGCGCTGGTGTTGGCTATCGGGTTGGCGGTTGTTTCATACCCGATGGCCTGGTGGCGGAAGACGCGGGGTCTGGTGGAAGGCACTGCAAAACGCGAGAGGCGGAACGTGATCGCGGTGCCGATGTCGCGTGCGCTGCACGCCACGCTGGCGCGCAGTCCGGCGTGCCGAGCCATGTGGCAGTTCATCGGGCAAAACCTGTTGCGCGTGCCGCGCTGCCGCATGGTGCTGGTGATGTATGGCGGCATGGGCGCGGCTCTGGTCCTGGCGACCATGACGAGGGTCAGCCTGGCGCAGGGAAGAATCGCGTTCGTCTTTTCGCCACAGGGGCTGCGGGCGACGGTGCCGATCGTCGCGTTCTGGACGGTGTCGGGTTTGCGCAGCACGTTTCTCGCGCCGGCCGATCAGCGAGGGCGATGGATTTTCCGCGTGATCCTGGGCAAGGCGGGGTTGGCGGAAGTGGGCGCGGCGAAGCGATGGGTGTTTCTGTGGAGCGTGGCATTGAGCCTTGCGGCGGCTGGGTGCGCGCGGATGTTTGGCGGTCTGGTGACGCACAACTGGCTGTTTGTGGCGGGGCAGGTGGTGGTGGCGCTGGGCTGGAGTCTGGTGCTGACGGATTTATTTTTCCTGAACGTAACCACGATTCCGTTTACGGGCGCACGGTCGAACTCGGCGACGAATTTCGCGCTGCTGCTGATTCCTTATTTGGGTTTCTTCCCCGCCGTGGTGATGTTCACCGTTGCACTGGAGCCGATCATCGAGGCCAGCTTGGGGCATCTGGCGATCGCCGCCGGCGTCATGGCCGGAGCGCATCTCCTGTTGCGCGCGATGCATCGCAGCCGGATCGCCGAGCACGTTCAGCGCATCGACGCCGATGAGGACGAGGAGGAGTTCCCGCTCCGGCTGGGATTGCGCTATTAGCTGCTAGCGCCACTCGTCAGCACTGGGGCCGTAAATCGCCGGCACTTTGGCTTCGTTGAGGCGCAGGTAGACCGTAAGCTGCCCGCGATGATGCGCGAGATGGCCGAACGCGCCGTCGCGAATCTGCTGGTAGCGAGGACCGTCGGTGATGATCCGCTCGCCCATTTTGAGACGCCACGACTCCAGCAGGTGATCCTCCGTGGTGTTTTTCAGAGCCTGGCGCGATTTGGTCAGGCCCTGATCGAGGAGTGCGAGCAGCTCCTGGCGCGTCGACGCAGCTCGCGCGCGCAACGACCCGGCGGCGTCGTTCAGATCGGTGACGTCGTTCTCGATCATGGTCGCGATCCAGCCGGGAATAGCAGCGACCAGGGAGGCAAGATAGCCGAGCTCCATGGAGCGCTCGTGCGGCTTCCAGGTATTACGGCCTTCAGGCACGCGTTCGAGGACCTTGCGCGCAGACGCGGCTTCGGTTTCGAGTTGCTCGAGAAAAAACTTCTTCAATTCCAATTGGGGTTCCTCCGGCGGGTGTGGACCTTCGAAGGGAATATTACATCGAGTGCGCGAGACTTCCGATTACGCGGTGACGGCGGCGGCGAGGCTGTGACGTACTGCCCGGATGTCAGGGCGGGGTTTAGGGGCAGCGCTAAGACGTCGGGGTTTTGGAGGGCTGATCCGGGTGCGGAGAGCGCAGCGCGTCAAGGACCAGAAGGATGCCCCCGATCACGATGGCGGAGTCGGCGACGTTGAAATCGGGGAAGTGGTAGTGGACGATGTGGACCTCGAGAAAGTCGGTGACCAAACCGTAGCGGAGACGGTCCCAGGCATTCCCAACGGCGCCGCCCAGGATGAGGGCCAGCGCGATCATGGTGGGCGTAACGCGGCGGCCAAAGCGGAGGATCACGAACAGGACGACAGCGGCCGCGACCAGCGAGAAGATGGTCAGCATCCAGTGCGTGAGCGAGGGACGCGCCGTCTCGGTAAACATCGAAAACGCCGCGCCGGGATTGCGCACATGGCTGATGCTAAAGACATGCCGGATGACGACAATGCCGTCGCCCTCGGGAATGTGCCGGCTGACCCAGCGCTTGGTGAGCCGGTCGAGCAGGAGGATCAGCGCGGACAGAAGCAGGAGCCACGGCCTGCGGTCGCGAGCGCTTTCGGTCATTGCGCGGCCTCGGAGTAGCTCATTTGGCGCAGGGCGTCGGCGCATCGGCCACAGACGTTAGGCCAGTGGCCGAACTGGCGGACGTGCCGGGGTGAGTCGTCGGGGTAGTAATTCCAGCAGCGGTCGCATTTATGGCCGGAGGCTGGTTCGATGTCAATATACAAGTCAAGGCCTTCTTCCGGACCTTGATACACGTTGAATTGGCCGGGAGATATTCCTTCAACTCGCACGGGGTCCAGCGAAACCTGCGAAACGTTGAACAATTCCTTCAGGCTGCGTTCGTACACCCGGATGCCGCCCAGATTTGCAGAGGTACCGACGAGTTGTAAAGAAACCTTTGCCTCAAGCGCCTTTCCAATCTTCTTCTCTTGGCGTTTCTCCTCGATCCTCTTCAAGACCCACTCGCGCATTTGGAGCAGATACTGCCAATCGGCAGTCAATTCGGGGTTAGGGGCGCCCAACTCATCCGCTTTTGGAAATAGCGCGAGATGCACGCTGGCGGGCCTGTCCGACACGGGCGGCAAATATTGCCAGACTTCATCCGCGGTAAAAGTCAGAATCGGCGCGACGAGCCGGACCAGCGCTTCGGTGATTCTCCACAGAACCGTCTGCGCAGACCGCCGTTCAGCACCCTGCGGCGCAAAGGTGTAGAGCCGATCCTTGAGCACATCAAGATAAAAAGCGCTCAAGTCGACGATGCAAAATTCGTTGATCGCGTGATAGACGCGGTGGAACTGAAACTCGCCGTACCAGCCGCCCTTGCCATCCACTCCGCTGACCTTTTCAACCAGCTCACGACAGCGGGCCAGCATGTAGCGGTCCAACGGCAGCAACTCAGAGTCAGCCACCGCGTCCCGCGCGGGCTCGAAGTCTGCGAGATTCCCCAGCAAAAAACGAAACGTATTGCGCAGTTTGCGGTAGTTCTCTGCCAGACGCTGCATGATTGGCTCGCTGGAGACGACGTCTTCGCGGAAGTCGACGCTGGCCACCCAGAGGCGGACGATCTCCGCGCCAAGGCGATCGGCAATGTCGACCGGATCGACGCCGTTGCCGAGGGACTTGGACATGGCGCGGCCCTGCTCATCGAGCGTCCAGCCGGCGGTGCCCACCATGCGATAGGGCGTCTCGTGCTTTTCGCCGACGCCCACCGAGGTGAGCAGAGAGGTGTGGAACCAGCCGCGGTATTGATCGCCGCCTTCGAAGTAGAGATCCGCAGGCGGCGCGAGGCCGGGTTCCTGTTCGAGCACGGCGTGCCAGCTGGAGCCCGAGTCGAACCACACGTCGAGGATGTCGGTCTCGCGGCGAAATTGAGAACCGCCGCAGCTGGCGCAGTGCGCGCCATGGGGAAGCAGGGAATCTGCGGCCGGGGTGTGCCAGGCTTCCACGCCCTCCTTCTCGAACAGCTCGATGATGCGACCGTTGAGGACGCAGTCGTTCAGCGGCTGGTGGCAGCTTTCGCAGAGGAAGACAGCGATGGGCACACCCCAGACGCGCTGGCGCGAGATGCACCAGTCGGGGCGGGTGGCGATCATGTTGGCGATGCGCTCTTCGCCCCAGGCGGGGTCCCACTTGACGCTGTTTTTGATTTCGTCGAGGGCGCGCTGGCGAAAGGTGGTCGGCGAGCCATCGGGGTTCTGCATCGGCGTGTCGATGGCGATGAACCACTGCTCCGTGGCGCGGAAGATAACAGGGCGGTGGCAGCGCCAGCAGTGCGGGTANNGAGCGTCCGAGGAGCGCGCCGCGCGCGGCGATGAGATCGATGACGGGCTGATTGGCCTGGAAGACGGTCTTGCCTTCGTACTCGGGCAGGCCATCGCGGAGGCGTCCGGCGTTGTCGACGTGACAAGTCTGGTCGAGGCCATAACGCGTACCGGTGTTGAAGTCGTCAGCGCCGTGGGCCGGCGCGGTGTGGACAGCCCCGGTTCCCTGATCGGCGGTGACGTAGTCGGCGAGGACGCCGAGGATGGAGCGATCGAGAAACGGATGCTGGAATGTGACGCGTTCCATCTGCGAGCCTTTGAAGGTCGCAATGGGAACGGCGGCTTCAAGATTGCAGCCTTCGCGGACCGAGGCGGCCAGGGCCTGGGCGACGATGTAGACTTGGCCCTCCTGCTGCAGGGCAACGTAGTCGAAGTCGGGATGGAAGGCGACGGCGAGCGACGCGGGCAGCGTCCAGGGCGTGGTGGTCCAGATGATGGTGGCGACCCGTTTGCCGGCGAGCGCGGGATGGATGGCAGCGGGGTCGCTGGTCAGGTCATAGCGAACATAGATGCTGGGGCTGGAGTGCTGCTCGTACTCGATTTCAGCGTCGGCCAGCGCGGTGCGATCGTGGATGCACCAGTAGACCGGCCTGAGGCCGCGATAGACGAAGCCTGCCTCAAGGAAGCGGTAGAAGTTCTCCAGAGTGCGCGCTTCATAGGCGCGGGACATGGTGTTGTAAGGATCATCCCAGCGGCCGAAGACGCCGAGCCGGACGAACTGGGTGGTCTGGAGATCGACGTACTTCTGCGCGTATTCGCGGCAATGGCGGAGGAATTCCGCAGCGGGCATTTCCAGTTTCTTACGGCCGAGCGTTTCATCGACCTTGATTTCAATGGGAAGGCCGTGGCAGTCGAATCCCGGGACGTAGGGGGAATCGAAGCCGGCCATGGTTTTGCATTTGACGATGAAGTCCTTGAGCCCCTTGTTCAGGGCGTGGCCCAGATGGAGCGGCCCGTTGGCGTAGGGGGGACCGTCGTGGAGGATCCAGCGGGGGGCGCCCCGGCGGGCCTCACGGATCTGCTCGTAGAGACGAGATTCCTGCCAACTCTTCAGGCGCGCTGGCTCGTTCTGGGGCAGATTCGCCTTCATGGGGAAGGCGGTGCGGGGCAGCGACAGAGTATCCTTCAATGCAAGGGACTTTTGGTCGCCGGATGGCGGCGCAGAGGACATCGTTTCTCCAGCTGGTTTGGCTAAAACTTCATTGTATCCGGCGGAACAGCAGTAACTTCCTGCCGAATCGAGCGTCTATCGGTGAAGGGAGAAGTGCAGGTATATTTCGGGACGGGCCCCCCCTCAGCCAATGCAGCGACAGCCGGGCGAGACAGAGAGGGTGCCTGTCATTGATAATGAGGAGAACCCGGGCGGCGACGTCCGGTGAGGACACTTGGGGAATTCGGTCTTGACGTCTCCGAACCTGGAACCGGACACAAATCGGGGTAGCGAAGCACAGTTACCGGCTCTGCACTTTGCGGGACTGGATTCGATCGTCGAAGAGCCGATCTGGAAGACGCTGTTTGCCGGCGTCGCCGACGTGCTCTTCCCGAAGAAGCTGCCGCCGCTGAAGCTAAGTTCGACGCCGATCGCGGTGAAAGACCCGATGGCGGTGAAGCGGAACCCGGCGTCGAGCGCGGTGTCGTTCGTCACCCATGCGGTGATCATTGGGCTGATCCTGCTCTTTACGCTGGCGCAGTGGCGCGAGCGCGCGATCCAGAAGAAGATGGCGGTCACGCCCGTCGACGTATCGCCGTTTATACCCGCTTCGCCGGCCAAGGACGTCATGGGCGGCGGCGGTGGCGGCGGCAATCATGAGACGGTCGAGGCGTCCAAGGGCAAGCTGCCGAAGATGTCGAAGACGCCGCTGGCGCCACCGCAAATTCTGAAGATCGATCATCCGAAGCTGGCCGTGGAGCCGGCGGTGCTGATGCCGCAGCAGATCAAGCTGCCGGATAACCCGAATATGCCGAACATCGGCATCCCGCAGTCACCGCAGATCGCCCTGGCCTCGCAGGGCGGCGGGTCAGGTTCCGGCTTTGGCAGCGGATCGGGTGGCGGAATCGGATCGGGGAACGGGAACGGCATCGGGCCGGGTTCGGGCGGCGGATACGGCGGCGGGCTGTACCATCCGGGCGGCGGTGTTTCCAATCCGGTGCTGATTTATGCGCCCGATCCGGAGTTTTCCGACGAAGCGCGCCGAGCGAAGTACCAGGGTGTCTGCGTGGTGGGCCTGATTGTGGATTCGCAGGGCAACCCGCAGCGGGTGCGCATCGTGCGGCCGCTGGGCATGGGCCTGGACGAGAAGGCTCTGGAAGCAGTACGGCAGTACAAGTTCAAGCCGGCCGTTTTCAACGGGAAGCCGGTTCCGGTGGAGATCAATATCGAGGTGAACTTCCGGATCTACTGATTGTTCGATTCGGAAGGGCTAAGACCTTCGCAGCCTAATCCGGCGCGAAGGTCTTTTTGCGTTTGGATCAGGATCGGACTCGGACCGGGATCAGCCGCGCAGGGATTCGACAATGGCATTGTGAAACGCCGGCCGAATCTGGCGAATCATGTCATTGGAGCGGCCGGGCCAGGTGCGGTTGGTGAGCAGCGCAACGGCCAGATCCTGGTCGGGGTCGATCCAGAGCGAGCAGCCGGAATAGCCGAGGTGGCCGATGGAGCGCGGGCCGAAATAGCGGCCCGATGAGGAGCCTTCGGTCGGGACGTCCCATCCCAGGGCGCGGGACTTGCTGTCCGGCGGACCCTGGCGCGTTGCAAACTGCGAAACCGTGCCAGGCTGGAAGAGCGATTTGCCGTCCTGCGTGCGGCCCTCGGCCAGGATGCACTGGGCGAAACGCAACAGGTCCTCGACGTTGGCAAAAACTCCTGCGTGGCCGGCAACGCCGCCGAGGACAAAACAGTTCTCGTCCTGCACTTCGCCCTGGATAACCCGTCTGCGAAAGATCTGGTCGTCCTCGGTAGGCGGGATCGCGGGCCGCGCCTCCCTGGGCGGACAAAAGCGCGTGGTTTTGAGGGCGAGAGGCGCAAAGATTTCGCGGGCGCAGAAAGCATCGAGCGGTTCGCCGCTGAGAACCTCGATGACTTTCCCGAGCAGGATGAAGCCAAAGTCGGAGTATTCGGTGCGCGTGCCGGGTTTCGCTTCGAGGGGCAGTTGCAAAGTGGCGCGCAGCAAGGCGGCCGGCGTCGTATGCTCGCGGAACAGGGTCGCGTAAGCGGGCAGGCCCGAAGTGTGCGCAAGCAACATGCGCAACGTGACGTGCTCCTTGCCGCTGCCCGGCTCCATGCCGATGACGAAGCCAGGCAGGATGTCCCCGAGGCGCTCGTCGAGGTCGAGCAGGCCGCGATCGACGAGGAGCATGGCGGCGGCTGTGGTGGCAATCACTTTGGTGAGGCTGGCGAGATCGAAAACCGTCTCCGGCTGGACGGCCGGGGCGCTGCCTTCGTAGGTGAAGCGTCCAACGGCATCGAGGGCCGAGGTTAGGCCGCGATGCAGGACTCCCCATGTGGCGCCCGGAAACGCGCGCTCCTTAGCCGCCTGCTCCAGGATGGAGCGGGCCGCAACGAAACGCTCGGCCGTGGCCGGGTTCGGTTGTGCAGCAGCCCGGGTTGACATGGAGACAGAGTACCGCGAGGCCGCCGAGGTGGATGTATCGGCGGTCACGAAATCCCTGGATCCCTTCGGCACGGGGAGGAGTTTGCAAAGAAGGAGCACTGTGTTTTTTGCGGTTCCTCATACATTTTGCCCGGGTGCCGATATTTTTCTCAGGATCACTGGCCCTCAGGGGAAAGCTGTGGAGCAACAAGGGGAGGATCGGCGGAGGCATCTTCGGTTCCGATGCGGCGGGGAAGCGGAGATTCGAAGCCTCTCCTCAGGCGTCTGCGCGCGCGGCGCGATTGCGAATTTGAGCCTGGGCGGCTGCCTGGTGCAACTGGTCGAAAATCATTCATTTCGCAGAACCGAAGACGTGGAAATGACGTTCTGCGTGCGCCAGCTGCCGGTGCGCGTCCGGGCATCCGTCCGCCAGGTGTATCCCGACCATCACGTCGGCGTCGAGTTCACCATGCTCAGCGAGCGTGGAAAGCGGCAACTGAAGGAGCTGATCGAAGAACTGGCTCAGATATTGCGGAACCAGATCGAGTCCCTGGCGGGCACGGAGCAGTAACGGCATCGGAAAAGCCAGGGTGGCCCTCATGATTCCGGGGCGCTGGCGCGGGGTCAGATCGAATCGACTGGCCCGGTCGCACGTCCCGGCCTCTAATTGGACTGGGTCCTTCCCCCAGGGCTGCTCGTCTTCTGCTCAGTGAGGTGTGCCGTGGTCCGCCTTCGTTCTCTTTCCTGCCTTTGTTGTATTTGCCTGTTTCCGGTCAATGCTGCCCTCGTCGTGGCTCAGACAGCGCCGGCTCCCGCAACACCGCCTTCGACAGAACAACCGACAACCCAGGTGATTCCCCTCTTCCGCACCAACGCGAACCTCGTGCTGGTGGACGTGGTGGTGCGGGACAAGGGAAAACCGGTGCATGATCTGAAGGCTGCGGATTTCCGCGTACTCGAAGATGGCCGCGAGCAAAAGGTCACAGTGTTCGAAGAACATCGGGCCACCGACGCGATCGAAGTGGGAAAGGCGCCGGCGGATTTGCCGCCCCACACCTATAGCGACGCTCCTCGGTACGCAGTGACCAGCGCCGCGAATGTGCTCCTGCTTGATGCGCTGAACACGCCGCTCTCGGACCAGGTGTACGTGCGGCGCCGCATGGTCCAGTATTTGCACACGATTCCGCCGGGCACGCGGATCGCGGTCTTCACGCTGGGATCGCACCTGCGCATCATTGAAGGCTTCACCACGGATTCGAGCACCATCGAAAAGGCTCTCCAGCCAGGAAGAGGCAATCCGGAGCAGTCGCCGGTGATGGACCCGACCTTCGACCAGGCGCTGAGCGATGCGACCGACATTGCGGGTGGCGGAGGAGCGACGGCGTTGGCGCAACAGGCGATGCAGCAATTCGTCAACGACACAAAGCTGTTCGAAATGCAGTTGCGGAGCGAGATGACCATCGACGCGATGGATCAGCTGGCCCGTTACCTGAGCACGGTGCCGGGACGCAAGAACCTCATCTGGTTTGCAGGATCGATGCCGTTCAATCCACAGACGGGCTCCAGACCCGACCAGGATCAGATGGCCGATTTGCGCGATCAGGCGCAGGACATGCTGGAACTACTGGCGGTGGCGCGGGTGGCGTTGTATCCGGTCGATTCGCGAGGTCTGATGACGCCACCCAGCAACCAGGCGGAAACGAACATCCAGAATCCCAACCTGATGAACAGCGTTTCGCAGACCGCGGGGCCGAGCGGAAACAGCAAATCGGGTTCGAGTCTGACCCAGCAGGTCGGGCCGGCAAACCAGCAGAACTTCAGGCAGAAGCTGCAGCAGCAGGACCAGGCATTTCTGGATCAGTTGGCATTCGATCACCTCAACATGGAGGAGTTCGCAAAGGAAACCGGTGGCAAGGCCTTCATCAATACCAATGCTCTTGGAGAAGCGGTCGGGGATGCCATCGCGGATGGATCGGACTACTACACGCTTGCTTACGCTCCGCCCACTCCCAAATTCAACGACGCGTACCGCAAGATCGATGTGCGGATGGACGAGAGTAACTACACTCTTGAATACCGGCGAGGTTACTATGACGACGATCCGGCCACGACGCCGAAGGCCATGCCGGGGCGGATTAGTCCGCTGATCGCGGCGATGCAGCACGGGGTGATCCCTCTCTCGCAGGTGCCGTTTGAAGTCAGGGTGGTACCTGCCACCGATCCCGTGGTGACGGGCGAACAGCTGTCTCCCGATCCGGCTGGTGTTTTGGCGAAGACACTGAAGCCGCCGCTGACCCGCTACGTCGCCGACTTCACCATCGATCCCGACGGTCTGGACGCGCGAGCCCTGCCGGATGGCCGCAAGCATACCGAGGTGGAACTCACCGAGGTGGCCTACGACGTTGAGGGAATCCGCGAAAACTATACGGATGGCGGGTTCGCCGTGGACGGTGCGGCAGGGGAGGGACTTCGGCTGCATCAGGAGATCGATCTGCCTGCAGGCAAGGCTTACCTGCGGATTGGCGTGCGCGATCTGATGAGCGGGCGGATGGGGACGCTCGAGATTCCGCTCACGGTCGCCAGTCGTTAGGAGATACAGCGGCCCCATTCCGGCATATGATGGGTGGACGCTCGCAGATTCCCCGGCAGGAGTGCGTCCATGATCCGCTCCCGTTGTTTCCCCCTGGTGTGCAGTACGGCCCTGGTGCTGGTTCCCACCTGGATCGTGTTGGCGCAGTCCGGCGCGCCCGCCGTGCAACAGAAGCCCGATGAGGAGCCGGCGATCTTCCGTACCACCGCCAACCTGGTCCTGCTGGATGTGGTGGTGACGGACAAGGGAAACGCGGTGCAGAGGCTGAAGGCATCGGATTTCCGCATCTCCGAGGATGGGCGCGAACAGAACATCACGGCCTTTGAGGAGCACCGCGCAACCGATGCCGTGGAATCGGCCAAAGTCGAAACGCTGCCGCCGCACACGTTCAGCAATGCTCCACGCTACGCCATCACCAGCGCGGCCAACGTGCTGCTGCTTGATGCGTTGAACACGCCGCTGGCGGATCAGGTGTACGTGCGGCAACGCATGCTCAAATACCTGCACACCATTCCGCCGGGAACGCGGATCGCGGTTTTCACGCTGGCCTCCAAACTGCGGATGGTCGAAGGGTTCACGACCGACTCGACCACGATCGAGAATGCGCTGAAGGAGGCACGCGGCCATCCGGAGCTGTCGCCGGTGATGGACCCTTTGTACGACCAGCAGATGGCAACCATGGGTCTGCTGGCAGACAGCGGCGGCGCGAGCGCCGAGGCCGTGGAGGCGATGAATCAGTTTGCCGCGGAAACCGCTGGATTCGAGGTGGACCTGCGCCTGAACATCACCATCGATGCGATGGAGCAGCTCGCTCGCTATTTGAGCACGGTTCCGGGACGAAAAAACCTGATCTGGTACACCGGCGCAGTTCCCATCAATATCGGGCCGGATCCGACGCAGGAAGATCCGAGTGCCTCCCAGCGCGACTATGGCGATCGGCTGTCGAAGCTCGCGGAGTTGATGGCGTTGGCGCGAGTCGCCGTGTATCCAGTGGATGCGCGCGGCCTGGTCAACGTAACGGGCGACCAGGCGGAGAACAACCAGCAGAACCCGGGCATCCTAACCCTGACGCCCAATAGCCGGCCGGTCGCCGTGCCGATTCCCAGCACTTCTGAGGTGATCGACCAAGCCAACACGCAGTTCCTGGTGTCGAACTTCGCGGAGCACTCCACGATGGACCAGATCGCCAACGAGACCGGAGGCAAGGCGTTCTACAACACGAATGCCGTTGGAGAGGCGGTCGTCAAGTCCATCACGAACGGGGCGAATTACTACACGATCGGCTACATCCCCGCCAACAAGAATTACAACGGCACCTACCGAAAGATCGATGTGCAGATGCCGGAAGGCCACGCAGAGCTGGAATACCGGCACGGATACTATGCGGACGATCCGGCGCAGACCGCCAAGTTGATGCCGGGAAGGCTGTCTCCGCTGATTGCGGCGATGCAGCACGGCGTGCTGCCCCAGTCGCAGGTGCTGTTCCGGGTGCGCCTGCTGCCGGCGAGCGATCCGGAACTCAAGGATGAAAAAATCTCGCCCGACCCGGCTGGTGCTCTGGTGAAGACCCTGAAGCCGCCGCTCCAGCGGTACGTCGCCGATTTCACCATCGACCCGAGCGGGTTCGATTCCAGGCCACTCGCGGACGGGCGCGTGCATCGCGAAATGGAGCTGACCCAGGTGGCCTACGATGCTGAAGGCATACGCCTGAACTACACCGATGGAGGATTCGCGGTCGACACGCCGCCGGCGCAAAGCGCGCAGCAGGGAATCCGGATGCATCAGGAGATCGATTTGCCGGCTGGGCAGGTATTTTTGCGCATTGGCGTCCATGACCTGATCAGCGGCCGGATTGGGACGGTGGAGATTCCGCTCCAAGTGGCAAAGCTTTAGCGAGAACGTCTGCGCGTTTCGGGCCGGTTCCAGCAGGCGCCTGCACGAATCGCTGCTCCTTTTCGCCGATCACCACATCTATATTGAAGTTCCCGAACGTTTCTCATGCCGATCGCCCTGGATTTCTTCGTCAAATACGGTTACTGGGTCATCTTCCTCTGGGTGCTGACCGAGCAGCTCGGGATCCCGATTCCGAGCGCGCCGCTGATGCTCACAGCGGGAACCCTGACCGCGACGCATCGGCTCAATCTTCCGTTTGTTCTGCTGGCGGCGTTTTCGGCCAGCCTCATCGCGGATACGACCTGGTATGTCTTCGGCAAGCGCTACGGGTCCGCTGTGGTGCGGCTGATGTGCCGGCTCAGCCTCGAAAGCACGGCCTGCGTACGTAAGACCGAGGGCTATTTCACCAGGCGCGGAGCTACCGCTTTGCTGGTGGCGAAGTTTGTTCCGGGTTTGGGCTCGGTCGCCGCTCCCATCGCAGGCCAGATCGGTATGGGCTACGGAAAGTTTGTGCTGTGCGACGCCGCCGGCGTGATGCTTTGGTTCCTTACCGTGACACTGGGCGGCCGCTTTTTCGGCGACGTTCTCAAACAGCATCCGAATGCTCTTTCCTTTGCCGCACATTTCTTCGGCGCGATCTTCGCGCTGCTCTTCGTCGGCTTCCTGGTCTGGCGGATGCTGCAGCGCCGCGCGTTTCTGCGGTCGCTGCGGATGTCACGCATCGAACCCAGCGAACTGAAGAGCATCATGGATTCCGGCCAACCGTGCTTCATTGTTGACTTGCGGCATCCTCTCGACTATCTGCCCGATCCGCGCACCATTCCTGGCGCGCTGAGCCTGACGCCGGACAAGCTGGTGGAGCAGGCCGACCGCATCCCGCGCGATCAGGAGATTGTTCTGTTCTGCACTTGTCCCAGCGAAGCAACCGCGGCCAGAATGGCGCTGCGTCTGCGCGCCATGGGCATCCATCGAGTGCGGCCGCTGCGCGGCGGTTACGACGAGTGGAAGAAGCTGGGATATCCGCTGGTCGACATCGCGACCGCAACAGCGGCGTAGCGATTCAAAGGGTCCGCAACATTTCGCAGGCGCGATCGAGGTCTTCGTCGCGCTTGGCAAAGCAGAAACGGATCAGATTCTCTCCGCGACCGGCGGCAAAAAAGGCCGTTCCGGCCACGGCCGCGACGCCGGTGTTGCGCAGCAGGATGCGAGCCTTCTCGCGGGCTGTCGCTCCCGGAAGATTTGTGACATCGGCGAGCACATAATAAGCGCCCTGCGGAATCGACGGCGTGAGGCCAACGTCGGCGAGAGCGGCGCAGAGCATGTCGCGTTTGGCCTGGTAATCCGTCGCCAGGCCCGAATAGAAAGAGTCGGGAAGCTGCATGAGGCCAGCAGCGGCTCCGTACTGAAACGGCGATGGGGCGCAGACATAGACCAAGTCGTGGAAGTAGCCGATGGCGCCGAGCCAGCGGCGATCGGCGACCAGATAGCCGATGCGCCAGCCGGTGATGCTGAAGGTCTTCGACAATCCCGAGATGGAGATGGTGCGCTCGGCCATGCCGGGCAGCGTGGCCAGGCTGATGTGCTGTGCGCCGTCGAAGACGAAGTACTCGTAGATCTCGTCGGTGATGACGAAGAGGTCGTGCTCGATGGCCAGAGCGGCGACGGCTTCTAACTCGGCTCGCGAGAAGACTTTGCCGCACGGGTTCGACGGCGAGTTGAGGACGATGCCACGCGTCCGCAGCGTGATGGCGGCGCGAAGAGCTTCCAGGTCCAGCGCCCAGTTGGGCTCGGCCAATGGAACTGAGGTTGCGTTCACGCGCAGAGAACCCAGAGTGTTCAGGTGATAGCCGTAGAAAGGCTCGAAGAGGATCACTTCGTCGCCGGGATCGAAGAGCGCCATGCAGGCGGCCTGGAATCCAGCGGTTGCGCCGGAAGTGACCAGGATCTCCGCGTCAGGATCGGCGGTGACGCCGTTGTGACGGGCTAGTTTGCCGGCGATGGCCTGGCGCAGCGGCGCGATGCCGTCGAGGCGCGTGTAGATGTTCAGGCCCTGGCCGATGGCTTCGACGGCACGCGCGATCACAGGCGCAGGAACTTCGGTATCGCAGACACCCTGAGCGAGGTTGACTCCGCCGACGCGGTCGCACTCGACGGTCATGGCGCGAATCTCCGACTGGACCAGACCTGGCGAAATCTGGCTGAGGCGCAGTTTTTCGGCGACAGCACGCATTCGTCACGTTTACCACAATTGAAAGGCAGCCGGTAGCCAGTAGCCGGTAGCCAGTTGCTGGGAGCCAGGAGCTGGGAGCGGCGGCCCACTCAAGCCAACCCCAGGCTTGCATGGGCCACGCGGCCGATCAGTGCATGGGCATGCTCATGCCCTTCTTGCTCGTCGATGCCGGTTGGGATGCGTCGGTGTTCGTGCTCTGAGTCGTAGCGGCTGCCGTCTTCCACTCGTCTGAGACCTGGGGCGGCAGTTTATCCATATGGCTCAGGAACGTGGTCACCTGCCAGATCTCCTGTTCGCTGAGAGTTGGGTTCCAGGCGGGCATTCCGCTGAGGCGAACTCCGTGCTGGATGATGAAGAAGTTTTGGTTTTCCGGCATGTCGGGCGCGTCTTCGGCGAACTGAGGGACGCGGGGATAGAAGGAGTCGCCGAAGGTGGTGTGGGGGTGCAGCGTGTCGCCATGGCAGCCGGCGCAATTCGACTGATAGGTTTTCATTCCGGCGATGAGGTTGGCATCGGTGGGCTGGAGCGGGTTCTGGGTTGCGGGAGCGCGCCGATCGACGGCGGCATCGAGGGCCGGCATGGCGATGCTGCTTTCGAGGCGGCCGATGGGCTGGTCGGCGCGCGGATTGACGAAGCCGAAGCGCACATAGCTGAAGCCAACGGCGAGAATGAGAACAACGGCTACTACAAATCCAAGTAGAAACTTGAGCATGGTGGTTGTCCTTCGAGCTCATTGGATCATAGCTGGGAGCCTGCAGCCTGCAGCCTGCAGCCCGCAGCCCGTAGCCTGGAGCCTGGAGCTGGGAGCCTTGAGCTACTGGCTCGGCAGGGGACGAAAGTACTGTGCAGCCCACCCCCACCCCCTCCCCCTCCTGGGGGTAGCGACGCGCAAGTATTTGATTTTACGGCAGAGCGCGATTTCGAGTGAGATGTACGCATTTCATTCTTCAATACTTGTGGGTATCTGTTTTGTTTTGTGATGCGTGGACCCTGGGACGGCGGCCGGTGGCGCGCATGTATTTGAAAACAGGATGCAAGTTGTCAACGAATAACATTGCGAAGTACTTAGGCTGCAGGCTGCAGGCTGCAGCCCGGAGTTCGGAGCTGGGAGCAGGGCACAGAGCGCAGAGCACAGAAAGACGACCATTCATGGGCCTTTTCCTTTCTCCGGCGGATGATGGTGCGCCGGGAACAAAACAAAAGGCCCAGCCGTGGAGGCTGAGCCTTTTTTCTTTTTCTACTCTATAAGTTCAGGATATCACATGGAGAGAATAAACCGGCCAAAACTCTTTGAGGGTATAAGGGTGTAAGTGACGTGGAATGTTGGGTTATTACTTTGGATTTTGAGGCCGGCTCTTGACAAATTTTCCACATTTGAGGNNAAGGCGCTGCGCGCCGCTATTTTTATGGCCCCCGTTCGACTCCGCGCCTACTCCACCCCTGCGAGCGAAAAGCGCGCTCGCAGGGGGCCCCGGTATCAGCGCTGCGCTCAGGGCAGGCTCTGG
>PKVY01000138.1 GCA_003131625.1 Acidobacterium sp. | reverse complement strand
AGCGAGAAGCGGTTAGCGAAAAACTGTTAGCCAGGAGCTGTTAGCGAAAAGCTTTTAGCCAGGAACGGCCAGAGGGTTGGAGCTGTGGAATCCCACATCTGCCAACTGCGGGCAGATATGGGGCACCCGGCATTCCTGGTTCAACGTTTGCGGAGGCGGACGGATTCCCAGCTGGCGTCGGCGGTCCAGCCTCCGTCAACTACGAGCGTGTGGCCGTTGACGAAGGGGCTCTCGTCGGGATCGGCGAGGAAGGCGACGGCGCGGGCGACGTCGTCGGGCGTGGCGAAGCGGGCCATGGGGACGCGGGCGACGATGTCGGCGTCGGTGTAGGTGCCGCCTGCCTGGTCGGCTGCATCCATTTCAGTTTTGACCCAGCCTGGACAGACGGCGTTGACGCGCACGCCGCGGCCACCCCATTCGGCGGCGAGGGTGCGGGTGAGGCCGACCAATCCGTGCTTGGAGGCGTTGTAGGCGGCGCGATCGGAGACAGCGAAGAGGCCGGCGATGGAGGCGACGTTGACGATGGATCCGCTGCGCGCTTCGAGCATTCTTGTTCCGACGGCCTGGGACAACAGAAAAGGCGCGACGAGATTCACGTCGAGGACGCGGCGCAGATCGCTGAGGGTGGTATGTTCGGCCGGCGCGATGAGGCTGATGCCTGCATTGTTGACGAGCACGTCGACGCGGCCATATCGATCGAAGGCCCAGGGAACGAAGGGTTCGATGACAGCGGGATCGGTGAGGTCGCCAGCATAACCGCTCGCTTCGTGCCCGGCGGCTGCGATGGCTCGTAGAGTTTCGACGGGATCATGCAGATCGATGATGATGACGCGGTAGCCGCGGCTGGCGAGGAGTTCCGCAGTGCGGCGGCCGATCCCGCGGGCTCCTCCGGTGACGATGGCGACGCGTGGGTTCGCGGTCATTTCTGTTGGCTTCCTGGGGCGGGTTGATTGCCGTAGAGCTCGTCCTCAGAAACTACAGGTGCGCTGGTGTCGGCGTGCGCGGAGCGACGGGCAGCGGTGAACAGGGATCCGCGGGCGGGGATGATGGGGGCGAAGCTCATGAATCCGATCTTTGGGGCGATGTCGTCGTAGATGGCTTCCATGCCGCCGCGGATGGGGTAGGTTTCGTGCCAGAAACCGGTGCCTCCAGAGTCGCGGAGAAAGTTCTTCCACCAGAGGCGATGCGGCTCGGAGCGGGTCCACGCGAGGAGCGAGCTCATGTCGCGCCAGTACTGGCGCATGCCTGCGTGCATGGGGAAGAGCGAGAATACGAAATTCTCGTGGCGAAGGAGGCCGTCGGGCTGGGCTTCGACGGAGCGGGAGATTTTCGGGCCGAATCCGATGAGGGTTTTGAGGCCGACGATGCGATTGACGCGCATGCCGAGGTAGACGACGACGAGATCGGGGTACTGGGAGAGATCGACGGTGCGACGGTTGACGGGCGCAGGCATGGTGGAAGACAGGGTACAGGGTGCAGGGTACAGGGTGCAGGCGACGGGAGACGGGCGATGGAGCGTAGCTGGTCGCGCGGGGGGCGAGCCCGGTTTGATACCCAGCGCTTTCATTGTGTTGCCGCGTCGTTGGCGGGGGGTCGCGCATCTGGTAGTGTGGTACGTCGGGTGAAACGGGGCGAAGGAAGAGAGAACGATGGCGAAGGCAGTCTGGAACGGAAAAGTCCTTGCAGAAAGTGAGACTTACGAGACAGTTGAGGGGAATGTGTACTTTCCGGAGGGCGCGGTGAAGCGGGAATACCTGCGGCCGAGCTCGACGACCTCGACGTGTCCGTGGAAGGGCCAGGCGCGGTATTACAGCCTGCTGGTGGACGGGCAGGAGAATCAGGACGCCGCCTGGTATTATCCCAATCCCAGCCCGGCGGCGCGGAATATCAAGAACCACATCGCTTTTTGGCGCGGGGTCGAGGTGGAGAAGTAGCCGGACGGCAGGGTATAGGGGATAGGGTATAGGGTTTAGCGAAGAGCGGGCGATCAGCGAAGGACCGGTCGGCTAAGAAGCGGATGGCGGTGGGATGTTGAATCCCATGCTGCCGCGCGAAAGGGCGCAGTGGGTCGTCGACACGCGCAGTGCGCGCGTCCTTAAGCGCTCCCGTCAGGAATAGCGGATTTGGTGCCACTCCCAGGCGCTGGCGACGATGGTGTCGAGGGTGGTGTGGCGGGGTTTCCAGCCTAATTCCATTTCAATTTTTTCAGAGCTGGCGATGAGGACGGCGGGGTCGCCCGGGCGACGCGGGCAGACCTCGACGGGGATAGGGTGGCCGGTGACGCGGCGGGCCGATTCGATGACCTCGAGCACGGAGAAGCCGGAGCCATTGCCCAGGTTGTAGATGAGCTGCTCCCGCTGCGCAAGCGCCTCAAAAGCGAGGAGATGGGCGTGGGCGAGATCCTCGACATGGATGTAGTCGCGAATGCAGGTGCCGTCGGGCGTGGGGTAATCGTCGCCGTAGATTTTGATCTTGTCGCGGCGGCCTAAAGCGACATCGAGGACCAGAGGAATGAGGTGAGTCTCGGGCTCGTGCGCCTCGCCACGTCCGGGCATGGCGCCGGCGACATTGAAGTAACGCAGGCTGGCGTAATGGAGACCGTGTACTCGGTACATCCAGTAGAGCATTTTTTCCACCAGCAGTTTGGATTCGCCGTAGGGATTGGTGGGATGAAGGGGCGCATTTTCGGGGATGGGGGTTACGTCCGGCTCCCCGTAAACGGCGGCTGTGGAAGAAAAGACAAGCCGGTGCAAGCCGGTGACAAGCATGGCTTCGAGGAGGCTTAGAGTGGAGGCGGTGTTGTTCCGGAAGTATCGTTCCGGTTGGGCCATGCTTTCGCCGGCTTCGATGAGAGCCGCGAAGTGCATGACGCCGTCGAAACCGGAGGAGAGGAGCTTTTCGAGGGCGGGGCGGTCGGAGAGGTCGCCCTGGACGAAATCGACGCCAGCGGGAACGCCGGCGCGGGCGGCATGGCAGAGATTGTCGTAGACCAGGACGGCATGGCCCTGTCGTGCCAGGATGCCGGCGACCATCCCCCCAATGTACCCAGCGCCGCCAGTGACCAGAATTCGCAAGATTCCCTACCCCCAATCCTTTATGCTAATTGGGTCCCTGTTGCGTCTGAGTATTATCGTTGATGGGAAAGAGTCCCTCGGCGGCGGTTACCGTTGGCGAGGTGCGTTTCATCCCGGTTCACTCCCTGGATGCTCCCGGACGGCGCAGGGGAAGGGCTTGCGGATGCCCACTGCAAGCGCGATGCAAGGGTGAGCGAAGCGCGCGTGGAAGGCGTCGTTCACACATGGCAAGACCCAAAATGGGCACGCTTCTGCCTCGTTCGTGTGACTGAAGGAAGTAATTCGCGGGAGTACGCTCAGGTAACCTCTTGCGCGATCAGAAGTACCTGTAGGAAGATCAAATGGTAACCGGAACAGGCAGAGCGAGGAACCCGGGACAGGGGTCTGCGTTTTGCGGGAAATTTGTCTCGAATTGGGCCACAACGGATACGGTTCCGAGGGCATCACTGGTCATCAAAGTGCAGAGCAGCCTAATGCACTGAAATAAGAGTCGCAACTTCTTTTCGCAGGCGATGTTGGAGATACAGGGCAATGGCGACAGACAATTCACTGAAGCGCGGAACGTTCGGACTCCTCCCCGAGCCCGAAGGACGCATGGGCTCTTTTGGGATGAGCATGGTCATCAACGTCACGATAGCGGCGTTGATGCTGCTGCTGACCATAGCGCAGGTGCACCAGGTGCAGGAGCACAGATACGAGACGACGCAGCTGATCTTCCCGGTCGCGCAGCCGAAGCCGTACGTGCCGCCGGTGCCGAAGGTGAAGATCATTCCACCGCCGCCGGTGGTGAAGCTGGACCAGCCGAAGATCGAATTGCCGAAGCCGCTGCCGCCGCCGCCGAAGGTAGCGGAGATCAAGCTGCCGACGCCGATCATGCCGAAGATGGAGGCTGCGCCGCCGAAGCGGGTGACGCCTCCGCCGCAGCCGAAGGTGGGGATGTTCAAGAGCTCGACGCCGACGACGGTGGCCAACAACATGTCGGCGCCAACCCCGAAGGTGGGTGGCTTTGGCGATCCACAGGGAGTGAAGCCGAATCCGAATGCAACGCGGACGGCGACGATTGCGGCAGTGGGATCGTTCAACGCCGCGCCTGGAGTGGAGAATACGGGAGCTGGAGCAGCGCGCCAGGGCGCGGTAAAGGGCGTCCAGTTTGGGTCCGGTGTGGCGAATGGGGTTCCCGGGGGCAAGGACAAGGGAGCGGTGGCGTCGGCGGGATTCTCGAACGGCGTGATCGGCGGAACGGGGCAGCCAGGGAGCCACGGGACGGTGGCGAAGGGAAGTTTTGGCGACAACATTTACGGATCGGCGCCGGCGCCGGCAGCGCGGCCGCAGGAGCCGGCGGCGACACCGATCGTGGTATTGGCCAAGCCTCTGCCCTCCTATACCGCGGAGGCGCGTCAGCTCAAAATCGAAGGCGATGTGACGCTGCAGGTGCGTTTTTTGGCGACGGGTCAGGTTGAAGTGCTGCGAGTGATCACTGGGTTGGGGCACGGGCTGGACGAGCAGGCCAGGATTGCGGCGGAACGCATTCGGTTCAAGCCCGCGACCAAGGATGGGCGGCCGGTGGACGAGGTCAGCATCATCCACGTAACGTTCCAAATGGCATAAGAAATTGTGCCGCCGGCAGGGCTGAAGGGTGTTACTGAATTCGCGAGTGCGGCGGTAAATATCAGGGACGAAATGAGGAGTAAAAAATGTATCGCAATATTTTGATGCTCGGTATCACATTATTGCTGGGCGTACCGGCGTCCCAGGCGAAGGAACCTCGGGGGATGGCGCCGGTACCTTTGACTCCTCAGCAGCAGCGGCTGGTGCAACAGGCGATTGCGCGGGAGAAGGTGATCGTCAAGCAGATCCAGAAGAGCACGCCGGTGGTGCAGTCCTACATCCAGGATCTGCGGCCGGATGTGAAGCTCTATCAGGTGCCGGTCGCGGACCAGTACATGATCGGGCGCGTGGACTTCGGCAAGGCGTTCACGGCGGACGAATACGCGCAGGCGCAGCGGGGCGGGAAGGCGCACGGGTGGTTCGCGGGATCGTTCGGCTTCATGTCGCAGCTGACGAAGGCCTTCCACCTGGAGAATTCGCCGACCGGATTTATGGCGATGATGTTCATCGATCCCAGCGGGTTCGACCAGCAGCACTACCAGTTCACGTTTGTGCGGCGCGAGTTTCTGGGCACGGTGCGGACCTGGGTCTTCGATGTGGGGCCGAAGGAAAAGGGAGCGGGCCGGTTCTTCGGACGCATCTGGGTAGAGGACGAGGAAGGGACGGTCGTTCGCTTCAACGGAACGTACATCAGCAATCCGAACGACGAGACGAACCATTATTTTCATTTCGACAGCTGGCGGATGAATGTGCAGCCGGGAGTCTGGGCGCCGGCCGCGGTGTACATCGAAGACACGCTGCACAACGAGGTCGCGCACGCGACGAGCTTCAAGGGGCAGACGACGTACTGGGGCTATTCGCTGAAGCTGCCGACGCGGGAGTCCGATGCGGAATCGATGGAAATCGAAAACGCGCAGGATCAGAGCGACAACTCAACGGACGTCAGCCCGCTGCAGGCGGAGCGGGAATGGATCTCGCAGGCCGAGCAGAACGTGCTGGACCGGCTGACGCAGGCGGGGCTGGTTGCGCCTCCGAGCGATTTCGACAAGAACCTCGAGCAGGTAACCACGAACATCATCATCGGAAACAATCTGCAGTTGCCGAGCGACATTCACTGCCGCGTGATTCTGACGACGCCGCTGGAATCACTGGCGGTGGGCAACACGATCCTGCTGAGCAAAGGCCTGGTGGATACGCTGCCGGACGAGAACGCGCTGGCAGCGGTGATTGCGTTCCAGCTGGCGCACATTGTGACCGGACACCACATCGATACGCGGTATGCGTTCAACGACCGGCTGCTGTTCCCGGATACGGCGACGTTCCGGCGGATCACGATGAACCACTCGACTCCCGACAACGACGAGGCCGCGAAGAAGGCAGTGGACCTGTTCAACCACTCGATTTACCACGACAAGGCGGGCAGCGTGGGTCTCTTCTTCCAGCAGCTGGAAGCCAGGGAGAAAGTGCTGCCGTCGCTGTTCACGCCGCGGCTGGGCGATTCGCTGGTGCGCGCCGATGGGCAGCCGTGGCTGGCTGGACTGACGCAGGGAGCACCGAAGCTGGACATGGACAACCTGACGCAGATCGCGGCGTTGCCTCTGAACAGCCGGCTCAAGATCGACCCCTGGGATGACAAGGTATTTATGCTGAACGTGAAGCCCGCGCCGCTGCTGAACGCGCGGGACAAGATGCCGCTGGAGCTGACGCCGGTATTCTTCCGGTTGCAGCGCTATCAGGATGCACCGCCCGCCGGGGCGACCCCTGCGAACGCAACACCTGCATCTAATACGCCAGCGCCTCCATCGGCGGACGCGGGCCAGGCGCAGCCTGCAGCAAGCGCGCAGGCGCAGCCGCAGACACAGGCACCACAGTAACCTGTTACTGGGATAAGATAACGGGCGGTTCAGAAAAACTGAACCGCCTGGCGCATCGTTTGCCGTTCAATTTGGGTTAATAACGAGTAAGTGCTGAAGATCGCTGAATGCTCGGAAGTGCTTCGACCGGAGAAAGAGACGTGGTCAAAAAGATTGGATTTATCGTCCTGCTTCTTCTTCCTACCGCATTAATCGCCCAGAGTTCGGAGTCCGCGACGGGAGGCGAGGCCAAGTTGTCAGCGGGCGCGGAGATGTCAGCCTTCAACCCGGACTGGGGGTGTGCGACCAGTTCTCCATTCTGCACGAGCGAATTGATTGGACCGGCGGCGTTCTTTGACTTCGATTTGCACGGGAAGTACGGCGTCGAAGGTGAAGCGCGCTGGCTGAATTTCCACGGTGCCGGTGGCGAGGTGGAGCAGAATTATCTTGCTGGTCCCCGATATCGGTTCTTTCGGTATCACCGGCTCTCGGGCTGGCTCAAGGTGGAGCTGGGCGGTGGCTGGATCACAACGATCAATTACCCTGCGGCGGGTAGCCTGAAAGGGAGCTATTTCGCGTATGCCCCGGGCGGAACGCTGCAATATCCGCTGTCGCGTCGCTGGATTCTTCGCGGAGATTATGAGTGGCAGTTCTGGCCATCGTTTGCCGGGCCACCGACCTTCAACCCCACGACAGGAACAGTGGTGCAGCACAACGGCGGCCTGACGCCAAACGGCATCAGCGTCGGAGTGGCTTACCGATTCCTGGGACAGTAAGAGCGGTATGAAGCGAAAGGCCCCGTCCTGGAGAGCTCGCGACTGGGGTCGCAGCGAAAACTACGGCTGAAGGGAAGCGGGCCAGAGTTTCAGAATGGCCTGTCCGATGATGGCGTTTCCGGCCGTATTGAAATGCGTGTGATCAGACAGAGAGATCTCGCCAGTGGGATATGGGGCGATGGCCGGTGTGAGATCAATAAGAGGAACGCCGTTCGCGGCTGACCAGTCGTGAAGTACCTTATCCGCTGGAGTGCTAAGAGTGGGAACATCCTTCCTGAGGGGCAGAAAGACGAGGGCCATCTGCCCGCCCTGGCCGGTGACCAGGACATGGAAACGCGCAAGATCCTCTAAATTGGCGCGCTGAACGACTTCGTCCGGAATAACGACATCCCCCGGATCGGAGGGGGGCGTGATGTGCAGGATACGCGGGACAATGAAACGCGCGTATAGCTCGCCGATCGCCGTGACGGGGCGTCTTTGAGGGAGCGCGTTGCCGGCCTGGGCAATGGTCGCGCGCGGCTGGGTCAGGTCGCCGTCGTTGAGAACCAACAACACGAAATTCGAGTGAAAGATGCCGCGGGTGCGCACCCAGGACCATTCATTATCGGGAGCCCAGCCATTGGCGGAGGCATTCAGAACCTCTACCGGATGATGCACGATGGAGGGCAGCCCGCGCCCGACAATCTGTGTGAAGATGTTCCGCTGATCGACGTGGGTGGTGCCATAGGTGAGCGAATCGCCGACAAACAAAACGCGCACCACTCCGGGCGGGGGCACGGGGGAAATCTCGTCAGAGCGCATTCCATAGCGATTGATGTAGGTGTGGACGAAGAAGCGGTGAACATTCTGGTCTGGGCGGGTGATATAGGAACAGGCGGGATCCGGCTGCAATGAGAACGGGATCGCCCAACCCGAGGCCGAAGCGGAGTGCGGCTTCGGTGCCGGCAACCAGGGCGACGAACACCAGTAAGGACGTACCGAGAATCCGCCAGCCGCCTTTTTTGGTGCGGGCTGGGAAAGGCCTTTCCGGTGAGGGTCGGGCAGACACGATTTACTCCTGACAGGAATTCACGTTTCCCGTTGGCGACAGCGCCCAGAGGGCGAAACCGACGGCAGACTGATTCTGTCCGTCAAAAGTGGTATGCGATGCCAATGACGGGATCGCAGATGTTGTAGTAGACGTTGGTGCGGAGGTCGTTGCCGGGATAGTTGAACGTGGGCGTTTTCATGACGAGGCCGCGGAATTCGGCGCGGATATCGAAGCTGGGACTGATCTCGTAGGCGATGCCGGCGCCATACATGGCCCCCACGATGGTGTTGCGGCTGATGCCAAAGGTGTTGGTCTTGGCGTCATCGATGGGCGAGATGAGGAAACCGGCGGCGCCGCCTTCGATGAAGGGGTTAAAGTTTTTCAAGTTGAAGCTGTAGACGTAGGCTCCGGAAATTTCCTGGAAGCGGTCGTGGACGCTGTTATTGAGCGTGTTGGTAACGAAGTGCTGGACGTTCTGGTTGTACTGGTAGTTGAGCTCCAGACCGCCATGCGGCGTGAGCAGGTAGCGGTAGCTCACGAGGGCTCCAGCGAAACCGGTGGTGGAATGAAGCTGGACGGCGTTGCCGGAGGCAAAGGGCGCGACAATGGCGGTGCCGCTGATGCTGATATCCTGGCGGCTTTCCTGCGCGAAGAGCGGTGCAGCCAGCAGGGGGAACAAGAACAAGAACAGCGATTTCTTCATGCTTCGGTCAACCTCTTCACAACGCCGTATTAGACTTGCGGCGGCCAAAAATGGAATGGCGCCTCAGAAGCCCAGGCTCCTTGAAATAGCAAACATCGCGGGGATGTCCACCTGGACATTGTACCTGCCGCAGGCTATTTCGACAGCCCAGGAGGGCGATGGTGAGCGGGGACCGACAGGGGCTCGGATCGAAATGCGAAGGGATGGCCGCGGTCCGCGGCCAGGGCTTTGACAATGTCAAGGAAAGCCAGGCCGGCGTGGGAGAGCGTGGCGCGGGCGCGATGGACGAGCCAAAGGCGGCGGGCGATTTTCAGTTCGGGGACTGCGACCTGCACCAATTCTCCGCGGGCGAGCTCGGGCTGGACGGTGAGGCCGGGAACCAGCGCGACGCCCTGGCCGCGCGCCACGAAGCGCTTGATGGCCTCGAGGCTGGGCAGCTCGACGCCCATGTTGAGGGGCGTTTTGTGACGAGCAAACGTTTCGATCACGCGCTGGCGGAGCGGCGATGCGACCGTGTGCGCGATGAAATTCTGTGTGCCCAGCTCGCGGATGGAGACCTGTTTCTGCTTCGCCAGGGGATGCTTCGGATCGACGACGAAGGCGACCGAGTCGGTGTAGACGGCGATGGCGTGGAGACGTGCGTCCTCGGGGCGAAACGAAAGAATGCCGAACTCGACGGCTCGCTCGAGGAGCTGATCGGGGATCTGGCTGGCGAGGGATCGCTGTACGGTAACGCCGATCTGGGGGAAATCACGACGGAATTCGTCGAGGACGGGCAAAAGCCAGAGGCAGGTGTACTCGTTGGCTGCGATAGTGAGGCGGCCGCGCTCGAGGGAGCGTAGTTCTTCGAGGGCGGTGATGGTTTCGCCGCGCAGGCGCAGGAGGCGCTCGGCGAAGCTGCGCAGGAGCTTGCCGGTAGCGGTGAGCGTGGCGTCGCGCGAGGCGCGCTCGAAGAGAGGTTGGCCGATTTCCTCTTCCAGTTTGTGAATGGCGTGGCTGATGGCGGGCTGGGTGCGGCGCATGCGGATGGCCGCGCGGGAAAAGCCCTTTTCTTCGGCGACGGCGAGGAAGGTTTCGAGTTGGTAAAGGTCCATAAGGCGTGAGCGGGGCGGGAGCTTCGAATTGCTTCATGAATAGTATTTATGGAAATGCAAAGAATTACAAATTTGCTTTATAGTATCAGCCTTTGCGAAACTGAAGGAGCACGAGCAAAGGTTGGCGTTCAAGCCGTTTACGCGGTTGACGCACGCAGGTTCGATTGAGGGAGAGACCCTGTATGCCCCAGGATCGCATTTACTTTTTCGACACGACGCTGCGCGATGGCGAGCAGTCGCCGGGGTGCAGCATGACGCACCACGAGAAGCTGGCGCTGGCGCATTCGCTGGCGGATCTCGGCGTCGACATTCTCGAGGCGGGTTTTGCGATCGCTTCGGACGGCGACTTTGCGGCGATCTCGGCGATTGCGCAGGAGGTACACGGGCCGAAGATCGCATCGCTGGCAAGGGCGCGACAGGAAGATATTGAGCGCGCGGCGAAGGCAGTGGAAAGGGCAGCGCGACCGAGGATTCACGTTTTTCTGGCGAGCTCGGATATTCATCTCGAATACAAGCTGAAGATTACGCGGGACGAGGCGCTGGAGCAGGCGGCAAAGATGGTGGCCCTGGCACGGACGTATGCGGACGACGTGGAGTTTTCGCCGGAGGATTCGACGCGAACGGATCCGGAATTTCTGTGCCAGTTTGTGGGTGCGGCGATCAGCGCAGGGGCTACGACGATCAATTTGCCGGACACGGTGGGCTACGCGACGCCGGAGGATTATGCGGGGATGTTTCGCATGATTCTGGAGAAGGTGCCGGGAGCGGAGCGGGTGATTCTGTCGACGCATTGCCATGACGATCTGGGGCTGGCGGTGGCGAATACACTGGCCGCGATCCATGCGGGGGCGCGGCAGGTGGAGTGCACGATCAATGGCATTGGCGAGCGGGCGGGCAACGCGGCGCTCGAGGAAATTGCCGTGGCGCTGAAGGTGCGCGCCGATGTTTTCCCGTACGAGCATGGACTCAATCTGGAGAAGCTGTATCCGGTAAGCCAGCAGCTGGCGGGGACGATCAGTTTTGGCGCAGCGCCGAACAAGGCGGTGGTGGGGGCGAACGCGTTCGCGCACGAGGCAGGAATTCATCAGCATGGGGTGCTGTCGAATCCGCTGACCTACGAGATTATGACGCCGGTGTCGGTCGGGGTACCCGCGAACCGGATGGTGCTGGGCAAGCATTCGGGGCGGACCGCGCTGCGGTCGCGGCTGCACGAGCTGGGGTATCGGCTATCGGCGGCGGATCTGGACATCGCCTATCGCGCGTTCACGGAACTGGCGGACCGGAAGAAGGCGATCTACGACCAGGACCTGATCAATCTGGTGGCACATCATCAGCGGCACGAGGATCTGATCTCGACGGAAACAACAGCGAGCAGCAGGTCAGCGAGTTAGCAAGTCAGCGGATGTGGTGGCGGGTCAAGCACTGCCTCGAAGCGCAAAACGAGCGGGACAATTCATGACGAAGAAGCTGAAGATTTTGATTGTGGCCGGCGACGGCATCGGGCCGGAAGTGACCGGCGAAGCGGTGCGCGTGCTAAAGTCCGTCGCGGAGATGGGCGGGTACGATTTTCAGTTTCGTGAAGAACCGATTGGCGGCGTAGCCATCAAGGCGCATGGTTCGCCGCTGCCGGATGGAACGCTCAGGACGGCGCTCGACAGCGATGCGGTGCTGCTGGGTGCGGTGGGCAGCAACGAGTTCAACGCGCTGCCACCGAGCCAGCGGCCGGAAGCGGGGCTGCTGAAGATTCGGGCGGCGCTGGGGGGATTCGCGAATTTGCGGCCTTCGTTCGCATGGCCGGGGCTGAGCGGGAATTCGCCGCTGCGGGCGGAGATTGTGGAGGGGGCCGATATTCTTTTCGTCCGCGAGCTGCTGGGCGGGCTGTATTTCGGCGAGCCACGGCAGTGGGACAAGCAAGCCAACGCGGCATGGAACACGATGCGCTACACGCGCGATGAGGTGGTGCGGGTGGCGAAGGTGGCGTTCGAGCTGGCGTCGAAACGGCGGAAGAAGGTGACGTCGGTCGACAAGGCCAACGTGCTGGAGGTTTCGCAGCTCTGGCGCGCCACGGTGACGGACGTCGCGCAGTCGTATCCGGGGGTGGCTCTGGAGCACCAGTACGTGGACGCGATGGCGATGCACATCATGAACCAGCCGCGCAGCTACGATGTGGTGCTCACGGAGAATTTGTTTGGGGACATTTTGTCGGATGAGGCAGCGGTGATCACCGGTTCGCTGGGGATGCTGCCGTCGGCGACGATCGGCGGCAAGGTGAATTTGTACGAGCCGGTGCATGGATCGGCGCCGGATATTGCCGGGAAAGGGATTGCAAATCCGCTGGGCGCGATTCTGACGGCGGCTATGCTGCTGCGGTATTCAGCGGGGCTGGACGAAGAAGCTGCGACGGTTGAAGCGGCGGTGAAGAGGGTGCTGGACGAGGGGTATCGGACACCCGATCTGGCGCGCGGGGACCAATCTGCCAGGGTGCTGTCGACGACGGAAGTTGGGAACAAGGTAAGAGAATTTTTGGTGGGCGCGGCTGCGTCGAGGTAACGAGAAAACACAAGGTCCTTCGCTTCGCTCTGGATGACAAGGTTGGTGGTGATGGCGGGTAATCCGAAGACATTATTCGAGAAGGTTTGGGAATCGCACATCGTGGCCGAGCCGGAGAATGAGCCGGTGTTGCTGTACATCGATCTGCACCTGATTCACGAGGTGACGTCGCCACAGGCGTTTGAGGGGCTGCGGCTGGCGGGCCGGAAGGTGCGGCGGCCGGACCGGTCGATAGCAACGGTGGATCACAATGTGCCGACCACGCCGAATCGGCTGGTCATCGAGGATCCGATTGCGGCGAAGCAGATCGAGACGCTGCGGAAAAACTGCGCGGATTTTGGCGTGACACTGTACGACGTCGAGTCGCCTCGGCAAGGCATCGTGCATGTAATTGGGCCGGAGCTGGGGCTGACGAAGCCGGGAATGACGATTGTCTGCGGGGACTCGCACACCTCAACGCACGGGGCGCTGGGATCGCTGGCGTTTGGGATTGGGACGTCGGAAGTGGAGCATGTGCTGGCGACGCAGTGCCTGCCGCAGGGAAAGCCGAAGACGTTTCGGATTTCGATTGAAGGCGAGCTGCCGGAAGGTGTGGGCGCGAAGGACATCGTGCTGGGGATTATTGGGCGGATCGGGACCGATGGCGCGACCGGCCACGTGATCGAGTATGCGGGGTCGGCGATTCGTTCGCTGAGCATGGAAGGCCGGATGACGATCTGCAACATGAGCATCGAAGCGGGCGCGCGGGCGGGGATGATTGCGCCGGATGAAACGACGTTTGCGTGGCTGAAAGGGCGGCCTTTCGCGCCGCAGGGCGCGGCATGGGACGAGGCGGTCGCGGAGTGGCGGAAGCTGGCGACGGATCCCGGCGCGCAGTTCGATCGCGAGCTGACGATCCCCGCCGTGGAGATCGAACCCTATGTCACGTGGGGGACGAATCCGGGGATGGTGGTATCTGTAACAGCCACTGTGCCTGATCCGGCAGCGGAGCAGAGTGATGCGAATCGGCGAGCATTTACGCGGGCGCTGGAGTACATGGCCCTGAAGCCTGGAACGCCGATGGAGGAGATTGCCATCGATCGCGTGTTCATCGGGTCGTGCACGAATTCGCGGATTGAGGATTTGCGTGCGGCGGCAAAAGTGGTCGCGGGGCATCATGTGCATGCCAACGTGCGCGCGATGGTGGTGCCGGGATCGCAACTGGTGAAGGCGCAGGCGGAGCGCGAAGGGTTGGACGCGATCTTTCGCGAGGCAGGATTTGAGTGGCGCGAGCCGGGATGCTCGATGTGCCTGGGGATGAATCCGGACATTCTGCAGCCGGGGGAACGATGCGCGTCGACGAGTAACCGGAACTTTGAAGGGCGGCAGGGGCAAGGCGGGCGCACGCATCTGGTGAGCCCGATGATGGCGGCGGCGGCGGCGGTTACCGGGCACTTTACCGATGTGAGGACGTGGGAGTTTAGAAAGGCTGAGGTGCTGGCGTAATGGAGAAGTTTCAGACGCTGACGTCGAAAGTGATGCCGCTGGATCGGGTAAATGTGGATACCGATCAGATCATTCCCAAGCAATTCTTGAAGCGGATTGAGCGGACAGGGTATGAGGATTTTCTGTTTTTCGACTGGCGGAAGGATCCGGGGTTCGAACTGAACAACGCGCGATATAAGGGCGCGCAGATTCTGGTGGCGGCGCGGAACTTCGGGTGTGGGTCGTCGCGGGAACATGCGGCGTGGGCGCTGAGTGACTACGGATTCCGGTGCGTGATAGCGCCGACGTTCGCAGATATTTTCCATTCAAACGCGGGGAAGAACGGGATCCTGCTCGTGACGCTGCCCGAGGAGCAAGTGCAAACGCTGCTGGATCGAGCCAGTCACCGTGACGGTTACACATTAACGGTGTCGCTGAAGGAAAGCACGATTCGCGACGAGCAGGGGTTCGCGACGACGTTCGCCATCGATCCGTTCCGAAGGGATTGCCTGCTGGAGGGGCTGGACGATATTGGGCTGACGCTGCGACACGCGGCTGAGCTGGACCAATTTGAGAAGCAGCACGATGCGGCGTTCTGGGTGAAGCCGCGTGCAGGAGAAGGCGCGCAAGCATGAGTGGGAATGGCAAGAGCGGTGGAACTGGGTCGGGGAAGCTGTATTCGATTGCGCTGACGGAGGGGCCGAACCGCGCGCCGGCGCGGGCGATGTTTCGCGCAGTGGGATTTTCGCGCGAGGACCTGGCGAAGCCGCTGATCGGGATTGCGAACACGTGGACGGAGATTGGGCCGTGCAATTTTCATCTGCGCACGCTGGCGGAGGCGGTGAAGCAGGGGATCCGCGAGGCGGGCGGGACGCCGATGGAGTTCAACACGATCACAATTTCCGACGGCATCACGATGGGGACCGAAGGGATGAAGGCCTCGCTGATCAGCCGCGAAGTGATCGCCGATTCCGTCGAGCTCGTCACGCGGGGGAATCAGTTTGACGGCCTCGTGGCGATTGCCGGATGCGACAAGAACATGCCGGGGACGGTGATGGCGCTGGCGCGGCTGGATATTCCTGGGCTGATGCTCTATGGCGGGTCGATTGCGCCGGGACATCTGAACGGGAAAGACCTGACGGTGCAGGATGTGTTTGAGGCGGTGGGCGCGCATGCGGCGGGCAAGCTGGACGATGCGGGGCTCGAGGCTGTCGAAGCGAGCGCATGTCCGGGCGCGGGCGCGTGCGGCGGCCAGTTCACCGCNNGCGAACACGATGGCGATGGCGTGCGAATTTCTGGGGATTTCGCCGATTGGGTTGTCGGGCGTGCCGGCGTTTTTGAAGGAGAAGCTGGAGGCCTCGCGCGAGGCGGGCCGGCTGGTGATGGAGCTGGTGCGCAAGGGCGTGAAGCCGAGCCAGATCATCACGCCAAAGGCGATTGAGAATGCGATCGCGAGCGTGGCGGCGAGCGGCGGATCGACAAATGCGGTGCTGCACTTCCTGGCGATCGCGCACGAGATGGGGATTCCGCTGACGGTGGACGATTTTGACCGCATCAGCAGGAAGACGCCGCTGCTGTGCGATCTGAAACCGGGCGGCAAGTATGTGGCGGCGGATTATCAGGCGGCGGGCGGAAGCCGGTTGCTGGCGAAGAGACTGATCGAGGCTGGGCTGCTGCATGGCGAGTGCCTGAACGTGACGGGCAAGACTCTCGGAGAGGAGGCGGCCGCAGCGAAGGAAACGGCGGGGCAGGATGTGATTCGTCCGCTCGATAAGGCGCTGAAGCCGACGGGCGGGCTGGTGATCCTGAAGGGCAATCTTGCGCCGGAGGGATGCGTGATCAAAGTGGCGGGCCACAAGCGGCTGGAGCA
>PKVY01000084.1:14099-14321 GCA_003131625.1 Acidobacterium sp. | reverse complement strand
GCCGTCACCCACACCGGCGCCCTCGCTCCAGACCTCGCTTCCGAAATTTCCGCCTTCGCAAGCTGTGCCATCTTCCCTCCTCACATCCCCAGCGTCCCTGCGGTATTACGCGCCTCCCTCGACTCCAGTTCCGGTGCAGGGCATACAGCTCTCTTCGTTTCTCCCTCAACAGGAACCGCCCCAACCACCAGAGCTGCACAGCCGAAGTCCGCATCCCCCTCG
>PKVY01000084.1:0-14050 GCA_003131625.1 Acidobacterium sp. | reverse complement strand
CTGGGTCTTGCCGCTCCCGGCCATGCCCAGTCCCTGCCGGACGCACCTCGCCCGTCCGCCACCCTCCTCCCGGCCAGTACCCTCGCGCCTGACCCCGGCCCGTCGTCCATCCTCGCCCAGAACAACAGTCCCACCAACCCGGCGCCCTCCCAGGACCAGGCGCGAGCCCCCACNNCCTCCCCGCCGCAGCCCACTAACCCAACCCCCAAACCGCACCCCAAAGATCCCGTCGACGCCAAAGGCAATCCCATCCCCCTCGAACGGCGCGAGCCCCAGCGCATCCTCGGCTTCATGCCCAATTTCCGCACCGTCTCCGGCGGATCCCAGCCCCACCCGCCCGGCTGGAAATACAACTTCACCGTCGCCACCCACCAGGCGTTCGACTACTCCTCCTTCATCTTTCTCGGCCTCACCTCCCTCACCGCCGAAGCCTTGAACGAACATTCCGCCCTCGGCAAAGGCATTGAAGGGATGGGCCAGTACACCTGGCGCGGCTTCCTCGACAAGACCGACAACACCTATCTCTCTGCCGGCTTCCTGCCCACCGTCTTTCGCGAGGACACCCGCTACTTCGCCCTCGGCGCCGGCCACCCCGTCGTCATCCGCTCCCTCTACGTCATCAGCCAGGAGGCCGTTGCCCGCACCTACGGCGGCAGGAAAACCCCCAACATTGCCGGACTCCTGGGCAAAGCCGCCACCCAGTACATCTCCAAGTATTACTACCCGCCCAGCGTTGGCACCGTTGGCGCTCTTGCTGAGAAGTTTGGCTACTCCGTCATGCGCGACGTCGCGTTCTCCTCCGTCCGCGAGTTCTATCCCGACGTTGCCGCCCACTACGTCCGCAAGCACCAGGAGAAAGTAGCCCGCCGCGCCGCCCAGTCCCCTCCCGCGAAGCCCGCTCCCACCACGCCTTAACTCTCCCGATCATGGAACCCCGCGGCGGAGCCATCGAACTCCGCAACCGCCCCAACCAACAGGGCTGCATCGCCGAGGTCCGCATCCCCCTCGTCGAACGCAGCAGAGCGTAGAGCCATTGCTTCGACACAGGGCGCACAACTCTCGGTTCCCCTTCCAGCGGGAAGTCCCTGCTGTTTCTCTCGCCCAGGAGAGATTCCGGCTTAAGACTGCCGGAAGGAGGCCGGGGCTTTCGCACACCTGCAAAATCGCCCCCGCCGCTGTTCACAACAGAGACCCCAGCCCTCGGCTGATTGTGCTATCTTTTTCCCCTCCCCCGTTTGAGGATTTATCATGATCCCGTTCGATTCTTACCGCCTCTGGCGGATCGGCTGGCACGATGCCGCGTCGGCGTTGGTACTCTGCTGTCTGGCTGGGGCTGGGACCGGCACGTTCGCCCAAAGTTCAAAAGCCGCATCCACGGCTAATCCGCAATCTCCAGACGTATTGAAGGGCGACATATCTACCTTTATCCAATCAGGCGGAAACCTGTATGCCTTAGAGGTCCCTGGTCCGAACGAAGGGTCGATAGATCCGGCTTTTAACACGTGCCTCGGGATTAAGGCAGTTGCCAGCGGGTCTGTCGAGATAGAAAGAAAAATCGAATTCAAAGGGCGCAGTTACCAACTCCTGCTGACGGGGAAGACCATTGCGCCGCAGGGTTGGGGCCACGGCTGCGAGTACTCTGCGGAATCTTGCACCGTCCGCGGGCGCATATCCGGGAACCGGGTTATGGCGACGGTGATTAAATGTCTAAATCCGGCATCGTCGAGTCAGCAGACCCCACAAAGGGCCGTTATCCCTTCCGGGGAGGCGGCGGCTCTGCTGCTCATAAAAACACCACCACTCTACCCACCGATCGCCAGGGCCGCAAGAGTATCCGGTACGGTGGTCCTGCAAGCCGTAATCTCTCCTACCGGATCGGTTGAGAATCTGCGCGTTGTGAGCGGAGAACCAATGCTGCAACAAGCAGCCCTGGAAGCTGTCAAGAGCTGGAAATACAAACCATATCTGGTTAAAGGCAAGCCGGTGGAAGTGGAGACCACCGTCAACATAATCTTTACGCTGGGGGGCTAGGCACCCTCCGCATCCCCATCAGCGAATGTACCGGGTGCCCCACATCTGCCCGGTATTGGCAGGTGTGGGATTCCACGCAGCCCTCCCTCCTACGGTTCATAAACACGGCGCAGCACGCCTCGCGCAGCGAGGCTACGGTAAAAGCCATGGCCTTCAGGCCGTGGAAAAAGGCCCTGACAGAAAATGGGCTATTCAGCCCCGGCCCCCGCTCTCTGGAGAAAACTCACCCATTTCCATCCGCAAAGGGTATGCTTCCCGCGTGCCCGCCCCAACATCCCGGAGAACCGCTGCCCGGCTCCTGCGTGCCGCCGTCGTCCTCGGTTTCGCCGCCGCGACGTGCACCGTCGCCATGCCCCGCGCCTCCGCCCAGATCACCAACGAATCTCCGCCCCCAGGCTACCCACCCAGCGGCTGCGATTACGATCAGCGCGGCAATTACTACTGCTGGGGCAACCGAGCCGCCAGTAACACCCCGGTCGATCGCTATACGGCCATCGCGCTCTCCCCCACCACTATGGTCTCGGGAACCTCGCACGGGCAGACCTCGCAAAGCACAGCCGAACAGCTCGCCCTCACCAACTGCCGCACGCGCGCCTCCGACTGCAAGGTCGAAATGTGGGGAGTGAATTCCTGCGTCGCGGTCGCCGTCAGTCTCCCCGACAAGGCCTGGGGCGCTTCCTGGGATGCGAATCGCGCAAAGGCCGGGGCCAATGCGCTCGCGATCTGTGAACAGCACAAGGGTAAAAGTTGTGCCGTCCAGGCCGATCCATGCGCGAGTGATGACCCCAGTCTCCCGGCTCCCGCGCCGCCATTGCTGCCCGGCCCCGGCGATCTGGCCATCGTCGGCTGCTATCAATGGTTCAACGGGGTGCCCGTCGCGGTGGAGCCGAACCATACGGTGCTGGCCGGACCATTCAGCGCCACCTGGCAGTTGGTCAATGCGGCCCAGCGTCTCTACACGATCACATGGCCGCAACCGGTCATATCGAAAGACACGATCGCGGCGGACCAGCGGTCGCTGAGCGGAGGGAATCAGTACGGAGGCGTAGATGCGGCCACGCGGCTCACCGGGAGCAGCGGCCTCGTCGGAGCCTGGAACTGGGACGGCGTCCTCACCGTCACCGTCACCGCGAACGTCACATACTCGGTCGCATCGTCGAACCTGAAGTGGCACGGTACGTGGCGAGCCGTGGCAGGATCCCCCGGAGCCTACGTCCTCACAGGGTCCGACCTGCCGACCGATAGGGTCGCGCTCGCCGCAGACGGCTCGCGCCTGGCCGGAGCCGACCAGTATGGCATCGCCATCTCAGGAACCGAACCGACTCCTGCTCTGCCAATTAACTCCGCCGTTACCTGTGTGGCCCGCTGTGAGGCCGCGAACGAGTGAGTCATCCCCGCCTCTGATACTCGAACTGTCAGGCGTACAATTCTCCGTTCCCTCCTCCATCAGGAAAGCCCTGCTCTCAACCTCCCGCCCACGGCCTCCTGAACCCCGCCCGCACCGGAGGTCCACCGTGCAATCGTCCAACGCCTTCATCGGCCACCCGCAGCGGCCCTCAGAACCGGAAATTCTCGCCGCCCTCGGCCCCTCCGCCGACGCCTGGACTCAGTTCATCGAATGGATGGCCCAGGAGCATTGCGTCACCGGCCAGGAATGGAAATCCTTCAACGCGGCGAAATACGGCTGGTCCCTCCGCCTCAAACAGAAGGCTCGCAACATCGTCTACCTCGGTCCCTGCGCCGGATCCTTCCAGGTCTCCTTCGTCCTCGGCGACAAGGCCATGAACGCCGCCCGTCGCGCCAAATTCCCCACAGCCGTAGCCCGGGCCATCGCCGCTGCCCCGCACTACGCCGAAGGCACCGGCGTCCGGCTCACCGTGAAAACCCCCAAAGACCTCCCCGCCATCCGCACCCTCGCCGCTATCAAACTCGCTAACTGAGGCCTCCGGCTCCAAGCCCCCGGCTCCCGGCTGCAGCCCGCAGGCTTTCCACGGAAGGGGCCAAAGCCCCTCCCGTGGAAAACTTGTCAAGCTTTTCGCGCACAGTACTAAAGTGTTGTCGATCATTCCACACCTCTTCCACCACAATGTCCTCAAAGAAATTTGGCGTGTTTTAGTGCTGGATTTGGTATTCTGATAATAGAGGGTAAGAAAAGAAAAAAGGCCGCGCTTGCCGCGGCCTTTTCCTTTGCCCGGAGACCGATATCGAATGCCTCTTCAGCTCCTTTCACCGCGATCCGCCGCGCTGCCCCGGCGACACGATCGACCGAAGGCTCGCTTGCTCGCCCGCGTACCCGGCCACCCGGGTCTCAACGCAGAACGCCGTTTAAAAGTCGCCAATATCCAGATTGTTAACTCTTGGGAGTACCATGGTGACCCCTCCCGAACCTCTGTGGAATCAGCAACCATCCCGCACTTCCACCCCAGGGGGGAGGGGGTACCCCTTATCGAAGAAGACAATTTCAGCCGACCCTTTGCTACTGGCTACGGGCTACCCGCTACCAGCCGCAAGCTACCGGCTGCACGCTGCAGCCTGCCAGCTGCCGGCTGCTTTTCTGCTATACTCAAACCACGCTCAGTTGTTTGGTTGTGAGCCGTTCTCGCCTTCATCCGCAAGACCGTCCTCCCGTAATTCTCCCAAGCCCTCTCAGCGTGATGGTCGTGTGTCCTCGTTGGACCAGGCCAGGCTGCCGCGCCCCAGGCTCATGCCGGAGCGCATCCCAGCCGAAAACGTGAGTGTGGGTCAAATCCTGAATCGGCGCTTCGTTTGCGCCACCCTGGTTTTCCTGCATAGAAAAATAAAAGGTTCCCGCCGCAGCTCTGCCCAAAGCTGAGCCGCCCCAGGAACACAGCAACTCCGGCCACTTCGCTGGATCCCTGGATGAAATGAACGCCGGTTTGAACACCGGCCCAGAGGGAATCCCAAACGCGCCCGAGCAAGGAACGAATTGAAACTCTTCTCTGAACTCAACCTTTCGCCGGCTCTGCAACAGCAGATTGCCGCCGCCAACTTCATCACCCCCACCCCGGTCCAGGCAGGAGCCATTCCGCCCGCCATGGAAGGCCGTGACGTCATCGCCACCGCCCAAACCGGCACCGGCAAAACCCTCAGCTTCCTCATCCCGCTCGTCGAGCGCATGCCGAAAGCTGCCAAAGGCGCAACCGCGCTCGTCCTCCTGCCCACGCGTGAACTCGCCATGCAGGTCCTCGAACACTACCGCCACCTCACCCAAAGCAAAGGCACCGCGGCGCTGGTCTGCGGCGGCCTCGCCGAAGGCCCGCAACTCGAAGCCATCCGTCGCGGCGCGCGCCTCATCGTCGCCACCCCCGGCCGCCTCGAAGACTACCTCGACCGCCGGCTCATCAACCTCAGCGGCATCAAAATCCTCGTTCTCGACGAGGTCGACCGCATGCTCGACATGGGCTTCAAGCCCGCCATTCGACGCATCGCCGCTGCTCTGCCCGCCGATCGCCAGACCCTCTGTTACTCGGCTACGCTGAGTCCGGAAATCCGCGACGTAGCCCGCGACTACCTCAAGAATCCGGTCCGCGTCGAAATCGGCTCGGTCCTCAAGCCCTCGCCTAACGTCGAGCTGCAATCCTTTGAAGTCCCCACCGACAAGAAACAGGAGCTCCTCGAGCATCTGCTCGGATCGAACGACGGCAGTTTCCTTGTCTTCGTGCGCACCAAGCACGGCGCCGATCGCGTCGCCCGTCGACTCGTCCGCTCCGGCCATTCCGCCACGCAGATTCACGGCGACCGCTCCCAGTCCCAGCGCAACGCCGCTCTGGCCAGCTTCGCGAACGGACGCCATCGCATCCTCGTCGCCACCGACGTCGCCGCCCGCGGCATCGATGTCGCCGACGTCGCTCACGTCGTCAACTTCGACATGCCCAAAGAAGCCGAAGACTTCGTGCACCGCGTCGGCCGCACCGGCCGCGCCTCCGCTCGCGGAGTCGCCTCCACCTTCGCTGCCCCCGACGAAACCCACGCGCTGCGCAAAATGGAGCGGACCCTCGCCATCACCACGAAGAAGTTCCGCGTCCGTCCCAGAACCGCGAGAGTGAGCGCCTGACCGTCGACTCAATTCCCAACAACTCGGTGACCAATTAGGATGGAGGGCACGATCCGATGCCCTCCACCTTCTCTCGCCTTCTCTGCCTGATTCCGCTGCTGTGTCTGGCATCTTCTCTTAACGCCCAGGCCGACAAGTACTCGCTCTACCAGCTCTCCGGCAACTACAGCTGGCTCTCCAACTCCATTGACGGAGTCCCCGGCGCCCACCAGCCGCTCAACGGATGGGAAGCGGCTTTTGCCGCCCTGCGCTGGCACGGCCTCCGCTTCAAGCTCGATGTATCGGGCTATCAGGGAACCAACAAGGGAGCGCCCCAGCATCCCGTCTTCATCATGGCCGGCGGCCAGTACAACCGCCGCTTCGGCCGGGAAACCGGCTTCGTCGAAGGTCTGTTCGGCACGGGGAGCATGAACCGAAACTGGCTGCCCAACAACGTACCCGGCCAGACCGCCTCGTTCTCCGCCATCGCCGGCGGCGGCCTCGACACCCGCCTCACAAAACGCTTCGCCTTCCGCGCCCAGGCGGACTTTCAATACGCCAACTTCAACCCTGGTCTTGTACTTGGACCCACGACCATCACCTACATCGAGGAATTTCACGGCCTGCCCAACTACTTCGCTCGTGTCTCCACCGGACTCGTCTGGAATTTCTGAAGTCTCGGATTATTTCCGCCCCGCGCGCTTCTGCGCCACCGCCAGCCCCCGCGGCGTCGGCAGCAAGACCACTGACAGCAGCCCCTCGGCCTCCAGCCGCAGCGCCGCCTCGCGAATCATTCCCGGGTGCGAACTCGCATCATGCATCAGCACCAAACCGTTGGGGCCGATCTGCGGCAGGAATCGCCGCACCTCCTGCTCGCGGATCGTCAACTCGCTGTCGCTGAACAACAAATCGATGGTCCCGTTGACCTCCATCTCGAGGCTCGAAACGTTGCGCAAATCGATCCACTCGGCCACGCCCGAAGCCGCAATTTTCTCCTGCGCCTTCGCAAAAACCTGAGGGTCAAACTCGCAGCTCACGATCCTGCCAAATCCGTTCCGCTTCAGCCCCTGCGCCATCCAAATCGAGCTGGCCCCGAGAAACGCCCCTGTCTCCACGATCAGGTTCGGCTTGACGGTCGTCACCAGCGTCGCCAGAAATTCGAGCACCTCGACCTCGGCCGTCATCGAGTCGTACATGCTCCAGTGCTCCGGATGCGGACACTCCGGCGTCGCGCGGTGATACTCCGGCAGCATCGCGCCCCCCGCCCGCTCCGCCTGCAGCATCACCTTGTGTTCCTGCTTCAGTTTCTTTTTGAAAAGCCCCAAGGCATCTCCTCAAACCGAACTTCGATTGTAGAGTCTCCGCCCTGAGTTTCTGGTCACTGGTCACTGTTCACTGATCCACCGCCCCCTGTTCCCTGCACCCTGTACCCTGTATTCATGAAAGTCGCCCTCCTGGGATTCGGCACCGTGGGCAGCTCCGTCGCACGCATTCTCTGCGACCTCAAACCCGACGGCCTCGAGCTCTCGCATGTGTTTAACCGCGGCGTAGCCCGCAAAAAAGCCGACTGGGTCCCCTCCACAGTTGTCTGGACCGAGGACTTCGACCAGGTTCTCCGCTCCGATGTCGATGTCATCGTCGAGCTGGTCGGCGGCCTCGAACCCGCCGGCTCCTGGGTTCGCCGCGCCCTCGAGGCCGGCAAATCCGCCGTCACCGGCAATAAGAAGCTCATCGCCAAACATGGCATCGAGCTCGACGGCCTCGCCCGCTCCAAAGGTGCGCATCTGCTCTACGGTGCCGCCGTCGCCGGAGGCATCCCCGTCATCCCCGGCCTGCAGCAAGGACTGGCCGGCGATCGCATCACCCGCATCGAAGCCATCCTCAACGGCACCTGCAACTACATTCTCAGCCGCATGGAGGCAGGCGCCGCCTTCGCCGACGTTCTCGAGGACGCGCAGAAGCTCGGCTACGCTGAAGCCGATCCCAGCGAAGACGTTGACGGCTACGATGCTCGTGCCAAGCTGGTCATCCTCTCGCGCATCGCGCTCCGCGCCGACATCGACGTCGAATCGGTCGCCTGCCGCTCCATCACGGCAGTCGACGCTGTCGACCTTGTCTACGCCCACGACCTCAACTGCACCATTCGCCAGATTTCGAAAGCCGAGCTCCGCCCTGACGGAGTCGCCGCCGCCGTCGGCCCCATGCTCGTCCCGCTCCGCTCGCCCTTTGCCTGGTCCCGCAGCACCGAAAACATGGTCCTCGTCAGCGGCCAGTATGGCGGCGACGTGGTTTTCTCCGGCCACGGAGCCGGTGGCAATCCCACGGCCGTCGCCGTCGTTTCCGACCTCATCTCGCTCGCGCACGGATCGCGCGCCGCCGATCTGCCCAGCCGCGCCGCGCTTCTCAGCGGCGAGTTCGAGCTGCGCCACTACATCCGCTTCGTCGTGAAGGACCGCCCCGGCATCGTCGCTGAAATTGCCGGCGCCCTCGCCTCGGAAAGAATCAACATCGACGCCCTCTTCCAGCGCCCCGGCTACGAGAAGGGCAATCTCCCCTTCGTCGTCACCGTCGAACCCTGCGCCGCGTCATCGTTGCGCCGCGCGCTCGATCGCGTCAGCCAAGCAGGCTGGCTCGCCCAACCGCCGCTGGACATGCCCATCCTGGGAGAATGAAGGACGCCGTGCCGATGTCCTCGACCATCATCGCCGCCCTCACCACCCTGCTCACCGTCGCCGGATTCGCCTACTACCTCATCGCCCTTTGGAGCGCCCGCGCGTTCCTGCGCCGCCCGCGCTTCTCTGCCGCCGGATTCGCTCCCCCCGTCAGCATTCTCAAGCCGATCTATGGCGTCGATCCAGGCATCGCCGAAGCTTTCGCCAGCCACTGCCGCCAAAGTTATTACGGCGCATACGAGATCCTCTTCGGCGTCTCCTCGCTCGACGACCCCGCCTGTGCCGTTGTCCGCCAGCTCCAGGCCGATTTCCCCGACAGCAAGATCCAGCTCATCCTCTGCCCCGAAGTTCTCGGCCCCAACGGCAAAGTCAGCAACCTCGCCCAGCTCGTGCAGCACGCACGCCACGACTACCTCATCATTAACGACGCCGACATCCGCGTCGGGCCGCACTACCTCGCGCAGATCCTTGCGCTCTTTGCCTACCCCATCGGTCACAAGCGGGTCGGCCTCGTCACCGCCCTCTATCGCGGCATCACCCATCGGACCCTCGGCTCGAAGATGGAAGCTCTCGGCATCGCCACCGACTTCGCTCCCGGCGTCCTCACCGCGCGCTTCCTCGACCGCGGCCTTCACTTCGGCCTCGGTTCCACGCTCGCTGTCACCCGCGCCGCACTCGACGCCATCGGCGGCCTCGCTCCCCTCGCCGAATATCTCGCCGACGATTACGAACTCGGCGCGCGCATCGCCACCGCTGGTTTCCGCGTCGAGCTCAGTGATGAAATCGTCGAGACCTCCGTGCACCCCTGGAACCTCTCCGGCTACCTTCATCACCAGCTGCGCTGGGCCCGCACCATGCGCGAGGCGCGCCGCGGCGGCTATGCAGGCCTGGTCTTTTCCTACGGACTCGCCTGGGCGTTCCTCAACCTCATCGCGTCAGGACTCAGCCTTCCCGCCTTCGCCCTCTTCACGCTCGCCCTGCTGTTCCGCGTGTCCCTCGCCCTGGGAGTCGGCGTCGGCATTCTCCGCGATCGCCAGGTCCTCCGCGACCTCTGGCTCCTGCTGCCGCGCGATCTCCTCGCCCTCGCCGTCTGGGCGTGGAGCTACGCCTCCGACGCCATCACCTGGCGCGACCAGCGCTTTCTGCTCAAAAAGGGAAAATTAGTGCGGCTCGCTTCGAAAGAAACTCCAACGGCAACGGAGCCCGTCAGCGCGAAGCTTTGAGCCGCCTCAGTGCGTCGGCGGAACGTATTCCTTCGGCAGCGCCGCGCCCTCGCCGAAGAAAAACTGATCCATCTGCTCCACCAGAAACTCCTGCGCCTGCGGCGTCCACGGCTGCAGGCGGTATTCGTTCAGCAGCATCTTCTGCCGCTCCACCCACTCCTGCCACGCTTTCTTTGAGACGTTATTGTAGACCTTGTTGCCAAAGTCGCTGTCGAAGGGCGGCTCGTCCAGCCCCTCCAGTTCCTGCTTGAAGCGTGCGCAAAAAACCATGTGCGGCATCGTGGGCATCTCTCTCGGTATTGTACCAGGCAGATCGCCCAGGCCTCGCCCCCGCGGCCCGACCACCACCTTGTGCTGGTCAATCCGCCCGCGCAGGCATATAAAGAGATTCTGCCGATGATGATTCCGGGGTTCCCCCCTGCCCACACAGGGGACGACGTCTGATGAGAGAAACTGGGCTCCGCCGCATCCTGTTTGCGTCTCTGGCCATCTTCGCGTTGTTCGCCGCTGCACCGCGTGCCGCCTCGGCCCAGTCGCCCGACGACATCGTCCGCAAAGTAGTCAAAAACGAACTGGACGCCGACTTCAACGATCACACCGCCTGGATGTATCGCGACGCCTACAAATCGCCCGACAAGGACATCGTCAAGATCGTCATCGAAACCCAGCAGGGCAATCTGTCCGAAATCATCCAGGATGGCGGGCGCACGCCCAGCCCCCAGGAACACCAGCTGGATCTCAGTCGCATGGACCAGATACTCACCGATCCGTCCCTGCGCGCGCGCATGAAACGCAACGAGCAGCACGATGGCGAGCAAGCGCGCGACATGATGAACCTGCTGCCGAATGCCTTCATCTGGCAGATTGCAGGCCGCGACAAAGGCGAGGTCACTCTCACGTTTCGCCCCAAACCCGATTTCTCCCCCAGCAGCATGAGCGGCCGCGTCCTGGCTGCGATGGCCGGCACCATGGTCGTCGACGAGGAGCACATGCGCCTCCGCGACCTGAGTGGCCATCTCGATCATGAGGTGCTCTTTGGATGGGGGATTCTCGGCCGCATCAACGCCGGCGGCACCTTCCGCATCGTCCGCAACGATGTCGGTTTCGGGAGCTGGCAGATCACCGAGATGCACGTCCACATCTCCGGCCACGCCCTCTTCTTCAAAACCATCGGCGACCAGGAAGACGAGATCACCAGCGATTACCACCGCACGCCCGACGGAGTCGACCTCAACAAAGCGTCGCAAATGCTCCGCGACGGCGACGTAGCCCGCGAACTCCACATCGAAACCCACTTTGGCGCGTAATCGCCTCTTAGTGCATATGCAAACGCCACGCGGTGTAACTGACAATTTCATGCAGCAGCCGCTTCACGCGCTGCTGCCGCACAATACTCCGTCCCACCGGTCGCGGCGACGTGTACACCGTCAGCCCATCATGCTCGCAGATCGCGTGGATCCGAAACAGATGCGTGCCGTCGCTGACGACCACAATATTCTTCAGCCCGTTGGCGCGCGCAATCACCGCCAGCCGCTCCGCCGACTCCTCTGTGTTGTCGCTCTCCGTCTCCGCGATGATCGCTGGTTCCGGCACGCCGTGCGCCAGCAGATAATCGTGTCCCACGCCGCCCTCGGAGTGCCGATCCGCCGGATCGCCTCCGCCCAGCGTGATGATCATCGGCGCCAATCCCCGCTGGTAGAGGTCCAGCGCATGATCCAGCCGCGCCCGCAGTACCGGCGACGGCCGCCCGTCATATTCCGCCGCTCCAAACACCGCTATGGCATCCGCGGGACGCGCCTCATCGCGATGCGCGTAGTACCCAATTTGCCCATTTACCCACAACACCCACGCCACTGCTCCGGCGATCACAGCCCCCACGGTCCACAGCAGCACGCGATCCCATCCCGACTTCGACGAACTCCACGCCGGACCACGAACCGAGCGCAAATTGTCCCTCGGTACGATCATCGCTCCTGCAGCGCAAGCGCGATCGCGTGCGTCGGGATCGCCCCTTCCCGCAAAATCTGCCACGTCCCATCCGGCCCCGACAAATCCACGATGGTCGTCGGCACGCTGCGTCCCGTCGGCCCCCCGTCCACGATCAGCGGAATCTTGTCGCCAAGCTGGTCGCGCACGCACGCCGCGTAGGTGCACTCCGGCAGTCCCGCCAGGTTGGCGGAGGTCGCCGTGATCGGCAGCCCCAGCGCCGCCACCACCGCCCGCGGAATGGCCGCATCCGGCACGCGCAGAGCCACGTTGCCTGTATTTGCGGTGCTGCGCAGCGGCAGCCGCGAGCTGGCTTTCACGATCACCGTCAGCGGCCCCGGCCAAAACCGTTCCGCCAGCAGGTCGAAGCACGTCCCGCATTCGCGCGCCAGCTGGTACGCCTGCTCTGGTCCCGCCACCAGCAGCGAAAGCGGCTTCTGCTTCAACCGCGACTTGATCTCGTAAATGCTCTCCACCGCGTGAAGATTCACCGGATCGACGGCCAGCCCGTAGAACGTGTCGGTCGGTATGCCCACAACTTTCCCGTTGCGCAGGCACGTAGCAACATACTGTATCCGGTCCGGCTCAGGCTCGTCCGGATGGATGCGCAGAATCTCCGCTGACAAGGCCTCTCCCGTCGAGCAACATGTCGATGCCGCGAATCCACCGGCGAAACCGGCCCTTATCGATAACTCTCAAATGGAGGTTTAGAATCCCTCCATGCCATTGGCTTCGGATCGCTCGCGCCTCATCAGCATTGTACAGAGTCGCCAGAACGCCAGGGTCCGGGAACTCCGCGCTGCCTTCGTTCGCAGCGGCCGCGAGGTATCCGAAGTAATCGGCATCGAGGGCGAGCACCTCATCGCCGAAGCCCTCCGCAGCCAGGTTCGCCTGCGCACCGTCTTCGTCCGCCGCGACCCAGCCCCGATTGATAAAGATCGCCGCGACGCCAGCCTCCGCGCCCTCGACCGCCTCGCGCTCCCCGCCGCCGTCCCCATCGTCGAACTCACCCCCGCCGTCTTTGACAGCGCGGTCGATACCGAATCCCCGCAGGGGATCGCAGCCCTCGTCGAGCCGCCCAGCTTCTCCTTCGCCGATACTGTCTCCGCACCCAATCCCCTCGTCGTCCTCACCGCCGCCCTGCAGGATCCCGGCAACTTCGGCACCCTCATCCGCTCCGTCGAAGCCTTCGCCGCCAGCGGAGTCATCGCACTCCCCGGCACAGTCAGCGCCTGGAATCACAAAGCCCTCCGCGCCTCCGCCGGATCGGCCTTCCGCGTTCCCGTCATCGCCGAAAAATCATCTGCCGCCTTTGCTGCCCTCGCCGAGCGCAACATCCCCGTCTACGCCGCGGTTCCCGCCTCCGCCGACTCCGACGCGATTCCCTGCTCCCAGGCCGACCTCACCGGTCCCGCCGCGTTTCTCATCGGCAACGAAGGCAGCGGCCTCTCCGCGGAGTTGATCGACCGCGCCACCGCGCGCATTGCCATTCCCATGCCCGGTCCCGTCGAATCCCTCAACGCCGCCGTCGCCGCCAGCATCCTCCTCTACGAAGCCGCCCGCCAAAGAACCGCCCACGCGAGTACAGAAGCGAATCACCCATGAGCCTCTTCGCCCCCGCTCCCGGATCAAAGGCCGCTGCCCCTGTCGCCGCTCCCCTCGCCGAGCGCATGCGTCCCCGCTCCCTCGACGAGTTCCTCGGCCAGGAGCACCTCATCGGCCCCGGCAAGCCTCTCCGCGTCCAGATCGAACGCGACGATGCCAACTCCATGATCTTCTGGGGCCCTCCCGGCGTCGGCAAAACTACCCTCGCCAAAATCATCGCGGACACCACGAAAGCCACCTTCATCGAGTTCTCCGCCGTCCTCGCCGGCATAAAAGAAATCAAGCAGGTCATGGCCGATGCCGAGAAAGCCGCCTCCTGGGGTACGCGCACCATCCTCTTCATCGATGAAATTCATCGCTTCAACAAAGCGCAGCAGGACGCCTTTCTCCCCTGGGTCGAGCGCGGTTCCATCCGCCTCATCGGCGCAACCACCGAGAACCCTTCCTTCGAAATCATCGCCGCCCTGCTCTCCCGCTGC
>PKVY01000064.1 GCA_003131625.1 Acidobacterium sp. | reverse complement strand
ATTCGTCGCAGGGCGGCGGGAGTAAGGATACGTGGGTGCTGGGGCGTTGAAGCTAGCGTTCAGCGTACAGCGAAGCGTTCAGGAGCGGCTGTTGGGGTGGCGCGGATGCAACCTGAAGACCGCTTTGCAGGCAGAGGGAGCGATGCATGCTTTCGCGCGTAGCTGACAGTTTGTACTGGACCGCCCGCTATCTGGAACGGGCCGAGCATACCGCTCGGCTGATCGACATCAACATGGGGCTGATGCTGGACCGGTCGCGAGTAAGCGCGGAGCGGCGCTGGCAACGGGTGCTTGCGGCGGCGGGATCGGCACAGGGGCTGGGATGGAACGAGGACGCAGAGGGCATGGGGGGCGAGCCCGGACGGTGGGTTGGGGTGACGGCGCTGGTGCATGCCCTGTGCTTCGATACGACCAAACATGCGTCGATTACGGCGTGCATCTTTGCGGCGCGCGAAAATGCGCGGCAGATCCGCGATGAAATCAGCACCGAGCAGTGGCAGCGGCTGAACGGGCTGTTTCATGAGATCAGCCGGTTGCGGACCGCCTCGCCGTCAGAGAGAAACCTGGGGGAATTTCTGCCGACCATCATCGACGGCATTCATCTGTTCCAGGGCGTAACGGATACGACGCTGAGCCATGGCGAGGGGTGGCACGTTCTCCGCGTGGGACGGTACCTGGAGCGGGCGTGGTCACTCACGACGCTGCTGGATGTGTACGAGCGGGAGGTTTTTCTGGGCGAGGACCACGACGATGCAGGCGAATATCTCGAGTGGGTGGGTCTGCTGCGCGTCTGCACTGCGTTTGAGGCGTTTTGCCGGGTACACACGGCGGATCTGACGCATGAGCGCATCCTGGAGTTTTTGCTGCTCGATCCGGATTTCCCGCATTCGGTGCGCTATGCGGTGGATGCGCTGCACAACGCGCTGGAGGCGATCCAGCAGCACACGCGGACCCAGCACGGCGGCGAGCTGATGCGCGTGGCGGGAAGGCTGAAGGCGACGCTGGGATTCGCGCAGATCAGGGAGATTCTGGCGCAGGACCCGGTGCAGTATCTGCGGCGGATTCTGGAGCAATGCCGCGAGATTCACGATTTGATCTATGCCGTGTACATCCAGTACTCGGTGGAAACGGCTCTGGCGGTTTAGACAATGCATTTTTATTTTGTGCGACACCTGACGAAGTTCCTCTACACCCGGTCGGTGAGCGAGAGCACGATGGAGGTGCGGATGCACCCGAGGAGCGACAGCAATCAGCGCTGCCTGTCGTTCACGCTTTCGGTGAGCCCGCGCTGCCGCGTGTTCACGTATCGGGACCACCTGGGGAACAACATCCATCACTTCGATATTCCGGGACGGCATGCGCAGCTGGTAATTGTGGCCGAGGCTGTGCTGGAACATCAGCCGCTCGCGGCGATTCCAGGCTCGCTGGGAGCAGAGGCGTGGCAGGAACTGGATGCGCTGGTGGCGGAGGGAGATTACTGGGAGATGCTTTTGCCCAGCGAGTTTGCGAAGCCGACGCCGGCGCTGCTGGCGCTGGCGAAGGAGCTGGAGGTGGTGCGGCGGGACGATCCGCTGCGGTTGCTGCACGAAATCAACAGCAGGCTGTACGACAGCTTCAGTTATGAGAAGAAGAGCACGCACGTGGATTCCCCGATTGAAGAAGCGCTGCGCACGCGGCGAGGGGTTTGCCAGGATTTCGCGCACATCATGATCGCGCTGGTGCGGAATGTGGGGATTCCATGCCGGTACGTGAGCGGATATCTGTATCACGGGAGCGAGGACCACGACCGGTCGACGTCGAGCGCGACGCATGCTTGGGTGGAGGCGTTTCTTCCTGCGCTGGGATGGGTGGGATTCGATCCGACCAACGCGCTGGTGGCGCGCGATCGGCACGTTCGCACCGCACTGGGGCGCGATTACGCCGATGTTCCGCCGACGAGGGGCCTATTTCGCGGGCGCGCGGACAGCGAACTTTACGTGGCAGTGCAGGTGACGGCGTCGGATGCGGCTCCGGACCTGGAGCGGGAGCTGCCGATTCCCGAAGACTGGTCGATGCTGGTGGAGAAGGCGCAGGCTCCGCCGCCGCCCGCGGAGCCGCTGTTGCAGATTCAGCAGTCGCAGCAGCAATAAGGCGAGCGTTCAGCGGACAGCGTTCAGCGTTCAGCGTTCNNCAGCGTTCAGCGTTCAGAAAAACCCGGTTTCGCTCTAAAGCCGGCTTACCGCGTTCTGGAAAAACAAAACCCTTACTCGATGGTGGCGAGGGTATCGCCAGCGGCCACGGTGTCTCCGGGGGTGACGCGGAGATCGGCGACGCGACCTTCTTTGGGTGATTTGATTTCGTTCTGCATCTNNCATCTTCATCGCCTCGATCACCAGAATGCCCTGATGCGCGGCAACGGTGTCGCCCTTTGCCACGAGCAGACGCACGATGCGGCCCGGCATGGAGGCTCTGAGGGTGACGGGGCCATCGGACTGGCCGTGGCGACGTCGGGAGCGCAGGGAGCGGGGGTCGTCGACTCGATACGGGATTCGCTTCGCGCCGAGATGGAGGGCGGGCTCGAAATGCTCCACGTCGAGAACGACGCGATGGGACTGGCCGGCAATGAGCAGGGAGAGAACGCCGGGCCTGAGAAGATGAGCATCGGCTTCCACCTCGTGGCCGTCGACCTGAATGCGCCACTGGCCGGGCTGATCGGCGGGCTCGATCTCGACCTGCCGGGTCTGGCCGTCGATTTCGAGAGTGAACTTCATGGGCGTGACGCTTTCCCGCTCCCTTCGCCGACGGCCTCGCGGCGGGCAACGGTTTTCCAGCCACCCGCCAGCCGAGGACGAGAGTGGGCATTGCCATTGAGGGTGGCCCTTGTCGCCTCGAAGAACGCGGCGGCCGCGACCGCGGGAATGGCCCCGGCGCCATTCGGCGATATGGCTGGGCCTTCCGGAACCCGGGTCAGCAGGCGGTCAAGATAGCCGGTGTCAAAGCGGGCGGCTCGAAAATCCGGATCGCTCAAAATNNTCGCCGAGAGCGCGCTCGAGGCGGGCGATGGCGAGCTCGCGCGTGGGGGCATAGGCGATGAGCTTGGAGAGCATGGGGTCGTAATCCATGGGGACGACCCAGCCTTCGTAGATGCCGGAGTCTTCACGAATGCCGGGACCGCCGGGCTGCAGGAGGCGGGTGATGCGGCCAGGCGAGGGCATAAAGCCGTTGGCGGGGTCTTCCGCATAGATACGGCACTCGATGGCGTGGCCGC
>PKVY01000146.1 GCA_003131625.1 Acidobacterium sp. | reverse complement strand
CGGGCCCACCCCGGACAAGCCGTCGGTGACGCTCAGCGTCCCCGCCGACCCGGATAAGGTCAGCAGCTTCCTGAATATCCGCGTTGCCGATATTCAGGCGTGCTATGCATTATGGAAAAATCGAGGAGCCGAGTTCATAACGGAGCCGAAGGAAAAGTACGGCGAGATTCGCTGCTGCATCCGCGATCCTGACGGCTACATTATCGAGGTCGGACAGAGCACCGACCTCACGTAAGGCTGACGCTCGGCCGGGATGGGAGAGTGCAATCATGTTGCTATCGATGTTTCCGCCGGGATCACGCTCCGCTCCCCCAGCCGTCACCCGCTTTCCCCTTGCGACCGAACCCGTCCCCCACGCGAATCGCGCTGATATAATCGCCTTTTCCCAACGAACGGCCCGATTTTGAGCAGTGAGGGTGTGCATATTTTTTCCGTGATCTCCTGGAGCGCTGGCTCCCCGCACGTACCATGCAGGATTCTGCGCCGGCTCCTGAGGCGCTCCCTGGTGTTGGTTCTCTTCCTGGCCCCTCTCTTCCCGGCCGCGCCGCTCGTCGCCCAGGAAGCCGCCCAGCCTGCCGCCTCCAGCGACGTCGGCCAGAAAATCCTCGAGATTCGCGTCATCGGCAGCCGCCGCATTCCCAAGGAAACCGTCCAGGCGCGCATGTTCTCCCACGTCAACGATACCTACGACCCCCTCACCGTCGAGCGTGACTTCAACTCCCTCTGGAACACCGGCTACTTCGAAGACGTCCGCATCGAGAAAGAGGACACGCCCCAGGGCGTCATCCTCGACGTCTACGTCCGTGAAAAGCCCACCATTCGCGACATCTCCTACAAGGGCAACAACTCCATCACCAATTCCGACATTCTCGATCGCTTCAAGAAGGAGAAGGTCGGTCTTTCCGTCGAAAGCCAGTACGACCCCGCCCGCATCGCCCACGCCGTCACCGTCATCAAGGAAATGCTCGCCGAGCACGGTCACCAGTTCGCCATCGTGCGCCCCGAGGTCAAGGCCATTCCCCCGGCTTCCGTCCAGCTCAACTTCATCATCAAAGAAGGCCCCACCGTCAAGGTCGGCAGGATCACCTTCACCGGCAACCAGCACGTCAGCTCCCGGATTCTCCGCGAATCCATGCGCAACCTGCGCCCCATCGGCGTCCCTCACTCCCTCATTCTGGAAAACATCTTCGCCCGCACCTATGACGCCAGCAAGCTGGACGAAGATACCGAGCGCGTCCGTCAGGCCTATCGCGACCGCGGCTACCTCCGCGGCGGCCCCACCGGCTCGCCCGAAACCAAAATCCGCAACGAATCCGGCCTCTCCTTCTTCACCTTCCGCCCTCGCAAGGGCAAGCGCATTGACATCCACATGAACATTGAGGAAGGCGAGCGCTATCGTCTCGCCGGAATCACCTTCACCGGAGTAAAGCCAGGCGTTAACGTCAAAGCCCTGCGCTCCATCTTTACGCAAAAAGACGGCACCATTTTCAACCTGACCCTTTTCCAGAAGGACCTCGAGAACCTCCACAAGGCCTACGGCCAGAACGGCTACATCAATTTCAGCCCCGTGCCCACCCCCACCTTCGACGACGTGAAGCACTCCGTCACCTGGAATATCGACATCGATGAAGGCAAGCAGTTCACCGTCTCCCGGATCGAGTTTCAGGGCAACACCGTCACCCGCGACTTCGTCATCCGCCGCGAGCTGCTTCTCCAGGAAGGCCAGGTCTACAACAGCCACCTCTGGGAGCTCAGCCTCCTGCGTCTCAATCAGCTCGACTATTTCAATCCTCTCCGTGTCGAACAGGACTCCGAAACCCACCAGAACACCGAAGCCGGTACCGTCGATCTGCTCCTCAAGGTCCAGGAAAAAGGCAAGAACTCCATCGGACTCAACGGCGGCGTCAGCGGTCTCTCCGGCGCCTTCCTCGGCCTCAACTATCAGACCAACAACTTCCTCGGACTCGGCGAAACCCTCAGCGTCCAGGCCAATGCCGGCAGTCTTGCGCGCAACTTGCTCTTCGCCTTCAACGAGCCTTACCTGCGCAACAAGCCTCTCAACGTCGGCTTCCAGGTCTTCGACCGCAAGACCGATTACAACGCCTCCAAAAGCTATTCCCTTTCCGGCGGCTCCAACGAGAACGCCGCCGTCTCCTCCCTGCTGCAGAATTACAACCAGGGATCAAAGGGCTTCACCCTCTCCGCCAGCTATCCGCTCCGCCATTTCAGCCTCTTCGGCTTTTCCCGCGTCGGCGCCACCTATTCCTGGGACAGCTCCTCGGTCCGCGCTTTCAGCCAGGCCTCCAGCAATCTCTTCCAGACCCTCGCCTTCCGCAGCGGCATCCAGGGCCAGAACGCCCTCGAGGGCATCATCACCAGCTCGGCGATGTTCAGCTATAACTCCAGCAACGTCAACAGCAACTACCTGCCCCACACCGGCCAGTCCCTCGCCGCCACCGTGCAGTTCGCAGGCATTTGGGGCAGCGTGCGCTACGTGCGCCCGGTCGTTGAATATAAGCGCTTCGCCCCTGTGAAGGGCTTCTGGTTCAATCCCGCTGGCCGTAACACGTTTGGCATGCGCCTGCAGGCCATCTACATCACCGGTTTCAGCGGCGACGTCGCTCCGCCCTTTGACCGTCCCTCCGCCGGCGGCGAAGCCGATATTCGTGGCTTCGACGTCCGCACCGTCACCCCCTACGGATTCGTCCCCACCCGCGTGATGTTTGCCCTCACCAATCCCGACGGCACCATCGTCCCCCGCGATCCCACCAACCCCAGCCTCGGACCCATCGAGGTCCCGCTCCCCGTTTACGGCGTTGCCACCATCGGCGGCGACACCAGCTTCACCGCCAACTTCCAGTACATGATCCCCATCTACGGGCGCACCGTCGGCTTTAACATCTTCGACGACTTCGGTATGGACGTCGCCCTCCGCGACAGCCAGCTCCGTCAGAGTCCCGAAGGCATCGACGCCCTCGATTCGCCCCTCTACGGCTGCCCCAACTACGTCAACGGTACCTGCCAGGGTGGTCAGCAAATCAAGTTCAGCCCCACCATCAACCCCATTCCCGGCACCAACTACGTCCCGCGCGATTCCGCCGGCGGCGAGCTCGACATCATGATGCCCATCATCAACGCGCCTTTCCGCGTCTACTACGCCGTCAATCCCCTCAAGCTCTTCGATACTTTCTCCCGCCAGAACCTCATCACCCGCAGCATGTTCCCGGCCGGTGGCGCGGGCGACTACTCCTACGCCGTGGCCGAACAGCTCTACAACGGCCTCTATGTCCTGCGCGAACCCAGCAAGACCTTCCGCCTCACCGTCGCCACTACCTTCTAAGGAAGTCTCCTCCAGGGATCCAAAAAAGAAACCCCAAAACCCTCCCCCGGCCAGGTTCACCCCNNCCCCACAGCAAGTAGCAAACGCTCCTGCCTCCCGTTCGTCAATGCGATTCGATCCTGTGCTTCTGTCGAAAGTACCGTCCGCGGTCGTTTTGGGAAAGTACGGTTTCTGCTCTGCCGCATTGCCTTTTTCCGCATCCTCCTTCAGCCCTGCCGAAAAATCTGAACGTGAATTGGGCTTCAACCCCTGACGAA
>PKVY01000066.1 GCA_003131625.1 Acidobacterium sp. | reverse complement strand
CCGGTAGCCAGTAGCGGGTAGCGGTCGCTTGTTATCGCTACTGTGGGGTAGGGGCTGGCGCGGATGGCGGAGGCGCGGCGCCTTCGGGTTGTTTCTCGAAGGTGAAGTTGCAGGGGCGGCTCTCGATGCCGAGGCCGGTGTCGCGGGTGCCTGTACCTTTGTCGCCATCGAAGTGAGCTTTGACGGTGTAGTGGTAGTCTTCGCCTTTGTGCGCGAAAAGGCCGTGGGCGTTGGCGCGGTTGGCGAGTACGCCGTTGACGTCGAGTTTGGCGTTGCCGTCGTCGCCGATCTTGCCTGTGATGATTTCGTAACCGGGCTGATCGGCGGTGCCCTTGTCACCCTTGAGGGTGTTGCCGTCAATGGTGGTGGGAATTTTGCGAATTAGCTCTTCCATTTTGCCCTGTGCGGGGCAGTCCTGGGTGGTGAGCCAGTGGCCGTCGAATTTTTCCGCAGCGATGGAGGTTGCGGGCAGAAGGGCCATGGCAAAGGCTGAGGCGGAGAGAAGGAGCACAGGGATTCGAAGGGATTGCATCGCGAGCCTCCAGTCATTCACGAATCAGGGATGAGTGAGCGGGGGATTCTTTTTTAGCAGGGGAGGGATGGGGTTGTAAACCGCTGCTTGGCGTTGCCTAGCGAACGACGCCCATGTTATCGGCGGGCCAGTAGATGAAGGTGGCTTTGCCGTAGATGAGGTCGCGATCGACGGGGCCGAAGTCGCGCGAGTCGCTGGAAATGGAGCGATGGTCGCCCATGACGAAGTAGTCGCTGGAGGGAATGAGAATTTCGGGCATGGAGCGCGTGTCGAGATAGCGATGGGGGACGTAGGGCTCGTCGAGCGGCTGGTCATTGACCCAGACGCGACCGTGATCGATGAAGATAGAGTCGCCGGGCAGGGCGATGATCCGCTTGATGTAGCTCTTTTCGGGATCGCGTGGGTAGTGGAAGACGACGACGTCGCCGCGGGAGATTTTCTCGAAGCGGAAGAAGAATTTGTCGATGAAGAGGCGGTCCTGGTCGCGCAGTCCGGGCTGCATGCTGGTGCCTTCGACGCGCACGGGCTGGTAGAGGACGGTGACGATGATCAGGGAGGCGATGACGGAGATGCCGATGTCGCGCGCCCAGACGCGGAAGCGGGGATTGAACACGGAGAGTAGTTTCCTCACAGTCACTAATTTATCCCGCCTTCACGTGGTTTCGAGTCTGTGAAAATCGGTCCGTGAAAATCCTGGGCGGCGCAGCCGTGCCCCGTTGCAGGGGGCGGCGCCGGGAGTATCCGAGCCCGCGGGTAACGATGGAGGTGGGCTAGCTGCAACCGAGGCTCCCGGTGGGACAGAGAATCTGCTCGCGGCGCGGCTTGGGCAAAGGCTGCTGCTGGCTGGTGGCGGGGACCAGGCTGGTCGGGCCGTTGAGGTTTGCTTCCTGGACCTGCAGCGGACGCTGGAGGACCATTTCGACCTGGGTGCCCGAAGGGATGTTGACGTCGGCTCCGCGAGTGAAGAGGGCCACCAGGCCGGCAGCGGCGAGTCCGGCGCCCGCGCCTTCGAGGCCTCCGGCGAGAGGATGGCCGCCTTCGAGACCGCCGATGGAGCCGATGGTGGCACCGGTGGGCACGGCGACCTTGGCGGTTTCGGCTGCGTTGCGGCCTTTGTTGCTGCCGCCATCCTGCTCGATGGTGCCTTCGTCACCGTTGACTTTCTGGTGTTCAGCGCCAGGCATGCTGTTGACGACGCCGGGAATTTCAACGACGGAGCCATTGGAGAAAATCATGGAGGTGAAGTGCATGTTGAGCTGGGCCTTTTTGGCGCCGACGCCGCGGCCGGGGCGGACGATGCTGTCGACGACTCCCTGGACATAGACGCCGGAGGGAATGACGACGCGGTTGCCGACGACGACAGGGAAGATAGAGGAGAGATAGACACCGTCGCCGGGGCGGGCGCTTTTGGTGTTGATGGCGCTGCGGACTTCGAGGAGGACTCTTGTTCCCGCGGGAATATCGATGATGTTGGGGGCGGTGGCAGGTGCGGCCACGGCTGCGGGCGCCGGCGTTACGGCGGCGGTTTGGGTGGGAGCGGGTGTCGCCTGGGGGGTGGGCGCGGTCGCTGCAGCAGGGGGCGGAGCCGCAGTCGAGTCGGGCGGCGCTGTTTGCGCGGCGGCAGCCAGGGTTCCCCCGAGCAGGAATGCGGTGAGGGTGAGGCGGTAGTTGGTCATCGGCGGCGACCTCCGGAAACCATCGCTATTGTGCCTGAAACATCGGATGAGTTGTTACTTGAAATCTTATGCCCAAATTCCCGACGAGGCGTCGGGGCGCTCTATTGGACGGCTGGCGATGGTCACGGGTGAGCCACGCTGGTGTTGTCGACGGAGACGACGACAGCGCGCTCAGCGGAGCGGACGGAGGCGTGTCCGCGGTGACACGGCGTGTCTGGCGGGACACGTGGTTTCGCGGGGCTTCGGACGGTTAACTCATTTGTTTTCCGGGCGCGGGTGATTGGTTCGCAGGGTGCACTTTGTCGCGGCGCAAGGCTGGACGATACGAGGCGACAAGATGAAGAGCCCGATGAAAGCGATGATTGCGGCAAGCTGCATGGTTCTCTCGTTGGTGCAGGTTTCCGCGCAGAAGACGCAAGCGAAGGTGGAGGCGGCTCCGGCGGTTGCGATCCGGACGGCGGCGGCGCAGGAGCACGGGGGGACGCGGGTGATCGTGGTCAGCCTCGAGGATCGGCGGCTGGCACTGGTGGAAGACGGCACGGTGAAGAAGGTTTACCGGGTTGCGGTGGGTCGGGGTACGTCGCCGAGTCCGACGGGGACGTTCACCATCGTGCAGCGCGTCGAGAACCCGACTTATTACCACGATGGCAAGGTGATTCCTCCAGGGCCGGACAATCCGGTGGGCACGCGCTGGATGGGGCTAAGCCAGAAGGGCTACGGGATTCACGGGACCAACGAGCCGCGTTCGATTGGGAAGGCGGCGTCGCATGGCTGCATCCGGATGGGGCAGAAGGATCTCGAGGAGCTGTTCGCGGAAATGAGGAGCGGCGACACTGTGGAGATCGTGGGCGAGAGGAACGAGGAGACTGCGTCGATTTTTGGCCAGCCGATGACGCCGGGGGCCGCGAGTGCTGCGCAGGTGGTGACGGCCAAGGCAGCGCCTGCGGAGTCAGAACAGAGCCCAGCGGCCGATGTTGCCGCGACAGCGATGGTGACGGCGGTGGTGCCGGTGAGCCAGTAAGCACGAGAGGAAATGAGGATCGCCATGGAACTGTTTGCGGAAGGTCTGAGCGTGGTGGGGGCGATGCTGCTGAGCGTCTCGTGCGGGCTGCTGGTGGAGGAGATGCTGTTCGGGGGGCTGGTGAGGCTGTTCTTCAGCCGCCAGCCGCTGACCAGCCGGGCAACAGAGCGGAAGGAACTGGGAAGGGAAGGGTGAACGGAAATGCTTGCACTGAAGGATCTGCTGATCGCCGCGGGAGTGCTGTTTCTGGCTGCCGCATTCGCCATCACGCTGTATGACCTGTGGAAGATGTTCGAGTATCGCCGGAAGCTGGCTGCTTCTGGTGCGGAGGGAATGACGGAGACGATGCCGGAGCCTGGTTCGGTACGCTGGCGGACCTCGGTCGCTCTGGCCGTGGCTGCCTGTTTGCCGCTGCTGATAGCGGACAGCATTGTGGTGATTCCGGCCGGGATGGGCGGCGTGCGGGTGAGCCAGATGCGCGGAACGCTGCCGGGAACGCTCTACTCCGGCGCGCATTTTGTGACGCCGCTGGTGGAGAGCGTGCAGATGTTCGATCTGCGGGACAAGCTGTTCACGGCTGGAGTTGTGGAAGGTGCGGCGGCTCCTTCCGGGGCCGTTCAGAAAACGGCGATGGAGATGCAGCCACTGGATGTGCAGTCAAAGGAGGGGCTGGACATTGGGCTGGCGATCACGGTGCGGTACCGGTTGGACCCGCACCGGCTCGACTACATCGAGAGCCACTTGCCCCAGCCGGTGGATTCGCAGATGGTCCCGGCGGTGGTGGCGAGCGCGTGGCGCGAGCTGACGCCAGGGTATACGGTGCGGGATATCTTCAGCGTGAAACGCGAGGAGATTCGCTCGGAGGCGGCGGGGACGATCACGAAAAAGCTGGGGGCGGACGGGATTCTGGTGGAAGAAGTGATGCTGCGGAACATCCAGCTTCCGCCGGAGTACGCGAAGGGACTGCAGGACCTGCTGCTGAAGGAGCAACAGGACGATCAGCTGACGGTGCAGACGGATATGCAGCAGAAGCAGGTGCGCATTGCAGAATTGCAGGCGGAGGCGGACGCGGCGCAGAAGGTGAAGGAGGCCGAGGGCGACGCACACGCGAAGGTGGTGGAAGCCAAGGGCGAGGCGGACGCGATGCAGTACACGCTGCCGCTGAAGCAGAAGCAGATTGAGCAGTCGAAGCTGGAGGCGGAAGCACGCAAGGAGGCGACGATCGAAAACGCCGATGCCGAGGCGCAGGCCAAGGTGATCGACAGCAAGGCGGAGGTGCAGCGGCGCAATATGCTGGCGGACTCGGAGGCGAATCGGATTCGGGTGACGGCGGCGGCAGACGCGGAGCGGATGACGAGCGAGGCGAAGCTGCTGAACCAGTCTCCGCTGCTGATCAACAAGATTATTGCGGAGCGGCTGTCGGACAAGATCCAGATGGTGATGGTGCCGTCGGATGGGAAGTTCTTCTTCGCGAACGATCTTTTTAAGGGGATGGATGCCAACTCTGCCTTGAAGCAGCAAATGCAGCAACAGATGGATGATCCTGCGCCCGCCGCCGAAGGCGCTGGACATTAGTGCGGCGTTCCGCTGGCCCTCTCGGCTTGTAAAGCACAGGCTCGGGAGAGGGGCGGCCGGCTAACCACCTCGGTTGTCACAACTGGGCAGCCGAGGTGGGTTTTTGTTGAGAGGGTGCGGGAGGAAGAGCGATGAAGAGCGCAGGATATAATCCGCCCCAGCGAATGATCTACAAGCGAAGCTTCTGGCCAGTGGTGGTGGCGCTGATGTTGCTGTTGCCCGCGGCGCACGCGGCGAACTGGGAGCAGCCGGTGGGCGATCTGGCAAAGCAGATTGCGGCACTGGCGGGGCCCGGATCGGTGAAGCTGACGATTCGGAACGATTCTTCCCTGGCCAGCGGTGAGATTCCTGGGATACGGAAGCTGCTGGAGCGCGATCTGCGCGGATTCGGGGTCGTTGCCGGGGGCAGCGAGAGCGCCACGCTGATCCGGGTAACGCTCTCGGAGAATTTGCAGGGCGGGTTGTGGGTTGCCGAAGTGGTGGAGGGGACCGAGACGCGCGTAACCATGCTGCCGGTGACGTTGGGCGCTACGACGGCTGCGGCGACCGGGGGGCCGAGCGTGACGCTGCGGCGGACGCTGCTGATGACGGAGCCGGATCCGGTGCTCGACGCACAGATGTTCTCGATCGGAGGCGTGCAGCGGCTGGTGGTGCTGGAACCGGAGCGGATCGTGAGCTACGTCCGGAACGCGGCGGTGCTTGCGCCTGCGGGGGCGGCGAGCGGGAACTGGATCGAGGATCAGCATTTCGCGATTACGCACACACGGCCATTTCCGCGCGACATACGCGGGGAGCTGGTTGCGCGGCAGGATCATTTGTTCGATACGTATCTGCCGGGGGTGCTGTGCAGCGGGACAACGACGGGCGCGCAGATTACGGTTGCGTGCGCCGACAGCGATGATCCATGGCCGGTGAGCGCGTCGCAGAGAGCGTTCTACAACGCGATGCGCGATTACTTCACCGGCGTGCTGGCGCCGGGATTCGGCATGGAGCTACCACCTTTTTATCAGGGGTCGGATATTCCGCGGCCGACGGGAACGGGAATGCTGCTGAACGGCATCGATGGCAGAGTGATGCTGATCGAGAATAACGTGCTGAAGCCGGTGAATGGAGCGAATGACTGGGGGAGCGACTTTGGGGTGATCCGCTCGGAATGCGGATCGGGCGTGCAGGTGCTGGTGTCGGGGTCGGGTGCGGCGGCGACGGGAGACGACCTGCGCGCGTATGAGATCGCCGGACGAGAGGCGATGGCGGTGAGCGCTCCGCTGACTGTCGAGGGAGCGGTGACGGCGATCCATGCGGCGACAGATGGGGCGAGTGCGATGGTGATTGTGCGCCGGGATGCGCCCGCGCGGTACGAGGTGTGGAATGGGTCGGCGTTTTGTAATTAGCGCGGTGCTGGCCTGCGCCGCGCTTTCGGCTGCGGCGAGGACGCGTCCGCATTATGGCGGCACATTGCGCATCGAAACGCAGGGCGACCCGTGGCAGATGCCGGACGGCATCGCGCGGCGGCTGGTGCTGGACACGCTGACGACGGTGGGCGATAGCGGTGGGGCGCAGCCGGCGCTGGCTGTGCGCTGGGAGTCGCAGAACGCGGAGCATCGCTGGGAGTTCTGGATTCGGTCCAGCGTTCACTTTCAGGATGGCGAGGCGCTCACCGCCGACGCGGTTGCTGCGGCGCTGACCGATGCGTGTTCGCACCCGGCAGCGGCTTGTCCGTGGAGCGCCGTTCACGGAGTTGGGCCTTCAGTGGTGTTCACCAGCGATTCGCCGGTTCCGGATCTGCCGGAATTACTGGCGCAAACGCTGTTTGGAATTGGCCGCCAGGATGCTTCGGGCGCGGTGGTGGGAACGGGGCCGTTTCGAGTGACGGGATTTGTGAATGGCGCGCTGACCCTGGTGGCGAATGACGATTGCTGGGCGGGCAGGCCGTTTGCCGATGCGGTGGAAGTGCGGACACGGCGTACGATCCGCGATCAGTGGCTGGACCTGAGCGTGGGGAAGACGGATATCGTGGAGGTCCCGCCAGAGTTGTTGCGCCAGGCCCAGCAGCAACATTTGAATGTGCTGGTGTCGCGGCCGGTGGATTTGCTGGCGCTGACGATGAGCCCGAATGGAGCGTTTGCGAGCCGGGAGATGCGGGAGGCCGTGGCGCTGGCTGTGGATCGCACAGCGCTTTACAACGTGATCTTTCAAAAGCAGGGCGAGGTGACAGCAAGTCTGTTGCCGGAGGGGCTGAGCGGATATGCATTCCTCTTTCCTTCGGATCGCGACCTGGATCGGGCGCGCGCGCTGCGCGGCGGGGCAAACCCTTCGCTGGTGATGCTGGGCGCGGACGACACGGGCGCGACTATGCAGCTGGCGGCGGCGCGACTGGCGCTGAATCTGCATGAGGCGGGGTTCAACGTACAGGTGACGCAGGCGGGTTCGCGGCAGCCGCCGGCACTGGTGTTGCGGCGCGTGCATCTCGAGGCGGCCAGCCCGCGCCCGGCGCTTGACGAAATGCTGGCGCGGTTCGGGCAAAATGGTACGGTGAACGGCACAGATGCGGCGGCGTTGTGGCAGGCAGAGCGCGGGGTCCTGGACAATGAGGTGACTGTGCCGCTGCTGTGGCTGCCGCGCGCGTGGGCCGCGGGCGAGCGGGTGCGCGATCTGCGGCTTTCCGTCGACGGCGAGCCTTTGTTGGCCGATGCGTCGCTGGAGGGCGCGAAGTGACGCTTCGACAAAAGATGCTGCTGATGCTCGCGCTGACGGTGATGGGCGTGGTGGCAGCGGTGGGGTGGACGGGCTCGGTCAGGGTAGGGCACGTCTTCGAAGACATGGACCGGCAACAGACGGATCTGCTGGTGGGTCAGTTCCAGCACGAATTCAACCAGCGCGCCAGCGACACGGCAGCGGCGGTGGATCGTATGGCGGCCAGCGATACGCTGCGGCGCATCGCGTTCGATTTGAACAACGGTGGCGACAGCGCTCCCTATCTCACGGTCGCGGTGCCGCTGGCGGAGGAGTATCGGCTCGATTATCTGGAGCTGATCGCGCACGACGGCAGCATCATTTCGTCGCTGCAATGGACGGCGCGGTTCGGCTACAAGGAGCCGGCGATCACCGCGGCAGGGAAGCCCGCATTCCTGAAGCAGGAAGATTTGCCGGATGGCAGCTCACAGGTTGGGTTGTTTGCGGTACGCACGGTGGCCGGGTCCGATCCGCCGCTGTACGTGGCGGGTGGACGGCAACTCGACGCCGGGTTTCTGCGGGATTTTTCTGTGCCGGCGGGGACGCAGATTTTTATCTACAAGAATGTCTCCGGGCCGTTTGACGCGCATAACTTTGCGGGTCCGTTGCAGGGGCCGGACAGCGGGGAACACTACCAGGCGCTGGTGGATGATGCCCGGTCGAATGCTCGCAATGCGGAAGGCGTGGTTTATCCGACGAGCCACAGCGAGGACAGCATGAGCGTGACCGCGATTCCGCTGAAAGGGATGGAGGGAGATGTGCTGGCGGTGCTGGTGGTGGCGAATTCTCGGCGGAGCATGGTGGAGGTGCAGCGTCACATTCGCGACATTGCGTACGGCATCGCGGGCCTTGGGATCATTTTTGCGGTGCTGGCGAGTCTTTGGATTGCGGCTCGGATTTCGCGTCCGATTGAGGAACTGGCGAGGGCGGCGGGCCGGGTGGCGGAGGGTGACTGGGAGACGCGCGTCGACATTCGAACGATGGATGAGGTGGGAGCGCTGGCGCGCAGTTTTAACAACATGACGCGGCAGCTGGCGGAGCAGCGCGAGCGGCTGGTGCAGACGGAGCGGGTAGCGGCGTGGCGCGAGCTGGCGCGGCGGCTGGCGCATGAGCTGAAGAATCCGCTGACGCCGCTGCAGATCACCGTGGAGAACATGGTGCGCGCGAAGAAGCTTCCGAAGAAGCAGTTTGACGAAGTGTTCAAAGAGAGCACCGCGACGCTTGAGGCGGAGATTGAGAATCTGAAGACGATTGTGGGGCGGTTCAGCGATTTTTCAAAGCTGCCCAAGCCGCAGGCGCTGGAAATGGATGCGCGCGAGGCGGTGCGGCGCGTTGTGAAACTCTATGGGCCGGCGCTCGAGGAGAAGCATATTGAACTGGGAACGGCGATCAGCGCCGAGCCGCTGCCCATCCTGGGCGATTCCGAGCTGTTGCACCGTGCGCTGTCGAATCTGGTGCTGAACGCGATGGACGCGATGCCGGAAGGAGGGACGCTGACAGTTTCGGCGGTCCGGGCTCGCGAGATGGTGCGCATTTCGGTGGCGGACACCGGAGCGGGGCTGACGCCGGAGGAATGCGAGCGGCTCTTCACTCCTTACTACACGACAAAGCAGCATGGAACGGGACTGGGGCTGGCCATCGTGCAGTCGGTGATCGCCGATCACAACGGGACGATTGCGGTGGAGAATGTGGAGGGTGGCGGAGCGAGGTTCGTCATCGGGCTGCCCTTTGCGGAGAGCGTGGAAGCATGAGCAAAGCCGACATTCTGATTGTCGACGATGAGGCGAACACGCTGGCGTCGCTGGCGCGCGCCTTTCGGCTGGCCGGACATGAGGCGACGGTGTGCGATAACGCGGCGAAGGCGCTGGAGCTGGCGAAATCGCGGCCGTTCGATCTGATTCTGTCGGATGTGGTGATGCCGGGACGCGACGGGCTGGCGCTGCTGGAGGATCTGAAGTCGAGCGGCGTGGCCGCGCCGGTGGTGATGATGTCGGGGCAGGCGCACATCGAAATGGCGGTGAAAGCGACGCGGCTGGGCGCAATGGATTTCCTGGAGAAGCCGCTCTCGACGGACAAACTGCTGCTGACGGTAGAGAACGCATTGAAGCTGAAGCGGCTGGAGACGGAGAACCTGGAACTGCGGCGTCGCGTGGGGAAACACGAGCTGGTGTGGACGGGCGAGGCGATGCGGCGGGTGATGGCGCAGATCGATCGCGTGGCGGCCAGCGAGTCGCGGGTGTGCATTTACGGGGAGACGGGGACGGGAAAGGAGCTGGTAGCGCGCACGCTGCATGAGAAGAGCCCACGCGCCGCGGGGCCGTTCGTGACGCTGAACTGCGCGGCGATTCCGGCGGAGCTGATCGAGTCAGAGCTGTTTGGGCATGAGAAGGGGGCATTCACCGGGGCGGCGCAGCGGCACATCGGGAAATTCGAGCAGGCGCATCACGGGACGCTGTTCCTCGACGAGATTGGGGATATGCCGGTGGCGATGCAGACGCGGCTGCTGCGGGTGCTGGAGGAATCGGAAGTGGAGCGGATCGGCGGAGACAAGCCGGTGGCCGTGGATGTGCGCGTGGTGGTGGCGACGCACCGGAATCTCGAGGAGATGGTGGAAGCGGGGAGTTTTCGCCGGGATTTGTATCATCGGGTCGTCGTTTTCCCGATCACGCTGCCGCCGCTGCGTGCGCGGCGAGAAGATATACCGGCGCTGGTGGAGTATTTCGTGCGGCAGGTGTGCGCGCAGAACGGCTGGAAGCCGGAGCCGTTCACGGCGGAAGCGGTTGAGGCTTTGCGGGAGTATCCGTGGCCGGGGAATATTCGCGAGCTGCGCAATGCGGTGGAGCGGTTGCTGCTGCTCGCGGGGGAAAGCGTGGATGTAGCGACGGTGGAACTGGCGCTGCCCCGGCGTTCGGGATCGGTGGAGAACGGGGTTGTTGGCGCAGAGGGCGCGGCGGCGAGTGGTCCCTTAGCGCAGCGGGTGGCGGAGTTCGAGCGGGCGACTTTGCTGGCTGAGCTCGAGCGGAGCCAGGGACATGTCACGAATGCGGCGAAAGCGCTGGGGCTGGAGCGGAGTCACTTCTACAAGAAGTGCCTGCAACTGGGCATTGATGTGAAGGCGGAACGGGGATAGCGGGCGACGCTCATCGGTAATCTGTCGCGCCCAATCAGGAAAACTTAGGCTGAGACTACCTACTTTCAGAGTGCGAAAGCGGCTGCGCTGAAATTGGTCCGGAATATCGGGCCAACGGTCTCGCAAGTCGCGAAGACGACCTGCGAGGCCGTTACCGATGAAAGGAGGTGAGGCCCTTGGATGAGAAATCATCCCGTATGCGGTTGCAAATCACACTGGCCGTCGACAGGCGGCTAGTACTGGCAATCGTCTCGTTGGTACTCCTGCTGCTGATGAGGTAGCAGAACCTTCCGGGAGGGTCGTATCCTTCCGGAAGCAAGTTCAGTTTAGCAAATCGACCGAAGTTCGGATCAAGTTTAGTGCACGCCGGTGGCGAGCAGGGTGGTCGATGTGTGGCGGCGGTGCGCGATCATACGAGGCGGAGGGGGCGGCGCGTAGCCGCGGTAGACGGTGATGTGGAAGCAGGACTGGTAGAACTCCTCTTCGACGTCGATTTTGCCGGTGGTTTGCAGAGGGAGCAGCCAGGCGCGCATCCAGGACAGCTCAGAGAAGGACATGCCCTTCTTGCCGATGTCGACGGCGGCACCGGTGAGATGAGGAGAAGCGATGTCGCCATCCGCGGGGGCGGCGTTGCCGTTGATCGCGATCAAGGAGCGCTGGTACTCGACGGTGCGGACAGCGGAGTTGACCTGCAGGGAGCGATGAAAGCGCGCGTAGTGGTTGCGCGCGAGGTCAGTGAGGAAGTGGGCGGTCCAGGGGCGGCAGTAGCGTCGGTTGACGGGCAGATCGGGATTCACGCGCAGCGAGTAGCTGGCGGGCACAGGGACGATGTCCCGGCCGGCCTCAAGTTGCTCGAGCTGGGCGTCGTTTTCGATGCGAATCAAACCCTCCGCTTCGTCGCGCTCATTTTGGCGCATCAGGGATTCGAGAGAGCCGCGCAGCGGCGGGACGAAACGGGCGCGGGCCATCCTGGCGCGGGGCCGGGAGGCGGAAGCGCGGACGCGGGTGACAGGGGCCAGGTTGGCGGGGCTCGGCAGGGGTTGCGCAGTAGCGGCGTCGAGTTGCGAGACAGGATCGGCGGGCGTCTGGACAGGAGCGAGAGGCGCGGCTGCAACACGGCAGGGCACTGCGGCGGGGTTGGCGAGGACGGTGTGACTCGCGTGGCCGGCAACCCGGCCGCACTGCGAAGTTGTGGCGCGCGCGTGATGCGCATGCCGACGATGCATGGGAGCGGCAGGGCTCACGGTAGAGGCGAGAACAGGCAGCGCCAGCAGAAAGCCGGCCGCAGAGACGAGGGAGAAACGGATGCGCATCGGGGGTCCGGGGTTGTCAATAAAAGCAATACCAGAGTACCTGACCCGAAGGCGGGAGAAAAGTAGCGGGATCACAGGGAGGCAACAGGCCAGCGGTTGAAGCGGACAGTGAACGGCTGGAAGCGGTGACAGGTCTTGAGGATAGAGGTTCGCGCGGCTGCGATTTTCATTCTGGCTGGGCGGGGCGGGGAGTACAATTCCTGGAAATCGCGAGAAGGCAGAGAATCACGCAGGAATTTCCGGAGGAATTGCTATGGCCGATGCTGTTGCTCAACCCGAATCATCCGCTCCGCCGCTGAACGAGATCCAGCGGGTGGTCGATGCTTTTGTTTCTCCTTCCAAGACATTTACGGATATCAAGCGCAGCGCGAGCTGGTGGATGCCGTGGCTGATCGGAGTGATCATCACGGGGGCTTTCGGGTACGTCGTCCAGCAGAAGATTGGCTGGGAAAAGACCTACACCAACATCCTGCATCAGAGTCCGGCGCAGCAGCAAAGAATAGAGCAGTTGCCCGCCGATCAGCAGGCCAAGGCGATCGCGATGGGCGCGAATATCACGAAATACAGCTTCTGGGGTGTGCCGATACTGGGATTGATCTCGGCAATCATCGCGGCGGCCGTTCTGATGGCGACTGTGAATTTCGGCTTCGGGGGCACGGCGAAGTTTGGACAAATGCTGGCGGTGTGGATGTATGCGACGCTGCCGTGGGCGATCCAGGGAATTCTGGGGATTGTCGCCACGTGGTTTGTGGACCCGGATTCGTTCAACCTGAAAAATTTTGTGGGGACGAATCTCGGGTACTACATGCCGACCGACTGGCCGAAGACGCTGATCGCGCTGGGCACGGCAGTCGATATTTTCACCATCTGGGCGCTGGTGCTGTTGACTATCGGCTGCGCGATCGTAGGCAACATCAAGAAGGGGCAGGCGGCCGTTGCCATTTGGGGATGGTGGGTCGTGGTGACGATCCTCCTGAAAGTGCTTCCCGCGATGTTCTCTTAGTGAACCGCGCCAGCAAAGGCAGAAGGCCCGCCGGAAATGGCGGGCCTTGCTGTTGAGGCCGATGGCAGGTGCTCTATTCCTGGTGAGAGGCGTGTTCGGCTGCGCGAGCTTTCAGGTAGATTTGCACGCGGCTCGTTGTCCAAACCGCAACGCCGGTACCGAAGAAATCTGCGTCCTCGGTCCACACTGGGCAAGATAACGCGAGAGCCGCAGCGAGGACAGGCCAATCCTCCTCGTCTCGGCGGCTCAGTCGCTGTCGCGCCTCGTCCTGGAACTGCGCGTAGGTATCCGCATCGACCGCCTCAATTTTGAGGCGCAGGTATTCGACGGCTGATTTAGCCTCGGATTCCAACTGGTTCCGCTTGGCAAGCAGTAGTGGCAGGTAGCGTTCGGCATCGGCAAAAGCATCATCTGGAGCGAAAAAGCGCACTCCCTGCGCAGACCAGGATTCGATGATCTGTCTTACCCGCCGGCCCAGAACAGCGCGGATGATGATGTTCGCGTCCAGAACGATCACTTCGATCGCTTGTGTGTATCTCGGGCGCCGGCGCGGCGCAGCTTTTTGAACTCTGCGACGAACTCTTCCTCATCCACATCGGCCAAAGCTTCGGCTAACCGGTCAGCGGCTGCACGGAGCTCTGCGAAGCTGGCCGTATCCTTATGCCTCCGAAGCGCGGGAACATAAACGCCGAGGGTCTCCCCGCGACGGGTGACGGCGATAGGCTTATCGGATTCAAGAAAAGTGGCGATACGTTCGCGAAACTCGCGCACGCCGACTCGGATGGCGGGCATACATGACGACCTCTTTCTGAAGTGTACTCAATGTGTACACCTAAAGCAAGCCCTGGGGTGTGGCACCCAGGGCGGCCGCCTCCTCGTTCCTATTCTTCCTCTTCGTCGCCGGTCGGCTTCTTGGCATTGGCGACGATCTTGTCCGCGATGAGCTGCGGGACGATGTCGTAGTGGTTCATCTCCATGTGGAAGCTGCCACGGCCCTGGGTCACGGCGGTGAGGGTCTGGCCGTAGGTGAGCATCTCGGACATGGGCACCTCGGCGTGGATGATGTTGGTGGCTCCGTGGCTGTCCATGCCCTGGACGCGACCGCGGCGCTGGTTCAAATCGCCCATCAACGCGCCGGCAAATTCCTGCGGAGCTTCGATCTCGACGCTCATGATGGGTTCCAGCAGCGTGGGCTTGGCCTGCTCCATGCATTTGCGGAAGGCGATGCGGCCGGCCATTTTGAAGGAGAGCTCGTTGGAATCGACGTCGTGGTAGCTGCCGTCGTAGACCGTGACGCGGAAGTCGACGACGGGGTAGCCGGCGAGGTAGCCGCGGGCGGCTGACTCCTGAATGCCCTTCTCGACAGCGGGAATGTAGTTGCGCGGGATGGCTCCGCCAAAGACATCGTTGACGAACTCGAAGCCGGCGCCGCGAGGGAGCGGTTCCATTTTGATTTTGCAGTCACCGTACTGGCCGTGGCCGCCGGTTTGCTTCTTGTGGCGTCCCTGGGCGTCGGCGCGGCCGCGAATGCTTTCGCGGTAGGGCACCCGCGGAGCCTTGAGCGTGACTTCGGTATGGTAGCGGCGGCGCAGCTTGCTGACGAGGGACTCGATGTGGGACTGGCCCGACGCGGCGATCAGGAATTCGTTGGTTTGGGCATCGCGGAAGAAGCGCAGCATCGGGTCCTCTTCCATGAGCTTGTGGACGGCGGGGGCGAGCTTGTCTTCGTCGGCGCGGGATTTGGGTTCGATAGCCCAGGTCATGGCGGGCTCGGGTAAGGTGACCGGCTCGTAGAAGATTTCGTGGCTCTTGTCGCCGAGGGTATCGCCGGTGAGAGTTTCTTTGAGTTTCGCGACGGCGCCCAGGTCGCCGGCGTGGAGCTCGGGAACGGCGACGGCGGTGCGACCCTGCATGATGGAGAGGTGGGAGAATCTTTCCGCGGTGCGACGGGAGTAGTTCTGCGCGGTGCCGTCGTTTTTGAGGACGCCGGAAAAGATCTTGAAGAAGCTGATACGTCCGGCGAAGGGGTCGGTCATGGTTTTGAAGACGAAGAGGGAGAGGGGCTCGGTGTCGGACACCTTGCGCATGACGATTTCGGGCGACTGATCCGCGCTGGCCGCAACGGCGGCTTCGCCGTTGGTGGCGGCCATGGCGTGCAGGGCGGCGCGGGCGGCCACCGGCTCGCGCTCGACAGGCGCGGGAGCATAGACCTTGAGGAAGTCGAGAAGATGATCGGTGCCGACGTTGGCGAGGCCGCTCGCATAGAGCACCGGGAAGATGCGGTCCTCGCGGATAGCTTCGTGGAGAGCGCTGATGAGGTGCTGCTCGGGGATAGTGCCTTCGCGGAAATACTCCTCCATCAGCTCGTCTTTGCCTTCGGCGACTAACTCGACCAGGGTCTCGTGCGCGCGCTGCGCAGGTTCTTTCAGAGACGCGGGGATTTCGCCGATCTTGCCGTGGCCGTCGCCGCCGGGCGTGTAGAAGAAGGCTTCCATGGTGACGAGATCGATGATGCCTTCAAAACCTTTGCCGTCCGCGATGGGCAGCTGGACGGGGATGCACTGGCGGCCGAAGCGCTCGGTGAGTGCAGTCAGTGTCGATTCGGCGGACGCCGCGGCCCGGGGGTGGTCCATCTGATTGATGACCAGGGCGCGGGGCAGGTTGAATTCTTCGGCGTACTTCCAGACCCGCTCGGTCATGGGCTCAACGCCGGTGACGGCGTTCACGGTGACGAGAGTGGTCTCAACGGGCGCCATGGCGCAGCGGGCTTCGTGCACGAACATGTGGAAGCCGGGAGTGTCGATGAAGTTGACCTTGACGCCGTTCCATTCGGCGAAGGCCAGCGCGTTCTGCATGGTGGTGCCGCGGGCGACGTCTTCCTCGTCGTAGGCGGTGACGGCCGATCCATCTTCGACGCGACCGAGGGTGGGGGTCATTTTGGCGGCATGCAGCAGAGCGGAGACGAGCGTGGTCTTCCCACTGTGCGCATGCCCGACTACAGCTACGTTGCGGATCTCACTTCCCGGATAGGCTTTCATGGAGTGCTCCTTGTAAAGCGAGGTGCGCGGCGTGCGCAGGGCGCAGCCGTGAATGTATCGCATGGCAAAAACAGGCCAGTAGAAATCAAAAGCAGGATGCTCACTGTGACGGCGGATACAGGCTTACCGGGCACAGGGATTTCCACACGGCGTCGCGGAGGGCGTCTCGTGCGAGGCGGGATGGGTACCGGCGCGCGGCGGATGCGTGCCGGAGGCTCGGGAGATCGGTCCTCGTCCGGCATAAAAAGCGGTCCTGAGGAGGCGGGATTTCGCGGCTTCTCCGGTCCCTGGTCCACAGGAACAGGGATGGTAGCACAGCGGAGGTGGGGGTGTGGGGAAAGGGACTGTGAGCTACTGGATACGGTAAAAGACGGCCTTTCCGGCCGGAACCAGCTGCATCAGCAAGTCGAAGTCGCGGACGTTGCGGCTGAGCACGGTGCACCCATGTTGGAGGGCTGACAGAAAAATCAGGGCATCATTCATAGTTCGTCCCCGGTCTTCGGCTCGGGTATTTTGGAGACGCGAGAGAATGCCGGTGAGGATGGCGGCTTCGCGCCAGATTGCGCGGTCGGGGAGGAGGACGCGGCTGGGGGGCCAATGGTCCACGATGCTGCCGATCTCACGGACGACCGCTGCGGTTCCGGGGTGAGCTGGGTCGAGGCGACCGCAGAGATAGGTCATCTCCGATTCAGTCACGGAGCAGTGCCACGGTTCCAGCCTGGCGATTTCGCGTTTCAGATGGTTCGATAGCTTGCCGTGCAACACGTCGATGTAGACCGTCGTGTCGTACAGGATTGGTTCCGGCAGCAGCACAGCATCGCAGAATTGAAGGGAGTTATCAGCCCTCCGCTGGAGGCGAGTGGAAGAGGGCTGAAGTTTTGCCAGTGCGCCGGCTAGATCAGTACTCAAGATCGACGCCCGGCGGGATGGTGCCGTAATGACTCATTAGCCAGGTTCCATAGTTGTCCTGATTTGCGAGCGTCTCCAGCCCAAGCCGGATCAGCTCCGTGTCGGACTCGATTCCAGTGTTCTTCCTGGCCGCTCGCACCAGAGTTTCAGGCATTCGCCCGCGCAGCATCTGCGTTTTCCCATTCAGCAAGCCCTTTTCCTCAGCCATTGTCCGCATGGCATGCATCTTGAGCCGCGACATGCCACGAGGCATGGGAGCGCGCTTCCTTTTGCCGGCATTTACAGGCATAGCCACCCTCCTCTTGTAGCACAAACTCAATGAGATTGTAGCACAGAGGAGTCTGCCGGCTGGAGCGGGAACAAACGCGGCGCTTCCGGTGTCTGCAGAATTGACGTTTTACTATGGAAATGGAGAGGTAGCGCCCGCCCTGGGCGGCGCATCCATAAGAAAGTGAGCCGCAATTTCAACTGGATCTGGTATCTGGGGGCGGCGGTATGGTTCCTGAACGCCGCGCTGGCGATGCGCCACGGGAGTTTGCGGATGGGGTTGACGAACGCGGTTATCTCCGCGGTGTTTCTGGCTGCCGGGATCTTCTTTGGGCGGATGGCGAAACGGCCTGGGCGCGGCAACGGGCGGCGGCCACTGGAGTAGGCTTCGCGCGGGACCGCGTTGCCCGGTCCCGCGACCCAACCGCCGGGCTGCTGACCTTAAACCGCTGAGCCAGCCAGCGCCGGCGGATGTGCTAATTCTTCTTCGGCAACTTTGATGCATTCCTCGAGAATGTCGAGAGCGATGGCCGATTCGTGCTCGTTGACGATGAGTGGCGGCGCGAGGCGAATAGAGTTTTCGCCGCAGCCGAGGATGAGGAGTCCGCGCTCGAAGGCGAGGTCAACGATACGATCGCGGACGAGAGGCGCGGATTCGCGGGTCCGCTGGTCCTTGACGATCTCGAGGCCGATCATGAGGCCGCGTCCGCGGACATCGCCGATGATGGGATGTTTTGCCGGCCAGTGCCGGAGGCGGGCGAATATATTTTGGCCCTGCCTGGTGGCGTTGGCCAAGCCTTCGCGTTCGAGAATATCGATGGTCGCCAGTGCCGCGGCAATGCAGATGGGATTGCCGCCGAAGGTGGAGGCGTGGGAGCCGGGTTTCCAGTCCATGATGGCGGCACGGGTCATGCAAATGCCGAGGGGCATGCCGGAGGCGATGCCTTTGGCCATACAGACGATGTCGGGCTCGACGCCGGTGTGCTCGATGGCCCACCATTTGCCGGTGCGGCCCGCGCCGGACTGGACTTCATCGGCGACGAGGAGGATGCCGTACTTATCGCAGATGCGGCGCAGCTCCTGCATGAAAATGGCGGGCGCAACGACGTAGCCGCCTTCGCCCTGGATGGGCTCGACGAAGATGGCGGCGACTTCTTCGGGCGCCAGGGTGGTGTGGAAGAGCTTCTCTTCGATGTAGCGGGCGCAGCCGAGGGCAAAGGCTTCTTCTTCCTGCGGGCCTCCACTACAGCCGCGATAGGCGTAGGGATAGCGGACGTGGGTGACGCCGGGCACGAGCGGGGCGAAACGGCGGCGCTGCTGTGGTTTTGAAGCGGTGAGCGAAAGCGCGCCCATGGTACGGCCGTGGAAGGCTCCGAAGAAGGCAATGATGTTTTGGCGGCCGGTGTGGTAGCGGGCGACCTTGAGGGCGCACTCAATGGCTTCGGCGCCGGAGTTGCCGTAGTAGAAGCGATGCGGTCCGGGCATGGGCGCGATGGAGGAGAGGCGCTCGGAGAGGGTGACGAGGGCTTCGTAATAAAAGTCGGTGCCGGACATGTGGATGAGTTCGGCAGCCTGCTTCTGAATGGCGGCGACGACTTCAGGATGGCAGTGGCCGGTGGAAACGACGGCGATGCCGGCGGCGAAGTCGAGGAACTCGTTGCCGTCGACATCTTCGACGCGCAGACCGCGGCCGCGCTTCGCGACCAGGGGATAGGAGCGGGTGTAGCTGGGCGAGATGAGGCGGTCGTCGGCCTCGACGATGCGGCGCGCTTCGGGGCCGGGGAGGGCGGTCTTCAACCTGGGGCCGTACTGGGCGAGGATTGCGGATGCGACGGTCATGTTCTCTCCTTACGGGTCGTGCGCTGGCTTGGGGCGCTGACTGATCCGAAGATCGGGACGGCGCTGCTGATGAGAGAGGTCGTCTTCGTGCACGACGCGCGCGGTGAGCGGCGTCGAGGGCTGCGATGACTAGTCGCTGCCGAAGAGACTCGGTCGCGTACGGGTAGGCAGAATCCTGCTATATCGCCGCGGGGCGATGGCGCGCACAAAGGCTTCGTTCCAGCTCTGAGGGCTGAAAACGGCCGGGATGGAAGAGGCGCGGCGCATAGGTCTGCTTGTCGTGAGGATAGCACGAAGACGCGTCGGATTTTCAAGGGCACAGGGGCGGTCGAGGTGCTATGCTGGCGGTAGGAAATATTCCTACTGGATTGCATCATGCCTGCTGTCGAGAAAATCAGCATTGCGCTTCCCCCCGAGATGGTGAAACAGCTTCGCAAAGCCGTGGACGGCGGCGAATACGCCTCCAGCAGCGAAGTGGTGCGCGAAGCGCTGCGCGACTGGGGCCGGAAGCGAATGGCTCAGAAGCAGGGACTGAAGGAGCTGCGCAAGCTGTGGCAGCAGGCTCTGGAGGATCATGCACCCGGCGTGGATGGGGAAGACGTGCTCGCGCGTCTGGAGCAGAAGTATCAGCGCCGGGCCGACGCTTCCAGCTGATGCGCATTGAGTTCTCCCGGTTCGTCGAGGGCGATCTGAGCCTGATTGCCGACTACATCGCAGAGGACAACCCCGCCCGCGCGGTCAGCTTCATTCGGGAAATTCGGGAGGAAATCGGGAGGATCGGTCGTAATCCGCTGCTCTACGAGCTGCGGCCCGATGTGGGCAAACAGGCTCGCCTCGCGGTCGCCGGCCGTTACGTGATTCTCTTTCGGGTCACCGCAGACAGGGTACGGATTGAGCGAGTGATCTACGGCGGGCGCGACCTTCCGGCTCTGTTTCGGTAGGCGTGATCGAAACCATCTGTCTCGTATACTGAATCTATGTCGATTGTGCGCAACGCGGCGGCGATTGCGAAGGGGATGAGCATCACCTTTCGCGAGATCTTTCAGCCTACCGAGGTTGAGAATTACCCGGACGGCAAGGGGCCGACGCGGGGCGCGGTGCTGCAGGAGCGTTTTCGCGGCGCGCATGTGCTGCAGCGGGACGAGAATGGCCTGGAGAAGTGCGTAGCCTGTTTTCTGTGCGCGGCGGCGTGCCCTTCGAACTGCATTTTCATTGAGGCGGCTGAGAACACCGCTGAGAAGCGGATTTCGAGCGCCGAGCGCTATGCGAAGACCTACAACATCGACTACAACCGCTGTATCTTTTGCGGCTACTGCGTAGAGGCGTGCCCGACGGACGCGATCACGCACGGGCACGGGTTCGAATTAGCAAGCCTGAACGCGACGAATCTGGTGATGCGCAAGGAAGACATGCTGGTTCCGACGGTGGGGATGCCGGGGCAGATGGCGGCGCAGTCCGATTCGGTGAAGTAGAGTCGCGTTTTCGCAGCCCTGGGCTGGGGCTTTGCATCCATAAAACAGGAGCAATCCGATGAAGACCTTTGTTCTGCTGGCCTCGATGACTGCCTTTTCGATTTTCGCCAGCGCGCAGAGTGCGCCGGAGTATGTGCCGAGCTCCGAAGCCGGCCCGTATGGGTCTGCGCCGGGGATGAAGGTGAAACTGCTGAGCGAAGGCAACGGCCAGCGGGATTTCGTGGTCGTGTTCCAGATCGGGGACGAATTCTTTGCCGGGCTGACACGGTTCGCGGAGGAGTATCACATCCAGAGCGCGCACCTGACGGCGGTGGGCGGGGTGCATGATGCTCGGCTGGCCTGGTTCGACATCCAAAAGAAGATGTACCGCGTGATTCCCATCGATCAACCGGGAGAGGTGGATTCGCTGGTGGGGGACATCGCGCTGCTGAACGGCAAGCCCTCGGTCCACATGCACTGCGTGGTCTCGATGAGCGACGGAACCACCCGGGGAGGACACGTTTTGGGCGGCCATGTTTCTCCTCTTCTGGAGGTCTGGGTGACCGCCGATTCGACGCCGCTGATGAAGAGGTATGACGAGAAGACGGGACTGAATCTGATGGATCCGGACGCGAAGCAATAAGCAAGGCCCTCCATTTGCGGCGCGAATTGGCACATTGGATGCCGAGATTGGCCGCTTGCCCGCCGGGCGGTTCGAGATTCGCCGAAGGTTCGCTACCATCAGAGTTAATAAGGTAAAGACCCCTTTCCGATGACAGACATCCAGCATCCGCTGCACAAGATCCTCGAGGACCGCATTGCCATCATCGACGGCGCCATGGGCACGACCATTCGCACGTACGGGATGAAGGAGCCCGATATTCGCGGGGAGCGCTTCGCGGATGCGAAGAAGGATCTGCTGAACAACGGCGATCTGTTTACGCTGACCCAGCCGAAGATGATCGGCGACATTCACCGGCGGTTTCTGGAAGCGGGCGCCGACATCATCGAGACGAACACGTTTGGGGCAACCAGCATCGCGCAGAGCGAGTTTTTTGTCGAGGATCCGCGGGAGCACGGGGGGCGCAAGGATCCTGCGTTCTACCAGAAGGTGATCGACGATCCGTTCCTGGGCAACCTGGCGTGGGAGATCAACGAGCAGTCGGCGCGGCAATGCCGCGAGTGGGCAGATCGCATCGCGAACGCAACGGGGCGACAACGGTTCGTGGCCGGAGCGATCGGACCGCTCACCGTATCGCTTTCCAACTCGCCCGATGCCGATGATCCCGGGTTCCGGGTCGTCACTTTCGATCAGGTAAGGGTTGCATACAAGCAGCAGGTGCGTGCGCTGATCGCGGGCGGCGCCGATCTTCTGCTGGTTGAGACGATTTTCGATTCACTGAATGCGAAGGCGGCGCTGGTTGCGATTCGGGAGGTATTCGATGAGGACGGGTTGACTGCCGGGAATAAGGAACTGCCGATCATGATCTCCGCCGCGGTGGGACGTGGCGGCGAGACGATGATCTCTGCGCAAACGGTTGGGGCCTTTTGGAACGCGATGGAGCACGCCCGTCCGTTTTCGATCGGGCTCAATTGCTCGCTCGGCCCTGACCTGATGTATCCGTTTCTCGAGGAGCTGAGCGAAAAGGCGAATGTGGCGATTTCGTGTTATCCGAACGCGGGTTTGCCCAATCCGCTTTCGCCAACGGGGTTCGATCTGGGGCCTTCGGATATGGCTCGGTACCTGAGCGAATTCGCGCGAGGAGGGCTGATCAATATTGCAGGCGGCTGCTGCGGCAACACCCCCGAGCACATTGCGGCGATTGCCAAGGCGCTTGAAGGCGACCCCCCGCGCAGGCTGACCACGCACGATGAGGAGTCCAGCCTCCTGCTGAGCGAGGGCAGCCGATGAGTGCGCCTGAGAGCCCGGCGGTCATCGAGAACCCGAAGCCTCTGCGGCTGTCGGGATCGCGGCCGTTCACGCAGCAGGCTGGCGTCTTCATCATGATCGGCGAACGCACCAACGTCGCCGGTTCGCCGAAGTTCGCGAAGTTCGTCAAGGCGGGCAAGTACGAGGAAGCGGTTTCGATCGCCCGGCAGCAGGTGGAGAACGGGGCCAACGTCATCGACATCTGTATGGATGAGGGCATGATCGACGGCGTGGAGGCGATGACGCGCTTCCTGCAGCTGCTGGGCAGCGAGCCGGAGGTCGCCGCCGTCCCCTTCATGATCGACTCTTCGAAGTGGACGGTCATCGAGGCCGGCCTGAAGTGTGTCCAGGGTAAGGGCATCGTGAACTCAATTTCGCTGAAGGAGGGCGAGGCGAAGTTCCGCGAGCACGCTGCGGCGGTGCTGAAATACGGCGCGGCGGCGGTGGTGATGGCGTTCGACGAACAGGGGCAGGCGGCGACGTATGAGGACAAGATTCGTGTCTGCGAGCGCGCGTACCGGATTCTCGTCGACGAAGTGGGCTTTCCTGCCGAGGACGTCATCTTCGACCCCAACATCCTCACCGTCGCGACGGGCATGGAGGAGCACAACAACTACGCGGTCGACTTCATCAACGCGACGCGCTGGATCAAGGCGAATCTGCCGCACGCGAAAGTGAGCGGCGGCGTCTCGAATATTTCGTTCAGCTTCCGCGGCAACAATAAGGTGCGCGAGGCCATGCACTCGGCGTTTCTGTACCACGCTATTGGCGCGGGCCTCGACATGGGCATCGTGAATGCGGGACAGCTGGAGATTTATGAGGAGATCGAGCCGGAGCTGAAGACGCTGGTGGAAGATGTTCTGCTGAATCGCCGGCCGGATTCTACGGAACGTCTGGTGGCGTATGGCGAGGCGCTCAAGGCGGCTGGCGGTCCAGCGATAACGGAAAAGCAAGCCGAGGAATGGCGCAGCGGCACGGTTGAAGAGCGGCTCACGCACGCGCTCGTCAGGGGCATCGACACGTATATAGATGCGGATACCGAGGAGGCTCGGCTCCAGCTGGGCCGTCCGCTGGCGGTGATCGAGGGCCCGCTGATGGCGGGCATGGGCGTGGTCGGCGATCTGTTCGGAGCCGGCAAAATGTTCCTGCCCCAGGTGGTGAAGTCGGCGCGGGTGATGAAAAAAGCGGTGGCCCACCTGACTCCGTTTATGGAAGCGGAGAAGGCGGCGCTGGTTGCGGCTGGGCACGAGGTGAAGGCGCAGGGGAAGATCGTGCTGGCGACGGTGAAGGGCGACGTGCATGACATTGGGAAGAACATCGTCGGCGTCGTGCTCGCCTGCAACAACTACGAAGTGATCGACATGGGCGTGATGGTCCCGGCGGAGAAGATCCTGGAGCGCGCGCGGGCGGAGAAGGCCGATGTGATCGGCCTCAGCGGCCTGATTACGCCGTCGCTGGACGAGATGGTCCACGTGGCGCGCGAGATGGAGCGGCTCGAGTTCAAGGTTCCGCTGCTGATTGGGGGGGCGACGACCAGCCGCGCGCACACGGCGATCCGGATTGCGCCGCACTACAGCGAACCGGTAGTGCACGTGCTCGATGCCAGCCGCGCGGTCCCGGTCACCAGCAGCCTGCTGAGCGAGGAGAACAAGGCGGAGTTCGTGACGCAGTTGCGGCTGGAGTATGCGGCCGTACGCAAGTCGCATTCCGCACCAAAGCAGCCGATGGTTTCTTTCGTCGAGGCTCGATCCCGGCGAACGCCGATCGTGTGGCGAGCGGAAGACATCGCGGTGCCGTCGTTCACGGGAGTGCGCGTCCTCGACAACTTTTCGCTTGCCGAACTGCGCGAGTTTATCGACTGGAGCCCGTTCTTTCACACCTGGGAGATGAAGGGCGTCTATCCGCGCATTCTGCAGGACGAGAAGCAGGGAGCGCAGGCGCGGCAGCTCTTCTCTGAAGCCCAGGCGCTGCTCGACCGCATTGTCGACCAGAACCTGCTGACCGCGCGTGGTGTGCACGGGTTCTTCCCCGCCAACGCGGTGGGCGACGATGTCGAACTCTACGAAGATGGCTCACGCGCTGCTGTGCAGGAGCGGCTGTATTTTCTGCGGCAACAGGCTAATCGAGAGGGCAGCGAGCCGTGCCGCTCGCTGGCTGACTTCATCGCGCCGAGGGAAACCGGCCTTGAGGACACGATTGGCGCGTTCGCGGTAACCAGCGGCATTGGGCTCAAGGATCTGGTGGACCGTTTCAAGTCGGACAACGACGACTACAACGCCATCATGGCCGAGGCGCTGGCCGATCGGCTGGCCGAAGCGTTTGCGGAATGCCTGCACCAGCACGTGCGCCGGGAGTGGGGCTACGCCTGCGAGGAGCAGTTGAATCACGCGGAGCTGATCGCGGAGAAATATCGCGGGATTCGGCCGGCGCCGGGCTATCCGGCTTGTCCGGACCACACGGAGAAGGGCACGATTTGGCGGCTGCTGGATGTCGAGGCGAATACGGGCATGCGCCTGACGGAGTCGTTTGCCATGTGGCCGGGGTCGAGCGTGAGCGGGTTGTATTTCGCGCATCCTCAGTCACGCTACTTCAGCGTTGGAAAAATCGACCGCGACCAGGTGATGGACTATCACGAGCGCAAGGGCATGAGTCTCGCTGAGGTGGAGCGCTGGCTGGGTCCGAACCTGAACTACGAACCTGCGGCAGCCGCGAGCGAAGCGACGGTCAGCTAGACTCCGGTCAACCAAGGTCCGGTCGGCGAAAAAGCGGTCAGCACTATCAGAGCCAGGAGGCGGGGCAGTCAGCCGGCTTTTTTGAGAGCGGCGGGGCGCTTCGCTTTTTTGGAGGTGGGTGGGCTGGCCGATTTTGTCGCGGCTTCGCGCATGGGCTTTTCGTGGAGCAGCAGCTCCACCGAGCGCATCTGCGCGTTCGAGTAGAACCAGCGCTGCATGGCGTTCTCCTCGAGCAGATTGAGCAAGCCAAGGATGCACATGCCCTGGTGGTGAGCCATCCATTCGCGTACAGCTTCGGGCTTGCCTCCAGTGAAGTCGATGGCCTCGTAGAAGCCGTAAGCGCCGGTCCATCCTTGATCGGCCATGCGGCGCAGGTTGCGGATGGAGGCAGTGGGCTCGACGTTGAGCGCCAGAAACGTTGAGTAGGGCGAGATGACCGGGCCGGCGGTCGCATCCCACTTGAGCGCGATTTGGGGAATACCGTAAGCCTGGTAGTGGTAGTGGCCCTGGTCGGTCTTCGCCGCGTAGCCGGACTCTGAGATTCCCCAGACGGGAAGGTTGTGCTCGCGGGCAAAGGCGCGCTGAATTCCGACCGCGCCCAGGAGAGAGTTGGAAAGCAGGGTCTCGGGGTAGCTGCGCATCCAGAGCGCGGGCATGAGGTACTCGAACATGGTGCCGGTCCAGGAGAGCAGCACCGAGCATCCATAGGCCTGGGTGTGGACGCGCGACATTTTGAACCAGCCCTGCTGGCTGAGCTCACCGCGGGCGACGGCGATGTAGGTGGCGATGCGGGCCTCCGACGCAAGCATGTCGTAGCACGCCCAGTGAATCTTGCCAGTCGAAAACTCGTATCCGATGGAGAGCAGGAGGCGATCCTTGTTGACGAGGAAGGCGAAGTCGGTCTCATCGGCAAGGCGGCTGGCTTCGGAGGAGACCAGGCGCAGGCTTTCGATGAGGTTTCGCAGACGGTCGCCAGCGGCGACGAGATCGATGCGCAGCCGTTCCATAAGCGCCGCTGTCTCGGCCGAGTCGGGCATGAGGTGCGGTCGGCTGAGCCGTTGCTCGATAGCAGCGAGGAAGCCGGGAGAATCCTCCAGCGCAGGAGGAACAACGGTGGCCCCTGGTGCTGCGAGGGCAGGCGTTGGGCGAAGCGGCGCGTCGACGGGGAGCTTTTCGAACAGCAGACTGTGGAGCGATGCGTATTCCGGCTTGAGCCAGGGCAGATAGTCGCTGACCAGCGTGGCGATTGCCTTCAGGCGGGCGCGGGTTTCGTTCGACCACCAGAGTTGTTCGTCGGGTGATGGTTCGGAGTAAGGGGGCAGATTGGCGAATGCGGCCTGCGTTTCGGAGGAGAGAACCCACGGGAGCCAGGCACCGGGGTCTTCGGGAGGCCGCAGCTTCGCCAGCGGCTCGGACACATCCTTCAAAGACTGCAGGAGGCGCAGGTGCGTCTCGATGCCATCGAAGAGGCGCGGTTCGAGAAGAGGCCGCTTCAGCAGCGAGAGGGTTCCGGTTTTCAGCGTGTAGAGCGAAGCGACGAGGTTGCCGCTATCGACGGAGGAGACGGTGATGGGCAGCAGCGGCTCCAGCGTATCGGTGGTGTACCAGTTGTAGAGATGGCCGCGGTACAGGGGCAGCTTCGCCATGGTCGCGTAGCTGCGGTGCATGAGCTCGGCGTACTCCGGCGCGGTGAGGAAGCCGAATTCGCAGGCGGCCTGGCGGGCGTTGAAAAGCAGACCGAGATTGGTGGGGGAAACGCGGGCGGCTTCGAAGAGGCCCTCTTCCTCGACATTATCGGGGATGAGGTAGTTGTGGCGTGCACCGCCGAATTCGTGAAAGAACCGCCACACACGCAGGGCGTGCTCGCGCAGGAAGAGGTCGTCTTCGCGATCCAACTGCTGGCGCGGCTCGCGAGGCGGCTTGTTGAGCCACCGCGTGATGTCGCGCTCGAAACCCCAGAGGATGAGGATGGGCGCCGCAGCCACCAGAGAGATGGGGTGGGTAACGCCAACGATGGCGGCCAGCATCACGGCGACAATCGGAGTGAAGGCCAGATAGCGGTCGACGGCCGTGGTGCGGCGCTGGGAGGATTCGGCTTCCGCGGCGGTTTCCCACTCGAGCAGGCGTTGCCCGGTGACCATGCGGCGGACCATGGCACGTACGATGGCGTCGATGGCCAACATGGTCTGGTGGGGCAGAAACGCGAGCGTCAGCAGGGTGGTGAAAAGCGCCTGCTGGAATCCCGCGACCACATCCTGGGCAGCACCTTCCTGCTCGATAAACATGGAGCGACCGAGGCCGAAGATCAATTGGATGAAGACCGGAACGAAGAGCAGGAAAAGCGTGACGAGGGTCCAGTAAAGCGCTCCGCCAGGCAGGCCGAGCCAGCCAGCAACGAGCAGGACCATGGTCGCGGGTTCGACCAGGGAGCGACGGAGATTGTCGAGAATTTTCCAGCGAGCGATGGTGGAGATGGGATTTCGGACGAATTTGCCGGACTCGTCGGGCACGCGACCGAAGAGCCACTGCGCGACTTGCCAGTCGCCGCGCACCCAGCGATGCCTGCGGCGCGTGTACGCGCTGTAGTGCGAGGGGTAGTCGTCGATGACTTCAACGTCGGTGGCCAGGCCGGCGCGGGCGTAGGCTCCTTCGATCAGGTCATGACTGAGCAGGGCGTTGCGTGGGAAGCGCTTTTCCAGCACGGCGTGCAGGGTGGCGACTTCGTAGATACCTTTGCCGGTGAAGCTGCCTTCCGAGTAGAGGTCCTGATAGACGTCAGAGATGGCGCGCGTGTAAATGTCGAAGCCGGTTTGGCCGGAGTAGATGTTGGCCATGCGCGACTGCGCCGCGGAGTGGACGCTGACGCCGACACGCGGCTGGAGGATGCCGTAACCCTCGGTGACGATGCGACGCTCCGGGTCGATGACAGCGCGGTTGAGCGGGTGCATCATGGCGCCGACCATGGCGTGGGCGGTGCCGCGCGGCAGCTGGGTGTCAGAATCGAGCGTGATGATGTAGCGCACGCGCCGGAGCACGCCGATATCGCCGGCCTTCACCGGAAATGCGTCGAAATTGCTGATGAGGAAATTGTTCAGGTCGAGCAGCTTGCCGCGCTTGCGCTCCCAGCCCATCCAGACGCCCTGGCGTGCATTGAAGATGCGATGCCGATGGAGCAGGAGGAAGTGGCCGTATTTGCTCTGGCCCTGATACCGGGCGTTCAGATCGTCGATGAGGCGAATCGCGAGATCGACCAGCGGATCCCTGTCGTTTTCGCGGGGGCGGCTGACCGAGTCGGGCAAGTCAGTGAGCAGGGCGAAGTGGAGGTTCGGATCGGGGTTAGCGAGGCCGCGAACTTCGAGATCCTGCACCAGCTCGCGGACCTGGGTCTCGTTCAGGAGGAGGGTGGGGACGGCCACCAGCGTGGTGAAGTCGGCGGGGATGCCGTCGGTCAGGTCGATTTTCGGCAGCGGCAGGGGGCGAAAGACGGAAGAGATGGTGTTGTTGACCAGGTCCACCGCGCCCTGGGTCGCGGGGATGAGCAGGAGCAGAAACGCCAGGGTCAACCCACCGAGGATGGAGTGGTTCGGAATCAACGGCAGCAGTACCGCACCGATGAGAACGACGGTAAGGACCTCGATGCCGCCGATGTAGAAGTCGTCGGCATAACGGTGCAGCGCATCGCGGACGCGGTCGATGAAGCGGGGATGGTAGCCGATGCGCGACTTCAGCTCTTCGAATCCGCGATCGATGAGGTAGTAGCCGACGTGGGCGCGGCGAACGTGGACGCGCTCGTCGACGATGGGGCGCTGCCTGGCGGCCGTGGCCAGCTGGATGGCCCAGCGAGCAACCTCGTTCTCCGTGCTGTCGGAATAGCGGGCAATGCGGGAGACCTGTTTGCGATAGACCTCGCGGCTGTCGAAGTCCATGCTCGAATAGGCTTCAGCCGGGTCTTCGCGGAGGATCGCATCGAAGACGACGAGCGGCTCCATGACGAAGAACCAGTCGACGTAGGCGATTTCGCGCAGGGACTGAATGCGGGTGGCGAGGAGTTTGGCGAAAGCGGGGTCGGCGGCTGGGCCCTCGAAGTGCGGAGCATCATCGGGAAAGGAGAGAGCCTCGAGGCGAGGCGCGGCCTGATCCAGGATCTGCTCCAGCAGAAGGAAGCGCAGCGCGACGGGCAGGACCCACAGTTCTTCGAGCAACAGAGGCTCCGCGCGCTGGAGCTCGTCGAGGTAGATGCGGAACGCATCCGCGTTCCAGATGGAGGCGCTGGCGGCGAGATAGGCGGCGGCGACCGCGGTGGCGCGGGGTTCATCCTGATGATCGCCGGTGACAGCGCTGGGCAGGCGGCGGAGTTTGCGGCGCACGGTGCGGAGTTCCGCCAGGACAGAGTGCATCATGCGCGGATTCTCGCGAATTTCGAGCAGAGGCTCGGGTCCGGGCCAGCCTTCGGTCGGCAGCTGATCGAGCTCGCGGAACAAAGCCTCCAGATGCCGGCGGACGGATTCGACGCGCGCGTCAAAAGCGGCGAGGTCCCTGGAGCCGTGGGCCGCGCCCCAGCGATGCGCGTCTTCGCGTGCGGCGGCGCGGAGCTTCTCCGGCACCAGACCCGCGTCCCGCAAGCGCTGTTCGTTGATCATTGTCGCCTGACCCGTCATAACACAGCTCCATCAGCTCCGTAGTACGCGACTTTCGCTAGCGATAACTTGCCGCCTGCATCTCGAACATCTCCGCGTACTGGCCGCCCAGCGCGATCAGTTGCTGGTGGGTTCCATCTTCAACAAGACGGCCGCCGGCGAGCACTACGATGCGGTCGGCCATGCGCACCGTTGAAAATCGATGGGAAATGAGCAGAGCCATTTTGCCCGCGGTCAGCTCGGCGAAGCGTTGAAAGACTTCCAGCTCGCTTTTTGCATCGAGGGCCGCGGTCGGCTCGTCGAGGATCAGCAGCTGCGCGTCGCGCAGGTAGGCGCGGGCGAGGGCGATGCGCTGCCATTCTCCGCCGGAGAGATCGAGACCGGTGACGAAGCGGCGACCCAGCATCTGGTCGTAGCCACCGGGAAGCTTCTTAACGACCTCGGCAGCGAGACTCTTCTGTGCCGCGAGCGCGATGTCCGCATCGCTATGGGAGACTTCGATCTGGCCGACGCCAATGTTCTCGCGGACGGTCATTTCATAGCGCATGAAATCCTGGAAGATGACGCCCATCTCGCGATGCAGGTCGTCGAGCGAATAGTCGCGCAGGTCGACGCCGTCGAGAAGGATCTGACCCTCGGTGGGATCGTAGAGGCGCGTGATGAGTTTGACGACGGTGGTTTTCCCCTGGCCGTTTTCGCCGATGAGCGCGACGCGCTGGCCGGGCTCGATGGTGAAGTTGAAGTTTTTGAGGACGCGGCGCTCGCTGCCGGGATAGGCGAAGGAGACGTTGCGGAATTCGAAGCCGCGGCGGATGGGCTTGGGCGCGGGCAGCGCGTTGGGCCTGGACTGCACCGTCGGCTGCATGTCGAAGAAGGCGATGAGGTCGGTGAGGAAGAGCGCCTGATCGGCGATGCCGGAAGAGATAGAGAAGACCTGCTGCAGATTGGCGCTGGACTGCTGGATGGCGATGGTGATCAGCGAGAAGGACGCAATGGAGTAGCGGCCATGGACGGCCTCGATGATGGCGTAGAGATAACCGCCATAGTAGCCGCAGGTGCCGATCAGCGAGAGCAGGCCGCCGACGAGCAGCTTTTTGCTGGAGAGTGCGACGTTTTCGCGGTAAATCTGCTCGGAAAGGGTGGTGAAGCGTCGAGTAATGTAATCGCTGAGATTGAAGAGCTTGAGTTCTTTGGCGGCTTCTTTGCTGCCGCCCACCATGCGCAGGTAGTCCATGATGCGCTTGACGGGGGTCTGGCGGAAATTCTTCGCGTAGCCGAGGAAAGCGAAGTGGGTTTCGGCGACGAAGGAAGGCGCAACGCCGACGATGAGCAGCAACAGGAGCCAGGGCGAGTACCAAACCAGCTGGATGGACCAGATCAGCGTGGTCAGGGTCTGCTGGAAAAGCCGGCCCATCTGCTGGATCATGGCGAGGCGGTCGGTGGCCTGGACGCGCGCGCGTTCGAGGCGGTCGTAGAAGTCGGGGTCCTCGTAGGTGGTGAGGTCGAGGCGCGCGGCCTGACGCATGACGCGGACGCTAACGTAGTGGGTGTAGCGATCGGAGAGCAGGGAATCGCTGTAGTCGATGGCGCGGGAGAGCGCACCGTTGAGCAGCGCGAAGGCGACTTCGGCAGCGACGATCCACCAGAAATGCGCCGGCAGAGGCTGGTGGTCGATGGCCTGTTTGACGCCGCCGATGATGCGCGAGGCCGCGAACCCGATGGCCCATGGGGTAAAGGAGACGACCACGCGCAGGATTAATCCCCATGTAACAACGGCGGGGCCGGACTCCCAGAGAATCTTCAGGACCGTGGGCACGTTGCGCAGGGCGCGTATGCGATCGCCCCACGCGTGGTGGGTACCCGAATTACCTTTGCCGCTCATGCAGTCACAAGAGGAGTTCTTCAGGCTGCGGACGCAGGGGAAATGGTTGCGGCGGAGCCACGTCAGGGTAGTGGGTTGGATGCAGTCGCATCAGTCGTAAGTTGTTACCGATGAGTCGATAGTACCCTGGCGGGCTGGACTCGTCGGGTCCCCGGATACCTTCCAGTAACGGTTCCGTAAGAAGGATTTTCGAGGTGCGACCTCGGTGAAGCCGAGGCTACTTTCGGCATGGGTCGGGGTTGTGATCCAGTTTGCGACCATTTGTCCGGTTCACTCGTCCTTAACTGCAATGCCGCGGCAGGACCGATCTCTTTGTGCCTCTGCCACGGAACCGCTGTCGGCCATAGGATTCGTTCTCTGGATTCGGGGCAGGGCAGTTCGCTGCGGTGATAAACTCCGGATTTGACGCGATTTCGCCCGCCGCCTGTTCGGGCGGCCACGTTGTTCCCCCTCGGAAAACCCACTTTGAACGATTCAGACCGAAAAAACTACCGACAAAACAGAAGATGAGCTCCCAACCTTCCGCTTCGATTGCCCCGCCGGATCATCAGCAGCCTCCGTCCACCACGCCTCCAGCGCGGAAGCGCCGCCACCGCTGGATCTGGGCGGTGGTTCTGATCGCCTTTGGCCTGCTCTTTTACTGGGTCATCACACAGCACCAAAAAAGCCAGGCAGCGGCTATGGGCGGCGGCGGGCGACGCGGAATGTTGGCCGGAGTGCCGGTGCCGGTGGTTCCCGCAACCTCGAAAACGGGCAGCCTCGGCATTTATTTGCCAGCCATCGGGACGGTCACCTCGGTGTACACCGATTCGATCACTGCTCAGGTCACGGGGGTCATCGCCGAGGTGCATTATCGCGAGGGCCAGATGGTGAAAAAAGGCGATCCACTGGTCGATATCGACGCCCGCCCTTATGAGGCGCAGCTGGCACAGGCGCAGGGGGCGCTGGAACGCGATCAAAATCTGCTGGCCGAAGCGCAGATGGATCTGGAGCGCTATCAGCAGGCATGGGCGAAGAATGCGATCCCGCGGCAAACGCTGGAGGACCAGGAAAAGCTGGTGCTGCAGGACCAGGGGACGGTGAAGAACGACGAGGGCACAGTGCAGTACGACCAGGTGCAGGTGGGTTACTGCCATATCACTTCGCCGATCAGCGGCCGCGTGGGCCTGCGCCTGATGGACCCGGGCAATCTGGTGACGGCGAACTCGACGACGACCCTGGTGGTGGTGGCGCAAATGCAGCCCATCACCGTCATTTTCACGCTCGCTGAAGACAATCTGGGCCAGGTGCTGGCGCAGATGCGCAAGGGGGCAAAACTGAGCGTCGAAGCGTGGGACCGCACCAACACGACTCAAGTCGCGACCGGAAGGCTGGCCACAGTCGACAATCAGATCGACACGACCACGGGCACCGTGAAGCTGCGCGCGGAATTTCAGAACGCGACCGGGGCGCTGTTCCCCAACGAATTCGTCAATACACGGCTGCTGGTGAACACGCTCGAGAACCAGATTATGGTTCCGTCCTCGGCGATCCAGCACAATGGGGACACGGCGTTTGTCTATCTGATCAAGCCGGGACCGGGAAACCCGAGTGCGTCGTCGCAGGGTGGCAGCAGCTCGAGTCCGAGCGGCGGCACGAGTTCTGGCGGCGGGAGCCAGAAGGGCGGAGGAAGCCAGGGAACCGGCGCGGGCCAGAAGGGGAGCGGGAGCGCGAGCGGTGGCGCGAGTGGGAGCGGCGGAAAAGCCCAGTTCCACGTCGTGATGCAGATCGTGAAGACTGGAGCCACCGACAATGGATGGACCGCGGTGACGGGGATTCAATCCGGCGTCATGGTGGCCGACAGCAGCTTCGATAAACTGCAGGACCAATCTGACATCATCATCTCCAAAGTCGGCATACCGGATACGCAAACGACCATTTCTGGTGAGAGTAACGCCCCGTGAGTCCGTCCCGCCCATTTATTCTGCGGCCGGTGGCGACGTCGCTGCTGATGGCCGCGATTCTGCTCGTGGGCATCGTGGCGTTCACGCAGCTACCGGTCTCGGCGCTGCCTGAAGTCGACTATCCGACGATTCAGGTGCTGACGTTTTACCCTGGCGCGAGCCCGGACGTGACGGCGACCACGATCACCGCGCCTCTGGAGCGGCAGTTCGGAGAGATGCAGGGCCTGAGCCAGATGACCTCGACCAGCGCCGGGGGCGTTTCGGTCATCGTGCTGCAATTCAACCTTTCGCTGTCGATCGACGTGGCCGAGGAGGAAGTGCAGTCCGCGATCAACGGCGGGCAATCGTTCCTGCCCTCCGATCTGCCGGCGCCCCCGGTCTACAACAAGACCAATCCTGCCGACGCGCCGATCCTGACCATGGCGATCACGTCGGATTCGATGCCTCTGTCGCAGGTGGAGGATCTGGTGGACACGCGGCTGGCGCCGAAGATTTCCCAGCTGAGTGGCGTGGGGCTGGTGAGCATCAGCGGCGGGCAGAAGCCGGCGGTGCGCATCCAGGCTAATCCGGTCAAGCTGGCCTCCTACGGCCTGAACATGGAGGACCTGCGCACCGCGCTGACCGATACCAGCGTGAATTCCGCGAAGGGCAACTTCGACGGGCCGCGCCAGGATTACCAGATCGACTCCAACGATCAGATCACCGAAGCCAGCGACTATGCGGACGTGGTTGTCGCGTACCGTAATGGAGCGCCGGTATTCGTCCACGACGTCGCCAGCGTGATCAACGGCGTGGAAAACAACCTGCAGGCCGCGTGGATGAACAAAACGCCGGCCATCATTCTTAACATCCAGCGACAGCCGGGCGCTAACACGATCACCGTTGTCAAAAGCATTCAGAAGATATTGCCGCAGCTGGAAGCGAATTTGCCGGCGTCGATTCGCGTGTCGACGCTAACCGACATGACCACCAGCATTCAGTCTTCCGTGGACGACGTCGAGTTCGAACTGATGCTCACCATCGGCCTGGTGGTGCTGGTCATCTTCCTTTTCCTGCGCAGTCTGTACGCGACGATTATTCCCAGTGTGGCGGTGCCGCTCTCGCTGGTAGGCACGTTTGCGGCGATGTACATGCTGGGCTACAGCCTCGATAACCTTTCGCTGATGGCGCTGACCATATCCACCGGCTTTGTGGTGGACGACGCCATCGTGATGATCGAGAACATCTCGCGTTACCTGGAAGAGGGGATGACGCCGATGGAGGCGGCGCTGACCGGCGCGGAGCAGATTGGGTTCACCATCATTTCGCTGACCGTCTCGCTGATCGCGGTGTTGATCCCGCTGCTGTTCATGGGCGACGTGGTAGGGCGGCTGTTCCGCGAATTCGCCGTGACGCTGGCGGTGACGATCGTGATTTCGGCGGTGGTCTCGCTGACCCTGACGCCGATGATGTGCGCGCGCATCCTGCGCCACAACCCGGAGGCGCAGCAGACCCGCTTCTACCGCGCGTCGGAGCGGGTGTTCAGAAGCATGATCGATTTTTATGGGCGCACGCTGCGGGTGGTGCTGCGCTATCAGGGGATCACGCTGCTGGTGGCGCTGGGCACCCTGGTGCTGACCATCGTTTTGTACATCGTGATCCCCAAGGGCTTCTTTCCGGTGCAGGACACCGGCGTGATTCAGGGTATCTCCCAGGCGCCGCAGGACATTTCGTTCAAAGCAATGGCAGCGAACCAGCAACAGCTGGTCAACGAGATACTGCAGGACGGGGCGGTCGAGAGCGTTTCGTCCTTTATTGGCGCGGACGGGATCAATACCACGCTGAACAGTGGGCGGATTTCGATCAACCTGATGCCGCTGAAGCAGCGGTCCCCGAAAAGCATCAGCGCGTCCGACGTGATCCGGAGGCTGCAGAACAACATTGCCGTGACCGGGATGCACATGTATATGCAGCCCGTGCAGGACATCACGGTGGACGATCGCGTGAGCCGCACCCAGTACCAGTACACGCTGGAAGATCCGAATACGGACGAGCTGAACGAGTGGACGAACAAGTTTGTGGCGCAGTTGAAGAAGCTGCCGGAGCTGGAAGACGTGGCTACGGATCAGCAGACGGGGGGACAGGCGGTTTCGCTGATCATCGATCGCGTGACGGCTTCGCGGCTGGGCATTGCACCGACGACCATCGATAACACGTTGTACGACGCCTTTGGCCAGCGCCTGATCAGCACCTTATATACGCAGCTCAACCAGTACCACGTGGTGCTGGAAACCTCGCCCCAGTGGCAGCAGGATCCGGCAAACCTGGGCGACCTCTACATCCAGAGCAGCGCGTCTTCCGGGGCAAGCGGGGCGGGCGCCGTCACTTCGTTTTCGTCGTCCGCGTCAGCGTCGGCAGGGTCGAACGCGCTTACCAGCTCGGTCAAGTACACGCCGTCGTCCGGAGTGGTGACCGCGCCCGCGAGGGTGCTGGGCGGGACCACGAGCACGCAGGGGACGTCATCGGCAAGCGGCGGCACCACCGCGGGGACGACTCCCAACACGACGACGTCCAGTGTGGGCGCAAGCGCCATCCCGCTGAGCGCCTTTACGCATGCCACCACGACGACGGAGGCGCTGTCGATCAATCATCAGGGACAGTTCCCGTCGGTGACGGTTTCCTTCAACCTGGCGGACAATACTTCGCTGGGCACGGCGATCACGGATATCGACAAGGCTGCGACGGATCTGCATTTCCCCGCGAGTCTGCAGTCGTCCTTCCAGGGGACGGCGGCGGCCTTCAAAGGTTCGCTTTCGAATGAAGCGCTGCTGATCCTCGCCGCGCTGGTCACGGTCTACATCGTGCTCGGCGTCCTGTATGAAAGCTTCATTCACCCGGTCACGATTCTTTCCACACTGCCGTCGGCGGGAGTGGGTGCGCTGCTGGCGCTCATGATCTTTCGGCAGGACCTGAGCGTGGTCGCCATCATCGGCATCATTCTGCTCATCGGCATCGTNNATCATGATGACCACCATGGCGGCGTTGCTGGCCGGCCTTCCGCTGGCGCTGGGCACCGGCCTCGGATCGGAACTGCGGCGTCCCCTGGGCATCGCGATGGTCGGCGGCCTGCTGCTCAGCCAGGCTCTGACTCTCTACACCACGCCGGTCATCTACATCTTCTTCGATCGCATCGCCCAGCGGTTCTCGGGAAGCCGTCCGTCCGCGAAAGCTGGCGAACCTGCCGGAACCTCCATGCCGAGGGCTGAGGAGACGCGTCTGTGAGCTTCTCCTGGGCGTTCATCCGGAGGCCGGTGGGCACCACGCTGCTGACCGTTGCCGTGGCGATTGCGGGAGCAATTGCCTTCATGGTGCTGCCCGTCTCGCCGCTGCCGCAGGTGGATTTCCCGACCATCAGCGTCTCCGCCGGCCTGCCCGGCGCGAGCGCGGCGATCATGGCTGCCTCGGTAGCAACGCCGCTGGAGAGGCAGCTGGGGCACATCGCCGGCATCACGGAGATGACGTCGTCGAGTTCGCTGGGTAACAGCAACGTCACGATGCAGTTCGATTTGAGCCGGAATATCGACGGCGCCGCGCGGGATGTGCAGGCAGCGATCAACGCTGCGCGCACCTATCTGCCGGCGAACCTGCCATCGAATCCTTCTTACCGGAAGGTGAATCCATCCGATGCCCCCATCATGATTCTGGGGCTCACGTCGAACAAGTACGACGTCACGAAGATTTACGACCTGGCGTCGACCATCCTCGAGCAGAAGCTTTCGCAAATTAACGGGGTGGGGCAGGTTGGTGTTGGCGGGGGCGCTACACCGTCGGTGCGCGTTGAAGTGGATCCGGCGAAGCTGGAGAGCTTTGGGCTGACCATGGGCAGCGTGCAGTCCGTTCTGAGCCTGCAAAATTCGCACTCTCCGCGCGGGCAGCTTTCCAATGGCGCCGTGACCGCCGACATCATCACCAACGATCAGATTTCGCAGGCCCAGGATTACAGCCCGCTGATTGTGGGTTATCACAACGGGGCGGCGATTCGGCTCTCGGATGTCGCCGGCGTCTACAACTCCACGCAAAACCTGCGCACTGCGGGGTACATGGACGGCACCCGCGCCGTATTCATCATCATCTTCCGCCAGCCGAACGCGAACATCATCCAGACCGTCGACAACATCAACGCGCAACTGCCATTTTTGACAGCGGTGCTGCCGCAGGGGGTAAAAGTAACGACGGTTCTGGATCGGACCACGACGATTCGGGCCTCGGTGGCAACGGTAGAACGGACGCTGGCAACCTCCGTGGTTCTGGTGGTGCTGGTTGTTTTCGTCTTCTTACGCAGCCCGCGCGCCACGCTCATCCCCAGCGTCGCTGTTCCGGTTTCACTCATCGGAACGTTTTCGGTGATGTACCTGCTCGGCTACAGCATCGACAATCTTTCGCTGATGGCGCTGACCATCGCCACGGGGTTTGTGGTCGACGACGCCATTGTGGTGATGGAAAACATCACGCGACACCTGGAGAGCGGGATGCCGGCGTTCAACGCCGCGCTGGTGGGCGCCCGCGAGATTGGCTTCACGGTGTTCTCCATCAGCATGTCGCTGATTGCCGTCTTCATTCCTATTCTCATGATGGGCGGCATCATTGGGCGTCTTTTCCGCGAATTCGCGGTGACGCTCTCCATTGCCATCGTCGTTTCGATGGTCATCTCGCTGACCACCACGCCGATGATGTGCGCGCACCTGCTGAAGCACCAGGACAAGGACGAGAAACACAATATTTTCTATCGGGCGAGTGAGAAATTCTTCAACGGATTGCTGTCGATCTACCGCGGCTCGCTGGCGTGGGCGCTCGACAATCCGGTGCTGATCCTTATTGTGCTGGCCCTCACCATTGCCCTGAATGTGGTGGTGATTTACCGGATTCCCAAGGGGTTCTTCCCGCAGCAGGACACGGGCGCGATTGTGGGTGGTGTGCAGGGGCCGCAGGATGCCTCGTTCCCGTTCATGAACTATTCCGTGACGCAGTTGGTGAAGGTCATCAAAGCCAATCCGGGGATCGCGCACGTGAATGCCTACACGGGAGGCGGCGGCTCGAGCAACGGAGGATTCGTCTACATCGCGCTGAAGCCGCTGGGTAGCGGTCCGGGGCACCGCAAGGACAGTGCCACCCAGATCATCAACGAGCTGCGTGGTCCGATGAGCCGGCTTCCGGTCGCGTCGGCATTCCTGCAGCCGGTGCAGGATTTGCGCATTGGCGGCCGGGGCAGCAACGCGCTGTATCAATATACGATTCAGTCGGACAACATTCCCGATCTGGCGAAGTGGGGACCGCTCCTGCTCGAGAACATGAGGAAGCTGCCCGGGCTGCAGGATGTGAACACCGACCAGCAGAACGGCGGGCTGGAGGAACTGCTCAACTACGATCGCGTAACCGCGGCGCGGCTGGGCCAGACCCCGCAGACGCTCGATTCGTCGCTCTACAGCGCCTTTGGCCAATCGGAAGTATCGGTCATCTATACGCAGCTCAACCAGTACTACGTGGTGCTGGAGGTAGCGCCGCAATACTGGGCCTCCCCGGAGGGCTTGAAGCAGATCTGGCTGAATACGGGCGGGTCTTCGGGGCGCGCCGGAATCACCGCGATCAGCCCCCTGGCAACCATGACCACAACACAGACCAGCACTACGCCCCTGCAGGTGAACCACACGGGACTGTTTCCTTCGGTCACCGTATCGTTCAATCTGGCCGCCGGCATGTCACTCAGCGATGCCACGCGCGAAGTCAGCCAGATGGAGCTGCGCCTGGGCATGCCCTCCACGGTGCGCGGCTTCTTTGCGGGAACGGCGCAGGCGTATCAGAGTTCGCTGGCCTCGGAGAAATATCTGGTCATCACCGCGGTGCTGGCGGTCTACATCGTACTGGGCATCCTGTATGAGAGCCTGGTGCATCCGCTCACGATAATCTCCACGCTGCCGTCGGCCAGCATCGGCGCCATGCTGGCGCTGATGATCTTCAACATCGATCTCAACGTCATCTCCATTATCGGGATCATTCTGCTCATCGGCATCGTCAAGAAAAATGCCATCATGATGATCGACTTTGCCCTCATGGCGGAACGCGAGGAGCAGAAGAGTACTTATGACGCTATCTTCGAGGCCTGCATGCTGCGTTTCCGTCCCATCATGATGACAACGATGGCCGCGATTTGCGGAGCCCTGCCGCTCGCCTTCGGGACCGGGACCGGCTCAGAATTGAGGCGTCCGCTGGGGATTACGATTGTGGGAGGGCTGCTGCTGAGCCAGCTGGTGACGCTGTACACGACGCCGGTCGTCTATTTGGCTCTGGACCGGCTGCGCCTGTCGATCATGGGCAAGAGTCACGATACGTTCCGCCCGGGAATCGAAGGAGCGACGTCATGAGGGCAAAGGAGAACACGATCATGATCGAGAGGCGCAGGTCTGCGCAGGTGATTGCGACCGGCGCTCTGGCGCTGCTCGCCGGGCTGACCGGCTGCATGGTCGGGCCGAAATATCATGCACCCGCCCCGCCCCAGGCGACGGCGTCGAATTTCAAAGAATCGACAGTCAACTTCCAGGATGCCGACGGATGGAAGGTTGCCCGCCCTCAGGACGCGATGCTGCGCGGCAACTGGTGGGAGGTGTTTCAGGAGCCGGAGCTGAACGCGCTGGAAGACAAGCTGAACATCAACAACCAGAACATTAAGCAGTATTTCGAGCAGTACATGGAAGCGCGGGCGCTGATTGCCGAGGCGCGCTCGCAGTTCTGGCCGACGATTACGCTGAACCCTTCGTGGAGCCGGTCGCGCAGTTCCGGCAACCTGACGAATTCTTCAACGGCCAACACCGGACGGGCCAGCACCATCTGGGCCGCGCCTCTTGAGGTCTCCTGGGTTCCGGACCTGTTTGGCAAGATAAGGAATGAGGTGCGCGAAGCGCAGTACGCCGCGCAGGTGAGCGCCGCGGATCTGGAAAACGAGAAGCTGACGGAGCAGGTTTCCCTGGCTGAATATTATTTCGAAATTCGCGGTCAGGATAAGCTGCAGGTGATTCTGAACCAGACGGTTGACGCCGACCAGAAGGCCCTGGACGCCAACCAGGGAGCGTACGATGCCGGCACTGGCGATTACATCTCTGTTGTCGAGGCGCGGGCGACGCTGGAGTCTGCGAAATCTTCGGCCATCAACGTGGGACTGTTGCGCGCGCAGTATGAGCACGCCATTGCTGTGCTGCTGGGCAAGGTGGCGACGGACTTTTCGATTCCGGTGAAGCCGGTGACCTACACGCCGCCACCGATTCCGACGGGCGTGCCCTCGCAGCTGGTGGAGCGGAGGCCGGATGTGGCCGCGGCCGAACGCACCCTGGCCGAAGCGAATGCCACGATCGGGATTGGCTACGGGGCGTTCTTCCCGCAGGTCACGATCGCCGCCGGTGGTGGGTTCGAGAGCTCGACGCTGAAACATCTGTTCGACTGGCCGAGCCGCTTCTGGTCGATTGGGCCATCGGCCTCGCAGGTCATCTTCGACGGTGGGCTCTATCGCGCCCAGCTGCATCAGTACGAGGCTGTCTATAACGCCGACCTCGCCGTGTACCGGCAGACCTCTCTGACCGCGTTCCAGCAGGTGGAGGATGCGTTGGCTGGCACGCGGACTTACTCGCAGCAAATCCTTCGCCAGCAGGATGCAGTGAAGGCGGCGCAGGAGTTTCTCGATCTGGAGATGCAGCGCTACAACATCGGCGTCGATCCTTACGTGGATGTAGTCACGGCGCAGACCACGTTGCTCGGCAACCAGCAGGCGCTGAACTCGCTGCAAGTGTCGGAGATGATGTCGACGGTCGAGCTGGTGCAGGCGCTGGGGGGCGGGTGGGATCGCTCGCAGCTGCCGACGCCGTCGCAGGCCGGGGCCAAGGTGCCGAACAGCGCTTACACGATGCAGAAATGAGCGCTGCGCGCGTGGCGTAAAATGCGCGAGTCGTTGTTCTAAAGGAGAATCCCTATGCGTTTTGTCCGCCCATCTGCATTCGTAGTTGCCCTCCTCATGGTTATGCCCGTGCTGGCTTCCGCGCAGGGCCAGGCCGATGCCTCCCATCCTGTCCAGGGCGGCGGAATTTTTGTTCCCGGCTGGCAGGGCAAACTTGATCCGGGCGCGCAGGAGTCCGTGAACGACGCGAAGCTCACGCAGGAGGGCGGCGCCCTGCACGTGACCACCGGTCCGGCCATCAGCTACTGGAATCCGGCGAACGTTGCGAGCGGCGACTACACGGTGTCGGCCACCTTTACCGAGCCAAAATTCATGAACCTGAACACACATCCGCATCCCTACGGAATCGTGATCGCCGGCAACGACATGGGCACGGCGCAGCAGACGGAGCTCTATTGCGCGGCCTATGGGAGCGGCAACTTCATCGTGCGCGGGTTTGGTCCGGCGGCCTTTCAGATGAACGGCCGCAGGGAGGCGAATGCCGCGATCCATAAGGCGGAGACGCCCGGCCAACCGGTGACGCAGACCATCGCCCTGTCAGTGAAGGGCGACAAGGTGGGATGCGCAATCAACGGAACAGTCGTCGGCAGCTATGACAAGGCGCAGTTGGTGGGCCCTGGGAAACTCAAATCGACCGACGGTGTCTATGGGATCAGGTTCGCGCACAATACCGAGGTGATCGTCACCGATCTGAAGATGGCGAAACCGTAGGCATCGGGTTTCCTCCGGCACGCGAAAGAGAGACCAGGAAATGCCAGCATCCACAACCGTTCCGGCATCCGATGCCCAAATGGCGCAATCTCTGGCGAAGCTGTGGCCGCATCGGCTGCATGAGTCCAACTGGCTGAAGAACTTCTTCTGCTGGATGCGACTGCACCGATGGGCGCAGCTCGATCTGCGTGACCAGGCGCAGGGGAGGGAAGTCTGGTTCTGCCGCTGGTGCGAGAAGATCAAAATCGACGGCACCCCCTGTGGCGACTAAGCTGCGCGGACTGGCCAACCCCGAATACCTGCGAAGAAGTCCGATTATTTGTCAATCCCCCATTTGACTCAGGGATAGGTCCGAGTTTTTCATGACTGGCGGTGAGGCGCGAGCGTACTATTCTCTCGGTCCGCAACGGACAGACATTTTCTTAGTGGAGGCGTTCCCCCAATGCCCGCACTCAGTTTTGCGCGCTTTAGCCGCAGTCAAGTGACCAAGGCCTTTGCTTTGGCTTTCGTGTTCTTCTCATTCCTCGGCGAGAAGGCGTTTGCAGCCCCGGACTGGAGCGCGATCCAAAGCGCTCTGGGCGCTACCGGGACGGAAATGCCCGGAAACGTGTTGCGATTCGAGCTGTATCGTCAGGACCTGACCGTGACGGTCAACGGTCAGCCGCAGACGCCCGGAGCCGTGGCGAACGGATTCATCGCATTCAAACGCGCCTACGATGGCCAGATGTTCGCCGACGGCTCGTTGCCGGCGCAGGAGACCGAGGTTGCCGCGCTGGAGACGGCTCTTCGCGCGAACAAGCATATTCAGATCACCGCGATCGGCAACCACGTCATTCTCGACTCGCCGAAGCTGGTCTGGGTGGAGTTTGAAGCTCTTGGCGACGGCACGGACCTGGCCACTTCGCTGGGCACCGCGCTTGCGACCATCCACAGTCCGCAGATCGGGGTCAATGTGATTCCGGGAACGGATAACGTCTTCGACCCCGCGACCATTCTGCCGCCCAAGGTCCTCAAGCTGTTCGACGAGGGATTCGTGGAGCAGTTCGATGACATTTTCGCGTTCTATCTGCCGCGACCGGATGCGAGTTCCATCCTGATCGGCGACGTCAGAACGGAAGCAGGGCTGGGTGTAGCGCAGAGCTTCTATATCCAGGTTCCATTTTCAGGTGGAAGCAACATCACTCTGGACGTCGACTTCGCCCTGCGTCCGGAAGAGGTGCAGCCCGTCGAGGACACGCTGCGGGCGGGTGGCTTCACGATCACCTCGCAGCGCAGTCATTACCTGCATGACACTCCGCATCTCCAGTTCGTGCACGCCACCGCTTCGGGAGACGGATTCACGCTGGGTGATTCGCTCTTCAGCGCGATCCAGATCATTCGAGCAGACGCCCGCCTGCACTGAGTCTGATTCGTGAGTGAGAATGAACCCGTGCCCCGGTGCTGCCTTTGCGCCGGGGCGCGACTCTTCCCCAGGCCCGAACCTCTTCCCGGAGGCGGTGGATCCCTCCCTGCTGCGCTGTTTGCGATGCTCTGCGGGTGTTGTTTCCAGCCGCACCGGCGTTGATCGGTCAAAAAGTTGGGCGCAAGGCAGCCTCCGTAGGCCCAGCCGCGCCCGCTCCAGGTAAGAGCCAGAACGGTACCGGCAGTCACCATGGTTTTGCACCCTCGGCGGGTGCCCCAGAACCCAGAACATGCAGGCCAGGGCCAACAGCGAGAACAACTTCCGCCGCTGCTGAGGAGCATCCCGCGCAGAGAGGGAACGGCACGATGCCCACTTCGCCTCCTGACCACAGTGCGGCCAGGCTGATACTGCAGAGATGCCTGGATCACTATCGTGCAGTCACTCGTAACCGTCGTTTTTGCTCACCAAAGAGTCGGCAGTTAAGTTCGTTAATCGTTGATTTTCAATGCTATAAACGACCATCGAATATCAGCAGTAAGACGCAAAGACGCAGAAGAGTAAAAAGAGGTCGTCCCCATGCTGCCTTATCTGTCGGTGATTCTCTCTGTACGAAACGAGCGCAAGATGCTTCCCGGGCTGATCGATCAGCTCCTTGCGCAGAGTTATCCGCCTGAACTCTACGAGATTCTCGTCGTCGACGGCGGATCTACCGATGGCACCGCCGATCTGGTGAGGCGACGGTACAGCGATCGCCGAGTCCGCGTGCGGGTCCTCGACAACCCGAAGCGCTGCGTCTCGGCTGGACGCAATACAGGCATCCGCGCCGCGTCCGGCGATGCCATGGTGTTTCTCTCCGGACACTGCACCGTTCCGTCAAAGAACCTGCTGGCGGATACTGCGGAAATTCTGGAAACCACCGGGGCCGGATGCCTGTGCCGTCCTCAACCGCTTCTTGCGCCCGCCGATACCCGCATGGGAGAGGCGATTGCGCATGCTCGGTCCACGCGCCTCGGGCGCGCTCCGGATACACAGCAGATGGCCGGTTTCGTCGAACCGCCGGGATGCGCGGGGACGTATCGGCGAAGCGTCTTCGAACAGGTCGGATTTTTTGACGAGAGCTTCGATGCCTGTGCGGGTCTGGACTTCAACGAGAGAGTGCGCAGGGCGGGTATCCGCGCCTACAGCGATCCGCGGCTCGCCGTTTATGAGCAGCCGCCGCAGAAGCTGCGCAGTCTGCTGCGAGAGATGTTCGGCAATGGACGGGGAGCGAGCCACTTTATGCGCAAGCACCCGGACTGCTCGTCGCTGGGAGAGGTTGCGCCGCTGGGCGTTGTTCTGGCAGTGCTGCTGGGTTTGTTTGCCTGGTCGCAACTGCCGACGCTGATGGCGGCGATCATCACCCTGCCTCTGGCGCTGTTTCCGGGGGCAATCCTGATTGCCACGATGCAGATCGGTGCGAGCCACGGTTTTCGGTCCGCGTGGAGAGCGCCTGGCGTTTTCGCGACGGTTTATTTCGGTCAGGGAATTGGTCTGCTTTATGAGTACGCGTTTCCCACCGGGTTGAGGCCCAGGAAAACCGCTCCCGTGGTGACGGTCACGCAGGCGGCCGAATCCATGGGCGAAGCCCATCGCGCCGCCTGAGATCCCCTGGAGTTCGCGGACGATAGACTGACGGCGTGACACAGTATCGGAATCGGTACCGGGGGCGCATTGCCCCCTCGCCGACGGGATTGCTTCACGTGGGGCACGCCAGAACCTTCTGGACGGCGCATACGCGAGCACGTGACGCCGGCGGGGTCCTGGTTCTGAGGAATGAGGATCTCGATCCGCAGCGATCGAAAGCGGAGTTCGCCAACGCGATGCTCGAGGATCTGTACTGGCTCGGCATTCGTTGGCAGGAAGGACCGGATGTTGGTGGGACATTCGGTCCTTATTCACAAAGCGAGCGGCGCGACCACTACATCCATGTCTGGAAGCAGCTCCTGGAAGGGGGATTCCTCTATCCCTGCACCTGTTCGCGCCGTGAACTGAGCGGAATTGCGCAGGCACCCCATGAGAGCGCTGAGTCGGGGCGCGACGGCATCCGTTGGGAAGGCGACGAGGGTCCGATGTATCCGGGCACGTGCCGACCCCAGGAGGATATGCGGACGCTGGCGCGGCGCTATGCGAGTCCAGCCGGGGTGAACTGGCGCTTTCGCGTGCCGGATGGCAAGGCGGTCGTGTTTGAGGACGGGCATTTTGGTGCGCAGCGGTTTGTTGCTGGCGAGCATTTCGGGGATTTCCCCGTGTGGCGGCGTGATGACGTTCCCGCCTATCAGCTGGCCGTAGTCGCGGATGACCACGCTATGCAAATCACTGAAGTGGTGCGAGGCGCAGACCTGCTGTTGTCCACTGCACGCCAAATCCTGATCTATGAAGCGCTGGGTTGGCCGGCGCCACAGTGGTATCACTGCCCGCTGGTGATGGATGAACATGGCGAGCGGCTGGCCAAGCGGCACGATGCGCTGGCGATTCGTACGCTGGGGGAGCAGGGCAGGACCCCCGAGGAAGTGCTCGGCCTTCGTTAGCTGGATTTTGACCATGGGTCAGCGCCGGGGCGGCCCGGCGGATCAATGCAGGCGCCGGCGGTCAGGCTGTTTCTTCTTCCTCGTCCTGGGTGTCCTCGATGGCCATATCGCGGAATTCGTTGGAGTCGAAAACCTCTCCGCAATCGAGGCACTCGACAAATTCAGCGTCATCTTCGCGCGCCACGACGCGTACCTTGGGGTGCTTACAGACCGTATTCATGGGGTGATCAGGGCTGTGAGAGTCGGTATTGGGCAGATTGTACCCGGACGGATGCGTCTGTCAACTGCGTAGTTCAGGCCGCCCGGCCGCGCGCCTGGTAAACTGGAATCATGCCTGAAACGGAACGAGTTTCGCCGGCTGATGTGCGGCGCGTGGCCGAGCTCAGCAACCTGGAGCTGACTGCGGACGAGGAATCGCGCATGCGGCGCGACCTGAATGCCATCCTGGATTACGTCGCTCAGTTGGGAGAACTCGACACCGCGCAGGTAGAGCCTATGGCCCAGGTTTCGGATGTGCTGGCAACGCCGGGCGAAGTCCCTTCGGAGAAGCTCTCGGTCCTGCGCGAGGACGAAGTGCGGCGTTGCCTCGACCGCGAGCGCGTGATGGCCTCCGCCCCGGAGACGGATGGGATTTTCTTCAAGGTCCCGAAGGTGATCGAGCGATGAGCACCACGGCCGCAGCAGCTTCGATTGACGGCATCCGTGAGGCGATCGCGAAGGGCGAGACGACGGCGACTGCGGTTACGGAGGTCTACCAATCGCGTATTGCCGGCGAGGATCCGCGCATTCAGGCTTTTCTCTCAGTGGATCGCGATTACGCGCTGGCGCAGGCGGCCCGTATTGACGGCATGGCCGCGAAAAGCGAACCGCTGCCGAAGCTGGCGGGTGTGCCGTTCGGGATTAAGGACGTGCTGACGCTGGAAGGATTCGCCGCGACGGCGGGTTCGAAGATTCTGGAAGGCTATCGGCCGCTCTACACGGCGACCGCGGTCCGCAGGCTGGCGGATGCGGGTGCGATTTTCCTGGGGAAGCTCAACTGCGATGAGTTTGCGATGGGATCCTCGAACGAGAACTCCGCGTATGGGCCGGTCCATAATCCGCATGCTCTTGATCGTGTGCCGGGCGGTTCCAGCGGAGGCTCGGCGGCCGCGGTTGCCGCGGGCATGGCAGTCGCGACGCTGGGTACCGACACGGGTGGATCGATCCGCCAGCCTGCATCGTTCTGTGGCGTGGTCGGCGTGCTCCCAACCTATGGCCGGGTTTCGCGCTACGGGCTGATCGCATTTGCGTCGTCGCTGGACCGCATTGGGCCTCTCGCTGCAAACGTGCGCGATGCTGCCGTGGTGCTGGGCGTGATTGCCGGGCAGGACGTGATGGACGCGACCTCGTCGCCGCTCCCGGTTCCGGACTACACGACGGCTCTGGATCGAGGCGTAGAGGGAATGAAGCTGGGCGTGCCGGCTGAGTACTTTGCCGAGGGGCTCGACGACGAAGTGCGCGCCGCGGTGGAAGCAGGAATTGAGAAGCTGCGCGCAGCGGGCGCGGAGATTCGTCGGATTTCGCTGCCCCACACCCGCTATGCGATCCCGACCTATTACGTGATTGCGACGGCGGAAGCCAGCTCCAACCTGGCGCGGTTCGATGGAGTGCGGTATGGGTTGCGAGCGCCGGAGTCCGATACCCTGGCGGCCATGTATCGCCGTACACGCGACCTGGGATTTGGCGCGGAGGTGAAGCGCCGCATCCTGCTCGGAACGTATGTGCTGAGCCACGGCTACTACGACGCGTATTACCGCAAGGCGCAGCAGGTGCGGCGGCTGCTCACAGAGGATTTTCTCCGGGCATTTCGTGAAGTGGACGCGATTCTCACGCCGACAGCGCCCACGCCGGCGTTCAAAATCGGGGAAAAGTCGGATGATCCGGTCGCGATGTATCTCGCCGACATCTACACGGTGACGGGAAGCCTGGCCGGTATCTGCGGCGTGTCGGTTCCGTGCGGGAAGTCGCGCGCCGGGCTGCCGATCGGCATGCAGATCCTGGGCAGGCATTTCGACGAGGCGACGATGTTCCGCGTTGGACAGGCTGTAGAAACCCTGTGAGCGACAGCACGGAACAGAACACTAAGCCTGGCGACGCTCAGGAGATCTCATCTGAGAGAGCCGAGTCTGCGACACGTGCGCGCCTGAGCGGTCACTGGATTTTCTTTGGGCCGCAGGGCGTCCTGCGGGCCGGATGGTCGATCCTGATCTTCGCGGTTTTGTGCGCGATTCTGATTATCGGATCGCAGATTTTCGTGGGACCGCTACTGCACGTCGATCTAAACGCACCCATCGGGCCGATGAAGGGGTTGGCGATGGAGCTTTGCCAGTTCGTCCCGGCGGTCGTTGCCACGTGGGTGATGGCGCGCCTGGAGCGACGCCCGCTTCTCTCCTATGGCTACCAGGGACCCGCGCGCGCTGTTCGCTTCTTCTCCGGCATCGTGTGGGGCTTCATCGCCATATCAGCTTTGGTTCTGGTTCTGCACCACTTCGGCTACCTGGCGCTGGAGGGGCGCACTCTGCATGTGGGAGCGGCTCTGCAATATGCAGGGTTGTGGGGCGTGGTTTTCGTTTGTGTGGGTTTCACCGAGGAGTCAATGCTGCGCGGGTATGCGCAGTTTACGATCACCCGCGGCATCGGCTACTGGTGGGGAATGATCCTGCTCGCGTTGCTCTTCGGGCTCATGCACCGGACCAATCCGGGGGAGTCGCCGGTGGGTCTGGCCTCCGTGGTGGGCGCGGGGATGATTTTCTGCCTGAGCCTCTGGTTTACGGGTTCCCTCTGGTGGGCGGTCGGTTTCCATGCCGCGTGGGACTGGGGACAATCGTATTTCTACGGCACCGCCGACAGCGGGATGCTCGCGCAGGGTCACCTGTTCAGAGAGCTTCCCGTTGGCAGCCCCTTGTGGAGCGGCGGGACGACTGGTCCCGAAGGCAGCGTTATCGGTTTGCCGTTGCTGCTGATCGTCGCGCTGGCGATGTATCTATGGTGGGGTCGGCGTGGCAAGTCGCCGTTCGCGGGAAGTGGGTGGACGCCGATAAAGATGCCGACGCGAAAGCCTGGAGAGGACTCCGCCTTGCAGATTAGCGACCGTTGAATCAGATCAACCGCTGATCCATCGGTACGTACTTCACGGGGTATTCGGGACCGGTGTACTCGGCGCGGGGGCGGATAAGTCGGTTGTCGTCGAGCTGCTCGATCACGTGCGCGGTCCATCCGGCGATGCGGCTCACGGCGAAGATCGGCGTGAACAGGTCAAGGTCGATGCCGAGCGTGGTGTAGGTGGACGCCGAATAGAAATCCACATTGGCGTTAAGCTTCTTCTCCACCTTCACGAACTCCTCGATGCGCCGGGACATGTCGAACCACTTCGTGTTGCCGGAGTCGCGGCTGAGCTGCTCGGACATCTTGCGTAGATGCGTGGCGCGGGGGTCCTCGGTACGGTAAACGCGATGGCCGAAGCCGAAGACTTTTTTCTTCTGCGCCAGCAGCGCCTTCACGTAGTCGACGGGATCGCCGCCCGACTTGCCGATTTCAAACAGCATCTTCATCACGGCTTCATTGGCGCCGCCGTGGAGCGGACCTTTCAGCGCGCCAATCGCGCCGGTGATTGCCGAGTGCATATCGGCCATGGTGCCGGCGATGACGCGCGCCGCGAACGTGGAGGCGTTCAGCTCGTGATCGGCGTGGAGGATCAGGGCCATGTCGAACGCGTTTGTAGCGGCAGGAATGGGCTTCGTGCCATGCAGCATCCAGAGGAAGTTGGCGGCGTGGGAGAGCGATGGATCGGGCTCGATAATGTTTTTGCCCTTGCGGATGCGGTCGAAGGCTGCGACCAGCATGGGTAGCTGCGCGGTCAGCGCGAACGATTTTCGGACGTTTGAATCGTGATCGACGGCGCTTTCGTCCGGATCATACGCGCTCAGGGCGGAAACCGCGGTGCGCAGTACCTCCATGGGCGTAGCGGTCTTCGGCATCCAGCGAAAGAGGTCGTAAATTTCCGCAGGAAGGCGTCGGGCTTCGGTCAGCTTGCTGGTAAACTCCTCGAGTTGCGAGCGGCTGGGCAAACGACCATGCCACAGCAGGTAGGTGGTTTCCTCGAAGGTGGATTGTTCCGCCAGTTCGTGAATGTCGATGCCGCGATACGCGAGCACGCCCGCATATCCATCGATCCAGCAAATGCCGGAATTCGCCGCCACCACACCTTCAAGTCCCTTGACCACCGTTGCCGTTGCCATGTGCTGCCTTCTCCTCCGCCCGGAGATGTGCTGTTGAACGGAATGCCGCGATGCAGGGGGCGCCCGGTTCCCGCGGCTCCCGGCGTGTCGCACAGAACGCCAGGAATCCTTCTTATAGCTTACGCGATGATCGCCTGTCATTGGCGTGGACGTTCGCCCTGTCGATTCTCTGCGCCGGGCGGAGAGCGGGAGGCTGCGGGGATCGCCGCCGGACGGTCAGGACGAGGCTCGCGACAGGGCGAACCGTCCGCAGCGGAAGGGCGACAAATCGATCTCCGGCTGCCGGCCCGTCATCGACTGGCTGAGCACGCGACCGGTGCCAGGGCCGAGCAGGATTCCATTCCTGAAATGACCGGTGGCGACCCAGCAGTTCTCGCCGGTCTGGTCGATGATGGGCAGACCGTCTTCCGATCCGGGGCGGAATCCGATCCAGGTTTCGGCAATATTGGCTTCGCGCAGCGGCAGCCACAGGTCCATGGCTCGCGAGAACAGTTCCTGAATGCGGAGCGGATCGACAGTGCGGTCAAAACCCGCGTCCTCTACCGTGGACCCAATGGTGTAGCGGTTTCCCCCCCGAGGGACGACATAGACACTCGGAGATCGCAGGACACAGTGCATCTGAACCTCACCGGGCAGTTCCGCGGTGAGCATGTGGCCCTTGCGCGGGCTTACAGGCAGTGCATGATCCAGTCTGGACGCCCACGCTCCAGTGGCGTTGAGGAAGGCGCCAGCGGAGAGAGATTCCGTCGCTGTCACGAGTTCCACGTCGGAGGTTCCGCCGCGAACACTCAGAACCGCTGTCCGCTCGCGCAACTCGATGCCTGCGGACCGTGCTGCGGCGGGCAAGGACTCCGCGAGGTCCCATGCATCGAAGCTTTGCTCCTCCAGAAGCAGGAATGAGCAGCCGCCGGTGTTGGCGCTGGGTGCGAGGGCCCGCAGTTCTGTTGTGCTGAGCGCTTTTGCTCCTTGCGGCAGATGGTGCACACCCTGCACTGTGCGGGTGGTCCGGATGGGAATGCATTTGCCGGAGAGGCTCTCGACGCGTGCGAGAAAGTCGGAATAGAGCGTGAGACTGAGGCGGGAAAGTTCTCGCAGCTCCGCGGGATTCTCCGGATCGGCGCCCGCCAGCATCCCGGCCGCTGCCCGCGATGCCTCCGACATCGCTTCGTTCTGATCGAATACCGTAACGCAGCAGCCTGCGGCTGCGAGTTCGAGGGCTGTCGTCAGTCCGATGATGCCGGCGCCCGCGATCGCAACATCTGCGCGGTTCATAATCTCATTCTAGTTTGCAGGCGTCGATGCTGACGAGGAGTGGTTCAATACTGCCGTATTACTTCGAGTACCGGCGAGCGTAACTTTCGTGCGACATCGCGCAAAGGCCCGTCATTATTGGCGATTTGCGTATGTGAAATCCACATTGGAGATTTCGATGCAAATTCTTTTGAGGAAGAATATTCCTGCGCTGCGCGCATTTTTACCGGGCTCGATCACAGGAATTAATCGCTTGAATTGTGGAAATTCTCCAGGCACACCCGAACGAAGTGCGCATCGTTCGCGGTCATTCGTAAACCCACACGGAGGTAATCGAGACTGCGCCGCAGATGGACATCGACGTGCACACGCGACGGCTAAAATCTCGCAGGACTGGCGACAGCTCTGAGCAGATTCGACAACGGTGTCATCCGCGACGCGGTTTCCTGCGTGTGACTCCTTGTTGAGATTCGGGCCTTCCACCCCCCTAAGAAGCGCAAAACTCGAAGTGCGCCCCACCGCGGGAACGATTGTTTGAGGTGAGGTAGATGTACCCGATGCGTGTCTCGTCCGAGTCTGGTTCGGACGTGTGCGGCAGTCGTCTGCGCGATCGCCGATTCAGAACGGGTCAATCGCTGCTGCGCACTCGGCGCGGGAGACCCCGGCGCCTCCTCCTGTACTTTGGGCTGGTGGTCGGGTTCTGCGTCCTGCTCGCGTTCGTCGGTTGCGGGTCGAACACGCCGATCGGAGAGCTTACGCCCACGGAGAGCACCTTCAGTTTCGGCGCGGTATCGGTGGGGCAAACCGGCAGTGCGACCGTATCGTTTCTGAATACCGGCGCGGTCGAAGTCCAGATCACGCAGGTCAACATCACCGGCCAGCCCTTCAAACTGACGAGCCCCGCCAGCCTGCCGGTCACTGTAGCCGCGGGATCGACGTATAACCTTCAGGTGCAGTTCAAACCTTCCAGCGCCGGCGCAGCCACGGGCCAGGTGACTTTGACCAGCAACGTGGACGCGGGTGGGTTGCCGACGGCCACTCTGAGCGGGCTGGGCGTGCAGTCGGCGACCGCGGCTACAGCGAGCGTGCTGAGCGGGGTCTCCTGCAACAATTCCACGATGGTCGGAGCGGGAGCGGATAACTGTTTCGTGGCCCTGAACGGACCGGCAGGAAGCGGCGGACTGACCGTCGATCTGAGCAGCAGTAATCCAGCGGTTTCTGTCCCAGCGACGGTGACGATTCCGGCCAATACCACCGGCGTCGGGTTTGCGGCGAAGGTGGCAGCGGTCAGTTCCTCGCAGGGCGATGTGCTCACAGCAAAGGAAGGCGGCGTGTCGGAGGCTTTCGCTCTCCAACTGGATGCGGCGCAGCGCATCCTTAGCGCCAGCGCGGTTAATGTGTCGTTCGGCTATGTTGCGGTGAATTCGCCTGCAATGCAGTCCGTGATTCTCACGTCTTCGGGGACTGAACCGGTGACCATCGCCTCGACTTCGCTGACCGGCAGCGGGTTCAGCATCGAAGGACTCGCGGCCCCGGTCACCCTGAATCCGGAGCAGGTCATCGTCCTGGACGTTGAGTTCGACCCAGCCAGCGCCGGGAGTGCGACCGGGGAGCTGACGATCAACACGAACGACTCCTCTGGAGGGGCGATTGTAATCAATCTCAGCGGGAATGGGGCAGCAGGCGGATCGGGTGGGGGCTCCGGTGGAAGCGGTAGTGGTGGCTCCGGGGGCGGCTCGGGTCCTGTGTCAGCACCTGCCCTGAGTGCGTTTTCCTGCAGCAACGCGTCGATGACCGGCGCGGGAGCGGATAACTGTACTGTGACCCTGACCGTTGCCGCGCCCGCAGGGGGTGTTGCCGTGACGCTGACCAGCAGCAATCCTGTGGTGACGGTTCCCGCAACCGTGACGATTCCGGCTGGGGCTGTCAGCGCCGGATTTGTCGCTTCGGCATCCGCAGTCATTTCCGCGCAGACGGCGACCCTGACCGCTGCCTATGGCGGCGCTTCCCAGTCCCTCTCTCTGCAGTTGAATGCAGCGGGCTCGTTTCTAAGCGTCGACGCGACAAGCGTGGCGTTCGGTAGTGTATCGCTGAATACTCAATCCAGGCAGACGTTAACTCTGACGTCAACGGGCACGGGGGCGGTTACCGTGAGCTCGGCGACGCTGAGCGGAACTGGGTACACACTGACCGGGATTACGTTCCCGGTTACCCTCAACCCGGGACAATCGGTGTCGCTGGGGCTCGTATTCATCCCGACCGTGGTGGGGGCGGCGCCGGGGCAGCTGAGCCTCGCCTCGAACGCGACGACGGGCGGTTCCGTGGTGGTCAGCCTGAGCGGGACCGGTGCCACTGCCTATTCTGTCGATTTGACCTGGGATGCTCCCGCCACTTCCGCGGCGCCGGTGGAAGGATACAACGTGTATCGTTCCGCGAGCGGCGCCACCGCCTACTCGCTGTTGAATACGGGAGTCAATCTCACGACCGGCTTTACCGACAGCACGGTGCAAGGCGGCAAGGCCTACGACTATGTCGTGACCAGCGTCGACAGCTCCGGAGTCGAAGGCGCTCCTTCGAACACATTTGCTGTAACGATTCCTTAACCAGAGACCATTGCCATGAACCTTCACGAACCTGAATCGTCGGCCGCAATCAGCAAGACCCGGAGAGCGTGCGATAGCACGCGTCCGAATTTCTGGTCAATGTGGGAACGGTGGATATCTCGATTATTTCCACCGCGACTTCATGCTGTTGCAAACTTTCTCCGCGATATAATGACCCTTGGGCCGGCTGCGTCAGCGAGCATTCCGTCCGAAAATCGCAATACACCATACATTCTGATTCTGCGAAGCGGGTATGCGGGCTCCATCACCCGGAGCAGCCGAATACCCACGGTTAACGTCTTGCGAGGCATGGCTCCGGCATGTTCGGAGCTGTTCCGGATCCGGACCAACAGGCCCGGCATGGATATCCGCAATGGTTTCTTTGCCTAACAGCTTTCCGTCGCCGATCCGCATTCTGATCGCTGACGACCATCCGCTCTTCCGGGATGGCCTTCGCCGATTGCTGCAGGCGGAACCGGGGTTTGAGGTCGTTGGAGAAGCGTCGGATGGAGACGTGCTCGTCGACCTGGCACGCAAGACCAGACCGGACATTCTTCTGCTCGATCTCTCCATGCCGCGCCAGGATGGAATGGAAGTGCTGCGGGAGCTTTCGCTTTCGAAAATCCCGGTGCGCACTCTGTTGCTGACCGCATCCATCGAAAAAGCGCAAATCGTTCAGGCGCTGAAACTGGGAGCCTACGGGGTGATCCTGAAAGAGGCGACTACCCAGCGCCTATTCGACAGCATTCAGTGTGTGATGGCCGGACAATATTGGATAGGCCGCGAGAGCGTCAGCGATTTGGTCAGGGCACTGCGCAGTGTGGCGCCTTCCGAGAACGGCGCGCGCGGCAAGGACTACGGGCTCACCACTCGGGAACTCGAGATCGTGACCCTGGTTGTCGCCGGATACTCGAACCCCGACATCGCCCAGAGATGCTCGATCAGTGAGCAGACGGTGAAGCACCATATCAGCAACATTTTTGACAAGCTCGGCGTTTCTAACCGGCTTGAGCTCGCCCTCTTCGCTGTCAATCACCGGCTGACCGCAGTCGCATCCTGACGCGAAATCCACAGGGCGGTTGAAATTCTCTCCCGCGGAGAGAAACGGCACGCGCCGGAGCGACACCACTGGAAAGGCCCGTCCTGCGCGGGTTCGGAACCTCAGTAACACACAATGGTTCCAGAAAACTAGCACTATGCAGTCATATGACGATAGTACTGTCGGGCCATTGCTGCCACCTGGGAACTGGCCTAACCTAAAGCTCGCAAGTCGGGTTGGTGAGCTTTGCGTGTGGGTGCGGTGCCAGGAGAAGGGATGGATCCGGAACCGGTCTTGAGCGCGGCGAACACGGAAATCTCCCGGGCCCGGCGATATGAGATTGGGACGGTTATCCGGTATCGGGCACGAGGAGAGCGGGAGTGGCATGAGGGGCTGACTGAAAATATCAGCATCTCCGGCGTGCTGATTCGCAGCGAGCGCTCCCTGGATCCCAAAACCGCAATTGAAATGAGGTTCTTTCTTCCTGTTGAGCTGGACGGCGAATACGCCGCTGAAGTCTTCTGCCGAGGGTTCGTCATCAGGTCATCGAAATGCAGAATCCCGGTCGGTACTTTCACTATCGCTGCCAAGATTATGCATTCGCGGTTTCTTCGCCAGATGGGCAGCCGAGGCTACGTAGCCAAAGATTCCATGAATGGCAATCGACGGTTGGCGCTTTGATCAATTTCTCCTGTTAAATCCCGGCGATGCAGGCGACAGGACGCCCCGAGTTTTACCGCTCGGCGCCGGATGCTTGAAGTTTGAGCTTGATTGTGGAAAACGGGCCAATGTAGCCCACAGGGCGGAGCTACGGGCTGAAGTGAAAAAACGGAAACGGAGCACGCAGGCAGAATGACGGTCCCCACCCTCATCGAACGCGACGGCCCGGATCAGTCAGCCTGGTGGGCGGTCTACACCCGGCATCAGCACGAGAAAACTGTTGCCGAGATGCTGTCGACCAAGGGGTTCGAAGTCTTTCTGCCCCTCCATGACTCGATGCGGCGCTGGAAGGACAGGCAAAAGGTTCTCTCGTTGCCGCTTTTCCCCTGCTACGTCTTTGTCCGGGGGAGACTCAGCCGGCGATTGCAGGTTGTGACCACGCCGGGCATTCACATGATCCTGTCCCGCGGAGAACAGATCGCGGTCGTTCCGGAAGAAGAGATTCTGGCCATTCGCCGGGCGGTCAACGGCAACTATCGCGTCGAGCCGCATCCTTTCCTGAAATGCGGCGAGCGAGTCCGAGTGACCCGGGGTTCGCTGGAGGGAGTGGAAGGGATTCTGGTTCGCAAGAAGAATCTGTTCCGCCTGGTGCTGTCGGTGGATATGCTTGCCCAGTCCGTGGGCGTGGAAGTCGCTGCTTCCGATGTGGAACCGGTGGGAGTGGCCGGCAACAAGAGTGCGTTTTCCACGATACCGGCCGCCGGAATTGCAGAAATCCAGAAGAATTTTCCTACCGCTGTCGCCGTTTACGATGCAAGATTAGGCAGCACCCGTTAAAGATCAACCGAATCCCCGCATCGGGCAAGCCTTCATTTCTGGCGGCATGAATGCGGCACAGTCGCCGGGGCAGCCCGCGTACGGGGTTTCCTCCAGAGGTTGTTGCAGGTTATGAAACACAAAGCTGAATACGCCATCGTGGCAGGAATACTGCTGTTTGCTGCTTCCGGTTCTCTGCTGGCCCAGACGGTGTCCGGCAGCGCGAATCCCGAATCGGCTCGCGCCGCAGGATCTGAGCCCGACCAGGTGACGCCTCCGGCCGGCCGAATTCACAACAACGGCTATGTAATCGGCGATGATGATTTGCTGGAGATTAACGTCTGGAAAGAGCAGGAGCTGAGCCGAACCATTCCGGTTCGCTCCGACGGGAAGATTTCGCTGCCTCTGGTGGGCGAAATCCAGGCCGCCGGCCGTACTCCGGTGCAACTGGAAGAGGAAATCACCGGCAGGCTGCGGAACTTCATCACCGAACCGGCGGTCACGGTCATGGTACAGAAGATCAACAGCCTCAAGTTCAACGTCATGGGGGAAGTGACCAAGCCGGGAGCGTACCCGCTGACGACGTCGTTGACGGTGGTAGATGCCATTGCTGCGGCGGGCGGTTTCAAGGACTTTGCCAAGAAGAAATCCATTTATGTGCTGCACACGGGTGCAGACGGCAAAGAACTCCGCGCTAAGTTCAATTACGAAGATTTTGTGAAAGGGCACAATCCGCAACAGAACGTCAGGCTCCAGCCTGGAGACACCGTCGTGGTGCCGTGAGCTCGATATGATCACGAGATTGTGCCTGATCTTCGTGCTGCTGGCCGCCGTCCCGATGTGGTCTCAGACAACGGGTACGGGCACGGGAACCGGTACACAAACCGGTACTGGCAACGGCACAGGGACACCGACCAGCACGGATGAGGAACCGGACAATTCGGTGATGAACAGCGGCATGCTGACGCCACCTCCGGTCAGCGGCCAGGCTTACCCGGTCGCCACCGGCGACGAAGTCCGGGTCAACTATATGAGCTTTGGCCTGACCGGCGAGGTCGCCTACGACGACAACGTGCTGGCCGGCTTCAGCGCGACGCCGCAGGGGGATGTCATCTATTCCATCTGGCCGACCGTGACCCTCGACAAGAGCACGCTGGCGCTTCGCGAGCAGTTCAGCTACAGCCCGGGGTTCACTTTCTATGAGCCCAGCTCGGATTTCAACGAGACCGATCAGAACGCGAGCATGAACTTTCAGTACCACCCCGGGTCGAACGCAACACTGATCGTGCAGGATTCCTTCCTGCGCAGTTCCAGCTTGTTCAATCAGCCTTTTGCCACGTCGCAGGGGGACATCGGCGGAGGGACGCCGCTGCAGGCCAGTGGCGTGATTGCCCCGTTCGCCGACCGCATTTCCAATGTCGCCAACGTGGGGATCAACGATCAGGCCGGCGAAAACGAAATGTTCGGTGTGAGCGGGCAATATGGCCTGCTGGACTACCCCAATTCATCGCAGGTGCCCGGCCTTTATAACTCGACGCTGTGGGGCGTTACCGCTTTCGCAAGCCAGCGCATTGCCGTCCGGCAGTATTTCGGAGCTGAAGTGGAGCACTCGCGCATCGTCAGCTTCCTGAAAGGGACAGACAGCGGGGTCCAGTCCGACAATATCTTCCCCTTCTACACGATCTATCTCAGAAACTCTGAGGCCAGCACTCTTTCGATCTCGGTCACCGGCGGCCCGGAGCACTATATTGCGTCGCAGGCTCCTGAGACCGCCATTCAGGAATGGACACCGGCCGGGACCATTGGAGTCGGATGGCAGGGACATCTTTCCACCATCTCCGGCAGCTATTCGCACAACGTAACCGGGGGAGGCGGTCTCCCCGGAGCCTATGAGGAAGACAGGGCCGCCGCAGCTTTCCGCCGGGAACTGACCCATACCTGGGAGATCAATTTTTCCGGCTTCTACGCGCTCAACAAGAACAAGACGCCGCTTTTTCCCTTTTCCGAACCGGGAGGGCACACGGTAACCGCCACCGCCTCCGTGCAGCACCAGCTGAGCAAGAGCCTGAAGTTCCTCATCGGCTACGACCGGATGCAGGAGAGTTACAGCGGGATCGGGGCACTGGCCAAGCTCCCCAACAGCGATCGGGAGTACGGCCAGATTTCCTGGCAGTGGGTCCGGCCCATAGGAAGATAACGATGGCAGAAGTCTTCGAAGCAGAAAATAACGAGAAACTCGATGTCGCGCGCTATCTGGATATAGCCCGGCGCCGCCATATCCACTTCCTCATCCCGCTTCTTCTCGGCTGGATGCTGGTGTGGGGCAGCAGCTGGCTTCTCTCGCCGCGCTATAAATCGAGCACGCTCATCCTCGTCGAAGAGCCGTCGATGCCGAAGAACTANNAGAACTACGTCTCGCCCAACGTCGACGACGATCTGCAGGCACGCCTGCAGAGCATGCAGCAGCAAATCCTCAGCCGCACCCGCCTGCTGATGATCATTAACAGCCTTCATCTGTACAGCGACGGCCGTCACGCGATATCCGACGACGACAAAGTCTCCCAGATGCGCAAGGAAATCAACATCGATCTGGTGCGCGACGCGCAGAACGCGGGCATCACGGCGTTCCGTATCGACTACTCGGCGCAGGATCCCAGCGTCGCCCAGCAGGTGACCGGGCAACTGGCGGACCTGTTCATCAGCGAGAATCAACAGACCCTCCTGCAGCAGTCCGGAGACACCACCAAATTTCTTGAAGGCGAGCTGGAAAAGGCCAGTGCCGACCTTGCCGACATGGATGCGAAGAAGAAGGCATTCGAGGCCAGCCACCTGGGCGCATTACCCTCGCAGGAAGCCAGTAACCTGCAGATCCTGACCGGGCTGCAGGCTCAGCTGACCAATGAGCAGGATGCGCTGAATAACGCCTCCTCGCAGCGCGCCTTGCATCAGACGATGATCGAGCAGCTGCGCACGAATCCAAGTCCGGCGCCGCGTCCCACCGATGTCGACCCGAACGGCGTCCAGGCGATCGATACCCAGCTGGCCAAGCTGCGCGACCAGCTGACCGATCTGCAGTCTCGTTACACCGACAGCTATCCCGATGTCGTGAAGGTGAAAGCGCAGATTGCGCGGACTGAAAAACAGAGACAAACCGCGGTTGCCGCGGAGAAGGCCAAAGGAACCACCACCACTTCGAATGACGCCATGACCATGTCGCAGCTGCAGGGGCAGCTGGAATCCGATCAGGTGGATATTCAGAATCGCGGAAAAGAGATTGCGTCTCTGCAGGCGAGAATCAGTGAATATGAGTCACGCATCAATGCCGAGCCGGCGGCCGACCAGGCGCTGGCCGATCTCACCCGCGGATACGATCAGTCGAAGGCGCACTACGACGACCTGCTGAAGAGAAAGCAGGATTCTCAGATGGCGACCAGCATGGAGCAAAATCTGCAGGGAGAACGCTTCAAGAAGCTGGATGCTCCAAGCCTGCCCACTAAACCGGATTTTCCGAATCGCCTGAAGTTCTGCGCCGCCGGCCTGCTGGTCGGGCTGGCCCTGGGAGCTATTTCGGTGGCCTCGTTCGAGTTTTCCGACGATCGCATGCACAGCGACGCCGACATTAAGGATCTCCTGCCCGTCGCCGTCATCTGCGAGGTTCCGCAGGTGATCAACCCGGCGGACGAACAGAAGGCGCGCAGGAAGACGATTCTGGGATGGGCAATGACGGCAACCGTTGTTGTCATCATCCTCGTGGGTTCCGCTGTCAGCTTCATTCATGGTTAGGGTGCAATGTACAAAGCCTTTTTCAAGCTCGCCCGCAATCCGTTCGATCTGACGCCTGATCCAACCTACTTTGTGTCTACCCGTCGGCACAATGAAGCGCTGGCTGCGCTGCATTACGGTATTCGCCGGCACAAAGGGTTTGTTGTGGTCACCGGGGAGGTCGGCACCGGGAAAACCCTGCTGCTGCGCTGCCTGCTGCGCCTGCTGAAGGAAAGCAAGGACATCGCCTACGCCTATCTGTTTAACAGCCGGCTTTCTCCAACCGAGTTTCTGCAGTACATCCTGTCTGACTTCGGTCTTCCCGCGTCGGGCAAGAACAAGAGCGAGCTGCTGCTCGATCTCGGGCAGTTCCTGGTGTCGCGCGGATCGAAGGGCCTTACCACCGTTCTTATCGTGGACGAGGCGCATCACCTGTCCGAGGAGTTACTCGAAGAGGTACGCCTCCTCTCTAACCTCGAGACGACTGACGATAAACTGTTGCAGATCGTGCTGGTCGGGCAACCCGAACTGGATCAGAAGCTGGATTCCGTTGGGCTCCGTCAACTCAAACAGAGAATCGCTCTTCGCGCGCAGTTGGGACCCCTCGATGCCGCAGAGACCAGGGAATATATCGAGCATCGCCTTCGCGTTGCCGGAGCCGAGGGAGACCCCAACGATCTGTTCGCTCCCGAAGTCATTCAGGCTGTCTATCGTCACTCCAGAGGCTTTCCCCGGCTGATCAACACTGTCTGCGAAAACGCGCTGATCATTGCCTATGCGCGACAAATACCCAAAGTGAGTGTCGATATCGTCGAAGATGTCGCAAGAGAGTTCCGCCTCGATATGAATTTCTTCGGTGAAGCCGAAGGCAGCGGGACCCATGGCGAGATGGATGTCCAGCAAGCCGCGAAGGTTCTTCGCGATCTTTATTCGGCTCTGCGCAAACCTGTAGCGCGCAGCGCCGATTTGAATGTGCCTGTTTCTCTCGAAGCGAGTGAGTATGAGCCGAATATTTGATGCTCTGCAAAGATCAGAAGCTGAAAAATCAGGAAGTAAACCATCGCCGGTACCCGACGCAACCGAACTGTTGCGCCATGCCGAGCGCCGGGCGGCCTCCGAGTATGAGGCTGTCGCTGCGCCGGAACCGCAGGCCGTGCCTGTGGAGCAGCACGTCTCGGGGAACGGGCACCTTGCTGGGTCCGACGCTGTGCCCACTTCGAAAGGGAACGGTACGCACCGCGCGGCTGCGGCCCCGGTTGAAGAGCCGCGCCCCCAGCCACGTCCCGAGATTTTTGATCACTTCAAGACCCTGAAGCTTGCCCTTCCCGCGCAAAGCCGTCTGGTCAGTGTTTCTGACAAGGACAGCCCGGCGGCGGAGGCTTTTCGGCTGCTGGCGGTGCGGCTGCGGCATCTTCGCCGCGATCGCCCCTTGCAGAAACTTCTTGTCACAAGTTCGATACCGCAGGAAGGCAAGAGCACCTGTTCTGCCAACCTGGCATGCTCTTTGGCATTGCGGGCCCAGCAGCGAACCCTTCTGCTCGAGGGCGACGTACGGCGGCCGTCCCTGTCGCAGATCTTCGCGCTGGCGCCGCGACCTGGAATCTGCGAATGGCTGCGCGAAGAACGCAAGCTCGCAGACAGCATCTACTTCCTTGAGGGCCCGGGCCTGTGGTTCATGCCGGCAGGCAGTTCGCCGAGCAACCCGCTGGAGTTACTCCAGTCCGGCAAGGTGACCACCCTGCTGGATCAGTTGGCTGAACTGTTCGACTGGATCATCATCGATTCGCCTCCGGTTCTGCCTTTGGCCGATACCAGCGTGTGGTCACGTCTGGCCGATGGCATCCTGCTGGTGGCGCGCCAGGGAGTCACTGAGAAGCGGCAGTTGCAGAGAGCCATGGATGCGGTCGAATCGCAAAAGCTGGTTGGAGCCCTGCTGAACTCCTCCAACAGCGCGCCGCACACCGACTACTACTACACCCCGCGCCCGGAATAGAACTCAAACCGGTCAGATGTATTGCAAGCGGTTGTAACTCGTATAAATAGTCCGGCGCATCGGAACGCCGGATGTTCAAATCTGTGAATAAGGACAAGGCAACAACGAAGTAGTCATAACCAGTCAAAAAAAGCAAGGGTTGTTTAATATTTCGCACCCGATGTTCGAACATTCACTAATGCTCGAGAGGAGCGAGTTGTGACTCTGCCAAGGATCAATAAGATTTCAGATATGGTGGACCCGATATTCGATGCGGCCGCCTACGGGGAACGCGACGTCCTGACAGAAGAGGCCTTCAGGCGACGGATCGCGATCGAGCGAAAGCGGACGGAACGGTCCAGAGAACCGTTTCTGCTGATGTTGCTGGAAGCAGGCTCCACGCGGAATGGCGATGGCCTGGATAGAACTCTGACCGGTATCGTGTCCGCGATGCAATCGTCCACCCGCGAAACCGACGTGGTCGGCTGGTATAAGGACCGCAATACCGTCGGCGTGATGTTTACCGGGCTGGTGGTCAGCGACAAGAACTCGGTCCTGAGCACGATCCTGGGCCGGGTCAGCGCTGCGCTGCAACAGGAAGTTTCACTGGAAAAGTTCAACGAGATCACCTTCTCATTCCACTTCTTTCCCGACGACTGGGATGGTGACAGCTCGGGACGTCCCAGCGACCCCGTCTTGTACCCGGACCTCTTCACTCCGACCAGAGATCAGCGCACGCTGCTGCGCGTCAAGCGGGGAATGGATATTGCGGGAAGCATCCTGGCGCTGGTCATATGCATGCCTCTGTTCGCGATCATCGCCCTCGCTGTCAGAGCGACCTCCCGGGGCCCGATTCTTTTCAGACAGGATCGCATCGGGCAGTATGGCCGTCGCTTCACGTTTCTTAAGTTTCGGTCCATGCGGGTCAATAACGACGAATCCGTGCACAAAGAGTATGTGAAGCAGCTCATTGCCGGCGTGGCGGAGCGCGTCCCCGCAACCGCGACTGGCGAGGGTGTCTATAAACTGGCCGGCGATAAGAGAATTACACCGATCGGAAGGTTCCTGCGCAAAACCAGCCTGGATGAACTGCCCCAGTTTTTGAACGTGCTCAGGGGAGATATGTCGCTGGTCGGTCCGCGTCCTCCGATCCCTTATGAGCTGGCAGCCTATCAAACCTGGCACCGTCGCCGCGTCCTCCAGGTCAAGCCTGGAATTACAGGTCTGTGGCAGGTTACTGGTCGAAGCCGCGTACGATTCGATGATATGGTTCGTCTCGATCTGCGCTATGCGATCTCCTGGTCGCCGTGGCTGGACGTCAAGATTCTCATGCGAACACCCGCTGCAGTCATTAAGGGAGCTTACTGAGGCTTTCCTTCACTCCGCAGATTAACTTCCTTTCTGAATTCCGTTGTTTCTGTCGAGCACCACTCCTGTCGGGGCGGTGCGCGACTGCGTCATGAGCAGCGCTGAAAGTGTGGTGACAATCCCGTGAACTTCGGTGTAATCGGCTACGGTTATTGGGGACCCAATGTGGTCAGGAACCTTGCCAGCCTGGAGGGTTCCCAGGTTCGGGCCATCGCGGAGATGAGTCCCGCGGCGCAGAAGCGCGCCCACAAAGCTTATCCCGGCATGCACATCACCGCGGACGCGATGGAGGTCATCACTTCGCCCGACATCGATGCCATTGCCGTCATCACTCCGGTGTGGACCCACTATGAGCTGGCCAAGGCCGCTCTTGAAAATGGCAAGCATGTCTTCGTCGAAAAACCCTTCACCAGCAACGTTGCGCAGGGTGAGAAGCTCATCGATCTGGCCATCCAGAAAAACCTCAGGGTCATGGTGGATCACACCTTCCTCTTTACCGGCGCGGTAAGAAAAATTTCCCAACTGCTCAGAGAGGGAACTCTGGGAAGGCTGTATTACTACGATTCCACCCGCGTCAACCTGGGGCTGTTCCAGCATGACATCAACGTTCTCTGGGATCTCGCTCCTCACGATCTATCCATCATGGATTACGTCATCGATGCGAGTCCGGAGGCCGTGGTAGCGACGGGTCAGAGCCACCTCAATTGCCATGAAGACGTCGCCTTCATGACCCTGTATTTTCCCGAGAACGTCATCGCTCACATCAACGTCAACTGGCTCTCCCCGGTGAAGGTTCGCACTACTCTTATTGGCGGCGAAAAGCGAATGCTGGTGTGGAACGATCTTGAAGCCGACGAAAAAGTCAAAGTTTACGACAAGGGCGTCAACATCACCAACAGCGAAGGCCTGTACTCCCTGCTCGTCAATTACCGCTCCGGCGATATGTGGTCGCCGCAGCTGGAACAGGTCGAGGCACTGCGGCAGGAGCTGTCCTATTTCGTGGACTGTATCTCGACCGGCAAAGACCCCTTCAATGACGGATGCGCCGGGCTGCGCGTGGTGAAGATGCTCGAGGCAGCCAGCGAGTCCCTGAGCAAGCGCGGCTCGCTCGTCTATCTATGAACTCGTACAACTGCATTGCGGCCGACGTGAAACTGGGCGCCAGTGTCCGATTGGCGCAGTTCATCAACCTTTACGGATGTGAAATAGGCGACGAGACGAAAATCGGCGCGTTCGTCGAGATTCAGAAGAACGCCACAGTAGGGAAGCGCTGCAAGATATCCAGTCACAGCTTTATCTGCGAAGGAGTCGTGATCGAAGATAACGTGTTCATCGGTCACGGCGTGACGTTTATTAACGACAGCTATCCTCGGGCCACAGCCGCTGGCGGGAACCTGCAAACCGAGGCTGACTGGAAAGTCGAGCGCACCATCATTCGCAGGGGCGCGTCCATTGGCTCCGGTGTCACGATTCTGTCCAATACCACCATCGGTGAAAACGCGATTGTCGGCGCTGGCAGCGTGGTCACCAAAGATGTCCCACCCAACACGATCGTCGCCGGAAATCCGGCCAGGATCCTGCGTCACATTGAAGAAAAACAAGAGGACCCCCATGTACGCATCTAACGACATCCCTTTCCTCGATTTAGTGACTCCTCATGTCGAACTGGAAGAGGAGCTGACGGCTGTATTTCGCCGGGCTCTCTTCACCGCCGGATTTGTCGGCGGCCCGATGGTGGAGGAGTTCGAGCAGGCATTCGCCGCGTTTTGCGACGCGAAGCACTCGGTCGCCCTTAACAGCGGAACGGACGCGCTTCGCTTCGCGATCATGGCCTGCGGCATCGAGCCCGGTCACGTGGTCGTAACTGTGCCTCACACCTTCATCGCCACCACCGAGGCGATTTCCCAGGCAGGCGCGATTCCGGAATTCATCGACATCGACGAGAACACCTACAACATGTCGGTCGAGCGGCTGCAGGAGTATCTGGAGCAGGGCTGCTCGCGGGATGCGTCCGGGCGGCTCATCAGCAAGCGGAGCCAGCGGCCGGTAGCCGCGATTGTTCCGGTGCACCTCTATGGCCAGATGGCCGACATGGATTCAATCCTGCGGCTGGCCAATCAGTACGGCCTCACCGTGATCGAGGATGCGTGCCAGGCGCACGGCGCGGAGTATTTTTCCGGCAAGCTGAATCGTTGGATGAAGGCCGGAACCATGGGCCGCGCTTCCGCCTTCAGTTTCTATCCCGGAAAGAATCTGGGCGCTTGTGGCGAAGCCGGCGCCGCAGTCAGCGACGATCCCGCCATCGTGGCGAAGGTGAAGATGCTGCGCGATCATGGACAGGCGAAGAAGTATTACCACGACATCGAGGGCTATAATGGCCGCCTCGATTCGATCCAGGCTGGACTGCTGCACGTGAAGCTGGCGCATTTGGCCAACTGGAACACGCAGCGCCGCGACCGCGCCGCCGAGTACGATCGTCTGCTGGCGGGGAACGACGCAGTGACCTGTCCGTATGAGCCATCCTGGTCTCGCGCCGTTTATCACCTGTACGTGATCGGCACCGACGATCGTGACGGCATGATGCGCCACTTGAAGGAAGCGGGCATCGGCACCGGCATTCACTATCCTGTGCCTCTGCACCTTCAGAATGCGTACGCGCACATGAATTACAGCCCGCAGGACTTTCCCGTGGCCACCCGCGCTGCCGGCAGAATCGTCTCGCTGCCCATGTTCCCGCAACTTAGGGCCGATCAGCAGGCGCGGGTCGCCGACGAGATCTATGCGTTCACGTCCAAAACCGCCGGAAGCCGCGAAGGCTCAGAAAAGGTAGTCCTGTCTTAGCAGGGGAAGTTGGTCCTGCTTTGCCACGTCATCACTCACGGCCTGGCATTCTCTGCTTTGTGCTCCTGCATTGGTCCCCGTCCCGCAAATCCCAGCGTACCGAATGCTGAGTGAGGTTCACTCGTGTTGAAGCCCCCTGTCTATGTGCTCGTAAGTCCGGCACGCAACGAGGCGCGATCCATCGAACTGACCATCAAGTCGGTCGTGGCGCAAACCGTGCGCCCGCTGCGGTGGGTGATCGTCAGCGATGGTTCGACCGACGGAACCGATGACATCGTCAGGAAATATGCGGCTCAGCACGACTGGATCGAGCTGGTGCGGATGGCGGAGCGGCGGGAGCGCAATTTTGCCGGCAAAGTGGGAGCCTTCCGCGCCGGTCTGGCTCGCGTTCAGAATTTGCCTTACGAAGTGATGGGCAGTCTGGACGCGGACATTACATTTGATGAGGACTATTTCGAGTTTCTGCTCGGCAAACTGGCGGCCGATCCGGCGCTCGGATTAGTGGGGACGCCGTTTCGTGAGTTATCCGGTGAAGTCTACGATTACCGCTTTGTAAGCATTGAACACGTCTCGGGAGCCTGTCAGGTTTTCCGCCGTGAATGCTTCCAGGCCATCGGCGGTTATGTTCCGGTCAAAGGCGGCGGCATCGATCACATCGCGGTGATCTCCGCGAGAATGAAGGGCTGGAAGACGCGGACCTTTCCCGAGAAAACCTGTCTGCATCATCGGGACATGGGGACGGCACAGCGTGGGCCGGTAGCCGCGCGGTTCAGGCTTGGCGCCAAGGACTATGCAATCGGCAATCACCCGCTTTGGGAAATATTCCGCAGCCTCTATCAAATGAGCCGGAAGCCTTTCGTGGTGGGAGGGCTCGCGCTGGGATCGGGGTATTTCTGGGCTCTCGTGCGTCGCAGGGAAAGGCCGGTCACGGCGGAGTTCATCGCATTTCATCGCGGCGAACAGATGCACCGGCTCAAAAGGTTCTTCCGCCGCTCGGAGAAGAAGCCCGCGCAGCCGGCGCCGCCGCGCGACAATGGATCGGAATCGATGCGGCACTCGGAAAGCGTGTAATGCAGGCGGTGGTTCACGACGTGACGTTGCACGATCCTCCGACGGACGGTGCGGGGGGAGCCATGAACGCGGCCGTGATTATCAACGCCGACGATTGGGGACGCGACAAAGACGTAACCGATCGTTCGTTCGAATGCGTATCGCAGGGCGTTCTTTCGTCAGTCAGCGCCATGGTCTTCATGGAAGACTCGGAGCGAGCCGCCGTACTGGCGCGACAGCATGGTGTGGACGCCGGTCTTCATCTGAATCTGACGACAGTTTTCTCGGGGGCGAATTGCGGCCCACGGTTGAAGGAGCATCAGCAGAAAATCACCCGCTTCCTGCGAGCTTCACGTTTGTGCCCCGCGATTTATCATCCGGGACTTTCCGGCTCCTTTGAATACATTGTGAAAGCGCAGATCGAGGAGTACGAGCGGCTCTATGGCGTTGCGCCGGGCCGTGTCGATGGCCACCACCATATGCATTTATGCGCCAACGTGCAGGTTCAGAAGCTATTGCCTGCCGGGACCATTGCCCGAAGAAACTTCTCATTCGCGTCCGGTGAAAAAGGTGCCTTGAATCGCCGCTATCGCCGCTGGCAGGACAGCCGCCTTGCGAAACGCCATCGCATGACGGATTTCTTTTTTGCACTGCCCCCGATGGATCCGCCGGGGCGGCTGGAGAAGATCTTCGACCTTGCCAGTCGATGCAGCGTTGAAGTGGAGACACATCCCGTGGACGCAGACGAGTACCAGTTCCTGACCGGCGGCGAACTGATGCGCCGCGTTGGCGATGTCAAAATCGCGCGAGGTTACGCGCTATGAGCGCGACGGCGGGAGCGACAGCAATGATCGAGACGAGTAAGCCTGTCGAGCCACTGGTCGCTCACATTTCGGTCTGCGTCTGCACGTACAAGCGGGCGGCGCTGCTCCGAAGGCTTCTCGATGAGCTGAGTCGCCAGGAGACGGACGGTCTGTTCACCTGGTCCGTCGTGATCGCCGACAACGACCAGGGCAGATCGGCAGAACCGGTAGTGGATGCGGCTCGTGCGGAGTTGGGACTGGCCATCAAATATTGTATGGAGCCGAGGCAGAACATCGCGCTGGCTCGTAACAAAGTCGTCGAGAACGCGGATGGGGACTACCTGGCGTTCATCGACGATGATGAGTTTCCCTGCCGCGAATGGCTTCTGACCCTGTTCAAAACATGCAGGGAACACAAGGTCGACGGGGTCCTTGGGCCCGTACTCCGCCACTTCGATCAGCCGCCTCCAAAATGGCTTGAGAAGAGCAACTTCTATGTGCGCCGCGTGAATCCGACGGGCATGCGGGTCGAATGGCTGGAAGCGCGCACCGGCAATGTGCTGCTGAAAAGGGAACTGGTGGCCGGTGATCCGGCGCCGTTTCGGCCGGAGTTTCGCGCCGGAGAAGATCAGGATTTCTTCCGGAGAAAGATCGGAGAGGGACGCAAATTCATCTGGTGCGCTGAGGCCGAGGCGTTTGAGACGGTTCCCCCCGCGCGCTGGAACAAAAAGTATCTGCTGCGCAAAGCACTGCTGCGCGGGGCAACCGCTGGGCTGCACACGAACGCAGTCGGAGTAGTCAAGTCTGTGGTCGCGATTCCGCTGTATGCGCTGGGGCTGCCGTTCGCGCTGATCGCCGGCCAGCAGTACTTCATGACCCTTCTGGTCAAGATCTGCGACCACCTGGGCAAGCTGCTCATTCTGGTTGGCATTAACCCGGTGCGCGAGGAGTACGTTCTGGATCCGCCCAGTTAGGTCGGGCGCGCATCACGACAGGCAAAGGCTCTCAGGAGCAACAGTTCTTCCATACGGAGAGGTCGCCGTCGGTAAGGCAGCGGCCAGTGCATCGGCTGCGGTGGGCAACCACCCGGGGGTTCGAATCCCTTCCCTCTCCGCCACATTTCTTACCGGCTGTCGTGCGCGGCAGCCTGCAGGGTAGCTCAGTCATGATGGATGTAGGCGGGACCGGGATTCAAATTCGCGGTTCAGTGGTGAAGATTGCGCGTCTTGATGGGGAGAAATTCCTTTTCGCGAATGATCCGGAGGCGATCATTACTGCGCTTCGGAAGTCGAAGAGCCGCGTCGACCTGTTTACCTTCATCCAGAAAGTTTCCGAAACTACGCCGAAGTACAGCTATCCCATGGAGTGGGATAACCTGGCGGTGTTGCCGATATCGACCTTCGATCACTGGTGGAACCAGCAGCTTGGTTTCAAAGCGCGCAACAAGGCCAAGCAGGCCGAGAAGAAGGGCATAGTCCTCCGGGAAGTCCCCTTCAGCGATGAACTGGTTAAGGGGATCTGGGAAATCTACAATGAGACCCCGATCCGCCAGGGAAGAAAGTTCCCGCATTATGGCAAGGATCTGGAGACGGTTTACAAAGAGGAAGCGACCTACCTCGACCGCAGCATTTTTGTCGGTGCCTTTCTCGGCGATAAGTTGGTCGGCTTTATCAAGCTGTTGTGGGACTACGACGGCTCGCAGGCGGGATTGCTGAATATTGTTTCTCTCATCGAGCAGCGCGACAAGGCGCCGACCAATGCTCTGGTTGCGCACGCGGTGCGCGCCTGTGCGGAGCGCAAGACCCCTTATCTGGTCTATTCGAATTTCGCCTACGGCAAGAGAACCAGTGACTCCCTGAGCGACTTCAAGGAGCGCAACGCTTTTCAGCGTGTCAATTTGCCTCGCTACTATGTTCCGCTGACCCCCATCGGCTCGATCGCGCTGAAGCTCGGGCTGCACAAGAAGCTCGCCGAGCATATTCCTGAGTGGATGATCCTGAAGCTGCGGGAAATCCGTAAATCATGGCTGGGCCGGAACATGCAGTCCGCTCCGGAAAGCACCTAGAGAGCCATCGCACACGACGCAGCAGACAGAAGAGACAGACGGGTCAGGAAATGCCAGGCATTGTTGGTCTGATTACAAAGATTGGGCGTGAGCGCGCCGAGCCGCAGTTGCGGCAGATGGTTGAGGCACTCCGCCACGAATCGTTTTACGATACCGGCACGTGGATCGATGAGACTGCCGGCGTCTACGTAGGCTGGATCGGGAAGAAAGATATCCTTCCCGGCGGGCGTCCGCTCGAAAGCGAGCGCGGCGACAAGGTGCTGTTCCTTTCAGGGGAAGAGTTCTCCGGTCCAACCGTCATGCCCTTTTACGAACGGAATGGCCACGCCCCCGCGGCGCGGAAGGTGTCGTATCTCATCGAGCGGGCGGAGAAGAGGGATTTTCCGGCATCTCTGAATGGCAGATTCCAGGGTCTGCTGGTGGATAGGCCGTCGGGAACGGCGCTGCTGTTCAACGATCGCTACGGCCTGCACCGGCTCTACTATCACGAAGCGGCAGACGCGTTCTACTTTGCGGCGGAAGCCAAGGCGATCCTGGCCGTTTGTCCGGACCTGCGCACGATTGATCCCCGCGGGTTAGGGGAGCTCGTCTCCAACGGCTGCGTGCTCGAGAACCGGACGGTATTCAGGAAGGTTAATGTACTTCCGCCGGCGTCGGCGTGGACTTTCGCAAAGGGCGCGAGCGAGCGCAAAGACCGCTACTTCGAACCGGCCGAATGGGAAGAGCAGGGGCCGCTCGACCTCGAAGATTATTACCAGCAGCTGCGTGCGATTTTCTCGCGCAACATCCCGAAGTATTTCAGCGGAGATGGGCGTGTCGGTGTTTCTCTGACCGGCGGCCTCGACTCGCGGATGATCATGGCGTGGCTCAAAGCTCCGGCCGAGTCAGTGCCTTGCTTTTCGTTCGGCGGCCCGTTCCGCGACTGTCAGGATGTTTCGATTGCGCGCAAGGTCGCCCACGTTTGCGGCTATCCGCATCAGACCATTCCTGTTGGCGACGAGTTTCTGTCGAAGTTCGGGCATTATTCCGAACGGACCGTCTATCTCACCGACGGCTGCGTGGACGTGATGCACTCGCCCGATCTCTACATCAACGAGATCGCGCGCCAGATTGCCCCGGTTCGCATGACCGGCAACTACGGTGGCGAGGTTCTCCGCAGCATTCGCGCCTTCAAACCCGCCGAGCCGCCGCCGGGACTGTTTACCGCAGGGTTCATGACCTATATCGCCCAGGCGAAGCAAACCTACGCGAGCCTGATCGACGTGCATCCGCTCTCCTTCTCGGTTTTCCGGCAGGCGCCGTGGCACCATTATGGTCTTCTGGCGCTCGAGGAGACGCAGCTCGCGCTGCGTTCTCCGTATATTGACAACGAATTGGTGAAGACGGTCTTTCGCGCGCCCAAAATCACGCTCAGCAGCAACGACATCTCGCTGCGCCTGATTCAGGACGGCAATCCTGCGCTCTCAAAAATCCCGACTGATCGCGGTCTGACCGCCAACGCCGGGATGTTCGGGGCGCTGCGCCACGAGTACCAGGAGTTCACCTTCAAGGCGGAATACGCGTACGATTACGGTATGCCGCAGTGGGTTGCCCGCGGCGATCACGCTTTCTCGGCTTTGCATCTGGAACGTCTGTTTCTCGGCCGGCACAAGTTCTATCACTTCCGCGTCTGGTACCGGGATGCGCTGGCCGCTTATGTGCGCGAGATGCTGCTGGACTCGCGTGCATTGTCGCGTCCCTACGTCGAAAAGAAGATGCTGGAAAACATCGTAACCGGGCATCTCAAGGGTGACCGCAATTACACCACCGCCATTCACAAACTTCTGACACTCGAGCATCTGCACCGTTTGTTTGTTGACACGCAATGAGCCCACTGCTGGCCACTCTGGTTTACGCCGTCGGGATCGGCGTGATTTTCTATTTGGATCGCGACGAGAGAGATCGCACTTCTGGATCCCTCTGGGTTCCGGTAGTGTGGCTGCTGATCAACGGGTCGCGGCCTGTTTCGGCGTGGTTTCAGACCGGCACTCCAGCCGGGGAAGTTTCCGCGGATGGCAGCCCCATGGACGCCGCCGTGTATGGGGCCGTTATCGCTGCCGGCGTGGTGGTGCTCTGCACGCGAGCCAGACGAGTACTCGACTTCGTCAAAAGCAATCCCGTCATCCTGCTCTTCGTCGCCTATTGCCTGATCAGCACCATGTGGGCCGACGACGGCTTCGTCGCCTTCAAGCGATGGATCAAATCCGCCGGCGACGTGATCATGATCGTGATTGTCCTTACGGATCCGAATCCGCTGGCCGCGATCAAGCGATTTCTGTGCCGCGCCGGATATGTGCTGATCCCGGCTTCAATTCTGTGCATCAAGTACTACCCGCAATGGGGGCGTGCTTACAATCCCTGGACGTGGGAGCCGATGTATACGGGGGTCACGACCTTCAAGAATTTGCTGGGCATGACCGTGCTGGTCGGCGCGCTGGCAACTCTGTGGTGCGCGATTCGCAGCTGGTATGAGTTGCAGGGAATGCGGCGCTGGCAGCATCTGGGGGCCGAAGCCGTCATTCTCGCCATGTCGGTGTATTTGTTGCTGACTGCCGACTCGATGACTTCGTTTTCCTGCCTTCTGCTTGCGGGGACGGTCATGATCGTTGCCAGCCGGTCCTTTGTGATGAACCGGCCGTGGATCCTGCACCTCACCGTTGCCGCCGCGATCAGCGTCGCTGTGGTCGCGCTGTTCTTTGACAATTCCGGCGGCATGGTGAAGGAGCTGGGCAGGAACTCCTCCCTGACCGGGCGCACAGCGATCTGGTCGGAGGTCATCGTCCTCAGCCGGCAGTTTCCCTGGTTCGGGGCCGGATTTGAGAGCTTCTGGATGGGCGATCGCCTCCTCATCATGTGGAGAGTCGTGAAGGGCATTCAGGAGGCACACGACGGTTATCTTGAGGTCTATGCGAACCTCGGATGGGTCGGCATTGCTTTGCTTGGCACCCTGATTGTCGTCGGCTATCGCAATGTGATGGACGCGTGGCGCCGCAATGTCACCATCGGCACCGTAAAAATCGGGTTTTTTGTGACGGCCCTGATTTACAGTCTCACCGAAGCAGGATTTCGCATGATGTCGCCGGTGTGGCTTGGTTTTCTGCTCGCCGCCATCACCATTCCTCCCCGTCGCTTGAAGAGGAAGGCGGCGCCCGTTCGCTCCAAAGTTGCCAGCCTGGAACCGGAACCGTATCCGTCCCTGGCGGCAACCTATAAGGCAGGGTTCTGAGCAATTCGGTTGCTAACCCTCTGAGTGTGCAGTATTCCCCCGTGGGGACAGGAGAGCATCTTGAAGATCAGTGTTTTCGGACTGGGGTACGTCGGCGCTGTCTCGGCCGGTTGTCTCGCACACGATGGCCATGAGGTCATCGGGGTCGACCCGGTTCAGCTCAAAGTCGACTTCATCAACCAGGGTCATACGCCGATCATCGAACCGCAGATCGGGGAACTCATCTCCGAAAATGCGAAGTCGGGACGCCTGCGCGCCACCACCGATCCCGTGGCCGCGGTCCGGGACACCGAGCTGTCGTTTGTCTGCGTCGGCACGCCCAGTCAGTTGAACGGCAACCTCGATCTCTCGCATATGCGCCGCACCTGCGAGCAGCTCGGCGCCGCGCTGAAGGCCAAGAACGAGCACCATACCGTCGTCATCCGCAGCACCATCCTGCCCGGAACGATGCGCAACGTCGTCATCCCCATTCTTGAGGAGTTCTCCGGGAAAAAAGCAGGCGACGACTTTGGCATGTGCAACAACCCGGAATTTTTGCGCGAAGGTTCCGCAGTCAGGGATTTCTATGGGCCGCCCAAAACTGTCATTGGTGAAGTGAACCGCTGCAGCGGTGAGGTTCTTGCAAGCCTCTACGCCAACCTCGACGCTCCGCTGATCCGGACCACCCTCGAAACCGCCGAGATGGTCAAGTACGTCGACAACTGCTGGCACGCGCTCAAGATTGGCTTCGCCAACGAAATCGGCAACCTGGCCAAGGCGATGGGCGTGGATTCGCACGAGGTCATGAAGATCTTCATCCAGGATACGAAGCTCAACATCTCACCAACCTATTTGATGCCTGGTTTCGCCTTCGGAGGCTCGTGTCTGCCCAAGGATCTGCGCGCCCTGAACTATCAGGCAAAGTCGCATGACCTGGAGCTGCCCATCCTTTCCTCCATTCTTCCCAGCAATGAAATCCAGGTCAGGCACGGCCTGCAGCTGGTGCTCGAAAGCGGCCACAAGCGCGTCGGCATTCTTGGATTCAGCTTCAAGGCCGGCACTGACGACCTGCGCGAGAGCCCCGTCATCGAACTGATCGAGCGTCTTCTGGGCAAAGGATTCGACCTGCGGATCTACGACAAGAACGTCAACCTCGCCAGCCTGGTCGGCGCGAATCGGGACTTCATCCTCAATCGGATTCCGCACATCTCCCGACTCATGATGCAGGACATGGATTCCGTTCTGCAGCACGCCGAGACCGTCGTTGTCGGCAACCGGGATCCCGATTTTAAAGAAGTGCCGAAGCGGCTGCGCGATGATCAGCGGCTCGTCGATCTGGTCCGCATCAGCGATCAAAGGAGCGGGAATGGCAACTATAGCGGCATCTGTTGGTAGCCCGTTGACAACCCGGGACCAGAACCAAGCAGCATCGGCCGAGATTCTCGATTCGATCCAGCATCTCTTTTCCTGGCTGGAGGCCAACGACTACCGCGGCTACGACACGTTCGACGGCCTCAGCGCATGGGTGCGCCCCCTGACCTTCAGGACGAAGTTCCTGCAGACGGTGCTCCAGCAGGGCGTGCGGAGATTTCCTCTCAACCTGCGCCCTCTGCTCGGCATTCCCCGGGCGCAGTCCAGCAAAGGCATGGGTTTCCTGGCGCGCGGCTTTATGCGCCTTCATCAGGCCACCGGCGATCCGGTGTGGGCGAACAAGGCGGAATTTTGCCTGCAGTGGCTCATCGGCCACCAGTCCCCCGGCTATTCCGGAGCTGCGTGGGGCAATCATTTCGACTACATCTCGCGGGGATTTTACCTCCCCAAAGGAACACCGACCGTCGTCTGGACCTCGCTCATCGGGCACGCCTTCCTGGACGGCTACGATCACTTCCACAAACAGCAGTACCTGGACGTCGCGGTCAGCGCGTGCGAGCACATTATGCGCGATCTGCAGGCGTCGCCCGACGGCGAGGGAACCTGCATCAGCTACATTCCTCTCCAGGACACCCGACNNATACCCTGGGCGGCAGTCTGCTGGCGCGCACCTGGACCCACACCGGCAAAGAAGCTTACCGTGTGCTCGCGGAGCAATCGATGCGGTACACCGCGCAGTATCAGCGTCCCGATGGTTCCTGGTACTATGGGGAACCGCCCAACATGCACTGGGTCGACAATTTCCACACCGCCTACGTTCTCGACTGCTTTCACCACTACCTTGACAGCACGAGCGACCATCAGTTTGATCGCAATCTCACCACCGGCTACGACTTCTGGAAGAAGACCTTCTTCCTCGAAGACGGTACTCCCCGCTATTACGACCACAAGACGCTGCCGATCGATATCCAGTGCAGCTCGCAGGCCATCGACACCCTCGTCTTCTTCTCCGACCGCGATCCGGAAGCTGCCGCTCTGGCGCTGAAAGTTGCCCGCTGGACCATCGCGAATATGCAGGACCGCACCGGCTACTTTTACTATCGCCGCTACGCGCGCGGGGTGATCAACAAGACTCCGACCCTGCACTGGGGGCAGGCGACGATGATGTGCTCGCTGGGTGGGCTGTACCAGCAACTCCAGTCGAAGGAACCTGCGGCATGAGGAGAAAAGTCCTCATCATCGTCGAGAACCTTCCGGTTCCCTTTGACGCTCGCGTATGGGGCGAAGCCCTGTCGCTGCGCGCCCATGGATACGATGTCACCGTGCTGTGTCCGAAGGACAAGAGGACCAGGAAGGGCTACGAGTTCCTCGACGGGATTCACGTCTACCGTCACCCCATGTTTGGGGAAGGGAACAGCATTTCCGGCTACCTCGTGGAGTTCTTTTGCGCGCTGATCTTCGAGTTCCTTTACACCGCGTGGATTTTCCTGCGGAGGGGCTTTCACGTCATCCAGGGATGCAACCCGCCGGACGACATCTTTCTCATAGCTCTGCCCTTCAAAATCTTCGGCGTGAAGTACATCTTCGATCACCACGACGCCAATCCCGAGCTCTACCTCTCGAAATACGAGAAGAAGGGTCTGCTGTACAAATCCCAGGTTCTGCTGGAGAAGCTCACCTATCGCTTCAGTGACGTGGTCATGGCAACCAATGGCAGCTACCGCGATCTGGCGATCGCGCGCGGAGGCCATAAGCCGGAAGACGTTTTCGTCGTTCGCAACGGGCCCGATCTGGAGCGTATGCGCGCCGTCCCGCCGGATCCGGCACTGAAGTACGGCAAAGACTATCTCGTCGGCTATGTCGGCAATATGAGCGTGCAGGAGGGTCTCGACATTCTGCTTGAGGTCGCCCTGCACATCCGGAATATGGGGCGCCGTGACATTCACTTCACCTGCGTCGGCGGCGGACCAGGACTGGCCGGCCTCCGCCAAATGGTGAAGGACATGGACCTTGAGGACACCGTCGACTTCACCGGCAGAATCCCCGACGACCAGTTGCTGGCCATTCTTTCCACCTCCGACGTTTGCGTGAATCCCGACAAGCCATGCGAGATGAATGACATTTCCACCATGATCAAAATCATGGAGTACATGGCGCTGGAAAAGCCCATCGTCCAGTTCGACCTGAAAGAAGGCCGCTTCAGCGCGGGAGAAGCCTCCCTCTACGCCAGCAAGGACGACATGGTGGCTGATTTCGCAGCCAGGATTCTCTGGCTTCTGGAACATCCCGAGGAGCGCAGGAGAATGGGCGAGATCGGACGCAGGCGCGTCGAAACAGAATTGGCCTGGAAATACTCGGTGGCGCACCTGATCGCCGCTTATGAGAGGGTCTTTCCAAAGCGGGAGACGCCCGATTTCCCTCTGCAGAACCGTAGAATCGGCCCAAAAACCGTCCTCCCAGAGGACCGTTTTTCGGGTCCGAACGACCCCTTTCCCGCATAGGTTACCTCGCCTGAAAAACACTGGTACTGAAGTCACTAAAAACTACACGGTCCATGTAGATTTTTCTGCATTTTCCGGCTAAATTTTCCTGGCCCTTTCGTACCCTTGACAAGAGCAATGCTATTGATGGCAAATGGCTTATTGAAAGTGAGTACAACGGCGCAGTTCGCCAAAGTCGCCAGGTAACGTCGGCCCAAGAAATAGTAACTTTAGTGTCTTGCTTGTCGCGTTCTGGCTCGCTATACTGCCCCTACCATCGTCACCAGACAATGACATCGGCGGTTCGCCTTGATCGCTTGTCGATAGCCACGCAATCCCGGAACAAGGCCCGAAGATTTCAAAGATCACAACAGGGCTAAGCGAAGGAGGACGGATGAGGACATATGAAGCGCAGTGCTGCAGGAATTTCCGTATTGTTGTTCGTGTTTTCGCTCTCTAGTCATGCCCAGTCGTGGTCCTCAATTTTAAGCGCCACGCAGGCGATTAACTGGTCCAACTCAGGAGTGGGTGGTATCCCGGCGCGCACGACCAATTGCGCCAGCCTTACCTCTTCCGCAACCGTATCCCAGATCAACTCCGCTCTTGCATCCTGTCCCAGCGGTCAAACCGTGGCTCTGGCGGCGGGCACCTACAGCATCAGCGGCACCATTCAGGTTCCGTCGAACGTGACCCTGCGCGGCGCTGGCGCCAACCAGACCATCCTCAGCGCGACTGGTGGCGGCGGCGGCTACGTTGTGGCGCTCGGTTCCGGCGGCCCCAGCTACAACCCGGTCAACATCACCGGAGGCGCGAGCAACGGATCGACCAGCATTACCCTCAGCAATGCATCGGGAATCACCACCAACTCGTATCTGGTGATCGCCGAAACTAACAATCCCGCCTTCGTCTCCTCCGACGGCAGCGAAGGACAGTGCACATGGTGCGATGGCTGGACCAGTAGTGGAAGCCTGGCTCGCGGCCAGATTGTTCAGGTCACCGCCGTCAGCGGCTCGACCGTCACCATCTCGCCGGGATTGTATGGCGCCTATACGCAGTCGCCCATCGCTGTTCCGTTCAACATGTCGGCCAGTTACGCCGGGGTGGAAAACCTCCAGGTCTACGCCAACAACAAAGGCTATGCGGCTGACTTCGGACTCTCCTCCTGCGCGTATTGCTGGGTGAAAGGCGTGGAAGGGAACTACACCGACGGCGATCAGCTGGAAGACTACTGGGGCTATCGCGACGAGATCCGCGACAGCTACTTCTCCAACGCGTACCTGCACGAACCCGGCACGTATGATTCCGATGTCGACCTCGCCTACAAGACCAGCGCTACTCTGGTCGAAAACAACATCGTGGAGCGGACCCACGTCGCCATCATGATGGAGTGGGGCGCGGCCGGCAACGTGATCGGTTACAACTACACCGAGGGCGAGTTCGACGCCGGCGCACCCAGCTTCCTGATTGGCGGTATCAGCTTCCACGGAGCCTCGCCGCAATACAATTTGCTCGAGGGCAATGCTCTCACGCAGATCTACGCGGATTCCGTGTGGGGCACCTCCAGCCAGACTACGGCCTACCGCAACTGGGTCATCGGCACCAACCACATCTGCGCTCCGGCCAGTGGCCGCGGTACGGTGAGCTGCTCCGGCGCCATTTACGGATTCCAGGCAGTTCGCGCCATGCAGTGGTCGTATCTGGCGACGCTCAACAACTTCGTCGGCAACGTCGTGGGCAGCTCCCAGATGCAGTCTCTGGTTGCCTATGGAACCTCCACCATGGGCCAGGTAGCGTCGGTTGAATACCCGGCGAACCGAAGCTATGACGCCGATGCCTACGGCTGGTCGTTTGGTTATGGCGAATCAGCCGACGATGGCTCTGGGGGAGGTGACAAAGCCGGAACCTCAGCCACCGATCTGATTACCGGAAACTTCAACAACATCGGTGGGACGATTGCATGGGCCGCCAGTACCCTGACGTTGCCCGCATCGTTCTATCAAACCAGCAAACCCTCCTGGTGGGGTTCGATTCCTTACCCGGCAACCGGTCCTGATGTCACTGGAGGCAGCGGGCCGGGCGGGCACACCTACGGGAACCCTGCTTACCAGTGCTTCGTGAACGTCATGCACGGAACCGACGGCGGAGCCGGCGGACCGTATAACTTCAACGCCAACACCTGTTACGGGAACGGTGTGACTCCCGGGTCGCCAACCAACCTGACCGGAACCGTAGTGCCGCAGTAAGCCGATAGAACTGTGCTGTGAACGATGGGTGAAGGGGCTCGTCAGAGCCCCTTCACAAGGTCTCCGGCGCGAGACGCGCGTCCCCAAAATTCTGTGGCGCTCCTCGGCGCCCGCCGCAGAAGTAATCTCGTACCGGCGGCGGTGAAACAACTCGATGATCGAAACCTATGGCACGCGCAGACCCTCCGAACTCGATGGTCCCCGCCTGCTGACGGGCGCAATTTGCATCTGCATTCTGGTCGTCATCCTCATCGCCGGGCTTTGGCCGTTTCTCCCGCAAAAAAACGATGTGGAGTGGCTGCAGCGGGAGAACGGCATTCGCTTCGGCCATCGCGGCATTGTCGTAAGCATCAGACCGTTGCGGGGCGATTTACCCGGCGGCCCATGCGCTCTTGAGATTTACCTGCGACCCGGTCGCGTTTCCGGATCGGGCACCATCGTCGCACTGGATGACAACCCGGATCCGAAATATGTCTTCGCCCTGCGCCAGTTCGATGCCAGCCTTGCCGTGCAGCGGCCTGCGCTCGATGCGGGCGGAAACCTGGTTCGGCAGTGGTGGAGGACCGGCAGCGTATTCGAAAAAGGCACGAGCGTTGTTCTTACCATCACCAGCGCTCGCGGCAGGACGGCGCTTTACGTCGACGGAGTTCCAGCCAGTGTCTCATCGGATTTTGGGCTCACCGTCGCTGACCTTACCGGGAGGGTGATCCTCGGCAGTTCCGCGAATCAGGACAGCTGGCATGGCGACATCCTCGGGCTGGCGATTTATGACGTCGATCTTTCCCCATCCGAGGTCGTTGAACATGCCGGTCGCTGGTTGCGAGGACAACCGCCAGCGGCGAACAGCGATCACGCTCCGTCGGTGCTGTACAAGTTTGACGAGCACAGCGGGAACCTGATCCACGACCAGGGCGCCGTCGGAAACTCTCTCCTGATCCAGCCGCGCTATTTCGTTCTGCATCCGGCATTCCTTGAGCCTGTGTGGAAGCCGTTTCGCAGCCGCTGGGATGGCTGGAAGACGCGCGGCTACTGGTTCGACATGGGCGTCAATGTTGCCGGCTTCATCCCGTTTGGATTTTTCTTCGCGCTCTGGTTTTCGCTGACACCCGGAATCGCGAGGCCTCGCCTGACCGCGATTCTTCTTGGATTCGCGATCAGCCTGGTCATTGAAACCCTGCAGTATTTTCTCCCCACGCGGGACTCCAGCATGACCGATCTGCTGAACAATACGATCGGCACCGCGTTTGGAGTGGTCTTGTGTCCGCCGGTTTTGGTGCAAACGCTGAAAGCCAGAACCTTCGCGGGGTTGGCCGTCAGCCCGATGGGGAACGGCGCCCCGAGCACAAGTCAACCGAGCCGAACGGGCAACGGCCGCGTGCACTAAATCCTTGCCTCAGAACCTGATAGGAACCGCATAAAACCTGTATGAATAAATCCTCCAGTGTGGTTGAATTCGAATTGTCATCGTTGACTGCGAACGGGTCCGCCCCAGCGGGGCACGGGGTCGTTCCAACGCTCGCCGGCGATGAGAATCTCCCAACCTTTTCCATGCCAGCAACCGACACAAGCGATCCCAAAATCGGCACAGGCTCGAAGATCATGCGCCGCATCCTCAGCATCTACATCGGGCAGTCCGGACGTGTCTGGAAGCATCTCTCTCCCTCGGTCCGCAACCGGTCGGTGACTCGCGCCTGGGGACGCCATCTGGATCGGCTGGTTCGTCTTTCCGCCGATCGTCAGCAGTATTTCGCCACGTTCTTTCTGCGCAATCGTGCCGAACTCGAGCTGCTACACCGTCTCGCCGATCAGAAACCCCAGGGCGCGCGCTTCGATATGACGGTGCTGGCCTGCAGCAAAGGAGCGGAAGTCTACTCCATGGTGTGGGCTATCCGTACGGCGCGCCCCGATCTGCAGCTGAACGTGCATGCCATCGACATTTCCCAGGAAATCGTGGACTTCGCCCGCAGAGGCGTCTATTCGCTCAGCGGTTCCGACGCGATGGCCTCCGAGAACGAAGAGGCCGCCAAACAAAAAGGGGACGTCAGCTGGAACACTTCGAGAGACCAGAATGCGTCGATGTTCGAGCGCGTGTCCGCCCAGGAAATCGAAGTCATGTTCGAGACGAAAGGGAACCAGGCGACCATTAAGCCCTGGCTTCGTCAGGGCATCACCTGGATGTGCGGAGACGCCGGCGATCCTGGATTGCTGGCCGCTATCGGTCCCCAGGATGTCGTCGTCGCCAATCGCTTTCTTTGCCACATGGAACCCCCGGATGCCCAAAACTGTCTGCGGAACATCGGGCGGCTTGTGAAACCAGGCGAGTATCTCTTCGTGACCGGCATCGATCTCGACGTGCGGACGAAAGTAGCTCTTGAGGAATCCTGGAGCCCGATTACAGATCTGGCTCGGGAGATCCACGAAGGAGATACTTCCATCCTCGCCGGGTGGCCGCTGGAATATTGGGGTCTCGAACCCTTCGACGACCGCAGACCCGACTCGCAGATTCGCTATGCTTCCGTTTTTCGCGTGGGCCAGGCCTCTGACTCCAGGGAACTGGCTGGCTCGGGACGCTCCCAGAGGTAGAAACCGATGCGGTTCACCGACACGCCAATAGCGGGAGTATGGGTGATCGATCCGGAGTTTCGCGGCGACGATCGCGGACGCTTTTTTCGCGCCTGGTGTTCCCGTGAATTCGCCGAACACGGTATCGAGTTTCTTCCCCTCCAGGCGAATATGGGATTCAGCGCGCTGAAGGGTACGCTGCGCGGCATGCACTACCAGGTCGAACCCGTGCTCGAAGCCAAACTGGTTCGCTGCACCCGGGGTGCGATGTTCGACGTGGCGCTCGATCTGCGGCCAGGCTCCGCCACATTTGGCCAGTGGTTTGGCGCCGAATTAACCGAGGAAAACGGGCGCATGCTCTTCGTGCCCGAGCATTGCGGCCACGGTTATCAGACCCTCGTGGACGGGACCGAGATGCACTACATGACCTCGCAGGTTTACACCCCGACCGCCTGCCGCGGCGCACGCTACGACGATCCTGCGTTTCGCATTCAATGGCCTCTGCCCGCCACTGCGGTTTCCGATCAGGACCGCGCCTGGCCGCTCATGCCGCCCCACCAGGTCGAGCAAAGTCGAGAAGCCGTCCTTACCGGGCACAAGCCCGAAAAAGTTTGATCCAGCAGCGTCACTTTTATCCGAGTCGTCTACGAAGCGATGGAAATGCAAAATCAGAAACCACGCGTCCTCCTGTTCTCGCAGCGCAACGCAGCCAAACGGCTCCCGTTTCGTTGCGCCCATTTCGAATTCGAGGATGTCATCGCCGAGGTAGACTCTGCGGAAATGATCGCGCCTCGCTTCGATCAGTCGACGCGCCGTCACCATTACGCCAAGCAGCTTGCCTACCACACCCCCCTCGTCCTGAATCCCGGAATGGAGTCGAAAAACTTCGACCAGACCTACGACCTCTTCGTTGCCGTCTGCGGAGATCCCACCGATGTGCTCCGCATCAACGCCATCGGCAACTGGCGGGAGCGCTGCAAAAAAGCGGTTATGGTGATCGACGAGCTGTGGGTCACGCAGATGAAGGCCTACGGCAACTACCTGCGTCTGCTCAAGCAATTCGACTTGGTTTGCCTCTACTACAGCCAGAGTCCCGGGCCGCTCAACGAGCGTATCGGCCCCAGAAGCATGTACCTGCCGCCCGCCGTTGACGCCATCCGCTTCTGTCCCTACCCGAATCCGCCCGAGCGCAGCATCGACGTGTACAGCATCGGACGCAGAGGAGCGGCGACCCACGCGGCGCTCCTGAAGCTGGCTGCTGAAGAAGGCCTCTACTATGTGTACGACACCACTTCCGCCGATCAGGTGCTGGACCCCAATGACCACCGCGAGCTGTACGCGAACACATTGAAGCGGAGCCGCTACTTCATCGTGAATCCCGGCCTCATCGACCGGCCCGACATACGCGGCAATCAAATCGAAATCGGCTACCGCTATTTCGACGGCGTGGCTGCGGGCGCGATCAACGTCGGCGAGCGGCCCAACAACGAAGCCTTCGCCCAGCTCTTCGACTGGCCCGACCCCATGATCGATTTCCCCTATAACTCACCGGACTTCGCCAGGGTCATCAGCATGGTCCAGATGGATCCTGAAAAAGAAGACCAGATGCGGCGAACCAATGTCCAGCAGGCTTTGCTGCGCCACGACTGGGTATATCGTTGGGAAATGATCCTCAAAACTGTCGGTCTCGAACCGCTGCCCCATATCGTGGAAAGAAAAGCGCGTCTCCGCAGTCTGGCCGACCTTGCCGCACAGAAGCACCCGCAACCGGTACCGGCACAACCGGAATCCGCGCTCCAACCGGTGCCGTCGCTGAACAACTGACTTTCAGGGCTCGATCGTGAAGCCCAAATTGCTGAAGTACTCTTTTCTGCCCGTTCTACTCGGTTGCAATGAGCTCAGATCAAAAGAAACCGGCGAAGATCGCCATCCTGCATCACACGGGCGGCGGCAACCTCGGTGACGACGCCATCATGGACGTCGTCATCCATAACATCCGTTCGCGCTGGCCGGATGCTGAAATCGCGGCTTTTTCCATGAACCCCGGCGACACGGGCAGCCGCCACGGAATTCCGTCTTTTGCGATTCGGAGACATACCTGGGGCATCGGCTACGCCTCCAGAGAAAACGCAAAGACTGAGAAAACCAAACGCGGACCAGGGAACTGGCTGGCCACAACGAGAAATCCGGCCATTCGCCTTCCCAGAAACATTTTCCGCGAGCTGGCTTTCCTGGCGACCTCGTTTCAAAAGCTCCGGCCGTTCGACATGCTCATCGTCAGCGGCGGCGGCCAGCTCACCGAACGCAGCGGTCCGTGGGGTTTTCCCTACGCCATTCTGATCTGGGTTCTGATGGCGAAGCTCGCCGGCGTCAGGCGGGTCTTCCTCAACGTCGGCGCGGGTCCCCTGCGGCATCCGCTCAGTAAGTTCTTCGTTCGCCGGTCGCTTTACGCCGCCAATTACGTGTCCTTCCGCGACGAGCCCTCGCAGGCCCTCGCGCGGCAAATTGGGTTTACAGGAAAGAGTCAGGTCTTTCCCGACAACGTCTATAGCCTCGACGTTTCGCTGCCGTCGGCTCCGCCAGACACGCGGAATGGGCCGGTTGTCGGCCTCGCTCCCATGCCCTGGCCGTTTTGCGACCCTCGCGAATACACGGGCGAGAACCTGCAGGCTCTCTACGACGAGTACCTCGCCAAGTTCGCGACGTTCGCCTCATCGCTGGTCCGGTACTCCTGTTCGCTCGAGTTGTTCGGCAGCGACGCCGGCGCCGATCCTGCCGCGATCGAAGACCTGCGCAGGGTTCTGCGGACGCAGCAGGACATCGACACGCCGCCCTATGAGCCGGTCGACAGCGTCGATGGGCTCCTGTCCCGAATGGCGGCGATGGATTACATCGTTACCTGCCGCTTCCATGGAGTGGTATTAGCCCACATTTTGAACAAGCCGGTTCTGGCCATTTCGCACCACCCGAAAGTGACCGACCTGATGGCGGCGCTGGGACTCTCGCAATACTGTGTCGACATCCGAACCTTCGACCCGGATCGGCTGGCCGATGCTTTTGCCTCCCTGGTCGACCATACGCGGGAAGTCAAAATCAGCATGGCTGCGAGCTTGGCGGCCTACAGAGCCCAGGCAGGTGCTCAGTTCGATCTGCTGTTTCCTCCAGCGAGCGAAAAAATGAGGCCGGCGTCCGTCGCGCCTCCCCATAATTCCGCCGTGGTCGGCGCCACGCCAAAGTAGATGCAAAAGGCGCAGGCACACGGCAACCCTGTACGCAATCATTTGAACCCGCGAGCCCAGGGCTCGAAACGATCAAGACTGTGAATCAACAAGGAGAAGCATTATGAAAGTCGTTCTGTTCTGCGGTGGAATGGGTCTGCGCATTCGCGATGCGGAGAATGTTCCCAAGCCGTTGGTGCAGATTGGATACCGGCCCGTGCTCTGGCACGTGATGAAGTACTACGCCCACTATGGCCACAAGGATTTCATCCTCTGCCTCGGCTACGGCGCGGACGCCATCAAGCGCTACTTCCTCGACTACAGCGAGTGCGCGTCCAACGACTTCGTGCTGTCCCAGGGCGGCCGCAAAGTCGAGCTCTTCAACAGCGACATTCACGACTGGCGCATCACCTTCGCCGATACCGGCATCAACTCCAACATCGGCCAGCGGCTGAAGGCGGTCGAGCGCTATCTCGAGGGCGAAGACGAATTCCTCGCCAACTACAGTGACGGTCTTACCGACCTGCCGCTTCCCCAGCAGCTCGACCATTTTCATCGCAACAAGAAGGTCGCCAGCTTCCTGTGCGTCCTGCCCAACCTCAGCTATCACGTTGTCTCGACCGAGCCGGGCTCGAGCCTCGTCACCGGCGTCCACGCCATCACCAACGGTTCCGTGCGCATCAACGGCGGGTACTTCGCCTTCAAAAAAGAGATCTTCGACTACATCGAAGAGGGCGAAGAGCTCGTCATCGAACCGTTCCAGCGGCTGATCGATGAGAAGCAGCTCCTCGGCTACACCTACGATGGCTTCTGGGCCGGCATGGATACGTTCAAAGACCGCCAGTCGCTGGAAAGCCTGTGGGGCAGCGGATCGGCGCCCTGGCATGCGTGGAGAGGCGACAACGGGACGGATGACCCCAGGCCGTCCGCTCCGGTGCCCGTGGCGGAATTTCTCGACCGGCGCAGCGCCGTCGGCAACGGAATCACCGGGTCGCGCAAGGCCATACGCAACTGATCGAAACCAGGCCCGACAGATTCCCCGACCACAAAAACAAGAACACATCATCGGCAAATCCGCCGAATGACTGGAGAGATCCAATGAGTGCTGTCGATACTGCCTTGCAGAAGCTGGAAACATCGGGAAACCCGATCCGCGTCGGCATGGTCGGCGCCGGAGCAACGGGCCGAGCCATCGCCCTGCAACTGGGAACGCCGGTTCCGGGCATGCGCCTGGTGGCGATTGCCAACCGAACTGCGGAACACGCGGAGCGTGCCTTCCGTGAGGCTGGTTTCCCAAACTGCGCCCTCGTCCATTCGGCGCATGAAGCCGAAGAGCAGATCGCCCGTGGCGTGCACGTTCTCACCACCGACCCTTCCGTCCTGACCGCTTGCGGCGCCATCGACGTCCTCCTCGAAGTCACAGGCACCGTCGAAGCCGCCGCCGGCGTCGTGCTCGACGCCTTCAAATACGGCAAGCACGTCGTGCTCGTGAATGCCGAGCTGGATTCCCTCGTCGGCCCCATCCTCAAGGTCAAAGCCGACGAAGCGGGCGTTGTGCTCACCCATACCGACGGCGATGAGCCCGGTGTCGCGATGACCCTGCTGCGCTACCTGCGCACGCTGGGACTGAAGATCGTCGCTGCCGGCAACATCAAGGGCATGGTCGACTACTACCGCAACCCCGAAACCCAGCGCGCGTTTGCCGAGAAGAACGATCAGGACGTCCGCAAGGTCACTTCCTTCGCCGACTCCACCAAGCTCTCGATGGAAGCCACCGTCCTCGCCAACGCTACCGGCTTTAAAGTTGGACGCCGCGGTATGTTCGGTCCGCCCTGCAATTACGTTCGTGAAGTCGCGAATCTGCTGCCCGCGAAAGAAATGCTCGAGACCGGCCTCGTCGACTTCGCTCTCGGCGCGGCTCCGCATACCGGCGCTTTCGTGATCATTCACGAGACTTCGCCGCTCAAAAAGGCCCAACTCGCCTACTACAAGCTCGGCGACGGACCCTTCTACGTCTTCTACACGCCGTTCCATCTGCCGCATCTGCAGATCGCGTCGACCATTGGCCGAGCGGTCGTCAATCGCGATGCGACCGTCACGCCCCTCGGCGGACCCGTCTGCGAAGTCGTCAGTGTCGCGAAGCGTGACCTGAAAGCGGGCGAGCGTCTCGACGGCATCGGCGGCTTCTGCACGTACGGCCTCATCGACAATGCCGAATCGGCGCGCGGCATGAGGGCGCTGCCCATCGGCCTCTCCGAAGGATGCGTACTGAAGCGCAACTTGTCGAAGGACGCCGTCATCAGCTTCGACGACGTCGATGCCGTTCCCCAGGGCATCGCCGGAACCCTCTGGCAGGAGCAGAACGCTCGCTGGCCGCTGGCGAAGAAGGCTCCCGGGGAGTCCGCGTTGCCGTCCGAAATTGTCGCGGGAGTTCGATGAACGTCAATCGCTCCTTCTGGCAGGGCCGGCGCGTTTTTCTCACCGGGCACACAGGCTTTAAGGGCAGCTGGTTATCGCTCTGGCTGAACACGCTCGGAGCCGACGTCACCGGCTATGCGCTCGACCCGCCCACCCAGCCAAGTCTCTTCGAGCAGGCGCGCGTGGCCGGCAAGCTGCGCTCGCTTCAAGGCGACATTCGCGACTTCGCGCAACTCAAAAGCGCGATGGCCGAGTGCCGCCCCGAAGTCGTTCTCCATCTCGCGGCGCAATCGGTCGTGAAGGCCGGCTACGAAGACCCCATCGGCAACTACGCTTCGAACGTGATGGGCACCGTGCATGTGCTCGATGCGGTTCGCCAGCTGAAACTGCGCTGCGCCTTCGTCAACGTCACCAGCGATAAGTGCTACGACAACCGTGAGTGGATCTGGGGCTACCGCGAAGATGAGCCGATGGGCGGCCACGATCCCTACTCCAATTCCAAGGGCTGCGCCGAACTCGTCACCAGCGCGTATCGCGATTCCTTCTTCTCGCCGAACACCATCGCCGATCACGGCGTCGCACTCGGCAGTGCCCGCGCCGGCAATGCCATCGGCGGCGGCGACTGGACAAGCCATCAGCTCATCCCCGACCTCATGCGGGCCTTTCTCGACGGCCAGCCCTGTCTCATCCGCAATCCTTCCGCTTACCGGCCCTGGCAGTTTGTTCTGGAGCCGCTGCGCGGATACCTGATGCTGGCGGAGCGCCTCGCCGAAGACGGCCCCCGCTTCGCTTCCGGATGGAACTTCGGCCCGGTCGACTCCGATGTCCAGCCGGTTTCGTGGATTTCCGACGAGCTCGTCCGCCAGTGGGGCGGCGGCGCCGCATGGGCTCTCGACTCCGCCGCGCATCCGCATGAAGCCCACGCCCTGAAACTCGACGCCTCGAAAGCCGCCGCCGGTCTGCATTGGCGGCCGGTCCTATCCCTCAAACAGGCTCTGTCCTGGATCGCCGATTGGTATAAAGGCTTCAAGGCTGGCGCCGATCTGCAGCAGCTCACCCTCAAGCAGATTGAGCAGTATGAGGCCTTGGCCCGCGACGCCGGCTGACCGGGCATGCCCCAAAAGTGTCGGCCATGAGTGTTACTGAGGAAAGACCCCCTCTCCCCAACTGAGGGATACCGAACAACAACTACCCCGGAGAGAATTTTCGTAATGTCTACGCCTAACATCGTCGTCCTTGGAAGCGGTATGGCCGGCTTTGGAGCCGCCCACCGGCTGCATCAGGAGGGTGTCGCGCCCGTCATGTACGACAAGAATGCGTACTACGGCGGCCACACCATGTCGTTTCGCTACGAGAGCGGCTTCCTCTTTGACGTCGGGCCGCATATCTCCTTTACCAAAGACACCCGCATCCAGGAACTCTTCGCGGAGAGCGTCGGTGGGCGCTACGAGACCATTCCCATTTCGCTGAATAACTACTGGGAAGGCTACTGGCCCCCGCATCCCGTCCAGCTCCACATGCATGGACTGCCGGAAGAAACCATCATCAAGGTCATCACCGATTTTCTCGAAGAGCGCAACGCGCCCGAGCGCCCGATCAAAAACTATGCCGACTGGCTCTATGCCAGCTTCGGCAAGACCTTTGCCGAGTCGTTCCCCATGCGCTACACACGCAAGTACCACACCACCGAAGCCGAGAACATGAGCACCGACTGGCTGGGGCCGCGCATCTACCGCGCCAGTCTCGAAGAAATGCTGCGCGGCGCACTCTCCGCATCGGCTCCCCAGGTGCATTACATCACCCATTTCCGCTATCCGAGTGAAGGCGGATTCCGCCTCTACCTCAACAAATTTGTTCCCATGGGGAACATCAAGCTCAACCATGAGCTGGTCTCCGTTGATCCCCGTGCGCGGGAACTTCGCTTCTCCAATGGCCTCGTCACGAACTACGATTCCCTGGTTTCCTCGGTGCCGCTGCCCGATCTGATTCGCATGATCAAAGGCGCGCCCCAGGATGTGGTCGATGCGGCTGGCCGACTCACCTGCTCCACCTGCGTGCTCGTCAACATCGGCCTCAACCGCGACGACATTTCCAACGCGCACATGACGTATTTCTACGATCCGGACATTTGCTTCAGCCGCCTCGGCTTCCCGTACATGCTCTCGGCGAAGAACGCCCCTCCGGGCGCCGGCAACATTCAGGCGGAAGTCTACTTCTCGGAGAAGTACAAGCCTTTCCGCGGCAATGCCGACGACTGGATCGAGCCGGTCATTCGCGACCTGCGCAAGGTCGGCATCATTCGCGACAACGACCAGATCCTCGACAAGAAGGCGATGCTGCTCAAATACGCCAACATCATCTTCGATCTCGAACGCGCCGAATCACTCAAAACCGTCCACGCATACCTCGACGACATCGGTATCGCCTATTGCGGGCGCTATGGCGACTGGGGCTACATGTGGACCGACGAAAGCTTCATCAGCGGCGAAAAAGCCGCTGAACGAGCTCTCTCCGCCGTCGTTTCGTCGACCTGAATCGTCGCCGTCGCCGGCTTGTCGTACTTTGAAAGACCCATCCCTATGATCAAACTGAACCTCGATGTGAAGAAAGGCGGGGCCATCAAGGTCCTGTGCCTGGGTTCGCATTCCGACGATATTGAGATTGGCTGTGGCGGCACCATCCTTCGCCTCGTCGATCAGTATCCCGACTGTTCCTTTCACTGGGTCGTCTTCAATGCCATGGGCGTCCGCAAGGCGGAGGCGCAGAAGGCGGCGGAACTATTTGCGGGTTCGGGCCGCATCGACCGCCTGATGCTCAAGGAATTTCCCGATGGTTTTATGCCCTTCGTCGGCTCCGAGGTGAAGGCGACCTTCGAGGAACTGAAGCAGAAGGTCGATCCCGATCTCATCTTCACCCATCAGCGCCACGACGCGCACCAGGACCACCGTCTCCTGTCGGAGCTGACCTGGAACACCTTCCGCAATCACTTCATCCTCGAGTACGAGATTCCCAAGTACGACGGCGATATGGGACGGCCCTCCGTCTTCGTTCCCCTCACCAAGGAGATGTGCCAGACCAAGGTCCGTCACCTCATGGACGGTTTCGCCTCGCAGCGCAGCCGGAGCTGGTTCCAGGAGTCCACCTTTCACTCGCTGATGCGGCTGCGCGGCATGGAATGCAATGCGGAAAGCGGCTACGCCGAGGCGTTCTATTGCCGCAAGCTGGTGCTCTGACGTGACCGGCAGGTATTGTCAGGGAAGGGAGGCGGCCATCCACCCAAGCAGCGTGGGGAGACGATGAAAGATCTGAAACAACGAACGATGCGTGGCGGCCTCGCCAAAATCGTTTCGCAGATTACGACCCTTCTGCTGCGAACGGGCACCCTGATGATCATGGCCCGTCTCCTGCTCCCCAAAGATTTTGGCCTCGTGGGTATGGTCACCGCCGTCATCGGCGTCTTCAGCGTCTTTCGCGATTTCGGCCTCTCCGCCGCCGCGGTGCAGCGTCAGTCCATCACCACCGAGCAGTCGTCGACGCTGTTCTGGATCAATCTGCTGGTCGGCGTCGTTCTGGGCGTCGTCGCCGTTGCCCTCGGCCCCTTCGTCGCTGCGTTTTATCACGAGCCGCGTCTGGTCGGCGTCACCGCTGTCCTCGCCACGGCCTTTGTCTTCAATGCTGCCGGAGTACAGCACAGCGCCCTGCTCGAGCGCCAGATGCGCTTCGTCACGCTGTCGATGATCGACATCGTGTCGCTGGCGGTCAGCACCTCCATCGGCATCACCATGGCGCTGCGCGGTTTTGCATACTGGTCGCTCGTCGCCACCTCCACCGTCACGCCCTTGGTCTACACCATCGGCGTCTGGGTGGCTTCGCGCTGGGTACCGGGCAAGCCGCGCAAACACACTGAGATTTTCCACATGATGCGCTTCGGCGGCACGCTCACGCTGAATGGCCTCATCATGTACTTCGCCATGAACCTGGACAAGGTTCTGCTGGGGCGCTTTTGGGGCGTCGACGCGCTCGGCATTTACGGCCGCGCCTATCAGCTGGTCAACATCCCGACCGACAATCTGAACTCAGCCGCTGGCGGCGTAGTCTTCGCGGCGCTGTCGCGCCTCCAGGACCAGCCGGCTCGCCTGCGAAGCTTTTTCCTTAAGGGTTATTCGCTGGTATTGTCGCTCACCGTGCCCATCACCTTGATGTGCGGCCTTTTTGGCGACGACATCATTCACGTTTTCCTCGGGCCCAAATGGAACTCCGCCGTCCCGATCTTCCGCATTCTGGCGCCCACCACTCTTGGCTTTGCGATTCTCGCGCCTCTGGGATGGCTGCTCTCATCGTGCGGGCTGGTCGGGCGAGGCCTGCGAATAGCGCTTGTGATGGCGCCCCTGCTCGTCGGTGGCTACGCCATCGGCTTGCCCTGGGGACCGAAAGGCGTTGCCGTAGCCTACTCGACCGTAATGATGGTGTCGGTCATTCCCCTCATCGCCTGGTCCCGCAGCGGAACGCCCGTCCTGCTTCGCGACCTTCTGCTGTCGATCGGCCGGCCCATGCTCGCGGGTGTCATCGCTGCCGCGGTCGCCTTTGCGCCGCGCTTCTTCTGGGGCCACCTGTTGTCGCCGCTGCCCCGCCTGGCTCTGTGCGCCGCCATCCTCTCCGGAGTCTACCTGTGGATTCTCCTCTACGTCCTGCGCCAGAAACAGCTTTACGTCGAAATCCTGCGCGGATTCTTCAAGCCGCCCTCCACCGACGAAGCAGTCGTGGTTTCCGCTTGATCCAGTGAATCCGCATGACGAAATTGTGGCATTTCCCGCCCTGTGAATGCGGCTGACAATGGTGAGCAATACACAGGCGTCCTCTTTTTTGGTATCTATGATGGGAGCAACAATGACCGTGACTTCTTTAGACAAAACCACTGAATTGCTGCAGAAGATCGAGAGCCGCCAGGCCCGCATCGGCATTGTCGGCATGGGCTACGTCGGCCTCCCCCTGTCGTTGCTGTTCAGCGATGCGCGCTTTCGCGTAACCGGCTTTGACATCGATTCCCGCAAAGTCGACACCCTCAACCGCGGTGGCTCCTACATCGTCCGCATTCCAGGCGCCGAGATTCAGCTGGCCCGCAAGAGCGGCTTCACCGCAACCGCTGACTACGCACAGATTGCCGCGATGGACGTCATCATCATCTGTGTGCCGACTCCGCTGAACGAGTACCACGAGCCGGACCTGAGCTATGTCACCGGTACCGTCAGCAGCATCGCTCCGCATGTCCACGACGGGCAGCTGATCATCCTCGAAAGCACCACTTATCCTGGAACCACCGAGGAAGTCGTGGTCCCGCTGCTCGAGAAGGGAAATCCCGCTGGTCTGCGCATCGCGCGCGATGCCTCCAGCCCCGGCTTCTACGTCGCGTTTTCGCCCGAGCGGGAAGATCCAGGCAACGATACCGTCGCCCGTCGCGACATCCCCAAAGTCGTCGGTGGCTGCGGGCCCGCCGCTCGTGATCTGGCCTCCGCGGTCTATGGCGCCATCTTCAACCGCACCGTGCCTGTCTCCTCACCTGCCACAGCGGAGATGACCAAGCTGCTCGAAAACATCTACCGCTGCGTCAACATCGCGCTCGTCAATGAGCTGAAGCAGCTCTGCATGCGGATGGACATCGACCTCTTCGAAGTAATCGACGCGGCCAAAACCAAGCCCTTCGGCTTCCAGGCGTTTTATCCCGGTCCCGGTCTCGGCGGCCACTGTATTCCCATCGACCCGTTCTACTTGTCCTGGAAAGCAAAGGAATTCGACTTCAACACCCGCTTCATCGAGTTGGCCGGGCAAATCAACATCGGTATGCCCTACTTCGTGGTCGAGAACATCATCGAAGCCATGAGCCAGCAGGGCAAAGCGCTGCGCGGCTCCCGCATCCTGATCCTCGGACTCGCCTATAAACGCGACATCGACGACCTTCGCGAGTCGCCCTCGCTCACCATCATCGAGCTTCTGCAAAAGCGCGGCGCGCACGTCGAATACAACGACCCCTTCTTCCCCACCGTCGGTCACGGACGTAAATACGCGCTCAATATGACCAGCACCCCGCTGGAGAAGATTCCGGAATTCGACTGCGTCGTCATCGTTACCGATCACTCGCAGTACGACTATCCCGGCATCGTTGCGAAAGCGAAGCTGGTCGTGGACACCCGCAACGCAACCCGCAACATTCAGGCCCCCAACATCGCAAAGTGCTGACCCAGCTTTCCCTCGACTCCTGCCCTATCCATCGCCAGCACAGCAAAGAGAAGGCCCGCCAAACGGCGGGCCTTTTGTTTTGAGTTGAGGTACTTCGCTCGTTACGGAATGGCCGCCGTGTAGACGTTCGAGGGCGCGCTTTCCACTCCCGACGCATCCACGCTGGTGACCTCATAGTTGTAGCTGCTGCCGCTCACCACCGTAGTGTCGGTAAACGTTGTTGGTGTATTGACCGACGTATTCACCAGTTCATACGACCCGCTGCCCGTCGATCGATAGATGTTGTATCCCACCGCTGGGTCAGTCGTTTCCGTCGGTGCGTCCCAGGTCAGCTGCACTTCATAGGAGGCCGACGAGACGCCCGTCCCGCTCAGGGCGATCGTCGCCGTTGCTCCGCTGGTAGCGTTGCTGGTGATCGTCACCAGCCCCGTGGCCGCTCCGGCGGTCGTTGGATCGAACACCAGATCCAGCGTCTCCGTCTGGCCCGGACCCAGAGTCACAGGGGCCGTGACTCCTGACATCGTGAAGCCCGTCCCCGTCAGCGTTGCCGCGCTGATGGTGACCGCCGCGGTCCCCGACGAGGTTAGAAGCACGGTTTGCGTAGTGGGTGTGTTCAGGTCGACATCGCCGAACGCGACGCTCGTCGATCCAAGCTTCAGTCCAATCGACCCTCCGGTTAGCTGCAGGACGGCAGTTTTTGCCACGCCGCTCGCGGTTGCTGTCAGCGTCGCCGTTTGCGTTGAAGTGACCGCGGCGATCGTTGCCGTGAAGGGAGCGGTTGTAGCGCCCGCCGCCACCGTCACTGAAGCCGGTACCGTTACTGCCGAATTGTTGCTGGCCAGCGTAACCACCTGTCCCCCGGCCGGTGCCGCGGCGCTCAGCGTCACCGTGCAGGTATCCGTGCCCGCGGCCGAGTACGACATGGTCGTGCAGGTGAGCGAACTCAGCGCGCCCGTGGTCGAGTCGCCGGTTCCGCTCAGGCTGATCGTTGCCGTCGGATTCGTAGTGGCGTTGCTGGTGATCAGGATCGATCCGGTCTGCGCTCCTGCCGTGGTCGGATCGAACGTCACCTGCAGCGTCGCGGATTGTCCCGGATTCAGGGTCACCGGGAACGTCACTCCCGCCGCGGTGAAGCCAGTTCCCGTTACCGCCGCCGCGTTGATCGTCAGCGCAGCTGTACCGGACGAGGTCACCGTCACCGACTGGCTCGTGGGCGTGTTGAGGTTCACGTCTCCGAAGGCGAGGCTGTTGGTGCTCAGGCTCATCCCCACCGTCTGCCCGTTGAGCTGCAGCGTGTAGACCTTCGAAATCCCACTGACTGTCGCTGTCAGTGTGGCGGACTGCGTTGAAGTGACCGCGGCAATCGTTGCCGTGAAGGGAGCGGTGGTAGCGCCCGCTGCCACCGTCACCGAAGCCGGCACCGTGACCGATGAATTGTTGCTGGCCAGTGTAACCACCTGTCCGCCGGCCGGTGCTGCGGCGCTCAGCGTCACCGTGCAGGCATCCGTGCCCGCGGCTGAGAAGGACGCCGTGGTGCAGGTGAGCGAACTCAGCGTGCCCGCCGCCGCGTCGCCCGTTCCGCTCAGGCTGATCGTTGCCGTCGGGTTCGTAGTGGCGTTGCTGGTGACCAGGATCGATCCGGTCTTCGCTCCTGCCGTGGTGGGATCGAACGTGACCTGCAGTGTCGCGGATTGTCCTGGATTCAGCGTCACCGGGATCGTCGCCCCGCCCAGGGTGAAGCCGCCGGTTCCCGTCAGCGTTGCCGAGTTAATCGTCAGCGCAGCTGTACCGGACGAGGTCACTGTCACCGACTGGCTCGTGGAAGTGTTGAGGTTCACGTCTCCGAAGGCAAGGCTGTTGGTGCTCAGGCTCATCCCCACCGTCTGCGCATTAAGTTGCAGCGCATAGACCTTCGAAACGCCGCTGGCTGTCGCCGTCAGCGTGGCGGACTGCGTCGAGGTGACCGCGGCAATCGTTGCCGTGAAGGGAGCGGTGGTAGCCCCCGTCGGCACCGTCACGGAAGCAGGCACGGTCACCGACGAATTGTTGCTGCTCAGTGTGACCGTCAGCCCGCCTGTCGGTGCGGCCGAATTCAGCGACACTGTGCATGAATCGCTGGCTGCGCCGCTGATCGTCCCGTTCGCACAGGAGAGCCCGCTGAGCGTGCCTCCCGCCGACTGTCCCGTCCCGCTGAGGGCGACCACCACGGTTCCGTTGGTTGCCGAGTTGCTGGAGATCGTGATCGTGCCAGTCTGCGCTCCCACCGTACCCGGGTCGAAGCTCACCTGCAGAGTTGCCGATTGTCCCGGATTCAGCGTTGCTGGGAACGCCGCGCCCGACATTGAGAAGTCGGTTCCCGCCAGCGCAGCTGAATTAACAGTCAGCGGAGAGGTTCCGGTCGAGGTCAGCGTGATCGTCTCGGTCGTGGACGTATTGACCGTCACATCTCCGAAATTGAGGTTGGTCGAACTCACACTCAGCCCTGGCGTCTGTGCCACCAGCTGCAGAGCGTAAATCTTCGAAAGACCGTTTGCGGTCGCAGTCACGTTGGCTGTCTGGGTCGACGTCACCGCTGTGGCTGTGGCCGTAAAGAACGCACCCATCGCGCCCCCCGGCACCGTCACTGTAGCCGGCACCGTCAAAGCGGTATTGCTGCTCGACACATTCACCGTCAGTCCGCCCGCCGGCGCCGCCGCCGTCAGGTTCACGGTGCACGCATCACTGCCCGCGCCCGTAATCGTCCCGCTTTGGCAGAAGAGCGTACTCAGCGTCCCCGCCGCCGCATCGCCCGTTCCGCTCAGACTCACCAGCGCCGTACCGTTAGTCGGAGCGTTCGTGACAACGGTCAGCGTTCCGCTTGCCGCGCCCGCCGTGGCAGGATCGAACTTCACCTGCACTGTAACCGCATTTCCGGGGTTCAGTGTCACCGGGAAGCCCGGTCCCGCTATCGCGAATCCTGCCCCGGCCACCGTCACCGAATTGATGGTTAAAGCCGCCGTTCCCGACGACAGCAGCGTCACGGACTGGGGCGTCGCCTGGGTGTTGACCGTGACATCGCCGAAGGACAGGCTGCTGGCGCTCAGGCTCAGAGCCGCAGTCCCGCTGCTCGCCGCCTGCGGGCTCAGTTGCAGAGCAAACGTCGCCGAGCTGGTTCCCACGCTGGCCGTAATCGTCGCCGTCTGTGTTGCGCTCACCGCGGCCGCGATCGCCGTGAAGGTTGCGCTGCTCCGGTTTGCCCCAACCAGTACCGACGAGGGTACCGTCAAAGCGGAGTCGCTGCTCGCCAGGCTCACTGACGCGCCACCGCTGCTGGCCGGCGCGTCGAGCGTCACCGTGCAGGTGTCCGTCCCCGCGCCTGTGATCGTCGCACTCGTGCACGAGACTGCGCTCACCGTTGTCACCGGCGTGTCTACCGTGCTGGCTTCCGTATACGTGTAGTCCGTGGACTGCCAGTTTCCCCCGATCTCCGAGAGCAGCCGCACATACAGGGTCGCTCCGCTGGTCGGCAGTCCGGTTGCCGTCGCCGAAACCGTATTCCCCGTAGCCACGCCCTCTGTATAAGCACCCAGATTCTGCGAGCCCGCGCCCGTCGATCCCACCCACAGCTGGTATTCCGCCACGCCGCTTCCCGCTGACCATGTGAACGTCACCGAGGAACCAGGCAACACGCTTCCCGGCGCGGGGCTGATCATCGCTCCCGGTGCACTTGCCTGCGCATCCGCCGTGCCCGTGCCGCTCAGGCTCACCACTGGGTTGCCCGAGGTCGAGTTGGTGGTCAGCGTCAGGCTGCCTGTCGCCGCCCCAACCGACGTTGGCGTGAACTGCAAACTCACCGCGTACGTGCCGCCGGAGGCGATCGTGACCGGCATGCCGCTTTGCCCCATCACGGAAAACGGCCCGGTCAAGCTGACTTGGGAAATCTGTACCGCTGCCGTGCTCTCATTCCTGAGCGATACCGAGGCGCCGGACGTCTGCCCTAACGACACGCTTCCAAAGGAAAGTGAATTCGCCGAAGCTACCAGGCTACCGCTCGCCGCGTTGGACATGATGCTTCCGCATCCCGACAGCAGGACGGAAACGCAGCACGCCGCCAATGCGAGCGCACCGGCGCACCACATCTGTCTCCGCACTCGACGGCTCGAAGTGTGCTGGTTTGCCTGGTTGCCGGAGGACGCGTGGACGACGCCGCGGGCACACCCCGCGGGGGGTACGAAGAATATCGAGTGCATCTACCTCACCTCTTGCAAAACAAAAAGCGTTCAGCTTCTTCGGACCACAATCCAGCCTGAGGCGCCTAAAATCGGTGCTCCTCAGTAGCCGGATAGGGCCCACTTTCGACTGGGTCCCTGCGTTCTGGTGCCGGTTCGAAGGACAAACTGAGCGAATAAAGTCTGCCTCGTTGAAGGCACGTCAGTCACCAAGTTTTTCAACAACCGGTTACTTTCGGGTTTTCCACAGAAAATGGCCCATTCTATGAGGGTTCTGTTCCGGTTCAGGCCATAGTCTGTTGATGCGGCGGCATAAATCCGTGTAGGAACTGCGTTGAAAGTAGACAAATCTTACCAGCGAAGGTAATCTTTGTGTGTATTACTTTAGTACCTTGTGCACCGCTATTGTGGCGCAAAGGTCACAGCCCGATAAATGCGCCCGGGAAATGGGGCAGCACCCCTCGGCCAATTTCGAAGCGTGCCTCCGCGCTGCGCCTCGGTACCAAAGGTCAACCGCCACCGACGCACTTCTCTCCACGGAGAAGCGTCGCTGGATCCGGTTTCATCGGAAGTCGATGCTGCAACTCCTGCACCCGGATTGCCAAAGCCTTCTTCAACCCAGTCCCTTTTTCCTCAGCTGGTACCACGAAAGAGTACCCCAAAGAGTCATTGACCCTGGTTCCTTTCAACGCTAACTTGAACTGCACGATTCAAGACTTAGCTTCCTGGTGGTGTGTTTGCAGGCGAACTTTGCTGTCTGCTCCCTCGGCTCACCCTTGGGAAATTTTTTGATCCTCTTAGTTGTCTTTGGTGCCGGACAGGTTGGTGCGCGGTTTAGATACCTGTCCTGACGATTTCTAATCCTGACCTGCATTGCTGTACTGCGCCATGCGAGGCCCGTGTGTGCCTCGTCGCAGAGCACGATTCGATTTCTTGTGAGGTTTGTGTATGTCGCCAGTGGTTGCTTCCCGTCGTTCGTCGTCCTTCCGCGTTCTGTCCTTCCTCTTTGCCAATCTCGTTTGGCTCGCGCCCCTATTCCTGGCGCCTGCGACCAACGCCGCCGCGGCGACGGACACCTTTACGGTCAGTGTGACGACCGACCCTGGCGGCGCAGGCACTGCGGCCAATTGCCCGGCGAACAATCCGGGCGGCAGCGGGAGTTGCTCTCTGCGTGACGCGATCGCGGCTGTCAATGCCGACACCACGAACTCAGCCATCGTCGACATGACAGGCGTCTCTGGGACCATCACCCTGACCAGCACGGCCTCTGTCACTTACCCGACAGCCACGACGAACTCCGTCACCTTCACTGCTGCGCCCGGCAGCGGCCTTACCGTTTCCGGCAACAACCTGTATCAGGTGTTCCTGATTGAAAACGGATCCGCGACGTTTCAAAATTTCACCGTCGCCGACGGCTTCGTCAACGCGACGGGCGGCTGCACCTGCGACCCGGGCTACGGCGCCGGTATTTACGCTTACACCGGCGTCAATCTGACCCTGACCAACATGGTCATTACCGGTAACTCCGCGGCGAACGGCGCTGGCGGAGTCCTCGCGGCCGGCCCGCTCACTGTAACTGGCACCACCTTCTCCAATAACTCCGCCCCCGCTTCCGGCGGCGGTCTCGCCGGCGCTCTCTACGCCATCGGCTCACCGGCCACGATCTACCAGAGCACCTTCTCGGGAAACTCCGCCTGGATAGGCAGCGCGATTTACACCTACACGCCGGTGACGCTGACCATCAGCGACAGCACTTTTGCCAACAACCAAGCTGGAACCAACGGCGCCAGTGCCGGCAGCGGCGGCATCTTCAACGACAACGGCAGTACCCTGACCATTCACGACAGCACCTTCTGGAACAACACTGCCGCTGCGGGACTGGGCGGCGCCCTGAACAACGCCGGTACCATGACCGTCACCGACAGCATCGTGGGCTCTCCGGGTGATTCGACGAATGCCGCAGAGTGCTACAGCGGCACCGGGGCGAACGGGCCCGGCTGCCCCTCGACGGGTGATGGCAACGGCAACATCACGGCGCCCTCCGTGATCGACCTCGGAGCGCTCGGCTTCAACGGCGGCTTTACCGAGACCATGGTGCCTCAATCAGGCAGCGCGGCCATTTGCGGCGGGACCACCGCTGGCGCACTGAATGTCGGCGGCACTGCCCTCACCGTCGATCAGCGCGGACTTCCCCTGGATGCGACCTGCGGAACAGGGGCCACCGACGCGGGCGCGGTCCAGACCAATTTCCTCAAAGTGACGTCGAGCGCCGATACCGACGGCGCAACCTGCGGCGCCACCTGCACGCTCCGCCAGGCAATCAACGCTGCGAATACACAGGGCAACGGCGACATCACCTTTGATTCCACCCTGAACGGCGCTACCCTCACGCTCACCGGTATCCTGCCCAAGATCGAAGGCGCGATTGACATCACCGGGCCTTCGAGTGGATTCACCATCGACGGCAAGAGCACCTACCAGGGGTTCTGGGTCGACGGCGGCTCATCGCTCAGTATTGCCAATCTGACCATTCAGAATGCTTCTACCGCGACCGTCGCTTCCGGCGGCTTCGCCCAGGGCTACGGCGGCGCCATCTTTAACGCCAGCACTCTGAGCGTGAGCAACAGCTCCTTCCTCAACAACACCGCCGGCAGCGCAACCGGCGGCGGCCAGGCCAACCCGAGCGAAGGCGGCGCGATCCTCAATACCGGCACGCTTACGATTGCGAATTCCACCTTCTCCGGCAACACCGCGTCCAGCACCCCTGGACAAGGCGGCAGCGGCGGGGCTATCACCAGCAGCGGTCCGCTCACCGTCACTGACAGCACCTTCTCCGCTAACAAGGCGGACGACGGCGGCGCGATCTATCTCGACACGCCTAATCCCGTCGTACTGCAATACGACACCTTCTCAGGAAACATCACGAATACCACCGTCATCTCTGGCGCGGTCTACAACCAGGGCATCCTCACGGTGCAAAACAGCACCCTTGCCGGAAACACCAACGGCGGCATCCACAGCAGCGGTGCTACTCTCAGCGTCACCAACTCCATCTTCGGGGAAACTTCCGAGTGCGATCCGGGCTCGTCTCCCGATTGCCCTGCAAGCGGTTTTGGCAACGCCTACCTGACCTCAACCGCCACTCTCTCCGCTCTGGGCAACTATGGCGGCTCAACATCGACCATCCTGCCGCAACCCGGCAGCACCGCCATCTGCGGTGGCTTGCATGCCGATATTCCTTCCGGCTTCACCACCGACCAGCGCGGCTTCTCCAACGCAAGCCCCGCCGGTTACGGCGTTGCCAACTGCTCTGACTCCGGCTCGGTCCAGACCGATTACACCGCGGTGGCATTCGCTACCCCAGACGGGCCTTATGCCGGCGCCGCGACCGTTGCCGGGACCGTGCCCCCGGTCATCGTCACCGTCACCGAGAGTGGCCAGAACGTCGGCGGCGTCACGGTACCCCTGATCTTCACCGGCACCGGAACCGCCACCGGAACCTCCGCGACCACCGTCGGTGGCATCGGCGCAACCTTTAGTGCCCTTACCGTCAGCGCGGCGGGCACCGACACGCTGAACGTCAGCATGCTGGTGGTCGGCGCCGACACTCTGACCGCCGGTTCCGAAACCCTCAACATCGGCACCGCGCCCAACATCCCCACCACCACCACAGCGGGAACTCCTTCCCCGAACGCCTTCGTGGTCAGCGCCAGCGCCACCACCGTTGCCCTCAGTGCAACTGTTAAGCGCACCAGCAACAATTCAGTCGTGACCGATGGCGACGTCACCTTCACCGTCTGCACCACGCAAACCTTCCCGTGCGGGGGCACCGTCATCGGCACCGCGATCGGCCCGTTCACCCTCAACGGCAGCGGTGCGACCGGTAGCCAGAATTACAGCATCCCGGCCAACACTGCGGTAGGCACGTACCACGTCATCGCCTCTTACACCGATCCGGGTGGCGTAGGAGGGTTCGAGTCCAGTCACGACAACACCCAGACCATCACCATTGACACCGCCGTGACGGCGATCACGGCCGTCGCCTCAACCACGCTGACAGCCGGTCATGCCGCGACTCCGTTCACACCGGTCACCGGCTCGGGTGGCGCTGGCGCCCTCACCTATGGCGTCTCGCCGGCGTTGCCTGCAACCCTCACCATGAGCACGACGACGGGCCAGATCACCGGCACGGCCGCTGCGGCCCATGCGCTGACCACCTACACCGTCACGGTCACTGATAGCGAAGCCAATCACGCGTCGGCTACCTTCAGCCTCACCGTCAACTCCGCCGTGACCGCAACCACTGCGGTCGCATCCACCGTCCTGACCCAGGGCCACCTGGCCACGCCGTTCACCCCAGTCACCGGCAGCGGTGGCACGGGAACCCTCGGCTACGGTGTCTCGCCGACTCTGCCTACGGGTCTGACCATGTCCGGAACGACCGGCCAGATTACCGGCACGCCCAGCGTGGCGAGTGCACTCACGACCTACACGGTAACGGTCACTGACGCAAATGGCGCAACCGACACCGCGACCTTTGACCTGACCGTGAACGCCACTCTGGCGGCGACCCAGTCGGTTGCCACTGTCGCCTTTACTCTGAATCACGCTGTAACACCAGTCATACCCGTGACGGGTTCGGGCGGCACCACGCCTTACACCTACGGCGTCTCGCCAAGTTTGCCCGGGACTCTGGCCTACAACACCTCGACCGGCCAGATTACCGGCACACCGAACGCGACCCATGCGTCCTCGAGTTTCACAGTAACCGTGACCGACGCCAACAGCGCCACGGCGACGAACACCTTCAGCCTCACCATCAATCCCGCGGTTTCAGCAACCACCGCCGTACCCACGACCACGCTGACCGCCGGCCACGCGGCGACAGCCTTCACTCCAGTCACAGCCACGGGTGGAACCGGTGCCCTCGCCTACACCGTCTTACCCGCTCTGCCTGCGACCCTGACCATGGCCTCGGCAACGGGCCAGATCACCGGCACGCCGGCCGCGGCCAGCGCAACGACCGTCTACACCGTCACCGCGACCGATACGGTTGGCGCCACCGGCACAGCAACCTTTAGCCTGACGGTGAACGGCGCGGTCGTAGCGACCACGGCCATTCCGACCACTACGCTCACGGCAGGTGTAGCGGCAACAGCCTTTACACCGGTCACAGCCACAGGCGGCACGGGATCGCTCACCTACAGCGTCTTGCCGGCACTGCCCGCAACCCTGACCATGGCCCCGGCGACGGGCCAGATCACCGGCACCCCAGCCGCGGCGAGCGCCACGACCGTCTACACCGTCACCGCAACCGATACGAACGGCGCGACAAGCACCGCAACCTTTAGTCTGACCGTCAACGGTGCCGTTTCGGCAACCACCGCCGTACCGACCACCACGTTGACGGCGGGTCATGCGGCGACACCCTTCACTCCGGTGACAGGCTCCGGCGGGACAGCGCCGCTGGCCTACAGCGTCTTGCCGGCGCTGCCTGCAACCCTGACCATGAACGCGGCGACGGGCCAGATCACCGGGACTGCGGCCGCAGCCAGCGCGACGACCGTCTACACAGTGACCGTAACGGACCACAACAACGCGACCGCCACGGCGACGTTTAGCCTGACGGTGAACGGCGCGGTGGTGGCAACCACGGCGGTACCGACGACCACGCTGACGGCGGGCCATGCGGCCACGGCCTTCACGCCGGTCACAGCCACAGGCGGCACCGGTGCGCTCACCTACACCGTCCTGCCGGCGCTGCCTTCAACACTGACCATGGCCCCGACGACGGGCGCCATCACCGGCACGCCAGCTGCGGCCAGTGCGACCACCACGTACACCGTCACCGCGACGGATACGAACGGCGCAACCGGCACCGCAACCTTCAGCCTGACCGTGAATGGCGTAGTTTCGGCAACGACTGCCATCCCCACGACCACGCTCACTGCGGGCCATGCGGCCACGGCCTTTACGCCGGTCACAGCCACGGGCGGCACGGGAGCGCTCACCTATACCGTCTTGCCGGCATTGCCTGCAACTCTGACCATGGCCCCGGCGACGGGCCAGATCACCGGCACGCCAGCTGCGGCCAGTGCGACCACCGTCTACACCGTTACCGCGACCGATTCAAACGGCGCAACCGGCACAGCAACCTTCAGCCTGACCGTGAATGGCGTAGTTTCGGCAACGACTGCCATCCCCACGACCACGCTGACCGCGGGCCACGCGGCAACGGCATTCACACCGGTGACCGGCTCCGGCGGAACAACGCCTCTGGCCTACAGTGTCTTGCCGGCGCTGCCGACAACTCTGACCATGAACGCAGCGACCGGCCAGATTACCGGCACGCCCGCTGCGGCTAGTGCCGCCACCGTCTATACGGTGACCGTCACGGACCACAACGGCGCGACCGCCACGGCCACCTTTAGCCTGACCGTGAGCGGCGCGGTGGTAGCAACCACTGCCGTTCCGACGACTACGCTGACGGCAGGTGTAGCGGCAACAGCCTTTACGCCGGTCACCGCCACGGGCGGCACGGGAGCGCTCACTTACACTGTCTTGCCGGCCCTGCCTGCAAGCCTGACCATGGCCCCGGCGACGGGCGCCATCACTGGCACACCAGCTGCGGCCAGCGCGACCACCACGTACACCGTCACCGCTACGGATACAAACGGCGCCACCGGCACCGCTACCTTCAGCCTGACGGTGAACGGGCCGCTTTCGGCGACGACCGCCATACCCACAACCACGCTGACCGCGGGCCACGCGGCAACGGCATTCACACCGGTTACCGGTGCGGGCGGAACGGCGCCGCTGACTTACAGCGTTTTGCCGGCACTGCCTGCAACTCTGACCATGGCCTCTGCGACGGGCGCCATCACCGGCACGCCGGCCGCGGCCAGCGCCGCCACCGTCTACACGGTGACGGTGAAAGACGCCAACAACGTAACCGCCACAGCCACCTTCAGCCTGACCGTTAGCAGCGCGGTCTCGGCAACCACCGCTGTACCCACGACCACGCTGACCGCGGGCCATGCGGCGACTCCGTTCACGCCGGTCACGGCCACGGGCGGCACCGGTGCGCTCACCTTCACCGTCTTGCCGGCGCTGCCGGCAACCCTGACCATGGCTCCGGCGACCGGCCAGATTACCGGCACGCCCGCCGCAGCTAGTGCGACCACCACTTACACCGTCACCGCGACCGATACGAACGGAGCCACCGGCACAGCCACCTTCAGCCTGACCGTAAACGGCGCGGTTTCGGCGACGACCGTCATACCGACCACCACGCTGACGGCAGGGGTAGCGGCAACAGCCTTTACACCGGTCACTGGTGCGGGTGGGACGGGAGCGCTGACCTACAGCGTCTTGCCGGCCCTGCCTGCGACTCTAACCATGAGCGCGACAACGGGCCAGATCACCGGCACGCCGGCCGCATCCAGTGCCACCACCGTCTACACCGTGACCGTCACCGATACGAACGGCGCGACCGGCACGGCGACGTTCAGCCTGACGGTCAGCGGTTCGCTTTCGGCGACCACTGCCATACCGACCACCACGCTGACGGCAGGCCATGCGGCGACGCCGTTCACGCCGGTTACCGGTGCGGGCGGAACGGCGCCGCTGACCTACAGCGTCTTGCCGGCACTGCCTGCAACTCTGACCATGGCCTCAGCGACGGGCGCCATCACCGGCACGCCGGCCGCGGCCAGTGCGACGACCACTTACACGGTCACCGTGAAGGACGCTAACAACGTTACCGCAACCGCCACCTTCACTCTGACGGTCGATTCCGCCGTGACGGCGACGACTGCCATTCCCACGACTACCCTGACCGCTGGCCATGCGGCGGCCGCCTTCACTCCAGTCACGGGAGCGGGTGGAAGGGCGCCGTTGGCTTATAGCGTCCTGCCCGCGTTGCCTGCAACGCTGACCATGAACCCGGCAACGGGCCAGATCACCGGCACACCGGCGGCCGCGAGCGCGACGACAACCTACACGGTCACTGTCACCGACGCGGACGGCGCAACCGCCACAGCAACCTTCAGCCTCACGGTGAGTGGATCGGTCTCAGCCACCACTGTGATTCCCACCACCATCCTCACCGAAGGTCACGCGGCTACCGCTTTCACGCCGGTCACCGGCGCGGGCGGCACTGCGCCGCTCAGCTACGGCGTATCACCGGCATTGCCAACGGGTCTGACGATGGCTCCGGCGACGGGCCAGATCACCGGCACGCCGACGGTCGTCAGCGCGGCGACCACCTACACCGTCACGGTCACCGACGCTGCCAGCGCAACCGCTACTGCGACCTTCAGCCTCACGGTGAACGGTAACCTGACGGCAACCACGGCCGTACCCACAACCACGTTGCTGGCTGATGCGGCCGCCACACCGTTCACGCCGGTTACCGGCGCGGGCGGCACGGCGCCGCTCAGCTACGCCGTCTCGCCGGCCCTGCCCACGGGTCTCGCCATGGCCCCGGCCACCGGCCAGATCACCGGTACGCCGACGGTGACCACCAACGCGACCACCTACACAGTGACGGTCACCGACGCCAACAGCACGACGGCCACCGCCACCTTCAGCCTCACCGTGAACTCGGCGGGAACTTCGATCACGTGGGCGAATCCGCCGGCAATCACCTACGGAACCAACCTCACCACCACCCTCGATGCCACTGCGGTCTATAACGGCACCACTGTGCCTGGAACCTTTGTCTACACGGCGATGCCTACCGGTGGATCCGCTTCGACGGTCACCGCGACCACAGTCCTGGCTGCCGGCAGTTACACGCTGACCGCCAGCTTCACGCCGAACAACACCGTCCAGTACTCAACGCCGCCGCCCAAGTCGGTGCCGCTGACCGTCAACCAGGCGCAGCCCACCATTACCTGGACGCCGGCCACCACCATCGCCTACGGCACCAATCTGTCGGCGCTGCTCAACGCCACTGCCGCCTTTAACAGCACCTCCGTCGCGGGTGCCTTCGCCTACACGGCGACGCCCACCGGCGGCTCGGCTGTCTCTGTCACCGGCGCCACGGTACTGACTGGCGGCACCTACACGCTCACCGCCGCCTTCACACCGACCGACGCCACCGATTACAAGACCGCGACAGCCACCTCGCCCCTGACCGTAACCACCCAAACCCTCACCGTTTCGGCCAATAATGCCAGCCGCGTCTATGGCACCGCGAATCCAACCTTCACCGGAACCATCACCGGCCAGCAGAACGGCGACACCTTCACGGAAAGCTTCACGACCACCGCGACGACCACCTCCAACGTTGGGACCTATCCAATCGTCCCCAGCGCCGCCGGAGCGAATCTGAGCGATTACACCGTCGTCGTCAATGACGGAATCCTCACCATCGCCCAGGCGGCCAGCACCACCACGCTTGCGGTGAACAGCACTTCAGTCAGCCCGGGAGCCACGGTCACACTCACTGCGACCGTTGCCTCGGCCACCACCGGTACTCCCTCAGGCACCGTTAGCTTCTACGACGGCACAACGCTGCTCAATACGGCAACCCTGGCCGGAGGCATCGCCACTTACTCCACCACAACCCTGGCGCCGAATTCCTCGAACTCGCTGACGGCGGTCTACAGTGGCGACACGAACTTCACCGGCAGCAGCACTGCCTCCCCGATCATCGTCACGGTCGGCGGGCTTGACTTCACCATCTCAGCGTCGCCGGCCACCCAAACCGGGCTCGCCGGCACCACCTTCACCTATCAGGTTGCAGTGGCGCCGGCCATCGCCGGGCAGCCGTATCCTGGTCAGGTCACCTTCCTGGTAACGGGTCTGCCGCCGGGCGCGGCCGCTACCGTTACTCCGTCCACCGTTGCTGCGGGTGCCGGTCCACAGACCGTCTCAGTGGCCATCGCGACCGCCAGCTCCTCGGCGGCCGTCCAGCCTCTCTCGACCGGGCGCAAGCTCATCCCGGTGGCGCTCGCATTCCTTCTCCTGCCTCTCGCGGGCACCCGGAGAATGCGCCGCCAGGGACGTCGCTTCGGTCAGATGGTCTGTCTGCTCCTGCTCGCTCTCGGCGGCATCGTGGCCATCACGGCGCTCTCCGGTTGCGGCAGCAGTAACGGCTCGGGCTTCGGTAAGGGCGGGAATCAGGGAACGACGTACACGGTTGCGATCAAGGCGACCAGTGGAACCGTCAGCCACTCGACCACCGTCACGCTGACTCTCCAGTAGTCAGAGCCGGGCTCCCTTCACTTCAACCCTCCATGGCCGGACCGATAAGGTCCGGCCATTTCATTTTGCGTGCCGTCCTTCGCCCTCCGCCTTCGACCATCCCAGGTGACGATCCAATCCCGCGATGCGATAGTCGCATCTGGAGCATCCCACACCGCGGGCGTCGGAGAGGTGGGAGAGCCCGGTTGAATGCGCCTGGCTCGAAATGTGATTTTTCCCTTCTGCGCACTCTTGCACTGCGGCGCACTGAATCGCATATCTACTTCATTCCATTAATATTCAGGACGCGTATCTCCTCGCACTGACTCGCACTCGTTCGTACGAAATTCGAAGTCGAACGGACACCAAATCGGACACCCAAAAACCACTTGGGGTCCGAAAGGCTGAGCTATGGGGAGCAGCCGACATCCTGGCTAGCTAGCCACAGGCCGCCGGGTCGCAGGCTCGGACGAGGGTTCGAACCCGCGACCTCTGCCGTGACAGTTAGAGGGGAATCGCAGAAAAAAGTATGAAGCGAGTATGACATGGAATATGGCGCACGCTCCTGCAAGTCCCTGAAAGCAAAGCAACGAGTTGCAACAAGTTTAGCGGCCCTTCTGTGCGGGCTGCTGATTCTCTAAGTTATTGGTGGAGAGAGGGTTAAGTTGCGAATCCTCCCATCTTGCCTGTCATAACTCTGGATCAGCATATCGGCGTTCGAATCCCTGGGGGCAGCCAAATACTGACAACTTGAAGGGAGCTGATGTCGGGCCGAGCCCTGGGCTGATTGCGGGTCTGGGGCTCGCGCTTGATCATTCGACGCGGCAGGAAGACAATGCCGCTGTCTTCCTGGTCCAGGTTCAGGTGCATTGGAGAGGTCGGGAGAAACGGAGCCGCCGATTATGAAGAGATTCGTCTATGGAGTTCTTTGCCTCATGATTCCCGCATTATTCGTCGCAGCGCAGGGCACCAGCAGCGCGGGGCTGCCCCCGATTATCGATCGCGAGCTGATTTTCGGGAATCCGGAGATCGCGGCGGCGCAGATATCGCCAGACGGTCACTACATCGCATTCCTGAAGCCGTGGAAGGACACCCGCAACATCTATGTGAAGGCGGTGGACGAGCCGTTCAGCGCGGCGCGGCTGCTGACGACGGAGACCAAGCGCCCGATCCCGGGCTATCTGTGGACGCGGGACAGCATGTTCATCATTTACGCGAAGGATCACGACGGAGACGAGAACTTCAATGTCTATGCTGTCGATCCGGCAGCGCAGCCAGCGGCGGGAGCGGATGCTCCGGCGTCGCGCGACCTGACGGGGCTGAAGGGTGTGCGCGTGGAGCTGGTCGAGGTGCCGAAGACGGATCCGGACATTGTCTACATCGGCCTGAACGACCGGGACAAGGCGTGGCACGATCTCTACCGGCTGAAGATTTCGACGGGCGAGAAGACGCTGATGCGCAAGAACACGGAGCGGATCACGGGCTGGGTTTTCGACGTGAAGGGGAATCTGCGGCTGGCGACGCGGAGCGCGGATAACGGAGACACCGAAATTCTGCGTGTGGATGCGGACAGCTTCACGAAGATCTACTCCTGCTCGGTGTTTGAGACGTGCGCCCCGCTACACTTTTTGCCGGATGGGTCGCGCGCTTATATCGAGACGAACAAGGGCACGAATCTGATCTCGCTGGCGCTGGTGGATCCGGCATCAGGCGAAACGCAGATGGTGGAGTCGGATCCGGAGAACAAGGTCGACTTCGGCGGAGCGATGTTCTCCGAAGCGACGGACGAGCTGGTCGGGACGTCGTACTACTATGACCGCGAGAAGCGGCTATTCCGCGACAAACACTTCGCGGCGGATTACAAGTGGCTGGAGAAGCGGCTGCCGGGGATGGAAATCGGCATGGACTCGCGGACGCGCGATGAGCAGGTGTGGCTGGTGACGGCATCGAGCGATACGGAGCCGGGTCAGACGTTGCTGTTCGATCGCAAGACGCACAAGCTGACGCCGCAATATAAGGTGCGGGAGAAGTTGCCGCGCCAGGATCTGGCAGAGATGCAGTCAGTGACGTACACGTCGTCGGATGGGCTGGAGATTCCGGCGTATCTGACGCTGCCGAAGGGGGTGGATGCGAAGAATCTGCCGGCGCTGGTGATTCCGCACGGCGGGCCGTGGGGGCGCGATGTGTGGGGCTATAACTCGCTGGCGCAGTTTTTCGCGAATCGCGGGTACGCGGTGCTGATGCCGAATTTCCGCGGCTCGACGGGCTACGGGCGGAAATTTCTGGACGCGGGGAATCTGGAGTGGGGCCGCAAAATGCAGGACGACGTGACCTGGGGCGTGAAGTACATGGTCGCGCAGAGCATCGCGGATCCGAAGCGAGTGGGGATTCTGGGCGGGTCGTATGGCGGCTACGCGACGCTGGCTGGCGTCACGTTCACTCCGGATTTGTACGCGGCGGCGGTCGACATTGTGGGGCCGTCGAATCTGATCACGCTGCTCGAATCGATTCCACCGTACTGGGAGCCGATCCGGAAAGTGTTCTACGAGCGGATGGGGAATCCGAACACGCCGGAGGGCAAGGCACTGCTGGAGGCAGCATCGCCGATCCACTCCGCGGACAAGATCAGGACGCCGCTGCTGGTGGCCCAGGGCGCGAACGATCCGCGCGTGAACCGTCGGGAAGCGGAGCAGATTGTGGTTGCGCTGCGCGACCGGGGATTTCCGGTGGAGTACATTCTGGCTCCCGATGAAGGCCACGGGTTTCAGCGGCCAGTGAACAATTCGGCCCTGTTTATGGAGTCGGAGAAATTCCTGGCGCAGCATCTGGGCGGGCGATACCAGGAAGGCGGAACGACGGAAGCGGTGGCTCGCCTCAAGGAGATCGCAGTCGATCCGAAGACGGTGGTGGTGGCGCAGGCGATCCAGGCGAATGCGGTGGGAGTGCCGAAGACAGCGGCGGATCTGACGGCGGCGACCTGGCATTATCAGGTGAAGATCGAAATGGGTGGCCAGCAGATGTCGATGAAGCTGGCGACTACGATCGAGGACGGCGGCGGCACGTGGACGGCAACCGACACGATGGATACGCCGCAGGGAAGCGTGACGGATACGGCGACGATCGACAAGTCGAGCCTGATTCTGAGGAAGCGCAGCGTCAAACAGGGACCGGTGGCGATCGATGTGGATTTCGCCGGCGACAAGGCGGCTGGTCAGTTCAGCATGAACGGACAGACGCGCCCGATTGCGGTGGATCTGGGCGGGCCGCTGTTCGGAGACGCTGCGGGAGGGGATCAGGCGATTGCGTGCCTGCCGCTGGCGGAGGGGTACAGCACGACGTTCCGCAATTTCGATCTGCAGTCGCAGAAGGTTCAGCTGATGCAGCTGAAAGTGGCGGGCGTGGAGAAGGTGACGGTGCCGGCGGGAACCTTCGATGCGTATCGGCTGGAGATTACGCCGACGGATGGCGCGGATAAGAAGACGCTGTGGGTCGACAAGGACTCGCGGAAAGTAGTGAAGGCGTCGGCGGTGGTTGCGTCGATGGGTGGCGCGGTGGTGACGGAGGAGCTGGTGCCGTAGGGTCGCCGGTGAAAATTACGGCTGGGGCCGGATCACGAGTCGCGATGTCCAAATCGCGGGCTGCGGAACGTCATCATAGTGAGGGCTGGGACGCGGCGTTGCAGAGGCTGATCGACAGCTGACGCCGCGAGGGGTGAGGTGTGCACTGCCTGTATCCGGACTGTAATTCTGGGCTGAGATTGACCCGATGACCATGGATTGCGGCGAAGCGCGAGCGCGCGACACAGCGGATGAGGTTGCGCGACGCAGCTACGGGAAGCTGGTTGCGTTTCTGGCGGCGCGCACGCGGGATGTAGCAGCCGCGGAAGATGCGCTGTCGGAGGCGTTCGCGGCGGCGCTGGCGGACTGGCCGGTGAAGGGGTGTCCTGAAAATCCAGAAGCGTGGCTGATGACGGTGGCGCGGCGGAAGTGGATCGACGCGGGGCGACAACGCGAGCGCAGCGGCGTGGTGGATGGGGATCTGGAACAGATTGCGGCGATCGGCGCGGCGCCGGAAGGCGGAGAGATTCCGGACCGGCGACTGGCGCTGATGTTTGCATGCGCGCACCCGGCCATCGATGCGGGGATTCGCGCGCCGCTGATCCTGCAGACGATTGTGGGACTGGATGCGGCGACGATTGCGTCGGCGTTTCTGACGTCGCCGGCGGCAATGGGGAAGCGGCTGGTGCGGGCGAAGAACAAGATTCGCGAGGCGGGGATTCCGCTGCGCGTACCGGAGCGCGAAGAACTCGCGGGGCGACTGGAAACCGTGCTGGAGGCGATTTACGCGACGTTCGCGGAAGGATGGAGCGATGGCGCGGGCACAGACACGGTACGGCGCGATCTGACGGGCGAGGCGCTGTTCCTGGCGCGGCTGGTGGCCACGATGCTGCCCCAGGAACCGGAGGCGCTGGGCTTGCTGGCGCTGATGCTGCATGCGGAGGCGCGGCGGCGTGCGAGAAGGAACGAGCGCGGGGAGTATGTGCCGCTGGCGAGCCAAGATTGGTCATTGTGGGACGCACAAATGATCAGGGAGGCCGAAGCGCTGCTGGTGCGGGCCAGCGAGTTGGGCGCGATCGGGCGGTATCAGCTGGAGGCGGCGGTGCAGTCGGCGCACGTGGCGCGATGCCGGAGCGGGAGCGCGAACTGGGCGGCGGTGCTGGAGATTTACGACGCGCTGTTCGCGATTACGGGCTCGCCGGTGGTGGCGATCAATCGCGCGCTCGCGGTTGCCGAGGTGCGGGGAGCGCAGGCCGGGCTTGCGACGTTGCCGGATCGAGCGACGGATGCGCGGCTGGCGGAGTATCAACCGTATTGGGCAGCGCGCGCAGAATTGCTGGCGCGGGCAGGTGCCGGCGCGGATGCACGGCATGCGTATGATGTGGCGATTGGACTGGAGCGGGATCCTGCGATTCGGAATTTTTTGGAAGAGAGGCGAGGGGCCGTGGGGTGAGGTGCGGGGTACGCCGAAAACCCCACCCTGCTGCGCGAAAATTACCCCATCACGCCAACAACGGTCGTGCTGGGGGCCCCGGGGCTTCGGCGCGCACCAGGATGGGGCACCCACCCAGAGCTAGATCGAGTGGCGAAGTTGTTCGCAGGCGATGGCGGCCTGGCCGAGGGAGATGCCACCGTCGTTGGCGGGGACTTCGCGGTGGGAGAAGACCTCGAAACCTTCACCGCGCAGGGATTCGACGCAGCCTGCGAGCAGCAGCGCATTTTGAAAGCACCCGCCGCTGAGGCAGACGCGGTTGAGGTCGAGGTCGGTGCGCATGCGGCGGCACACTTCAACAATGGCGGCGACGAGCGTGTGGTGGAAGCGGGCAGCGATGTGGGTCTGCGTCTGGCCGGCTTCGAGGCCGGCGACCATCTGGTGGATCATAGGGCAGAAGTCGATGTCGGCAGGAGAGGCGCCCGTGAGAGCGAAGTCGTAGGGGTCCGGTGCGGGATCGGGGTGGGCATCGGCAGCGGCTTCGAGCATCATGGCGGCCTGGCCTTCGAAGGAGACGGTGTGGCGGAGGCCGATGAGCGAGGCGACGGCGTCGAAAAGGCGTCCGGCGGATGAGGTGGGGATGGTGTTGACGCGGCGGGTGAGCATGGCGTCGATGACGCGGAGGCGCTCGGGTGCGGCCATTCCGGACCAGCGGGGTGCATCGGGGACGGTGCCGAAGGTGTCGAGGAGATAGCTGCGGGCGACGCGCCAGGGCTCGCGCACACCAGAGTCGCCGCCGGCGAGGAGAACGGGGCGGAGACGCGCATAGCGCTCGAAGCCGAGGTAATCCGCGGTGAGGAATTCACCGCCCCAGATGGTGGAGTCGGGGCCAAAGCCGGTGCCGTCCCAGGCGACGCCGATGACGCGGCCCTGGAGCTGATGTTCGGCCATGCAGCTGGCGATGTGGGCGTGGTGATGCTGGACGCCGATGCGGCGGAGATTGTGGAGTTTGAGCGCGAATTGGGTGCTGAGATAGCCGGGGTGCAGATCGTACGCGACGGCAGTGGGCGTGGCGTGAAAGAGACGCGACATGCGCTTGAGGGTTTCCTCGAAGAAGCGGAGGGTTTCGAAGTTCTCGAGGTCGCCGAGATGCTGGCTGGGGATGGCGAATCCTGCGCGGGTGAGGCAGAGGGTGTTTTTCTGCTGCGCACCACAGGCCAGAACTTCGGCTTCGCCGCGGCCGAGAAAGACAGGCTGGGGGGCGTAGCCGCGGGCGCGGCGGAGGAGCATGCCCTGGCCGGAGACGACGCGGACCACGGAGTCGTCGACGCGGGTGTGGATGCGGCGATTGTGGTGGGCGAAAGCGTCGGCGATTCCGGCGAGATGCTGTTCGGCTTCTGCGTTGTCGATGACGATGGGCTCTTCGCTGATGTTGCCGCTGGTCATGATGAGCGCGGGGTCGGCGTTAAAGCGCTCGCGCAGGATACGGAAGAGGAGATCGTGCATGGGCGTGCAGGGAAGCATGACGCCGGTAGTGGGGTTGCCGGGAGAGACGGCGTCGGCGAGATCGGCACCCGGGCGGCGGCGGAGCAGGACGATGGGGCGCTCGCGGCTGAGGAGGGCGTCGCGCTCTTCCGCGGAAACGAAGCAGAGGGAGGCGGCAACGTCGGCATCGGCGACCATGATGGCGAAGGGTTTTTCGCTGCGGCGCTTGCGGCGGCGGAGTTCTTCAACGGCGGCGGGCTGGCGCGCGTCGCAGGCGAGCTGATAGCCGCCGAGACCTTTCCAGGCGACGATACCGCCGGCGCGGAGGAGATCGGCGACGCGGGAGAGGATAGCGCGGGAGGTTTGCGGCGGGGATGAGGATGCGGTCGCGCTTGTCTCGGGCTCGACAAGGATCAGGCGCGGGCCGCAGACAGGGCAGGCGTTGGGCTGCGCGTGGAAGCGGCGGTTTTCGGGATCCTTATATTCACGGAGGCAGTCGGCGCACATGGCGAATTCCGCCATGGTGGTCATGGGGCGGTCGTAGGGAACGTCGAGGATGATGCTGTAGCGCGGGCCGCAGTTGGTGCAGTTGGTGAAGGGGTAGTCGTAACGGCGATTGGCGGGATCGCGGGTGTCGGCGAGACAGGCCTCGCAGACGCAGATGTCGGGCGGGACGAGGGCGAAGGCGGAACCGGCGGCATCGCTTTCGTGGATGGCAAAGGCGGAATCGCCGAGGATGGGGATCTCGGTGCGAAGGATTTGGGCGATGCGGACGAGAGGCGGCGCTTCGGCGGGAAGGGCAGTGACGAAAGCTTCGACGGTCGCCGGGTTCCCTTCGATTTCAATGAAGACCCCGCGAGGGGAGTTGAGGACGAAGCCGGCGAGCGCGTGTCGGCGAGCCAGGTTATAGACGTAGGGGCGGAAGCCGACGCCCTGGACGACGCCGCGAATTTGTAACTGCAGGCGAATTGTTTCGCTGTCGGGAATCGTCCGCGCTCCGTTGAACCCTGAGCATCATTATTGACCAGATGATTCCCGCGAGGAGGGAGCGAACTGGGAGGGCCGGATCAGGCGGCCTGAACGAACTCGAGTTCCAGGGTGATATGGACCTCTTCGCCGACCAGGACGCCGCCGGCTTCGAGAGGGGCATTGAAGGTCAGGCCAAATTCTCTGCGGTCGATGGTGGTGGAGGCGGTGACGCCGACGCGGGTGTTTCCCCACGGATCCTTCACGGGCGGGGTCGGACCTTCGACGGTGAACTCGACTTCGCGGGTGACGCCGTGGATGCTGAGCGGGCCGGTGACGAGGAGGGCGCCGTTGGCGCGGCGCGTGACACGGGAAGAGCTGAAGGTGAGGGAAGGGAATTTCTCTACGTCGAAGAAGTCGGGGCCCTTGAGGTGGGTGTCGCGCTGGGGGTCGCGGGTGTCGATGGTGGCGGCATCGATGGAAGCTTCGACGCGGGATTTGGCAACGTCGGTGGAATGGTAGGTGAGCTTGCCGGAAACTCCGGTGAAGCGGCCGCGGACGTTGGCGATCATCATGTGCTTCACGCGGAACTCAGCGACGGAATGGACGGGGTCGATATTCCAGGTGGTGCTGGTGGTTGCGGGCGAAGCCGCGGCGGCGCTCATAGCTGTGTTTCCTCCTCTGGAATGGATGCGCGAGGAGGAGATTCGTTGCAACGGTGGGCGGGCGCTCCAGGCGGGCTGGGGAGCGGGATGCGCGAGTGCGAGCTCAGTTGGAGAGAACGAGCTGGTCGCCGGGCTCGATGTTGAGGTGGCTGATCTGGCCGGGGGCGAGCTCGAGGACGCTGTGGGTCTTGAAGCTGACGGGGGTGAGGCGCCAGGGGCGGAGGCGCTCCCAGGTGTTGAGGACGCGCAGGTTCTTGTCCAGAGAGATGACGTCGATAGCGAAGCGCATCCACATGGTGTGGACGCCGGAGGAGGGGCGAATAAGGAGGCCGGCACCGTCGTCGAGGGAGGATTTTCCGAGAAGGCCGAACAATCGCGTAAGCCAGGTGTCAGCGAGTCCGATGCGGGAGCCGACGGTTACGGCCTTCTCCGGTATGGTGACAGTTAGATATTGCACAGGCACACCCTCTCCGCCGGCTTGCAGGCAGTTTCTCGCCTCCGATGCGAGGGATCTCCCGAGGCGAACGGGATGAGAGTCCGCGGCTGGAGGATCCACGTGGCCGGTACTGGGTTAGAGGTCCTGAGCAACGGAGCTCAGGACGCAGTGGGAGCCTGAGAAAATCAGGCAATTTTCTTTCTGCGCAGCACGATCACGCCGAACACCAGAACCGCAAGAGCACCGGCGACCGCACGGATCATCAGGGATCCAGCCATGGCATACTCCTTTCCCGGCATGCGCCGTAGTGAGGGGAGTCAGCTCCCGAGAAGAGATGAGACTACGCAGACCTCGACTTCCTTCTGCGCAGAATGATGACGCCGACAACAACTACTGCGAATGCGAGCGCGACAACGCGCACAATCATGGACGATTCCATCGTGAATCTCCTTTCCGGTTCGCCCAGGAGGTGCGGGCGCACGCGAATTCCAGCAAACTTGTCGTTTCCCTGTTCATTTCAGGTTGGCGCTCAAAGTGAGGATTGCCGGAGCCAACAGCACAATGAAGAGGCAGGGAAAGATGAAGAAAACCAGGGGAAACAGAATCTTGATTTTGGTTTTGGCGGCAGCCTCTTCGGCGCGCTGACGCCGCGCAGTGCGAAGCTCCTCGGAATAACGGCTAAGGGCGCGGACGATGGGTGTGCCGAAGCGGTCGGTCTGCTGCAGCATGGTGACGAGGGAGGTGAACTCCTCGAGCTTGGTGCGGTCGGCCATGCTTTGCCAGGCATCGAGCCGGGGTTTGCCGGCGCGCTGCTCCAGGTTGATCTGGTTGAATTCCTCGTTGAGCTCGGGATAGCTGACGGCGATTTCCTGGCCGATGCGGAGCAGGGCCTGATCGAGGCCGAGGCCGGCTTCGACGCAGATAACGAGCAGGTCGATGGCGTCGGGAATGCCTTTCTGAATCTTTTTCTTGCGCTTATTGACGGCGCGGGTGAGCCAGATATCGGGAAGCAGATAGCCGATGGCGGCAAGAGCGAGGCACCAGAAGGCGGTGTTCGTGTGGATGAAGGTGCCGCCGAGGATGCCGGCTACGGGGCCGACAAAGCGGGCGGTGAAATAGAGGTCGAGCTGGCTGCCGCCCTTGAGGCCGGCGGTGACGAAGCGCTGGCGGAGTCTCTCATCTTCTGAGAGTCCGAGGCGCGCGCGGAAGGAACGAGCCAGGGAGAGGAGCCTGTCTTTGGCTTTCTCCTTGCTGCGGACGGTGCGCTTGTCAGGCCGGTCGCTGGTGACGATGTCGAGAATGCGGCGAGCCTGCTGCGAAGGGCGCAGGAAGAGTGGCGCGCACAGCAGCGTAATCACGCAGAAGACGGTGAGGGAGAGCGCAATGTAGAAAAAGATCACCATATTCGTCTCCCGTTATACGTCGATGGAGTTGATGATGCGGTTGATGAAGAAGGCTCCCAGCACGATGAGGCAGCCGCAGAGCATCAGGAGTTTGTGGCCGAACGGGTCATGGAACAGGGGCTTGGAATAGCCGGGATCCATCACGTTGATGAGCAGCATGACGACCACGGGAAGCAGGGTCAGGATCCAGCCGGTGAGGCGGCCCTGAGCGGTCTGCACGCGAATCTCGCCCTGGATACGCTGGCGCTCACGAATCACGTTGGTGGTGCGATCGAGGACTTCGACCAGGTTGCCGCCGGTTTCGCGCTGCACCACGATGGCCGTGACGAGGACGCGCAGATCGGCAGAGGGAACGCGATCGATGAGCTGCATGAGGGCATCGCGGAGCGGGAGGCCGAAGTTCTGCTGGCGAAAGACCTCGCTGAACTCGGAGCAGGCCGGTTCGGGAGCGCCCTGGGCCATGATTTCGATGGCGCCTGCGGTGGAATGGCCGGCACGGAGAGAGCGGGCCATCATATCGATGGCGTGGGGGAGGGCTTTTTCGAAGGCGCGCAGGCGGCGGTAGCGGGCAAAGGCGATGCGGGCCCAGGGCAGCGTGGCGCAAAAGGCGGCGGCCGAAGCAACAGCGGCGGCGAACGGGGCGAAGAAGACAGTGATAAGGGCGCCGATGGCGGCGGCGGCGGCGGTCTGCACAAAGAGGGCCGAGGCCGTGGTGTTGAGCGCGGCCTGGGAGATCCACTTCTGCAGCGACTGCATGGAGATGTATTTGGAGATGGACTGGCCGATCCAGTCGAAACGGCTGCTGGCGGTTTTGCGCAGGAGCTCACCGGCCTGGAGGGCGGCGGCCCCGGGGATACCGGACTTGTCAATGGAAATGGCGGCGAGCCGGGACTGCAGCGTCTTATCGAGTTGGCTGGGCCCGGTCGCGAGCGTAACCACCCCGAAGGTGATGATGAGGACGGCGAAGAAGCTGGAGGCGATGAAGATCATGAGCGCGGGACCTCACACTTCCACGTTGTGATCGAGGAGGCCGGGGGGGATAGGAATGCCGGCAGCCTTGAGCCGTTCAGTGAATTTCGGGACGATTCCCGTGGAGCGGAAGCGTCCTTTGACCTTGCCGCTTTCCGCGACGCCTTCCTTTTCGAAGACGAAGATGTCCTGCATGCTGATGACATCGCTGTATGCGCCGGTGAGTTCGGTGACGTGGGTAATGCGGCGGGAGCCGTCGCTCATACGCGCCACCTGAATGATGAGGTGAATGGCGGACGCGATTTGCATGCGAATGGCTTTTTCAGGCAGACGGATGTCGCCCATCATGCACATGGTTTCCAGACGGGCCAGGCCGTCGCGCGGGGTGTTGGCGTGAATGGTGGTGATGGAGCCGTCGTGGCCGGTGTTCATGGCCTGCAGCATGTCCATGGCTTCCTCGCCGCGGACCTCGCCGAGGACGATGCGATCGGGGCGCATACGGAGGGCGTTGATGACCAGCTCGCGCTGGCGGATGGCGCCCTTGCCTTCGACGTTGGGCGGGCGGGTTTCGAGGCGGACGACGTGATCCTGGCGAAGCTGCAACTCAGCCGAGTCTTCGATGGTGACGATGCGTTCTTTCTCGGAGATGAAGCTGGACAGCGCGTTGAGCAGCGTGGTTTTGCCCGCGCCGGTACCGCCGGAGATGACGATGTTGAGACGAGCCTGCACCGCAGCGCGGAGCATCTCGAGCATGGGCTGGGTGAGAGCCTTGTTCTGGATCAGCTTCTCGGCGGTCAGAGGCGAAGAGCCGAAGCGGCGGATGGAGAGGATAGGGCCGTCGATGGCGAGCGGCGGAATGATGGCGTTGACGCGGGAACCGTCCTTGAGGCGGGCATCGACCATGGGCGTCGACTCGTCGACGCGGCGACCGACGGCGGAGACGATTTTGTCGATGACCTGCAGGAGATGACGGTTGTCGCGGAAGGTGACACTGGTGCGGCTGAGAACGCCGCGGCGCTCCACGTAGACGTGGGTGGCGGTGTTGACCAGGATGTCGTTGATGGTGTCGTCTTTGAGGAGCTGTTCGAGGGGGCCGAGGCCGAAGACTTCGTCGAGGACTTCCTGGGCGACGCGGTCGCGCTCCATGGAACTGAGCGGAACGCCCTGTTCGGCGATGATCTGCTGAATGAGGGCAAGAAGCTGGAGCTGGCCGGCGCGGGTTTCCTGAGCCTCGCCGAGTTTCTCGAGGTCGAGACGATTGATAAGCTCCGCGTGGACAGCGGACTTGAGTTCCTGCTGTTCCTTTTCGCGCAGGGGGCGGGCATTGGGCGCGGCGGTGCGCAAGCCGGGACTTGTGGTGCGAAGATTGTTGCCTTCCGGACGCGTCGGCGTGAGGTTGAGCGTAAGATCGCTCATCGCTATTCAGTCCTTTTCTGGCCGAACAAAGAGAAGCCTTTGCGGGCCGGCTGAGTTTTGGCAGCGGCTTCCTCACCGGTGAGCATGGAGGTCCAGCGGGTGAACTGGCCGGAAATCTCCGATTTCTTGTCGGGTCCAATGGGCTCGCCGACGTTAATGGCGCGCTGGCATTCGGTGTAGGCGTTGCAGAGGCGAACTTCAACCGGGACGCGAATGGCCTTTTCGATTTGCTCGATGGCGATGGCGCCGTGGGAGGAATAGCGGTTAATGATGACGTGAAGGCGCGCGGAAGTGGACTCGTTGCGGCTGAGTCCGTCGATGTAACGGGAAAGGTCGCGAATGGCGCCGATGTCCGGGGTAGCGACCAGGTAGATCTGGTCGGAGCGGTCCATGACGGCGAGGGAAACTTCCTCGAGGGAGGTTTGGCAGTCGAGAATGATGTAGTCGTACTCGCCGCGCAGGAACTCGAGGGTGCGTTCGAGGGCGTCGGGATCGACGGTGCGGGTCAGATCGTGCGATTCAGGGGAAGAAAGGACTTCGAGTCCCGAGCCATGCTTGGCGATGAAGCCGCGCAGCAAGGTGGAATCAAGGCGATTGACGTTGCGAATGAGCTCATCGAAGTGGTAACGGCTGCCATCGAGCCCGAGGTAGAGGCAGACATGGCCGAACTCGGGATGGTTGTCGATGAGCAGGACGCGCTTGTTCTTCTGGCGGACGAGGTAATAGGCCAGGGTGACGGCGACGGTGGTGGTGCCCACGCCGCCCTTGGCGCCGAAGAAAGAAATGATGTGCCCGGTGTTGCGGGCGCGCCCGGTATTGGTGGCCCACTGCCTCTCCTGGCGGTCAAAGGTGTCAGCGAGCTGGCGGGGATCGAGGGGGTTTTTGAGTACCTCGTTGCAGCCGGCGCGCATGGCGGAGAGCAGGAGATCGGGATCGTTGCGGCCGGAAAGAGCGGCGGCAAAGAATCGCCCGAAGAAGAGCTGCTGCAGGTAGGTGACGGTTTCGGCGGCGCCCGCAGGGTCGCGATCGAAGTCGATGATGGCGATGACGAGGTCGGCGGCTTTGGTCTCCGAGGAGACGGCGGGACGGCGGACGGCGGAGACGTACTCGTCGAAGTCGTCGTGGCTGACCGTCCAGTGGTGCTCGGAGGCGGCGTGGACGACTTTGTCCGTCAGTTCATGGTCGAGACCGACGGTCAGCAGCGCAACCGTGAGAGTCTGCGAATTGGAGGCCTGCTGGCTCATATCTGCATCCTTATCCTTTTCAGTGAATCGGGACCTGCGGGGGCACCGGCTGGGGCTGCGGCTGAGGCGGCGGCGTTTTGGGCGCGATGCTCTTGTCGAACTTCTGATTTTCGATGAACGGGACGGCCGTCGTCGGCTGGGTCGGCGTGGGATTGTCGGTGAGCGGATCCACCAGGGTGGGGGTCACGATCACCGCCAGCTCGGCGACGCTCTTGGTGGTGTTCTTCGACTGGAAGAGCTTGCCGAGGATGGGGATGTCGCCGATGCCGGGAATCTTGGAGAGCTGATCGGAAGTGCGGTTGTCGAGCAGCCCGGAAATAGAGAAGCTCTGGCCGCTTTTGAGCTCGACCATGGTTTCGGCGCGGCGCGTGGAGATGGCCGGAATGGTGTATCCGGAGATGGTGACTTCGTTGGAGTAATCCAGCGCGCTGACCTCGGGCGCAACTTTCAGCTCGATGGTGCCATCGGCCAGAACGGTCGGAGTGAAGTCCACCTTGACGCCGTAGGGGCGAAACTGAATGGTGACGGAGGTGAATCCGCCGGTGCCGCCCTGCACCACCGGGTAGGGGAACTCGCCGCCAGAAAGGAAGGAGGCTTTTTCTCCGCTCAGCGCGGTGATGGTGGGCTCAGCGAGAATCTGCGCGATCTGGTTCGTTTGAAGGGCCTGAATGGCGGCGCCCAGCTGCAAATCCTGGTTGTAATAGAACAGACCGAGCAGACTGCTGAGCGAGAGCAGAGAGGTGCTGGCGGTGGGAGAGGAAACGGGAGTGGGAGTATTGGCGCCCACGGTGACGGCGCCAAACTGTCCGGTGCTCGAGCTAAAGGAATTCACGCCGGGGCCGAAGAAGTTGAAGCCCAGCTGTTGGGCGCGGGAGCGGTCGATCTCGATGATGCGCACCTTGAGCCGGACCTGAGGAGTGTGCTTCGTGGTCACCTGCAGGGAATTGGCGACATCCTTGGAGAAGAGGGCAGCCAGTTTGGCCGCAGCGTCGGCGGTTTCGGGGCTGGAGACGAGGCCGGCGAGAGCGACCTGGTCGCCGCGACCTTCGACGCGGATGTTCTCGTCGGGGAAGGCGTCCTTCAGGGCATGGTGCAGGTCAGAGACATCGATGTCGGAATTGATGAGATAGGCGCGGGATTGTCCGGTTTCATCCCAGAGCACGAGGCTGGAGAGTCCGGGAGCTTTGGAGGTGATGACAATCTGGTGAGGGCTGGAGGTAAACGAATCCAGCACGTCGGGGTTGCTGACGTAGACGCGCTTGATGCGATTCTCGGTGTTGACGAACATGGAGCGGCCGACGAGCAGATGAAGAGGCTCGCCGACGGCCTGGGCGCTGGTGCCCATGCTGCCGACGAAGGTGGAGGGCGTCCCGGCGGCGACGGGCTTTTCCTGCGCGCATGCGGCGGAAGATGCGGCCACCGCAAACGCCGCCGCCAGCAGGGCGGGTGAAAGCCTTCGAGTTGTGCGCTGTGTGGTTATCATGCAATGCCTCAGTTGAAACTCACCGCGGAGCGCTTATCGCCCAACATGGTTTCCACGACCCAGGGTTTGGGGGCGTGGGGTTTGTGGACCTCGGGCACCGGTGGGGCACCCTTGGCGGTGGAAGGCAGGGCGGCCAGTTGCGCGAGCGCGACCGGGGTAGCACCCGCCGCGCCATGATCGCCGCCATTACGCAGGACGAAGTGGATAGTTCCTTTCTCGCTGGCGAGAACGGCCTTTTCGGCCTCCTCGGGAGAGAGCAGGAGGGTGACGACATCCACGGAAACGGGCTTGCCGGAGGGATCAGGCTGAACCTGATGGCCGGCGGCGAGAACCTCGGAGTCCTGGAGGACGGTGGCGGTCACCGGCTCCGGATGGGTGTTGTCGGTATAGGTAACGAGCACATCGACATGGGTACCGGGCATGAGGAAGCCAGCCACGCCGACGACCTCATCGGAACGGAGGGCAATGGCGCGCATGCCGCTGGGAATTCTGCCTGTGAGGCCGATGCCGGCGCCGGCGGCGGCCAGCTGGCGGTCGAGAATGGGCTGCCCGGCGGCGAGCGGATAGAGCACGGCGCGGCCCACCACGTCGTCGATTTTGACGAAGCTGCCGGTCAAAGGATGATTGCGGGGCCATTCGATCATGGAGAGATCTTCGCGGCGGATGACTTCGCCGGGATCGAGGGAGCGCGCAGCGGCAACGTACTGGTTGGCCGGCTGAACGGGCACGTGAGAAGCGTGGGCAACTCTGCGGCTGAGCCAGAACGTGAAGAGGCCGGAGATCACCAAAGCAGCGACGAGAGCAAGCATCAAGCGGCGAGCCATATCAGATCACCTTTGGAACGCCGTGAGGAACAGCGTCGTCGCGGTGCCGGCAGCAACAGCCAGGGCATAGGGAAGGCGCAGTGTCCTCGCATTCGCGAGATTAAGTTGTGGATGGGGGGCAAGACCCTCGATGCGATGATGCAGGGCGAGGGCGCCAACGTTACGGATGGTGTCCTTCAGCTTACCGCGCCAGAGCGCGAGGCCGAGGGCCATCACACCGCCAGAGAGCGCGGTGAGGATGAGAAGAAAGGGAACCAGAGGCATCCCGGCGATCGTGGCGACGGCGGTCATCAACTTGACGTCACCGGCACCCATGCCGCCTGCCAGCCAAAAGATAAGGAAGAGGACACCGCAGATCAGACCGGCGAGAGCAGCCAAACCCAGCTGCTTCCAGCCGCCGAACGCGAAGTGCAGGAACAAGCCGAGCAAAATGCCGGGCAGAGTAATGAAGTTCGGAATCCGGCGGCTGCGTACGTCGAAAACTGAGCCGACGATCGCGCAAAGCAGTGCGATAGCCGGGTACAGCCACTCGGAATGAAGGTTCGACATGCGAAGATCCCCAATTGCGCTCCGGCGGTTGGCCGGTCAGAACTAGAACGAAGCGTAGAGCGGGAAGGACAGAGCGATGAGAGGGAAACTTCCGGGGGGCACGAAACGGCTCCGAGGAGGCTGCCAGCACATCACGCCGCGGCATCCCGGCCTGGAACTATCCCTTGCGGGAGCGGCCAGGAAATCCGCACGATGCTGCGTCGTCCTTCGGTACAAGAGCCAGGCCGGCAAGCCAGGTACGAAGTGCCGGACACCGGGAAAAGGTCAGAAACCTGGACGCCTGCGCTGAGGACCAACGGTTCGGATGAAGCCGGAGGGGAGGTTGGAGGGTCGCGACCGGAGCCCAGACAACATTGGCCGCGACCTCAGCTTGTTTGCTCGGGACCCGGCACATCTCGTCGCAAAAGAGAGAGGCCGAAACCCGTACCACCCAACCAGAGACCGGCAAAAACAGAAACCGTCAGAACGTCAGTGAAGGTTACAGGCTGTTGCCGACCGAGTTGAATTCGTTGGAGATTTTGTTGCTCAGCGAGCCCATCGCGACGATGGCGCCCAGGGCGATGAGGGCAGCGATCAGAGCATACTCGATCAGGTCCTGGCCAGACTCATCGTTCATCAGGTTCTTGAAAAGCAGTTTCATTACCGTCTCCTTGTTAATAGCCGCACGGCCATCCTTGGTGACATCGTTTGACCGCGCTGCGTTGGTGGTGATTGTTGTTACATTGCGCTGGAGGGGACCTCCGTCGCAATGCCATTTAAGTGTTACCCTTTGCTACTTTTGTCTAAAACTCTGGTGCTAAATCGAAGCAATCGAAGCAATTGAGGTCACTGGCTGTCTTCGTTACCGGCGGAACTCAACTTCCGTTACCTGACCGCCTGTGCGACGAAGAACGAGAGCCCTCAGGAAATCCATCAGAGGCTGTTGCCGATGGTGTTGAAGTCGTTCGAAATTTTGTTGCCGAGTCCCTTCATCGCGGTGATGGCAGCAACCGCTATCAAAGCCGCAATTAGGGCGTACTCGATCAGATCCTGGCCCGATTCATCGTTCAGCAAACTTGTCAGGAGCCGCGATGTCCGGTTCATTCTGTTCCTCCCTGTTGGTTACTGCGTTGCCGTTCTGTCGGACTTCCGACGAATGCAGCACGCTTTCAATCGTTGTTGTGATTCTGCGGCGGCCTGCGTTGTACCGCCATCCTCACTATGTGTTAGCGCTTGCCACTTTCGTTGCTCGCATCCGCCACAGCGGTGGAAATGCGAAGTGCGATCAATCCGGCAATCGCGATGAAGGGGAAGTTTGCCGAGCTCAAGAGCTCCCGGCGACCTGTGTTTCCGGTCAGAATTTCTTGCCGATTTGGTTGTAATCTTTCGCGATTTTCTTATCCAGGTGATGCATCGCTACGTAAGCCGCGAGAACCAGCAATGCGGCGAGCAGAACATACTCGAGCATGCCGGACGCGGATTCGCCGCGCAGAAGGTCGTTCAGGAGCTTTCGAGTAACTTTCATGCTCATTCGTTCCAGGATGACCGGAGCGCTGCTGCAACCGACCTGCCGGCGGAGGCCGCGCCGTGTCCCGAGGATCAGAAGTAACCGAGGGAGTGTCTGGAAGCCATGGCTCATCAGTACTAAAGTCGTACCCCATTCGGTGCAGGTAACCGGGGACCTGACTCTCCACCAGGCGGAAGGGACGTTGTCAAAGGCACGCTCTGCGGGCAAAAGTTGGCTCCACGGTTAATTCCCCATTCGGGGGAGGGGTGCACGAGGGTGTTATTCCGGCTCGTGATGTGGGTTATCGACGAGGGGGCGGTGCGCCCTGATGATAATGAAGGACATTTCCCACAGGTAACTTCCACTCACGGTGCGAGATGAGGGTTGGTCTGTCACCGCGCGCAGAACAGGCGTCCGGTGCTCGCGCACCGGGGGCATTGAGGGCCAGAGGAGCATCGCGTTGCAGGAATTTCAAACGAATCCATCGCGCACGGACCAGGCCGCACGGGCCCTGCTGATCGGGTTACTGTGCGCGGTTTCGGCGTTCGTTTGCCTGCGCGGCGCCACCGGAGCGGTCGCCGACCCGGATGTAGGCTGGCACCTGCGCACGGGCCAGTGGATTCTGCAGCACCACGCCTTTCCTCGTACCGATCCGTTCTCGCGCGTGAGCGGCGGCAGCGCGTGGCAGGCGTACAGCTGGCTGTTCGAGCTGATTCTGCTGAAGCTCTACGGGTGGATGAATCTGCAGGGGCTGATGATTTTCACGGCGGCCATGATGGCGCTGATCGCAGCGGCCGTTTATCACATGATGAGCCGGCTGCAGGCGGATTTCACGCAGCGCGCGGTGCTGACGATCGCCGTGATGTTCTGCCTTTCGCGCATGAGCACGCCGCGGCCGTGGCTGTTCACGATTCTGTTTTTCGCGCTGGAGATGGACATCCTGATGCACGTGCGCCAGACCGGCAAGAGCCGCGAGCTGCTGTGGCTGCCGCTGCTGTTCGCGCTGTGGGCCAATGTGCATATTCAGTTTGTCGACGGATTGCTGGTGCTGGGGATCGCCGCGACGGAGCCGCTGCTGGAGCGTTGGTGGAAGTCGGGAACGAAAGGCGCACCGGCGCGGAATCTGTGGCTGGCGCTGGGGGCATGCGTTGCCGCGACGTGCCTGAATCCGTACGGACCGGGGATCTACAAAGTGGCGTGGCAACTGGGTTCGCAGCCGGGCGTGCTGGACAGCATCGCGGAGATGCTGGCGTTGCCGTTTCGGACGCTGGGCGATTTTGCCCTGCTGTTTCTTGCCTTGGCTGCGGCCGGAGTGCTGTTCCGGTACCGGCGGCTGGCGCCATTCGAGACGCTGATGCTGGCCATGGCGGCGGTGCTTTCGTTCCGCTCGCGGCGCGATCTGTGGGTGATGGCGATTACAGCGGGTGCGATTCTGGCCGCGGGCCTTCCGGTGCGCGCGGAACGCGAAGACAGGAAGAACCTGCCGGCGTGGGCGCTGGCGCTGAGCGCTGCCAGCGCGGTTCTGGCATTTGTGGCCAGTGTTGCATTGCTGCATCTGAACAACGGCCGGTTGCAGGCCATGCTGGCGGAGAAGATGCCGGTGCGGGCGGTGGACGTGGTGAAAGAGCGCCACTACACAGGGCCGCTGTTCAACGATTACGACTGGGGCGGGTTCCTGATCTGGAATCTGCGCGAGCCGGTGAGCATCGACGGCCGCGCGGCGCTCTACGGGGACAAGGCGATCGACCGTTCGCGCGAAACGTGGAGCGGCGGGGCCAAGTGGGCTGCGGATCCGGATTTGCAGTCGGCGGGGGTGGTGATCGCTCCGGATGGAGCGGCGCTGACGCAGCTGCTGCGCACGGACGCGCGCTTCGAGCTGACGTACGAGGACAAGGTGGCGGCGGTGTTCGTTGCCCGCAAGGATTTGAAGAACGGGGAGAACAGCGTTGCTGCGCTGAACCAGGCCGGCAGCGGAGCGGGTTCTCCGAGGCAGCTGCCATGAACGAACAGGTACAGGAGACAGCGGTGCATGAAGAAACGAGAATTCCAGACCTCCGAGGGAAAGGGCCGGCGCAAGAGGCGGAGCGGAGACCGTCGATGACCGCGCGGCTACGCGATCTGGCGATCCGCGATGAAAGTGGATCGGCGCTCGCGGAGATGGCTTTTGTGGTGGTACCGCTGATGGTCATGATGATCACAGGCATGATCTTCTTCGGCATCGCCCTGAACAACGATCTGGCGCTGAACAATGCGGTGCAGGCGGGCGCAGAGCAGCTGGCGCTGCTGCGCGGAAATGTGGCCGATCCCTGCGCATCGACCGTGACGGATGTGCAAAACGCTGCGCCCGGACTGACAGCCAGCAGTCTTCGTTATACGGTCACGCTGGGCGGGACGGCTTATTCGAGCTCAGGGACGACAACCCCTTCGTGCAGCAGCGTGACCATGACCACCGGAGAAACCGCGGTGCTTACGGTGACCTATCCGGTGACCGTCAACGTTTTTGCTTTCGGTTCTCACACTTACACGATGACCGCTACGACGACCGAACTGATCCAGTAGCGGTGCAGGGGGAACGCCAATGAATCGGAGAAAAAAAACACTAGCGAATCTGATCCGCGAAGAGCGAGGGCAGGCGCTGCCATGGTTGGCGGTGATGCTGGGGGTGATCATGGGAATCGCGGGGTTCGTGATCGATCTCGGCCACGCCATGGTGTGCGAGCGGCAACTGCAGCAGTCGAGCAACGCGGCGGCGATGGCGGGAGCGCTGCAGCTGCCCAATTCGACGTATGCAAGCGTGGCTCATACCTACGGCTCCGAAACAGGGGACGCCAACGCATCCGCAAACCTGCCCGGAGTGGCGATGACCGTGAGCGCTTACTGCTCGTCGACGGTCAAAGGCTGGGGTATCGAGTGCCTGACTCCCAGCAACGACAACGCGGTGGTGGTGACACAGACCTCGTCGATCCCGACGACCTTTGCGCGGGTGATCGGCATCACGACTGTGCCTATCTCCGCGACGGCGACGGCGGCCGCGCATGGCGCGCCCAGATCCCCGTTCAACGTGGCCATCGTGGTGGATACGACGCAGTCGATGACGAATCAGGATAGCGGGCTGAACTGCGCCGGGAGCCGGGTCTACTGCGCGCTCCAGGGCGTTCAGGACCTGCTGTCGGATTTCTCGCCGTGCTACACCGGTCTGAGCAGCTGCAGCGGGCAGCCCGCGGTGGACGAGGTATCGCTCTTCACCTTCCCTCCGACGTCGACTCCCTCGTATGACACCTCGTGCCCGCACAGCGGATCTTTCACGCCCATCCCTTACCCGGATGCGACGAACGCAACCACGGCAACGGAGATCTCCGATTACCAGATTGTGCCGCTCTCGAACAATTTCCGGACATCGGACGGGACCACGACGCTGAGCGGCAGCTCCAGCCTGGTGGTTGCGTCGGGCGCCACCAGCAGCAGCTGCGGAATGGCTGCCCAGGGCGGGATGGGCACGTATTATGCGGGCGCCATCAATGCCGCGCAGCAATATTTGTCACAGAACACGCGGACCGGCGCGGATAACGTGATGATTATCCTGAGCGACGGCGACGCGTCCGGGGCGGTGACGGTGAACGGCCAGGCGGACAGTGTGAGCTGGGGTACCAGCAATACGAGCAAGTACCTAAATTCGAACGGAAATTTTCCGTCCTATAAAGACATGTGCCAGCAGGGGATCGCTGAAGCCGCGGCGGCCAAAAGCGCGGGGACGAAGATTTACGTGGTGGCCTACGGCGCAGCGAATACCTCGTCGGGCTATTGCCAGACGGACAGTCCGGCGCAGAATCCGTGCACGGTTCTGAAGACGATGTCCAGCGGGGCGACGGAGTATTTCTTTGCCGACGGATCGAGCATCTCGAATGGCTGCACTCCGCCCGCGGGAGGGCAGAGCAGTTTCACGAGTCTTACGCAGATTTTTTCGGCCATCGCGGGCGATCTAAGCGTTGGACGGCTGATTCCAAACGGGACCAGTTGAGGGAAGGTACTCTCCGACAGACCGTCGCAGCCCGAACGACGAGGAGCGCCGCAGTTCGGGCGCCAAGGGAGCCCGTATCTAATTGAGCACGCAACGCCGTTACTGACGGTAATTTGCTACCACGAAGTGGGCATTGTGCCCGTGAAAGTCCGCACTAATCTGTACTTAAGAGCTTCCCGGTCTGAAATGGCGCGGAATGGCATGCGGATCGCGTGCACCGTGGGAGTTTGGCAGACACACCTGCACGGCTTTTGCCGCACAGGGTTGATTTTTGAGGTGGGTAGAGGAGCGATGACAAAGGGTCAGGCAATCCGGAGCGCATTGGGGCTCATTCGTTCACAGACAATTCTTCGCTGCGCTGCTCACGAAGGGGGCTTGGGCCCTCGATTCGGGCGCTTGCGTCGCGGCGAAGCCGGCTCGACCGTGGCCGAAACGGCCCTCGTTCTTCCCGTGTTGCTGGTTGTCCTTACGGGAATCTTCTCCTTCGGAATCATCCTCAACCAGTATCTGGTTCTGACCAACGCAGTGAATGGCGGAGCGCGAGGCTTTGCGGCGAGCGCCCCCGGCTCGGATGGTGGCTATTCGATTATGGACAGCGGCGACCCCTGCAAATACGCGGCGACGACGATTCAGAATTCGACGTCGAACATCGACGCCTCAAAGCTGAGCTACACCATCACCTACACGACGGCCAAGACCTCAGCGGTTACGACCTACAACGGGACCGGCTCTTCGAGCCCCTCATGCTCCGATCTGCCCATGAGTCAAGGCGACTCGGTGGAGATCCAGGCAGTGTATCCGGTTACTCCGGTGATGTTTGGGTGGACGAGCAAGACATATTCGTTAACGGCACAAAGTGCCGAGCTGGTGCAATAAGCGGCAGCGCGGAAGGCCGCGATATTGCGTGAGACTGAACAGAAAAAGGCCCGGACACTGGGCCGAGGGCGGGGGAAAGACCATGCGGGAAGCCAGAAAAGATCAGGGAACAGACCAGGAATCGCGATCGGCGGGGAACGCCCGCCAGCGGCGGAACTGTCGTTCGATCGCACGCCTGATACTTGCCGACGAGAGCGGCCAGGTGATTCCGTGGGTTGTGGTGATGTTGTTCGCTGTCCTCGCGACGGCGGCGCTGGTAGTTGACGTCGGCCACGCCATGGTCATCCAGCGCGAGCTGCAGGCATCTGCCGATGCTGCGGCGCTGGCGGCCGCGGAATCGTTTTCCGGAACCAGCACCAAGTACGCGACGGTCGGGGCAAACTACAGCGCCGAAACGGGCGATAAGAATGCTTATTCGGGCGTCACCATTGGTACGCCCACGGTGACCCCCCTGTGCCTGACAACGGTGTCGGGCTGGGGGATTCCCTGCACACTGTCCAGCGGCAGCGTGACCGTTCCCAACGCCGTGTCGGTTACCGAAACAGCTACCGTGCCCACGTTATTTGCCGGTATCTTCGGGAAGCCGAACATTACTCTGAGCGCCACCTCGACGGCAACCAACGCTCGGCCCATGCCGTACAACATCGCTCTGGTCGTCGACTCCACCCTTTCGATGAACGACACTGACAGCAACTGCGGCGGTATCACCCAGGAACAATGCGCGCTGAACGGCGTGCAGCAGCTTCTGGCGGGTCTTAACACCACCTACGATCACGTGGCGCTGTTCACTTTCCCCAATGTGGTGGCGGGTAGCAATGCACAGGCAGGTGTGGCCATCACCAACACTGGCGCGGCGCAGACTTTCGGCTGCACAACGACCGCCCCGTCCAGCTACCTGGGCGTCTCCTACTACAGTCTCGGCGGCGGCCTCTATACGCCGATCATCTGGCCGATCAACAAGAGCAGCGGCAACAACAGCAACGGCAATAATGGTAACCAGCTGGACTACCAGCCACCTTGGACGGGCATCGCGTGGGCCATGCCGTATACCTTTCCTCCTCCTCCGACCAGCACAGCGGGATACACGATCCCCACCGGCAGTTATTCGCCTACCTACCAGATCACGCCGTTTCTTGAGGACTACAACACGGTTTCATCGAGCGGAACGACAAGTCTGACCAGCAGTTCGAATCTGGTGAGAGCAACGGGCGCGGTGAGTGGATGTGGTGGTCTGGCTCCTTCCAGCTACGACGGCGACTTCGGCACCTACTATCCGGGCGCACTTTATGCAGCGCAGGCTGCTCTGCTGAAGGAGCAGGCGAGTCACGCCAACTCCGCCAACGTGATGATCATTCTGGGTGACGGCAATGCAACTGCGCCGCAGTATTGGCCCGGCTCCTCGGGTCCGGAGTTTGCGATGCCCAGCTCCGCCACTGCGGCGACGACGACCTACCTGCCCGCTACTTCCAAAGGGAAAGCGACCGTTTCACAATCGCTCAATACCTCCGCCTACACGTACCCCACGGGTTGGAAAACAGCCGACAGTAGCGGGAGCTACCCTTCGTGGGTTGGCGAATGCGGACAAGAAGTGACTGCTTCGCAGTATGCGGCAACCTACGCCTCCGGTGGCAACGCCAACAATACGCTGGTCTTCACCATCGCGTATGGCTCCCCGGCGCAATCGAACTCCAGCGACTGCGGCAGCGACGTCGGAGCCGGAACCCAGCCAAACATTACCCCCTGTCAGGCTCTGCAGAAAATGGCCACGCAGGTTTCCGGCGATGCTATTTCGCCTTATTTCTACAGCGACTTCAAAGTCACGGGCGGAGACAGTGGTTGCACGGCCAACACCGATAATTCCGGGATCACAGCAATCAGCGATATCTACGCGGCCATAGCAACCAAGTTAATGGGGGCCAGATTAATTCCAAACGGCACCACCTAAGCGAAGCTACACCGGTGACGGGCTGTAGGGCCGCCGGGGGAATCCTCACGGGCCTTTTTCTACGTTTTGTGATTCGCCAGGCGATCTAACCGTTGAAAGGCCGATTCCAAACGTGACCAGTGGAGAGGGAGCCGCTTTGCTAAGGGCGAAGGAGTTTAACCGGGGACCACGGCCAGCGATTCCGGCAGGCTGGTGGGGGGAAGACAATGCGCGGCATTCTTAAGCGTCTGAAGTTCGGGATCAGGGACGAAAGCGGCGACGCCCTGCTGATTGGGGCCCTCGGCATGATGATGATCGTCGCGTTTGCGGCACTGGCGATCGACGTGGGGCAGCTCCGTTTGGAGAAGCGAAGGCTGCAGGCGGCGGTGGATGCCGCGGCCCTGGCAGGAGCGCTGGAGGCCAGCAATTGCGGCAGCACCTACGCATGCACCAATATGCAGACCGCCGCCAAGCAGGCGCTGGCGGAGAATGGATTCCCAACCAGCGGCACCACGGTGGTGACGAATTGCGCCACCAGCAACGCCGGCGGGCTGATCCTGTGGGTCAACCAGGGGCCGTGCGAGCTGGGCTCAACGACGAATGATCCGAATTACGGAAGCACCAAATATGTCGAGGCGGAGATCAAATACCCGCAGGCTACGACTTTCGCCAGGGCCGTCGGGATCAGCTCGGAAACGATTACCGTGAGGTCGGAGGCGGGAGAGGGGAATGCCTCGGCCTGCTTCTACACGTCGACGCTTCCTTCGCAGCGATCGGGAACGGGCATGCTGCTGAACGGAGGCACGATCAGCGCCTCGTGCGGCATCATGGATGACGCCACCGACGGCAACGCGCTGGAGAGCGACAGCGGGACGTTCACCACCACGTCATTTTCGGTTGCGGGAGGCTGGAGCCCGGACAACGGCGGGACGTTCACGCCAACGCCCAAAACGGAGGTTGCGACGGTAACGGATCCCCTGAGCTACCTGACCGCTCCGGGACAAGGAACGGTTCAACAATCCGGGAACTACGTGCCCGCCAATGGTGCGACCCTGCTGCCGGGCGCCTATTTGGGCGGCATCAATATCAATTCCGGCGTTTCGGTCACGCTCGCTGCAGGCACTTACTATCTGAACGGTTCCATCAACGACGGCGGCACGATCACCGGAACCAGCGGCGTCACCATCTATTTCAACTCCGGCTCGCTGACCATGAACAGCGGCAGCACCGCCCAGCTGGTGGCGCCGACCAGCGGCACCTACGCGGGAATTCTGATTTATCAGAACTCGAGCGACAGCACGTCGATGATCCTGGACGGCAACTCGACCTCGAAATGGCAGGGAGCGATTTATGCTCCCGATGCGCAACTAACCTTCAACAGTACGGGTAACGCGGCGGCGTACACGATTATCGATGTCGGTTCGGTCATCGTCAACTCGGGCGCCGATCTGGTTATGGGCAACAACTATTCCTCGCTGTCTGGCGGTTCGCCCATCAAGGGCGGTTCAGCGATTTTGGTGGAGTGATCACATGAAAGTACGAATGCGCGGTTTAGCTGGATCCGAGCGGGGTTCCAGCCTGGTTGAAACAGCCCTTTTTATGCCGGTGCTGCTGACGCTGATGCTGGGCGTAACGGATTTCGGACGCGCCTATTATCAGGCGAACGAATTGGAGGGCGCGGCTCACGCTGGCGCGGTTTATGGATCCCAATACCCCACCGACACAACGGACATGCAGACGATGGCGGTAGACAATGCGCCGGACGTCTCCGGTGCCTCCGCCACTGCGGTGTACGGCTGCGAGTGCTCCGACGGCACCGGCGCTTCGGCCAGCTGCGCGACCACACCGACCTGCACCGGCACCACTGAGGTGTACTACGTGAAGGTCACAGTCAGCGCGTCGTACAGTCCGCTGCTTCCGTGGTCAAAGTTCGCATCGCCCGGCACCCTGAGCGCCGTATCCGAAATGCGGAGCACGGTTCCGTAAACCGTGGGGAGAGGAAAGATGCGAAGGCGACTACGGAAAATAGCCGGTGAGGAACGCGGCGACTCGATGGTGGAGTTCGCGCTTTCGACGATTGTGCTGTTCTCGGCGATCTTCGGTATCCTCGATTGCTCCCGGGCGCTGTTTGTCTATCACTTTGTTTCGTATGCGGCGCAGGAAGGGACGCGTTACGCGATCGTGCGCGGATCCGCATTCAGCGGCACATCCTGTGCGACGACATCGACCCTCGCCTGCGATGCCACTTCGGCGAATATCACCAGCTATGTGCAGGGGCTGGCCCCCCCGGGAACGGGAACCGTGACGGTGACCCCCTCGTGGCCGGGAACCCAACCAAATGGGTCCGCCGGCAGCTGCACCACCACGGGGAGCGTCGACGGCTGCCTGGTGAAAGTGAAGGTCAGTGTCAACTTCAAATTTATTCTCGGGCTCATGCCCACAAGCCAGATGACGTTCAACGGAACATCGGAGAACGTCGTTCAGAAGTGAGCCACACCGCGGAATCCGCCATCCGCGCCTGATCCTCGCCGATCCCGCCTGACCGGCCCGTTTCGTCTCCGGAGCGAGAGCGGCTTTCCTTCGCTTGACAATGCCATAGCCCGCCAGGACAATGGCATGTTTGCGCGATTCGCACTGAGGTACGGCGTACCTCGTTGCGGAATAGCGTCCGCGGAGGGAAAAGCGTGGCGGATCGCTTTCGTCTGGATGGAAAGACCGCGCTGGTGACCGGCGCGGCCAGCGGTCTGGGCGCTGCGATTGCCCTGGCCCTCGCGGAGGCGGGAGCGGCCGTCGCCTGCCACGGCAATCGGCGGCCGGCGGAAGAAACGGCGGGTGAGATTCGGAAGCTGGGGCGCGAGGGGCGAAGCTTCTCAGCCGATTTGAGCGCCGAAGACGGCGCGGAGCGGCTCTTCTCCGATGTGGTCGTCGCCATGGGCGCTCCGGATATTCTGATCAACAATGCGGGCACGATTCATCGCGCGGCCGCTGAGGACCACGAACTGGAAGCCTGGAAGCGGGTGCTGCAAGTAAACCTGACCAGCGCTTTCCAACTGTGCCAGCTCGCAGGGCGGGAAATGCTGAAGCGGCGGCAGGGAAAGATCATCAACATCGCGTCGATGATGTCGTTCCAGGGAGGAATTCGCATCGCGGCCTATGTTGCGTCGAAGGGCGGCATGGCGCAGATGACGAAGGCGCTGGCCAACGAATGGGCGCCGCGCAATGTGCAGGTGAACGCCATCGCGCCGGGATATTTCCGGACCGAAAATACTTCGGCCTTGCAGAAGGACGAGACGCGCAACCGGCAAATCCTCGAGCGGATTCCGGCCGGGCGCTGGGGCGAGCCGGAAGATCTGACCGGGGCCGCGGTGTTTCTGGCCTCGCCGGCGAGCGATTATGTGACCGGCACGGTTCTGGTTGTGGATGGCGGGTGGCTGGCGCGATGAAAGCCCCGACGCAAGAGCGAGCGAAGGCCGTGGAAGCGCCGGCGCCGAGCCGCGAGGGAAAGCGGGCCGACGCCAAAACCCCCAGAGCCGATCCGTATCAGCTGCAAAGCCTCGATCGCGCAGTCGCCGTTCTCGAGCTACTCGGCGAAAGCGAAGGCCCGCTGGGCCTGGCCGACGTCTGCGAGCGCATGGAGCTGCACAAGAGCACGGCGCATCGGGCGCTGATGGTGCTGGAGCGCTGCGGGCTGATCGAGCGCACACCAGAGAACCGTTTCCGTCTCGGCCTCAAGCTGTATGAGCTGGGCAGCCGGGCGGTGGAGCAGATCGATCTGCGGGCGCGGGTGCATCCGTGGTTTCGCCGGCTCTCGGCGCAGGTGGGCGAGACGATCCATCTCGGCGTCCTGCAGAAAACCTCGGTGGTGTATCTGGATAAGGTCGAGCCCAACAATCGGCGCACCTGGCTGTCGTCGCGGATCGGCGCGTCGAACCCGGTGTACTGCACGGCGATGGGAAAAGCGATGCTGGCGTTCCTGCCCGAGGGCGAGGCTGCGGACATCATCGGCAAGATTCGCTTCGTGCGCTTTACGCACCGGACGCTGATGACGCCGGAGGCGCTGCTGCGGTCGCTGGATCGGGTGCGCCGGCGCGGCTATGCCATCGACGATCAGGAAGTGGAGGATGGGGTGCGCTGTATCGGCGCGCCGATCCTGAGCGAGAGCGGGCATCCCATGGCCGCAGTCAGCGTCTCCGGACCGACTTCTCGGATCACGCAGCAAAGCGTGCCAGGCATCGCGGAGCATCTGGTGCGCTGTTGCCGGGAAATTTCGGCGTCGTTGGGAGTGCGGGAGCGGAAACGGGTCCATGCGCCGTCGCCGTTTGAGCAACACTACAGCCGGTAGCCTGTCGCCGGTAGCGAAAAGCAAAAACCTTACCACAGAGAACACAGAGGACACGGAGAACGGATCAGGGTTCGTGGACTTTCACGACGACTGCGCCGTAGACCGTTCCTGGTTCCAGGATGAGCTGGTGCGGCGTGCCGGCTCGGATGGTCAGGACGTCGCCGGGGCCGACCTTCTGTGACCGGCCTCCGTCGATTCTGGAGCCGTGGGTCTCGCCGTCGTCTCCGGTTTTGCCATCGACCACCGTGCCGCCGGTGATGAGCGTGGCGCTGCCCTGTTCGACGGTCATTACGTCATCCCAGTGGGCGTGGACTTCTGCGCCGCCGCTCACGGTGCGGACGGAGAGCTGGATCTTGTAGCTGCCGTAGTCTTCGAGTGTCACTCCGGCGGAGCCTTTCTCTTTTGCCACGCCGGCCAGCGTGCCGAGCTGGGCGTGAAGATCCGGAGCGGGAATCACGATGACGGGATCGTGCGGCGTGGTCTGCGCTGCTGCCGTGAGTGCAATGGCGAAAAAGCCGGCGGCGAGAACGATGGCTGCTTGCATCGGTGATCCTTTCTAACGTCAGAGCAGGGAATCGAGCGGTGCGGGGTCCATGTCGGCGTAGTCCTGATTCTCTCCACCCATGCCCCAGCAGAAACTATAAGCGCGGGTGCCCATGCCGGCGTGGATCGACCAGCCGGGCGAGACGACGATGTCGCGGTTGGCCATCACCAGATGGCGGGTCTGGTTGGGCGGGCCCATCAGGTGGAAGACCCGGGCGTCGGGCGCGAGGTTGAAGTACATGTAAATCTCCGAGCGGCGCATGTGGGTGTGCGGCGGCATGGTGTTCCAGGCGCTTCCGCTGTGCAGATGCGTGACTCCCATGACCAGCTGGCAGCTTTTTGCTCCGTCGAGATGGATGTATTTACAAATGGTCCGCAGGTTGCAGGTTTCCGGGGAGCCGATGGTGGTGGGGTTGGCGTCGGCCTTCTTCACCAGCGTGACCGGGTAGCTGGCATGGGCGGGATAACTAAGCAGATAGAAGATTGCGGGCTGGTCCGGCGACTTCGACTCGAAATGAACTTCCGGATTTCCCCGGCCGATGTAGAGGACGTCGAGGTTGTCGAGGGCGAAGGTCTGCTGGCCGATGTGGACGGCGCCGGGTCCGCCGATGTTCAGCACCCCGAGCTCACGGCGCTCGGTGAAAAAGCCGGCGCGCAGCTCGGGAAACGTGGGCAGAGGGATCGGTTTCTCGGTGGGAGCGGCATGGCCGACGACGGCGCGGTCGAGATCGACATAGGCCAGATGCAGAGCGCCGGGTGCGCAGAGGGCATCGAGGAGGAAGGTCGAGCGCAGATCCTCGGTGGTCATGCGCGGGTAGCGGACCGGATCGGCCATCAGAAGGGTTTTCATGGTTCAGCCTGAACATGGTAAAGGAGACGGAAGACAGGAGGTTGTAGCCGGTAGCCAGTAGCCACGGGCACGGCAGAGGACGAAAGTACCGTGCAGCCCACCCCCCACCCCCCACCCCCCTGTTTGGGGTAGCGCCGCGCAAGTATTAGATTCTACGGCAGCGCGCGATTTCGAGTGAGCGTTACGCATTTCATTCCTCAATACTTGTGGGCATCTATTTTGTTTTGTGATGCGTGGCTACTGGCTGCTGCGGCGGTGGCACGCATGTATTTGAAAACAGGGTGCAAGTCGTGTACGCATTTGATTCTTAAGTAGCTGGGAGCCTGGAGCTGGGAGCCGGGAGCAGCAACAACAGTTCGAGGCGGGTGCGGGTGACAGCTTCATCGGGCCTTTTCCTTCCTCCGGTGGATGATGGTGTGCAGGGAACAAAGCAAAAGGCCCAGCCGCGGAGGCTGAGCCTTTTTTCTTTTTCTATCCTATAAGTTCAGGATATCAGATTGAGAGAATAAACCGGCCAAATATCTTTGAGGGTATAAGGGTGTAAGTGGCGTGGAATGTTGGGTAATTACTTTGGATTTTTCCACGGGGGCTTGACAGATCTGTGGATATCTCGCGGTTTGGGGAAAAGAGGGAAATGGGTGGAGGGAGCGGGGCGTTTGCGGGGTTGCTCGGTAGTCATCGCGCCCTCTACCCAGTGGAACGGCCCCGTTCATGCCCAAGGAAGGCTTGAATGGGCCGCTCGGCCGTTATCGGCCTGATATTATCACTTTAGGTCACGCACTTCCCTCGCCCTAAGGCTTAGCGCGTTGACAATTGCGTCCAATACCAAGAGGCTATCCGCATAATCCCTCTTGAGGTCCATAAAACTCATTTGCGCTCCCCCGCCATGCGCGACACCGTGTCGATTGGTATAAATATTGTCCCAAGCGACGTGAGCCGCTGTGTTGGCAATCGAATTATGGAATGCAGTCTTGTAATCATCGCCAAACCTCTCTAGCGTCCCTTTTATGTCGCTTATATTGAATCGTTTGGCCGCCTCTCTGGCGCTACGCTCCAGAAATTGCTTAACATGCGCATCTCTGGTTCGTGAACAACGGCGCCGAACCAAAATGCCGATCCGATTTTCGTACTCGGCGCAAATGCGCGTCAATATATACTGCACGAAATAGCTTTCAATTGCCGTGCCGCCAGCATTATGAACCTGCAAGTGGGTCTCACAGTCAGAGATAAGCCGGTCTAGCATAGCGAATCGCATCGATCGTTCGCTCTATTTGAATAAGGTTTTCTCTGCGCGAGCAAGACGACTGGGAACAATGTCCTGGTCGGTAGTATGGCTAATTGTCCACTCCTCGAACTTCCTGTCCTTGATTAGCCGTCTAAACCTGCTCGATAATTTACGTTTGGTTTCTTGCGACAAATGGGGCTTGTCAACGATAGGCAGGTTGTTGGCGTAAGCGTTGAACACGGAATCATAGACGGCGGCATTTAATCCCCTGCGGACGTGAAATGGCCTGGGTCCCAGGGTTTCTACTATCCCTGTCGCGGTCTTCTTGAAAGCAGTCTCGAACTCTTTGAGCCTGGCTGCCGACGCTTTCTTATTGAGCTCCATAAAATCGTTCAGAAACTTTTTCATCGGTTTCTTGTAAGGGCCCCCCCAATGCAGAGCGAGAAATCGCAGGACTAACTCTGAATCCCGCATTCTCTTGTCTGGGGTCCCTCCTACTATCTTTCGCCACGCTGGGAACTTATTGAGGGCGAAGATCAACTGGGTGAGAGGGATTTGATAAATGCAATTCCTTATCTCTTGCGGGGTTAGAGACACACCACCTGTATTGAGGCGCTCAAACATTTCAAAGATGCTCGTGTCGTCTTTGGGGTCAAGCTGCTTTACGACAAATGAGCGCAATACAGAATTCACGAACTTATTAAAGGCCTCTCGGTTGTCAGTTTTTAGTTGACGAAAGGTCTTCTCGTAAAAGCGGCTCTTTTCGTTCAAGCCGACCAGGTTGAACACCGGGTCGTCCTTTGCGTCGCCAAACTTACCGGAGAAGAAGAAAACGATTGAGCGCAGGCGCTGCTGGCCGTCCACCACCAAAAGATTGTTTGTTCCACTTTCCAGATAAAAAAAGACAGGCGGGACGGGAAGGCCAATAAGAAACGATTCAATGAGCCTGCTCGCTCGAGCCTGGGACCATATGAACCGTCTTTGCCCGGGAGCAATTGCGATCTCATTCTTCTCCCACTTTTTAACCAGGACTTCGAGCGTGAAATCAGCCGGATAGGTGAGGATGTCATATTCCGACTGGAGCGCTACTTCCTGATCCTCCTTTTCGCTCGCTACCTTTTCGATCCTTGTCGGCATGTTCGTTCTCCGTCTTGGCGTAAGTATTAGGGGCATCGTACACCTCCGCCACGGGACCCGAACCCTAGTCCACGCTTTTTTGTCGGTCTCTGGTCCCGGTTTATTTCGGGCGCTCCCACACCAGCACCCGCTTCTGGATCCCCTCATCGACGAGGCCCTGGGTTGCTGTGATGATGAGCCGGTTGCCTTCGAGGCGAAACGGGCGCGGCTGGGTTGAGCCGACATAGGACGGCGTCCAGGCAAGTTCGGGAAAGTGGGT
>PKVY01000004.1 GCA_003131625.1 Acidobacterium sp. | reverse complement strand
CCACGCCACTCCGCAGCAGGTTGAGGATGCGCACGCCATCCTACGGGGCCGCTTCGGGCAGATCTTCGGCGAGAAAGCGGCGGACGAGGTCACGATACAGTACGGCGGCAGTGTCGTGCCTGACGATGCTGTGGCGGTGCTTTGCCGACATGGCGTGGACGGTGCCCTGATCGGCGGGGCCAGCCTGAAGGCCGACGAATTCCTTGCCATCGTCCGCGCGGGCATCAATGAAGGGCGAGCAGAAATGCAGCCGGCATGAACCGGTCCAGATAGTGGTTTGAAACCGAGAGAATCGAGGTTCTGTCTCTGGTCGACCTGATCCGGGCGCAATTCCGGGAGGCGCCCGGCGCAATATGCGCTCGGACTGCTACCTCCTCGCCTTTTTGGGGTGATCGGCGCAAACATGGGANNAACCGCCAGCCACATTCGGAGCAACCAAACCCACCAAAACCCGGTTGCTCAATCCATACCAGTTTCCGGCTCATGGCCGCCTCGGTCGCTGCGTCAAACGAGCACCCGCTTGGCTGTCAAGGGACGAAACATGCAGGTTTGCCTTAGAGCCTCATTGCGCAGCGGCGTACTGCCTGATTGCAGCAGAAGGCCGTCATCCGGTCTGGGCGCGGCGGACGATTCCTAAGAGGATGAGCGAAGTTTACATATGCCAATTTGGGTGGTCTGTAGGGCATCCGACATTGATGGGAGGGTTTTGTTCGTGCGAATGTCTCGATTTTGACGGCGTCTCGTGCTTTAGCGGCGAGAAGCCAATGTAGGACACCCTACAGAAGCGTCATGTTCGGACCGCATATACTCTTCCCGGTACCCCGAATAAGCAGAATTGTTGTTTCGCACAGCATGGTTTTCGGTTCTGGTTTGTGGCACGCAAAGAGATCCAAATCGTGCAATCCGGCGAACGCAGGAATATCGCCGGGCAGTCCGTCCGCAACACGATACTTCTGTTGACCTCCGATAGCGACTACAGTCTCCTTCGTCCTCATCTCGAATACGTCAACCTGCAAAACCATCTGATCCTTCACGAGGCGGGAAAGCTGAAATTTGTGTATTTCCCGAACCGAGGTTTGATTTCCCTTGTCGTCATAATGAAAAGTGGAAAAACCGTCGAAGCTGGCATCGTTGGTAATGAGGGCTTTACAGGAATACCGGCGGCTGTTGGCCTGAGCAGGACCACGCTTCAGGCGGTGGTGCAAATCACGGGGGACGGGTTTCGGGTAAAGGTTGGAGCCTTACAAAAAACGCTGGAATCCGCCCCACATCTTCGATTGATGTTGAACCGCTTTGCCGTAGTTCAGGGTATGCAGGTTGCACAAACAGCCGCGTGCAATCGGCTGCACCATGTTAAGCAGCGCCTTGCGAGGTGGCTGCTAATGACTCAGGACAGAACGGAGTCGGGGTCGCTGCCCATCACTCATGACTTTCTCGCAACGATGCTGGGGACAGACAGACCTACCGTGAGCCTGGCAGCCGGTGTTCTCCAGAGGAAAGAGATCATCGAGTACACCCGTGGTGCAGTGACGATCGTAAACCGCAGGAAACTTGAAGACTCCGCCTGCGAGTGCTACGGGGTTATCCGACGATACGATGACGAGCTTGGCTTGAAACAAGTTCGGGAATGAAGACTCGCCCTGTGCTCAATTGCGGACTCGAAAACCTGTTAGTTGATACCCGAATCTCGGCAGTCGGAAAATGCAGAAGATTCTATGACTCTTACCGAAAGAGTCTTGACATTCCTCGACGAACGCATCGCGTAGGCCGGATATAAGGAGAAAAGCCGGCGCCGCCCTGGTGAGTGGCTATTGGATTTTCTGCCGTTGGGAATCGACTTAGCTGCCACGGGCAGAACTCTAATCGGCCCCCTCCCTGCCGCCCGCACCGGATACAGAGAGCGTCGAGCGGCGGGTCAAAGCACTCTACGGCTGGAGCCTGTCATTAACTTTGAGGAGCGGCACACGTTCCCCGAGCGCTCGAAATCCCCGAAAAACGCTTGCTTGCACAAGCAACTCCGGATTGCCAACCTGTCTCCCCTGCCATTACCCTTCTCCGTCCGGAGGACTGCCTGACCCGATAAGAATTCAACCTCGTTTGCAGAGAAAGTGGTGGGCATGCAGGGCAGCCTGTCAGATCGTCAAAGATTACCGGATGCTTTTACGGACCGCAGAAGGAGCAGCGGACACGTCACGAGCTTCACGATCTTCCCAGCAACCGAGCCGAAAATCACCGGATGCCACCCGGAGATTCTGTGGGTCGAAATCACCACCATGTCGATGTGCTCACGTTCGACTACGATCATGATGTTCCCAGCAACATCGTTGCCAACCTCGATGCTCGAACTGGCCTCGATCCCCCTGGAAACAAGAGCGGTAAGGCATGGCGCCAGGCGCTGCTCGGCGTTCGTCTTTACGCCTTGAAGCAGTGCCGCATCGTCAAAGAATTTAACTCCGGAGAAAAACTCAGTCCCCCTGTCCAGGGGAAACATGGGGTGTTTTCCAAAGTACGCGATCGCGAAGCGGCAAATCTAGGATGGCCTGATGTAGACTACGCGCCGCTGATGGATGAAGCGTTTCACGCAAGAGGGCGGACCTATGGAGTTTCAGCTTGTGGATTCCATCCGCCGACACGCTGCCAGATGTATCCAATTGACCAGCGCGTCGGATTGCAGGATGAAACACTATAACAGTAGGTGGCCCATAACCCCGCAAGCATATCGAGTGCGAGAACCTGAGGCGGTAGTTCGATGGCCCATTTCTGTCTCCGCACGAATCTTTTCATCTTCGGCGAAGGCGTCCGGATCAGGGTGGTGAGCGTGCCGAGCACCAACCGCTTCTCGGCGCAGTCAGACGAATACTGCGAGCATGTGCTGCCATCGAGCGTGCCCCTTCCGGTAATCGAGGCCGGCATCTCTCCTGGATGGAGATCCCATGTCGGCCCTCAGATCGCCGTAATCGGATTCGATTCTTTCGGAGCATCGGCGCCGGGACCGGTCGTGATGGAGCACTACGGGTTCACTGTGGACAACATCTGCAGCCAGACCCGTCACCTGCTGCTTGAAACCCAGAGGTCAGCATGATGCGCATAGGAATTGCGGCGGACCATGGAGGCTTTGCCCTAAAAGGGCACCTGGAAGAGTCTCTGCACAGTTCGGGATATGAGGTCGTGGATTTTGGCGCCTATCAATTCAACCCAGCCGATGACTACCCCGACTTCATCATCCCGCTGGCAAAGGCGGTTGCGTCAGGCGAGGTCGAGCGCGGGATAGCACTTTGCGGCAGCGGCATCGGTGCGTCGATCGCCGCGAACAAAGTTCCTAATGTCCGCGCCGGACTCATCCACGACGTGTTCTCCGCCCGTCAGGGTGTCGAAGATGACGAAATGAATGTCTTCTGTCTGGGAGGAAAGGTCATCGGATCGGCGCTTGCCTGGGAGTTAGTCGAGACTTTCCTCGTCGCCCACTTCAGCAACGCAGCCCGCCACCGTCGTCGCGTTGAACAAGTGCAGGCGCTCGAATGCCAGAACTAGACGGGAGGGTACCAGATGGAACTGTCGCACGATTAGGTTGACCGGGATGTGGTTGGCGCGTCGGGTTAGAGTGCGCGGAGTTTTCAGCCCAGTTCCAGGGAGCGCGAGGTTATCTGTATTACCTAACAACACCGGGGAGGTGTCTATGTACCACTTTTACTGGTTTGGAATGCATGCCTATTGGTGGATTTTCTGGGTCATCTTATGGATGTTGTTCTTCTCATTCATAATGCCGGTGAGGCGAAGCAATTGGACTAGCTACCGCGACTTGCAAACGCCTCTGCAACTGCTGCAAAGGAGGTATGCCGCGGGCGAGATCACAAGCGAAGAATACGAGGAGCGACGGGCTAAACTTTTGCGGGATGCCAAGGCGGTATAAGTCCGGTCAATGCCATCCTTGTCGATTCGACACCCTTTGAAGCATCGCTTGACTGCGAACAAAGGTCTCGGTGAGCGTGGCCGGGTTATCCAGGATATTGTTCAGCCCAGGGCGTCGAAGATGACGACGTAGATGTCTCTTCGGTGTGACGAGGTCATTGGGTCGGCGCTCGCCTTGGAGTTGCTCGAAGAACGGAACTGATCGAAAGGAATCATATGGAACTGGGCATGATCGGACTCGGCAGGATGGGATCCAATATGGTGCTTGGCGGCCATAAGGAAAAGGCCGCCTCCGGGAAGGCCGCCGCCTGATGGCGTCATCCCATTCAGACGCGCTGGTGCTCTTCGGCGTGACGGGCGATCTGGCCCACAAGATGATCTTCCCGGCACTCTACGCGATGACGAAACGAGGTGTCCTTAAGGCCCCGGTCGTCGGCGTCGCCCTCCCCAAATGGAGTGTGGAGCGCCTGCACGAGCGGGTGAAAGACAGCATTGAACTGTCGGGGGGGATCGATGACCGGCCTGCCTTCGATCATCTTCTGTCCCGGCTCAGTTACGTGAGCGGCGACTACAACGACGAGGGCACGTTCGCGGCGATAAAGAAGGCGCTGGGCGACGCCAAATGCCCGGCGCATTACCTCGCCATCCCGCCCTCGCTCTTCGAGACGGTGATCAAAGGGCTCGGCGCCTCAAAGCTAGCCGAGCGGGCGCGCGTCATTGTCGAAAAGCCGTTCGGTCGCGACCTCGCTTCCGCCCGCAACCTCAATCGCGCGGCGCGCGCGGTATTCCCGGAGGATGCGATCTTCCGGATCGACCACTTCCTCGGGAAGGAGGC
>PKVY01000078.1:530-39662 GCA_003131625.1 Acidobacterium sp. | reverse complement strand
ACAAGATGATCTTCCCGGCACTGTATGCCATGGTGAAACGAGGCACTCTCACGGCGCCAATCATCGGCGTCGCCTTCCCGAAGTGGAGCCTCGATCGTCTGCACAAGCGCGCGACGGATAGTATAGAGCGATTGGGTGGAATCGATAACGAGCGCGCCCTCCAGTCTCTTTTGTCGCTGTTCAGGTATGTCAGTGGCGATTACAAAGATCCGGACACCTTTACGGCGATTAAGAAAGAACTGGGCAGCGCCAGACGCCCAGCACACTATCTCGCTATCCCACCCTCGCTCTTCGAAACGGTGATCAAGGGACTTGGCGAAGCAGGCCTGGCCGAGCATGCCCGCGTCATTGTCGAAAAGCCGTTCGGCCGCGACCTGGCCTCCGCGCGGAAGCTCAACCGGGTTGCCCACTCAGTGTTCCCGGAAGACTCCATCTTCCGGATCGATCACTTCCTCGGAAAGGAAGCGATCATGAATATCCTTTATTTCCGCTTCGCTAATTCGTTTCTGGAGCCGATCTGGAACCGCAACTACGTGGCCAGCGTCCAAATAACCCTGTCGGAGACGTTCGGGGTGAAGGGCCGCGGAGCGTTTTACGAAACCGCCGGCTGTCTCCGCGATGTCATCCAGAACCATCTCTTCCAGATCGTCGCGCTGCTTGCGATGGAGCCGCCTGCTACCAGAGACTTTGGTGCCGTGCACAGCGAGAAAGCGTAGGTCTTTCAGGCCATGCGCCCTCTGAGGCCCGATGACGTGGTCCGAGGCCAGTACGCCGGCTACCGCAAGGAGAAAGACGTGGCGAAGAACTCCGACGTCGAAACCTTCTGCGCCCTACGCCTCTTTATTGACTCATGGCGCTGGGAGGGGGTGCCCTGGTACCTGCGTTCCGGTAAGTATCTGTCTGAAACCGCAACCGAGGTCGTGGTTGAGTTGAAACCCTCGCCGCAGAGGCTCTTCGCCGATTCAGCGCCGGCGACCGGCCCATCCAATTATCTGCGCTTTCGGCTGTCGCCCAACTCGGCCATTGCTCTTGCCGCTCGCGTGAAGATCGCCGGGGAGGATTTCATCGGAGAACAACGAGAGCTCTACCTCTCCGAAGAAAAGCCGGGCGAGGAAGCTCCTTATGAGCGGCTCCTGGGCGATGCCATGATTGGCGATGGAGCGCTCTTCGCGCGTGAGAACGCGGTTGAAGCCGCCTGGGCAGTCGTCAATCCGGTCCTGAAGAATCACCACCGGGTTCATCCTTACAAGCGCCGAAGCGGGGGGCCGAAACAGGCTGACGCGATCCTTGCTCCAGGCGGTAGCTGGCACAATCCCCACCCCCAGGAGACATCCGGATAACACGCTGTTGCAGCCGCGCAGCGCTCATCGACCGCAGCCCAACACACCAACACCCAAACGCATGATCCGTGAGCGATCCGGGAGGAGAAAGAATGAAAGCTACGCAAAAGCTTCACGAAATGGGCCAAAGCCTTTGGCTCGATAACATCACCCGCGGACTGCTGATGAAAGGCACGCTCCGCCGCTACATCCAGGAGTTCTCGATTACCGGGCTCACCTCGAACCCAACCATCTTCGATCACGCGCTCAGGAACAGCCGCGAATACGACCACGGTATCCAGCAGAAATTGCAGGAAGGCAAGTCGGGTGAGGCACTCTTCTTCGAGCTGGCGATCGAGGACCTCCGCCAGGCCGCCGATCTCTTTCGGCCGATCCACGATCGGACGAACGGCGTGGACGGCTGGGTCTCCCTGGAAGTGTCGCCTCTGCTGGCCCACGACACCGCCGCCACCCTCGCCGCTGCCAGGGATCTCCATGCTCGTGCAGCGCGGCCTAACCTCTTCATCAAAATACCCGGTACGAAAGAGGGTCTGCCCGCCATCGAAGAGGCGATCTTCGCGGGTGTGCCGGTCAACGTGACACTCCTGTTCTCCCCCGCGCAGTATGTCGCGGCTGCCGAGGCGTATCTGCGCGGCATCGAGCGGCGCATCGCTGCCGGACTGAATCCCGATGTTGGTTCCGTTGCCTCGTTGTTTGTCAGTCGCTGGGACGTAGCGGTAGCGGACACGGTCCCCTCGGAGTTGCGGAACCAACTGGGCATCGCTATCGCGCGAGAGACGTATGAGAGCTATCGCGGTTTGCTTGACTCGCCGCGCTCGCAGCGCATCCTGAATGCGGGCGCCCGCGCCCAGCGCCTTCTCTTCGCCAGCACCGGAACCAAGGACCCTCAAGCCTCCGATACACTGTACGTCCAGGCCCTGGCCGCACCCTTCACCGTGAACACGATGCCTGAGGCGACATTGAAAGCGCTCGCCGATCACGGGACTGTCAGCGAGACGCTGCATCCTCATGCGGAAGATGAATTGGCCAGGTTCGCCGGGGCAGGAATTGACACCAGGGGCATGGGCCTCAGACTCCAGAACGAAGGAGCCACATCGTTCATCAAGTCCTGGAAAGAACTGTTGCAGTGCATCGCAGATAAAACCGAGAAGCTCAAAGCCGCTTGAACCTTGCTGCCGAACACCTGCGTCCATGATGGTGGAGTGGAACTATGAAGATATTGCTTGGAGTCGACGATTCGCGGTTCTCCGCTGATTTGATGCGAGCCGTTGTGAATCAGTTTCGCCCGAAGGATACCGAGGTCCGGGTCCTGCATGTTCTGCAGCCGGTTGCTCTCTCGGCGCCTCCGGAAATGGCTGCCGGATACGCCCCCGAGTTGGAGAGCGAGGAAAAACTCGCCCATGACCTCGTCGAGCGGATTGCGAAGGGGTTGCGTAGCGCGGAATTCACGACAGACACTGCCGTCGCGACGGGCGATGTTCGAGAGAGCATCATCGACGCCGCAGCAGAGTGGAACTCGGATCTAATTGTCGTCGGTTCTCACGGGCAGAGAGGACTCAGGCGCTTCCTGCTTGGCAGCGTGGCTGAATTCGTGGCTCGCCATGCCACGTGTTCAGTGGAAATCGTTCGCACGCCGGTGAGCATCTGACGGAGCCATCAAGGTCTGATAGCCCGCTTGACAATTGCCAATCGCAAAGGGGCGCAATCCGTCCGGATGCAGGTCGGCCACCCGTTCGAAGAACTTTACTTGTCCCTCGACTATGTCGAGAAACTGCTGACCCGGTTCGGGCTTCGCGCCGAAGCCGATGAAGTACACCGGGTGGCCCGCAGCAAGAGCGTCGCCGATCTCGCTCTGCGCTTTGAAACCGCCAACACCTGGGCCCTGACCCGCGCGGGGATCAACCACAACGACTGGGCGCTTGCGCTGGTCGGTGGGCATTTCCGGCGGCGGAACGATGCGCGAAAGATAGTAGTTGATCGGTCGCGGCAGCGAGCGGCCGCTCATGATGACTTCATGGTCGAAACGCAGCACGGTCGCCATCGGCCGCGAAGTAATCTCAGCCTGTTCGTTGCCGCGCTCGCGCAGCAATTCGAGGAAAAGCACGCTCCGTTGACAGGAATCGATCGCATACTCGAGCCAGCTGGCGATGAAGTTGCCGGGAGACGCTCCGAACGAGTTCGGGACCGAAGGGCGCTTGAGACCGGAAGGGTTGATCTCGGACGGCGGCTTCGAGCCGGTTCTGTTGGGTGGTGCAGTTGATGCAGTCATAGTCGCCTTCTTCTAATCGGAGTCGTCTTGGCAGCGCGGGCGCCTCTTCCGAGGTTCTCAGGAGCCCATTGCGACACACAATCAGTTGAGGACAACCGTGCTGTCCTATAGAGAGCATTTCCCTCGGCACGTCTATCTTTCTGTTCTGTTTTGCTCACTTTTTGAAATTATTCCCGCCTATACTCAGGAAGTTGTCGTGAGTTTCTTTCCTCGCCTTCAGCCATGCACGTCCAGCTCAGACGAGCAAATTCGGGTAAGCAACAGAAAGACTGGAGCCACCATGAGCGTCAAAACAAAATCGGATGTTAAGAGTCATCTCTCCACAGGAAGCGCGCAGTCGCTTTCCTCCCCGATCCGGCTCGATACTGCAGCCGAAGTGGAGAGTGGAGCTTCCGGTAAGCAGGCAGATGTGGAAGAGAATCCAAAAACTCCTCTTCATCTGATTGGCGCTGAGCCAGTAGCCGATGCCCAGGTGGGCGGCTCCGTGGGCGTGCCGGCGAATGAACCATGGCACCCAAGGAAGCTTTGAAGCCGCACGCGATGTCGTGCTTTGAGCTAGCCTGAGGGCGGTTCAATATCGCGGAGCTGGGGCAGATACGTGTCTCGAAGTCTCCAGGTTTCCGCGTTGCCAGGGCGACTCTTCAACTCTGGCACATCCGGAGCGGGCTTTCGCCCGATCTGGTTGACGAGATGTCAATCTGACAGCTACCGGTGCGACGCGGGGACGAATGATCGCTTGCTGGAAAACCGTCCTCCCCATGCGCCGGCCACATGCAAAGCAGCACAAGCGAGCTCAGACAGAGGGAGCCAGAAGTGCGCTGTTTTGCACAGTCTTCCGGTGAACTCTGTTCGATGATCCAACTATGAGGAACCACCTAGCCCGATAACGGCGCGCGTGGGTCCTGGATGCGATCTCACATCCGGCGCCCGCGCAGGATTTCACCCGGTTGAGATGCTTCGAGCTGGCGTCAGCTCCTCCCACATTCGCGCTGTAGAGCGTTCTATGCCACTCGGACCGCCCGGAAAGGAACCTACATTGAGCGCACATGATTTTTCCGTGAGTTCAGGCCGCAATCTCGCATTGCCGATTGCAGCGCTTCCTCGTCTGTTCAAAACAAAATCGGTGGCAATGTTTGGGTCAATCGTTCCGCCGATTCCAGGGGTGGCGATGATCGGCAACCACGTTCCTCGGCAATGCGGGATTGCCACTTTCACGACCGATTTGTGCAATGCAATTACTGCAGAGTACGGGGACACCAAAGTCTTTGTCGTGGCCGTCAACGATCCTCAATCTCATTACAGCTACCCTGCGCGGGTGCGGTTCGAGCTAACCGAGGCCGCTCTCGCTTCCTATCGGGCGGCAGCCGGATTTATCAACTCCAGCGGTGCCGATGTTGTGTCTCTGCAGCACGAGTATGGAATCTTTGGCGGCAGGTCCGGCAGCCATATCCTGCATCTTCTGGAGCACCTCAACATACCGGTTGTCACAACCTTGCATACAGTTCTCCGCGAGCCGAATGTTGACCAGCTCGTCGTGATGCAGGAAATCGCCGCCCGCTCCGACCGCCTGGTTGTGATGAGCGAGCACTCCTCTCGCTTTCTGCGGGACGTGTTTCGCGTTTCGGAGGAAAAGATTGAACTGATCCCTCATGGCATCCCCAACCTGCCGTTCGAGGAACCTGCGTTCTTTAAGAAGCTGTCTTCGACCGAAGGAATGACCGTATTGCTTACGTGTGGGCTCCTGTCCCCCAACAAAGGACTTGAAAACGTAATCGGCGCGCTACCGCAGATTCTTTCTCGGCACAGCGACGTCGTATACATCATTGCCGGCGCAACGCACCCGCATGTTCGGCTGGTCGAAGGCGATCGGTATCTGCTCCAGCTACAGGCTCTGGCAACGGAGTTAGGAGTGGAGGAGCATGTGATCTTTCAGAATCGCTTCCTCAGTCCTCAGGAGATGGCGTCGTTGGTCTGTTCAGCCGATATTTACGTGACACCTTACCGTTACGAGGCGCAGGCAGTATCGGGAACGCTTGCCTATGCCCTGGGCGCCGGAAAAGCGATTATTTCGACGCCATACTGGCACGCTGCCGAACTTCTGAACAATGGGCGCGGCACACTGGTTCCCTTTGAGGATCCAGCCGCGATCGCCCAAGCGACAGTCGAGCTGCTGGACAACGATGCTGCGCGCAATTCGATGGGCAAACGCGCTTACCTCCATTCAAGGCCCATGGTGTGGAACCAGGTGGCCCACTCTTACATGCGTACCTTTGTTCGAGCTTGCTCGAATCACATGCAACCTGCACGAATGGAGATTCCCCTCCAGACAATCGGAGGAAGTCCTGCAGATCGGCGCACCCGTTCGTTACCTACGCTCTCCAGCACTCCTTCGCCCGGAGGTGAATGATGAAGGCGCTGCTCATTGACGCGCTGTCGTACCGAAGGTGGGCTGCCCAATGATATGGAGACTCAGATGGAAGATCCTCGGTGCAAGATCGCGGCGGTTAGAACGGAGGATCCTCGGTGCAGTAGCTTGCTCCGTGGTGTGACGATTGAGATGGAAGATCTTCGGTGCAGTAGCTTGCTCCGTGGTGTGGTGCGTGGTGTGGTGATTGAGATCGAGGACCCTCGGTGCAGGAAACTGGAGATTGAGGTGGAAGATCCTCGGTGCAAGGCCCTGCTCGTGAGGTGGTGACTTACGCTTCAGGAGAATCTCCGGCGCCAACCGAACAGTGTTCGCCAAATGGATTGCCGCTGAGAGGAAGCATGGTATGAGTCTTGCAGACGGACCTTCCGGCAGAAAGGGGGGAGCGTCCTGATCAGGCAGCGACACAGCGCGTCGTCTCCAGCGCACAGCAATAACGGAGTTGTCGCTGAGAATAGAGTCCCGGCAAGCCGCCAGTCAACGAACAATGCCGTCAGGAGAGCAAGGTCTGAGATGGGGGAACCGGAGACCCAGCTTCGGTTGACGACTTCAGGCCAAAGCCCTCATTGAACAGGGAGGGCGACCCTGTTCCGATTTCCGGGCCGGTTTGTTTGAATGTTAAGTCAGTGAGAAGCGCGTGGTGTTGCGCAGGCTGAACTCAGGGGGCGCTGATTCAGAGAACAATCCGGACAGGCTGCGCGTCCCTTGAACCGGATTTCGGCTTGGCTGAGGAGATACGGGTGTTCCGCCCCCATCTCGGGAAGGCGGAACTCCCGTCTTCATCTGTGGCAAGCAATCAGCTACTTGGTGGACAGGATGGCATCCTGTACCACAAAGACATTGACGTCACCCTGATGGCGCAGCTTGTCGTATTGCTCAAACGTGGTGCCCAGCTCCATATCGGGATGGACCTTCTGCCATAGCGCGTAGAAATGCTGAAAGTCCGTGTTGAAGATCGAATCCCAGGCAGGAAAGACATCCACAGTTACAGCATTGAACTTCACGTCCACGCCTCCGGGGAAGACCAGCGTATTCAGCGACCAGCCAGATCGCGTGCCCTCCTTCGCCATAGCCTCGGCGATCGGCATCCAGGCCTTTTTCTCCCAGGCGACGTAGTCCTCCATGTTCGGGGCTTTCATGTAATTCACGACGAAGTAATCGCCCTTTTTGAAGGTTCCGACAAAGGCACGGTTTTGGAACATGTTGTTTGAGATCAGGGTGGTGAGGGAGGCGCGGCGATCGACGTATTGCTGCGCGGTCATCGCGATCCCGGCTTTCTTCAGAGCGGCATCGAGTTCGTCGAGACCCATGGGTTGCGGCGGAATCCCGGGATACATGGATACGACCAGATAGTCGCACTCGGCCGATGCTCCTGAGGGTATGACGGAACGCAGGAGAATCCACGTGGACATTGCGCCGCCATCGACGCGCGATTGTGCCAGCTTGTGGGCGTCGCCGGCAGCCCATTTGCGAAACTCAGTGTTGTTTTCGGGTTTGACCTTGATGCAGGCCACGCTGTGATAGCCGGTTGGTGGCTGCTGGGCGGCCAGCGTGGCAGAGAATGCCGCCGCGAGGGCGACACACACGAAAAGACGGGGTATTCTCACGAGAACCTCCTCTGGCATGGGCTTCCTCCGGGTGGTCGAACGGGTATCCAGCGGTCCCATTCTCCGGGGCGCGGTTAGGGAAAAGGGGAAAGTCGAAAGGACGATACTCTAAACCCCCCTCATCTGCAAGAAAAGATTCATCTCAGAGACGCTGGGGAGCCAGACGGCGATCCAAAGAGTGCTGAAGCATTTGCGATGACCGATGGCGCCCGGCGGCAGTAGCTGTCTGGCGCCGTGCGCGAGGGTTCACGCGTCGCACTGTTTCGATGGCGCATCGGCGATTTCCCGACAGTTGACACAACAAGGGGCCGCGAGGTTATGAGCAGGATTTTATGAACCCCTGGTCTTCTTTCGCCTTCCGAATTAATCCAGCGGGGTATCCTATCGTGGAGCATTTCTGCGGAGATGGGTGAAAACGTCGAAAACTCGCCCGTAACGACCCGAACCCGGTGGAAAATCTACCTGCTGACGCGCGTGGCCGGACTGCGGCAATCTGAGAACCAGATTTTTCTGGTCCTGGCAATCGTGATCGGCGCACTGACCGGTTTTGCGGTCGCCGCATTCATTGTGCTGACGGAACGATTTGGGATGCGGTTATACCCGGTCGGCGGCGCTCCGTGGCGACGCCTCCTGTTCCCCGTCGCAGGCTCGCTCATCATCGGCTACCTGCTCTATCGCTATTTTCCGAATGCACGCGGCAGCGGCGTGCCGCAGACCAAGGCCGCGCTGTATGCACGCGAAGGGCGCATCACGCTGCGGACCGTACTGGGCAAGTTTTTCTGTACGTCGGTAACGCTTGCCAGCGGAATCCCGCTGGGGCGCGAAGGGCCTTCGGTCCAGGTCGGAGCGGGCATCGGTTCCGTGCTTGGGCGCTTCCTCGGATTGCGCCCCGAGCAAGTAAAGAAACTGATTCCGGTGGGAGCGGCGGCGGCCATTGCAGCCGCGTTTAATACGCCTCTGGCAGCGGTGCTGTTTGCGCTCGAAGAGATCGTGGGCGATCTGAACGCACCGGTGATGGGCGCTGTGGTGCTGGCTTCGGCGACCGCCTGGATCGCTCTGCGTGTCTCTCTCGGCGATCATCCCCTCTTCAAAGTTCCCCAATATCGACTGGTAAGTCCGGCGGAGTTTGCGGTCTATGCGGTGCTCGGCGTGGCTGGCGGCCTGGTTTCGGCAGCCTTCACAAAGCTCTTGCTGGGTATGCGGGCGCGCTTCCTGCGGTTCCCGCAGAGCACGGTCTGGTTCCAGCCAGTCGCGGGCGGATTGCTGGTCGGTCTGATGGGCTGGTTTGTGCCGCAGGTTCTGGGTGTAGGTTATGGGTTTGTCGGGGACGCGTTGAACGGGAGGATGGCGTTCAACCTGATGGTGCTGCTGGTGGTATTGAAACTTATCGCCGTTACCACCAGCTATGCTTCGGGCAATGCGGGCGGGATCTTCGGTCCAGCCCTGTTCATTGGAGCGATGCTGGGAGGTGCGGTGGGGACCGTGGCGCATCATTTCTTTCCGGCGTACACCGCGACGCCAGGAGCATACGCACTGGTCGGGATGGGCGCGGTGTTCGCGGGGGTTGTGCGCGCTCCCATGACTTCGGTGCTGATGATCTTCGAGANNTGCCGACGGCGAAGACGCGCCAACGACCTGGTCAGCGCCGGGTAGCAGGAATCATGCGGATTGCGAGCCAGTTGCTGCCGGCCGAGACCACGGTTCGGGAGGCGCTGGAGGAAGTTCGATCGAGTGAATTTCGAACGTGGCTGGTGACGGATCGGCGAGGGGTCATCGGTGTTATCAACTTTGCGAGGCTGGAGCGAGAACTGGCGGAAGGCGCGGATAAGAAGGTCGGTGAACTGGTGAATGCGCAGGCTTTTCCGCACGTCCACCCGGATCAGGGGCTGGATTTGGCGCTCGAACGCATGGGCGCAAACCAGATTGAAATCCTGCCAGTGGTGAACCGGGCGGATGTGCACAAGCTGGAAGGCATCGTGACATTACGGGATATTCTGGATGCATACGGCGTGCCCCAGCCTGATCGCACCTAACCTTGCCGTTGAACCCCTTTCGCAGAATCAGGCAAGGCGAGGCCATCCCGTTGCCGAGCCCTCGCCGGCCGGCACCGAATGACCCTGGCGGCTGAAATGGTTGCGGTTTTCGGGGCGAAGGCCGGTTGTCGCACCGTAGCCTTTCAAGAACGAGGTTGCAGTAGGCAGGCCTTTGGCACAGCATTGATATTTACAGAAAGACACATTCATGCCCGACCTTCAGGCATTCGCTGAAAACCTATGGATCGTCGACGGTCCGCCCGTCCGTGACATGGGTGTGATGTTCACGACCCGCACGAGCCTTGTGAAACTCTCCGACGGTTCACTATGGGTGAATTCTCCCGTGTCTGTACCGTTCGATACGCTCAAACGCATCACCCAATTGGGGCCTGTCAGATACCTTCTTGCGGCGACCCCGAGACATGTCTGGAGACTGGCGGCGTGGCACACTTTATTTCCCGAAGCGCAGTTATGGGCACCACGCCCCACTCCGTTCACCTTGAAGAAAGGGCACCTTCCCTTCACCGGAATTCTGGGAGACACGCCGCCTCAAGCCTGGAAGGATGACTTCGATCAGCTCGCCTTCAAAGGCAATCCGTTCATCGAAGAAGCCCTCTTCTTTCATAAACCATCGCGCACGGTCATCCTTGATGACTTAATCCAAATCCATCCAAGAGTGGAGGGTAAGCACTTTCGCAATGCTCTGTTCAAATTGGAGGGCGTTGCATCTCCGTATGGCGGCGTTGGGCTCGACATCAGGCTCTCCTTTACGAATCGCGACCTCGCGCGGCAATCGCTCGAAAAGCTGCTTTCATGGGATTTCGACAAGTTGGTCATCGCCCACGGCCCGTGCATCGAGAACTGCGCAAAACCGTTCGTGGAGCGGGCTTTCCTGTGGCTCGCTCGACCGGCCAGCGCTCATCACAGCCCTAGATGATGCTTCGTCGAGAGGCCAGGACCCCTTTCGTAGAATCAAGCAATTCGAAGCAATCCCGCAGTCGCCTGGTCACGCCATCGGCAACACCCTCCAGGAAAAAAGGTCCAGCTAGCCTTCCTGGGAGCAGTGCGGTGGATGCGGAAGAAGGTGATAGCTGTTGCCACTCAACTCGAAGCAATCGCACCGAGCGATGAACCAATTACGACGGGAACCTGCTTCATTGCTCTTCGCCTCCCTGGTTCGACGCGGATCGGACTGCGGCGCGGATGAGCAGGTGAGAGGGAACTCCGCCGGCGTATCTTCTGCACATCAACCCGAAATCCCGTCTCTCCATGGCCGCTGGTTCGATGTCGATGCCATTCACTCGCACGGTTGGCGAGCCGAGGAAATTCAAGCGTTGAGCGGTCGAGACATCCTGCACCAGAATTTCTCGCACGTCCGCACGAAAGCCCTCATCATGCAACACTGTGTCGATTCTCTTCATGGTCGGTAGATGATGGGGGCATTGCCCGACGTAGAGAACTTCGATCCGCATTGGCGAAACTTCTGAGCGCATGGTCATGAGTCGATCCTTCTTAAGTGCTCTTTCTGTATTTTCCGAAAGGGATTTCGGCCAGACAGGCAAGAACAGCGACGGCGAGGATGACGTTCAGGAAAATGCCCGGTCGCATGGGCACGAGACGGAAGCCCGACAGAGCGACGTATCCCGCCGCGAGCAGGAAAAGCGGTCCCGCCACGTAACAATGGACTCTTCCGCATCGCGCTGCATTGGCAAGACAGGCTACGCCCATCACAACGAGGGCGGGAATCCAGATCACCAGCCTGGCCCTCTGATAATACGAACCAAATACCAGGGCGATCACTGGGAGACACCAGAGCAGTACGGCACTCCATCCGCGTGCCAGGTCGCTCGTTTTGCAGCTTTGCTGCGGCATGGAACACACCTCACTGTCCCCTGCGCCCGTTGGAACGGGCCATCCGGCTGAGCACCGGACATGCATTCACGTTTTGTTTTGGCTGTTGCCGCTTCAATGCCTGATTGCATTTACGAAGGGCGGAGCTCAGTTGAGCTTCCAGTTTTTCGAGTTCCGCTTTTTTGTCGCGAACAATCGCCCGCTTGTTCTGTACAAGATCTCTCACTTCCACGCACGCCTCCGCGTGCCCGTCCTGGATGGCGAGAAGTTCGCGTATCTCCCTCAGAGAGAATCCCAGGGCCTTGGCGCGTTTTACAAACGCTAGGCGATCGACCGCAGCTTCCTCGAATTTCCTGTAGCCCGATGGGGTCCTCGATGGCGGAGCCAGCAATCCTTCCTGCTCGTAAAAACCCACGGTTTCCAGGTTAATCCTGGCGCGCTGCGCAAGCTGACCTCTTGTCAGTCCTTCCATGAGCCCAGCCTAAACCCTGCAGGCATATACAGGGTCAAGACCAGTTTGGAATTCCTGAGTGGTTCAAGAGCGTGTACGGCCTACGGATGAGAACAGGCCAACCCGCTCATTGACACCCCAATTTTGGCGATCTCTTCGAGAATCCGATCGGTTGTTTGGATGTTAAGTCAGTGAGAGCGCGCGGTGTTGCATAGGCTGAACTCAGCGGAGACGCTGATTCAGAGAACAACCACGGAGGCTCCTCAGAGACGATATGTACTACATCGGACTTGACGTTCACAAGAAAACGATCAGCTACTGCGTGAAGGATGCCGCTGGTCATGTGCACCGGGAAGGCAAGATTGGTTCGACCCGGCGCGAACTGGATGCATGGGTTGGAACGCTCCCAGAACCGCGCACCATCGCTATGGAAGCAACGATCTTCAGCGGCTGGATCTATGACCATCTGGTGCCGCATGCGGTTGCGATCAAGGTGGCTCATCCGCTGATGCTGCGTGCGATCGCAGCGGCGAAGAAGAAGAACGACACCATCGATGCCAGCAGGATCGCCGACTGCCTGCGCTGCGATTTCCTGCCCGAGTGCCACATGATGCCGCGCGAGATCCGGGATCGCCGCCGCACTCTGCGCTATCGGCATCTGCCCGATGACATAATTCACGAGGGCTGGCGGGAAGAACACGGCAGGCTTCTCGATCAGATCCGAAAGCTGTAACCAGGTCTTTCTTGACGATCCATATCCTTACGCTTCGGAATACTCGGCCGATACCACCGCTCAGGAGCGGGGCTACTTTTTACGCGATATTTCGACAATGTCGAGAAGAATCGAAAGACGGTACAGGTAATCAAAGCGCTTCACGGGGGGAAATCAACTCGTGTGGTTCCAGTGCGGCAATGACAATAAAGGCGATCTGACCTGCTGGTACGCCGAATCGACCAATGGCTGGGCGCTGCTGCAGGCATTTCAGGATAACGGCGACATGGATACTTTCGTCAAAGGTTACTCCGGCTTAATGAGTATCGAGACCGATCTGCTTTCAGACGGGATGTGCTTTGCGCATTTCATTTCCACCCCAGGGGTCTTCGACTTTACCCCCCCGAGAACGCTGGATGGAGGGATCGCCCAGTTTGGCTTTCTGAAGGCTGCCAGCTCCTGGGTCATAGACGACCCATCCTTCGGCTTGATCGGTTGAGGCTGTCACGTTGAAGCTTCAACGGCAGGCACCGTTGTCCATCCTCGAGATGGACTAAGAAAACGGGTGAAGTTCGTGCCGCAAAGGATCAATATCGAGGCAAGCCAGGGAGAACTCGATACGGTGGTCATGAGCGATTTCGGCCACTCGTGGAGTTGCACATGAGCGACTCGACTGGTGTTGTGAAAACGGCCGAGTTGCTGGTCGAAGGTCTGGCGGGAGGCGCCTATTCAGTTCGGTACGGGGCGATTCAGAATCGAGTGCTGATTGCCGATTCTATGACTCTTTCCATTCCCATGGCCGAAGCAAAACTCATCAGGGTCGAAAGAGTGTAGGTCGGATTCGGTCCGACGCCCGCGCCGCCAGCCATTTCGCATTCAGCTCGCCGGTAAGCCGCGCAACAATCCCTCTTCGCACTTCCCTGTCATCGCTAAAACGTTAAATCACCGCGGGTTTTGGCTGGTCACAAAACTCGGGGATGAGGCTTGACAGCCCCTGATATTCATGCGTAACATGCGGACGTTAACGTTAAAGTAGTCGTTGAACCATACAGCGGGGAATGCAAGCGTTGCAGGTCGCGATTCAGGTTGGCGTCCGAGGACCAGCCAATCGTCGCTCAACTTTTCGCAAGGAGGCAAGTATGGGAGCGTCAATCAGAAAGCACGCAGTCAGGCTCTGGTGCCTGGCGGCGGCGTTGAGTCTTGCGGGGATCATGTCCCCGGCCGCCATGGCTCAAGAGGCAGCCGCGAACGTCAATGGCGTCGTCAAGGATCCGACGGGTGCTGCAATCCCCAATGCGCGCGTTGCACTCACAAACGTCAACACCGGCGTCGTGAGGACGACAACCACCAACAACGACGGAGTTTACGACTTTCCGAACGTCGTACCCGGCATTTATAGCATGCAAGCCTCCGCAACCGGCTTTGCCACTGTGTCGCAGCCCCCGGTAACGCTCCAGGTGAGCCAAATTGCCACGTTCGACTTTCAACTGAAAGTCGGCTCTACGACGAGCAATATTACTGTAACGGCCACTGCGGCTGCGTTACAGACTTCGAGCTCCGAACTGGGCACGGTTATCACGACGAACGATGTCACAAATCTGCCTTTGAACACCCGCAACTTCACCCAGTTATTGACGATCACCACGGGTGTGGCCAACATCAATACCGACCAGAACGGAGGCGGAGGCGGAGGGTGGAATGGTCATACGATCGGGACCACCGATATCCCGGCCATTAACGGTGCAGAGGACCGCAGCAATGTGTTCCTGCTGGACGGCGCAAACGACCTGAATACACTTTCGGGGGTATACAACTATGCGCCGATCCTGGACGCTATTCAGGAATTCAAGACCCAGGGTCACAACGATCTGGCCGAGTATGGTGGGGCCGCCGGAGGCTTCGTGACCGTGGTCACAAAGTCCGGCACCGACCGGTACCACGGCACTCTTTGGGAGTTTCTCCGCAACGAACAGATGGATTCGCGCGGCTACTTTGAGACAGCCCGCGCTCCCCTGCGCCAGAACCAATACGGCGCGACGGTCGGCGGTCCGCTCTCGATTCCCAAGCTGTATGACGGCAAGAATCGCACTTTCTTCTTCGCGGGCTACGAAGGTTACAGGTTCGCCTCTGCTCAGGAAACCGGAGCGACCGCGCCCACCGCTGCGGAGCAGAATGGCGATTTCAGCGCTCTGGGTGTACCCATCTACGATCCGGCGACGACGACTTACGATGCTGCGACTAATACATACTCGCGCCAGACCTTCACCCAGGAGTACAACGAGCCCAACCCAGCCTATTGTAACGGGGACACGAACTGCATCCCTGGCGCCGGCTCCTCCGCCGCGTACAGCAGTACTCCGGGCTCACCCAACCGGTTTAATCCGGTATCGCAGCTGTACAACTCCGTCATCCCGTGGAACCTTCGCACGGTAAACGGGGTCGAAGAGACTTTCGTCACCGGAAGAGCCTGGACCAACCAGGATTCCGGGACAATTCGGGTCGACCAGAACTTCGGCAATAACGACCAGATTATGTTCCGTTACAGCCAGTTTTACCAGTACGGAGTCTCTCCGTCCGCAACAATCGGCGTGGGTTTTGACGAAGTTCTGGGCCATAACTACATCGGGCATTGGACTCACGAATTCAGTCCGACGACCTTTTCGGATGTGTACTTCGGCAGAAACTACGGATACAGCCTCATCGGCACCTCCCATCCGGGAGAGGATGCGGCGTTTTTGTCGAAGCTGCAGTCACTCGGGATGTCCACGGCCTTTATGACTCTGGACAACACGCTGTATGCCCCTGCGTATACGGCTGACGGTTATGGTGTCGGCTTGTCGGGTTCGCAGTTGCAGGGAAGCGGATTGGCGGATACCTGGCAGTTTGGCGGCTCATTCTCGAAGATCCTGGGCAGGCACACGATCAAGGCCGGCGGGGATTTTGAGACCAATAACTTCATTTCACCCATCGCGTACTCCAATATCGGTTTCGCGGCCACGCAAACCGCGGGCCTGGGGGCGGAGGAAGGCGTGGGCGGTAACGGCTGGGCATCTTTGCTGCTCGGCGTTCCATCGTCGGCCGGCTACCGGAACATTTACGAGGATGCTTCAGGCGGCTGGATGGATGCGGTCTACGTCCAGGATCAGTTCAAGGCGACTCCCCGTTTCACCATCAATGTCGGCTTCCGCAATGACTTCGTGATCACGCCGATTTACGGGACGCACCACGGAGGCGACGGCAATTTCTACACCGGCAACGCCGATCCCATCACCGGTCAATACGAGCTCAACGCTCTTCCACCCAACTGTTCGGCAACGCAGGGCGCGCCCTGTATTCCGACCGGCATCTACACGGCATCGAGCACGCCGGCTCCGGGCGGCCTTCCTGCTCACGCCTACGTTAGCCCGACTCGTCGCGTGATTCAAAACTCGCTGGCAGACTGGGGCCTGCGGCTGGGTCTGGCCTACCGATTGAATGACAAGACAACTGTTCGTGGAGGTTACAGCCGCGAATACGACGAGTGGGCTACGATCGTTCAACTCTCGCAGAACTTCGGCGGGAATTGGCCGGCGGTCAACACGATCCAAAACAACGGTCTGAACTCTGCTGCTCCAACAGCAACAGTCACCGATCCTTTGCAACTGGGCAGCGGCGGAGCGATTGTTTATCCCATCAACGACTTCAGTCAGGTGAGCCAGTGGATGGTGGATCCGAACTTCAGGACACCATATTTCGAAGAATATAACGTGGGCATCGAGCGGGCGTTGCCGGGGAATCTTGCCCTCGACGCGAACTACGTCGGCTCAACCGGCAGGCATGAGGACTGGGGTCCAACCATGAACACCCCTGCACCGGGACCAGGCAATCAACAAGCCCGGCGGCCTTATACCCCTACATGCTGCAGCAATGGTTCGACCAGAGTGTCGGCGACAGCCGTTACAACGCCTTGCAGGTCACTGTCAACAAACGCCCCACCCATGGCGTCGGCTTCCTGGTTGCCTACACGCTCTCGAACGTAAACTCCGATGGTTGCGGCCTGGGTGCGAGCTGCGACTCCTCAAATCCGTACGACCGCAAGGTCGACTACGGCACTTCGGACCTCGACCAGAAGAACGTGTTTTCGGTGGCGTTCACAGCGCAGTCACCATTCACCCATTCTCCCAGCCGGCTGGTCTCCAATACGGCCGGTGGATGGGGGCTGAGCGGCCTCGTGCAATTCAGTTCCGGGCAGCGTTTTACCGTGACCGACGGTAACGACCCTGAGAATGTGGGCTGTTGCCTCCAGGAGCGGGTGGACGTGGTTGGCGACCCGCAAATTGGGACTCACCAGGTTGCGACGGGGATCACGGGGTTGAATCCAGCCGCCTTCGCGGCGCCCCCGGCGTACACGTACGGCAAGGAAGGGGTGAACTCGTACACCGATCCTATGCGTCACGAATTCGACCTGACTCTGGCCCGACAGTTCCACATAGGGCTGGGAGAAGGGAGATACTTCGAATTCCGTGCCGATGCATTCAATGTATTCAACAACGTTGTTTTCAATGGCCCGGATGCGTCTATTTCCGACTCGAATTTCGGACAGGTCACGAGCCAGCAAAACCAATTAGGCTACGGCGGTACGCGAAATTTGCAGGTAGCGCTGAAGTTTAATTACTAGTCGAGGACCAACCCATGGCATCATTGTCGCGCACTGCGGCAGTGATGCCATTTCGTTCAAAGTTGGGCGATTGTAAGATGAAGGGTCAGAAGTGAAGACGAATGCGTTCGGCCTTGATCATCCTGCTTTCCGCTACGGCGCTCGCCGTGCTTGTATCGGCACAGGGCACAACGTCGCCGTCGCCGATCAGGTTCGAGGATATCGCTGAACGAGCCGGCGTACATTTTGTAGTGGACAATTCTCCTACCCCGGAGAAACACCAGCCCGAGACAATGCCTGCCGGTGTCGCGCTGTTTGACTACGATGGGGATGGCCTGCTGGATATTTATCTGGTCAACGGCGCCGAGATGCCGTCGCTGGTGAAAACGGGCCCAAAGTATTACAACCGCCTGTTTCACAACAACGGCGATGGAACGTTCACCGACGTCACCGAGCGCGCTGGAGTTGCCGGTGCTGGTTATGGGATGGGCGTAGCCGTGGGCGATTACGACAACGACGGCTGGCCCGATCTGTTTGTGGCCAACGTCAATGGTAATCAGCTGTTTCACAATAACGGCGACGGAACCTTCACCGACGTCACCGCGAAGGCGGGTCTCAGCGGCGCCACGCACAACGGCCGTAAGATGTGGTCCATTGCCGCAGGCTGGTTCGACTACAACCGCGATGGACTGCTGGATCTGTTCGTGGTGAATTACGTCGATTGGGATCCGCGTTACGAACCTGCCTGTATGGGTCTGAACGGCCGCGGTTACTGCCACCCCGACAGCTTCCCTCCACTGACAGACACTCTCTACCGCAACAATGGCGACGGTACGTTCACGAATGTTTCGGCGGAAACCGGTATCTCAAAGGTCGAGGGCAGAGGAATGGGCGTCGCCTTTGCCGACTATGACAACGACGGCTGGCCCGATGTTTTTGTCGCTAACGACAACAGCCCGAACCTCCTGTTTCATAACCTCGGTGGAAAGCGATTTGAAGAGGTCGGCNNTGCCGGATATCTGGCACACCGCGATCGAAAATGAGACCTTTCCGCTTTACCTGAACACGGGCAAAGGAACCTTTGTCAACGCAGGCGTGCCAAGCGGGGTTGCCAATCTGACCAGGCCCATGTCCGGCTGGTCCAACGGGATCGTCGACGTCGACAATGACGGATGGAAGGACCTGGTGGTCGCCCGCAGCAATGTCATGGATAACATCGAGCAGATCTCAAGGCATTTTCGCTATGCCGAACCAAACAGCGTTTTTCGCAATCTGGGTAATGGTCAATTTGAGGACGTGAGCACCACGGCGGGGCCAGACTTTACGCGGCCAGCGCCGCACCGGGGGCTCGCGTACGGAGATCTGGATAACGACGGCAGGATGGATCTCGTGGTGACGGCCTTGGGCGCGCCGGTCAGCGTGTTTCGCAACGTGACGGCAACGCACAATCACTGGATCCTGCTGAAGCTGGTGGGGACCAAAAGCAATCGGATGGGCATCGGCGCACAGATTCGCGTGACCACCGATGACGGAAGAAAACTCTACAATGAGGCGACCACCAGCACCGGTTATGCTGCCTCCAGCGATCCGCGCGTTCACTTCGGTCTGGGTGAGTCGCGCCTGATTCGTGAAATCGAGATCCGCTGGCCATCCGGTACGCGCCAGATTCTGCGCAACGTCACCGCCGATCGTGTCATGGTAGTCACCGAGCCGGGCGGCGGAAGTTAGCCAACGTGGCCAAACGAGGTTTGATTAGATTGAGCGCAGTTCCATCATGTCGGTCGCTCGTCCGCTGCTGCGGCGTTCTTCTGCTGTTGATCGCCGCGAGAGCGCCAGCGCAGCTCCCGCCTTCCTGCAAACCTCCGGCCTCGGCCGCCAACCCGCCCGCGGGCACGCCCCCTGCAAGCGTCTACGACGCGGTCGGTGTCTGGTTTACCCAAAAGGGTGACTTCAAATGTTCCGTTGCCGCGTTCGACCACGCACTCCAACTCGACCCGCACTCGGCCGAAGCCCATTTTGATCTCGGGCTCGTCCGCCAGCGTCAGCAACAGAATGACGCTGCGATGCGGGAGTTCCAGCTCGCTCTGCAATACGATCCCGCCTTACTGCAGGCGCGTTGCGCTCTCGGCTCGGTGCTGTCCGACCCTGCCGCTGCGCAAGCCGAGTTTCGCAAGGCGCTCGCTGTCAATCCTCAGCTGGTTTGCGCCCTCGACGGACTGGCCCAGGTTCTGCTCAACGGGGGGCGGTACGATGCCGCCCTGGACTACTGGCTCCAGGCTGTTCGGCTTCAGCCCGATGCTCCCGATTTGCGGCTCTCGTTGGCCACGGCTACTTATAAGGTTGCGAAGGCCAGGCAGGCTGATGGGTTGCCACCCGTCGATGGCTCCACGGTGACAGACGCAATCGGTCTTTTGACCACACTGCTCAGCAAGCATCCCGGCATGACGGTGGCGCACTTTACTCTGGGGAACGTCTATGCCAACGAACAGCGCTTCCGCGAGGCTGCCGATGAGTACCGCGTGGTGGTCCACCAGGACCCGAAAGATGCTGTCGCTCTGGCTGCTGAGGTGAAGGCGCTGGTTGACGCGACTGCATATACCGACGCGCTTGCACCCGCCCGTGCTTACGTGGGTCAGAAGCCGGATGATTCCTCGGGTCATGTTCTGCTGGGCATGGTGTACCGCGGCTTGGGCGAGTACAAGGAGGCGGAACCGGAACTGCAGCTTGGCGCCGCTTGGGCTCCAGACGACTTTGAAGCGCACTACCAGCTCGGATTCGTTCTGGCGAAGCTCGGAAAGCCCGAGCAGGCGCTGCCTCGGTTGCGGAAAGCCGTCGCGCTGAATCCGGGGGATAAGTCGGCTCAGTTCCAGCTGGCCGCTGTACTGCGGACGCTCGGCCACAGCGAGGAGGCAGAGAAGATCGTCGAGCAGTTCCGGAAAACCACCGACGTCGAGTTCCGGAACAGCCAGCTGACCTCCGATGGCATCAAGGCGAACGATCTGCTGCAGGCGGGAAAGCCGGCGGAAGCCGCGCAGATCTATCGCCACATGCTCGAAGAGAAGCCGGACAGCGCCTGGACAGCTTACAATCTTGCGCTGGCCCTCGAAGCCTTGCACGATCAGAAAGGCGCCGAGGACGCCCTTCACCAAGGCATCGACATCGACCCGAAGCTGGCGAAGATTCGTGCCGAATTGGGCCAGCTCAAACTCGCGGACGGCGACATGGAATCCGCCCAGCAGTGGCTCCAGTCCGCGCTTGACCTTGAGCCTCAACTCGCCGACGCGCGCGGCAATCTGGCCATGATCTACGCCAGAAAGGGCGACCTCCAAGCCGCCGAGAAGCTCCTCCATCAGGCTCTCGAAGACGATCCACAGTTTATGGAAGGCCATTTACAGCTCGGGCTGTTGCTGGCCCAGCAACGGAAAATGCCCGAGGCCGAGCAGGAACTCGACAAAGCCGTCGCCCTTGCCCCCCAGGATCCCAACATCCTCTCCGCGGCTGGAAAGGCCAGGGAGGAGATGGGCAAGATGAGCGAAAGCATCACTCTGCTTCGCAGGGTCCTTGCGCTGAGGCCCGATCTGGCGGCCGCTCACCTTGATCTGGCGCTTGCTCTCGCCGACAGTTACGACCTTCCAGACGCCCTGACCGAAACCAATGAGGCCGTCCGCCTGGCGCCCCAGTCCGGTGTCGTCCATTTCTATCGTGGTCGCGTTCTGTATGACCTGGGCCGCATGACCGAAGCCCAGCCTGAGTTCGAAACCGCCCGCCGGGTGCTTCCACAAATGCCCGAGCCGCGCTATTATCTCGCCCTCATTGACAAGCAGGAGGGCAAGTTCCCTCTTGCCGCTGGGTTGCTGGAAGAGACAGTCCAGATCCAGCCCCGCAACGTGATGGCCTGGTATTTGTTGGGCCAGTGCTACGAGCAGCAGTCGGCGACCGACAAGGCGGTTGCGGCATGGCGGCAGGCCGTTGCTCTCGATCCCAACTTCAGCCAGGCACTCTTCGGGCTGGCTCGTGCCCTGCGATCATCCGATCGCGCCGAGTCCGACAAGTTTATGGCGCGCTACGTCGGCATTCAGAAACAGCGGCGCATCCTGGACAGTGCAGGCACCTTGGCCAATAACGGTGTGGTGGCAGCCTCCGCTCACGACTGGCCTGAAGCCACCCGCCAGTTGAAAGCGGCCATCGCGGAGTGCGGGGACTGTGCGGTCAAAGCCGACCTTCACAAGAAACTGGGACTGATCGATTGCCAGGCCGGTGATCTGAACGACGGCGAAAAGGAACTGCTCACCGCCAAAGCCCTCAAGCCGACCGATCCGGAGATCCAGCGCGCCCTGCTGCTCATCGCCGAGGCGCGCAACCAACACACCGCCGCCTCGGGAAAGGCGTATTAGTGCGTTCCGCTCGCAGCCTTCTCCCGCTTGCCGTTCTCGCGCTGGCTGCGCCGCTGCTGATCGGAGTGAAAGTGTTTTCTCAGATGGTTTCCGGCAATGCCGCCGATCAGCCCGTGCGCCCTCTTCCTCCTGGCATGAAGGCGCCCATCGTCGACTTCCGCGATATCGCTGCGCAGGCCGGCCTCACCGCTCAGGTCATCTCCGGCGATCTGGACCAGACGTACATCGTCGAAAATACCGGCACCGGCGTAGCGATCTTCGATTACGACAACGACGGCCTCCCGGATATTTTCCTTGTGCAAGGTGACCGGCTGCACAATGCGGGGCCGCCTTTCACGCCGCACCTCTATCACAACCTCGGCGGCCTTCACTTCGAGGACGTCACCGCCAAAGCCGGCATCGGCCACCTCGGTTGGGGACAGGGAGTCTGCGCCGGCGACGCGGACAACGACGGCCACGTCGATCTCTTCCTCACCCAATGGGGGCATAACGTTTTCCTGCACAACTTGGGAAACGGTACCTTTCGCGACGAAACCAAAGAGCGTGGCCTTTACCGGCCGGAATCGCGATGGAGCACAGGATGCGCCTTCATCGACTACGATCGCGACGGCTATCTCGATCTGGCGGTGGCGAACTATGTCAACTTTAAAGCGCAGGACTCGCCTCCGCCGCGCACCCAGAGCGGCTGCAACTGGAAAGGCATGCCGGTCCCTTGCGGTCCACGTGGCCTCAAAGGCGAGACGATGACCCTCTATCACAACGATGGGCACGGACATTTCGTCGACGTCACCAAACAGGCCGGCATCGAGACCCCGCCTGAGTATTATGGATTCACTGTTCTCACTGGCGACTTCGACAACGACGGTTGGCCCGATATCTATATCACCTGCGACTCCACTCCAAGTCTGTACTTTCACAACAAACACAACGGGACGTTTGAAGAGATGGGTCTAAGCAGCGGACTCGCCGTGAACGAGGACGGTCGCGAGCAGGCCGGCATGGGCGCCACCGCCGCCGACTACGGCGGCGACGGACGGCTGGACATCTTCAAAACTAATTTCTCCAACGACACGAACACCCTCTATCGCAACCTCGGAAATAATAATTTCGACGATGTTACCGGCGCTGCCGGTCTTGCTGTGCACACTCAGTATGTGAAATGGGGCACCGCCTTCCTCGACTTCGACAATGACGGATGGCCGGACCTGTTCATCGTCGATGGCCACGTGTACCCCTTTGTAGAGAAGTACAACCTCGGAGAAGAGTTCAAGCAGCCCCGCCAGTTGTTCTGGAATCGCGGCGACGGCCAGTTCTTCGACATGTCTTCCACCGGTGGGTCAGGCATTACCGCAAAACACGCGTCCCGCGGCATTGCCGTGGGCGACCTCGACAACGACGGCTCTCAGGAGATTGTTGTCGTCAATCTATTCGAGCCGCCCTCCCTGCTGAAGAACTTCGGGCCCCGGGCCAACGCTCTGCTCGTCCGCGCCGTTACCGCTTCCGGACGCGACGCCATCGGTGCGCGGTTGACCCTGACGGTTGGCGGGCGGAAGGAGATCGACGAAGTCCGCAGCGGCGGATACCACATCTCCCAGGGAGACTTCCGCGTGCACTTCGGCATGGGGCACGCCACCAAAGCAGATTTGACGATCCGCTGGCCTGACGGCCCTGTGAGCAATGTCGAAACCATCCCGGGCGTGGATGCCAATCAATGGATCGTGGTCCGCGAAGGCCGCGGGATCGTCGAACGCCATCCCTTTACGCACGATAGTCCGTAGCCAGAAGGTCTGGGCCTTCACTGAATCGAAAACAATTGCCACTTACCTGATGGTTTGATATCACAAAATTCGAAACGAGGGGTCCACGAATGAATCTGTCGCGACGGAAATTTGCCAGAGTTTGCGCACTCACTGCCACCGGGCGTGCATTAGCGGGAGCGCTGCCCAGTCTCGCTCAGGTGCAGGGAGAACACATCAACACCACGACCGTTCATCCGGTGCCTGCTATCCAGGATACCGAAACACCCGAACAAAAAAGTGATCGCATGCAGTGGTTCCGCGAGGCGCGCTTCGGCATGTTCATTCATTGGGGACTTTACTCCATCCTCGCCGGGCGCCGGGACGGCAAGGAAGTCCCGGGAATCGGGGAGTGGATCATGAATCGAGCCTCCATCCCCGTGGCTCAGTACCAGGCGCTGGCCGCCCGCTTCAACCCCACCCAGTTCAGTGCCGCCGGAATCGTTGGCCTTGCGAAATCCGCTGGGATGAAGTACATCGTGATCACGTCGAAACACCACGACGGCTTTGCGATGTTCGATTCGAAGGCAAACCCTTTCAATATCGTTCAGGCAACCCCCTTCAAACGCGATCCGCTCCGGGAACTCGCCGCCGAGTGCCGCAAGCAGGGCCTTAAACTCGGCTTCTATTACTCCCAGGATCAGGACTGGACTGCGCCTGGCGGAGCGGCCTATAAGACCGGCGATCACCAGCCGCCTACTTTTCACTGGGACCCCGCCCAGAATGGCAGCTTTGCCACTTACCTTGAAACCAAGGCGATCCCGCAAATTCGCGAATTGCTGGAGAACTACGATGAATTTCCTGCGATCGTCTGGTTCGACACGCCCACAAAAGACATGACTCCGGAACTGGCCGGCAAGATCGTGACCGTCCTCAATCAGCATCCAAAGCTGATCTGGAACAATCGGCTGGGGGGTGGTTACAACGGAGACACGGAGACCCCTGAACAATACATTCCTGCTCGCGGATATCCCGGACGCGACTGGGAGTCCTGCATGACCATGAACGACACATGGGGCTACAAGGTCGACGACACCAACTTCAAGAGCACAGAAACGTTGGTGCGCAACCTGATCGATATCGCGAGTAAGGGTGGAAACTACCTCCTCAACATCGGCCCGGAGGCTACCGGCGAGGTTCCCCAACCTGAAGTGGATCGTCTTCACGCGATGGGCCAGTGGCTGGCGATTAATGGCGAGGCGATCTACGCCGCCCGTCCTACGCTTTTCGGCGACGAGGCTGGTTCATTCTCCACAACGGAAAAGGACGAGGACGGGAAACCAAAATTCATTCCGAGCTGGAAATGGCGATCGACCACCAAAGCAGACAGGATCTATATCCATCTCTTCGAGTGGCCCGGCACCACTTTCCACCTTGCTAAGCTGCCACGCCAGGTGACCGGAGCTTACTTCCTGGCGGATTCGTCCCATAGCCCACTCAAGGTCACCCGAGCCGCAGACGGGATCGATGTGCCCCTTCCCCCAAAGGCGCCGGATCCAATTGCCAGTGTGCTGGTGTTAAAGACCACGTAGAAATGGTCAACTCAGGCGATTCTGCGAGGGCATCCTGCCTTTTTCAGCCCGACTCAAGAACCATGTTGGCATATTGAATCGTGTCTCCGGTGCGGATGAGGCCGATCACCAGAGGAACGCGCTTCTTGAACTCAACGTGAGGTTCAAACTGAACCTCGATACCCAACATTGCCTCAGCGAACTCACTCACGACAGTGGGGGAATTATGCGGACAAAACTCCTCCGCCATGACAATGCGCCCAATCGTAAAGTTCAGGCGTATCGCTCGCAGCACATCGAGGACGCGGGGGATGTCGTCGACCAAGGAAAGATCCACGGTTTCGATGGTGGGCCAATAAGGGAATCCACGGTCGGTTATCAGTAGCGTGTTCGTGTGGCGGACACGACTGAGGAGAGAATTGATTTGCGGGTTCAGAATTCCGGTACGAACCATAGCTAAGCATCTCCTGCAACGGCAGCAGGCCCGCCTGACTTGCCGAGCCGCACATCCGCGAAGGAATAGAAAGCAATCAGGACATACGCGAACGCCGGGACGAGATAGGCGATTGCCAGCCCCCCGGAGTGCACCGAGAGCAGGCCCATCACTGGCGTCAGCACAGCACCGCCGATGATTGCCATCACGATCAGCGATCCGCCCAACTTGGCCGTCTCGCCCAGGCCGCGAATCCCCTGGGCGAAAATGGTCGGGAACATCAGTGACATGAAGAAGCTGGTCAGCAGCAGCGCGATCGTGCCCGTCCAGCCCGGAAAAAGAACCCCAACGATGGCCAGCACGGTATTGATCACCGCGTAGACCGCCATCAGCCGGCTCGGCTGTACAAAACGCATAAGCCAGGCGGAGAAAAAACGTCCCACCCCGAACAGCACAAGGCTACCGGTGAGGCAATAGCCGGCAAACTTCTCGGCCTCTCCGGTGTACGCCTGGATATATGGGATCAGATAACTCCACGTGCCGACCTGCGCGCCGACGTAGGCGAACTGCGCCGCAACCGCCATCACGAAATGTGGACGGCGTAACAGTTCTGCAGTGCGATGCGAACCAGGACCGCGATCCTCTTCGGCTGCGAGCGAGGCCGGGAAGCGGACCGAGGCGATCAGCACCATCATCGTCAGCGTGGCCGCGGCCAGCATCAGGTAGGGCACGATCACCCGCAGCGTTTCCGAGTGCAGATATGCCTGATACGCGTGGCGAGCCTGCAACGCTGCTACCTGGTCTGGCCTCAGCTCAACGCCGGAAAAGATGAAGATCGTTCCGATCAGGACGCCCGTGATCGACCCCAGCGGATTGAAGGCCTGCGCAAGGTTCAGGCGACGCGCGGCGGTGCGCGAATCGCCAAGTTGCGCGATGAATGGGTTAGACGCCGTCTCGAGAAACGATAGTCCGCTGGCAATGATGAACAATGCGACCAGGAAGAAGGAGTAGCGGCCCACCTCCGCCGCGGGCCAGAACAGGACCGAACCCAGGCTGAAGAGAAACAATCCGATGACGAATCCTGACTTATAGCCAAGACGGCGCATCACCAGTGCCGCGGGCATGGCGAGCACGAAGTAACCAAGGTAGAACGCCGACTGCACCAACCCCGCCTGAAACCGCGTGATGACGAACGATTTCATGAACTGCCGGATCAGCACGTCATTCAGGTTGTTGGGAATGGCCCAGAGAAAAAACAGCGTCGTCACCATGGCAAAGACAACTTTGTAACCCTGCGGCACCAGTGGAACGTCGCTGTCTGGCCTCTGTGTCGTGTTTGTGATGGGTAAGGCAGAGTGTGTCATCGGTTGGACCGGGTCGGCATCTCCTGATCGAGCGTAATCATGATCTTGGTGAAGCGGGCCGGATCGTCGCTCCATGCGCGCAGCAGCTCCGGAGCCCGATCCAGCGGAGCAATCATACTAATCGCCGCCTCGACGGGGAAGCGATGCTGCTCGAGCATCTGAATCACCTGATGAAAATCCTCCGGCAGGGCATTCCGCGCGCCCAGAATGTTCAGTTCCTTCTGCACAAAGAGGCGGGTCTCATAACTCACCGGCTCCTTTGCGTAACCGATATAGACGACCCGCCCGGTGAAAGCGACCAGCTCGACCGCGGCGCGGAAAGTCTCCGCCAACCCGACGGCTTCGATCACCACATCGGGTCCGTCTCCGCGGGTCAGCCCTGCCAAAGCCTCCTTCGCATCCTGCCTCTTTGTGTGGATCACATGCGTCGCCCCTGCCTTGCGTGCGATCTCCAGCTTGGCATCATCCACATCCATGGCCACCGTGGTCGCGCCGCGGAAGGCCGATGCTGCCACCGCACCCAGTCCCACACCGCCACATCCGAAAATCGCTACGACATCCTCCGGTGTCACTTCGGCCCGCGCAACTGCGTGGCACCCTACGGTCAACGGCTCGACGAGACACAGCTCATCGAGATTCAGATCGGCCACAAAAAGCTTATCCGTCGGAACCGCCAGATACTCCCCTATCGCGCCGTCGCGCTGCACACCCAGCGTCTGATTGTCCCTGCACGCATTCGGTCGCCCGTTGCGGCACGCCGGGCACTGCCCGCAGTTCTTGTACGGAGACAGCGTGACATCCATCCCAACTTGCAGATGCGCAGGATGCTCCGTACCCAGCTCGACGATCGTCGCAGCAATCTCGTGTCCAGGCACACGCGGAAACGACACCAGCGGATTCCTTCCCCGGTACGAATTCAGATCGCTCCCGCAAAGTCCCACGCGCCGTACGCGCAGCAGCGCCTCCCGGAACCCTCGCGTCGGGTCGGGAACGCCCTCCACCCGAACATCCCCCGGCGCATGCATTACCAATGCTTTCACAGATGAGCTCCTTTCAGTTCAGCGTTTTCGCGAGCGCCTGGAGATCGATCTCCGCCGCAAAGGAGGCGGCTGCGGAATGAGATCACTATGCGGGGATACGGTGATCATTGGTTCTCTTCGCGCCCCGCCGACCAGAACCGATTGAATACCGGAGCGAAGATGGCTCGCACTTTGCGCACCATTTGAGGATCCGCGAAGGCCTCGAATGCGCGAAGGCTCTTGCGGACCTGCTCGCGCGTTGCCATTCCCACCAGCGTAGTGGCAACTCTGGGGTAGTCAAAACAAAAGCGCAGTGCAAGATCGGAAATATCGCAACCGCGATGTTTGCAAAACTCGGCAGCGCACCTGGCCGCTTCACGCATCTCGCTCGGTGCCGGATGCCAGTCCGGCGCACCCTGTTCGGTCAGCATCCCCATGTGAAGCGGCGAAGCATTGATCAGGCCGATCCGCCGGCTCTCTGCCACAGGCGCCAGAACAGTATCCAGATCGTCCGCTAGCAGGGTGTAGTGACAGTAACTGAGAATCGCGTCGACCGGAACCTTTCTGGCGATGTCGATGAGAGTCCTAAGAGGAAATCCTGTCACCCCGATATACCGAGTTTTCCCCAGTTCCTGCAGTCGGCGCATCGCAGGGATTGTCTCTTCCACGATCTGACCCAGATCGCCAAACTCGACATCGTGAGCAAACAACACGTCGATGTAGTCAGTATTCAGTCGGCTAAGAGACTCATCCACGCTGGCGAAAACTCGACGCGCTGAAAAATCGAACTCGTTCGCTCCGTACCGTCCACACTTAGTGGCAAGAATGACTTTTTTTCTCCGCCCCTGGAGCGCAGCACCGAGGCGGTATTCCGCCAAGGACTTGCCGTAGTAGGGAGACACATCGAAGAAGTTGATCCCCTCGTCGATCGCCAGATTAACAGCGCGTCTTCCTTCTTCGGGGCCTGTAAAACCATAAACGCCTCCGAGCGGAGAAGCGCCAAAAGCCACGACTGACACTTCGAGGCCGGTTTTGCCAAGTGCACGATACTGCATGTGACCGGCGCGCTTCGAAGCCCAGGCCGCTGTCGACGATCGAAGCATCTTTCCTCCACAGACTGGCTGAAGTCAGCATCAGCACGCGTTCAGCGCGCGTTTAAGTATACGATAACTGTAACGATAATCAATGCCCCATTCGTCACCGCTATCGGTGATCGATGATTGGGACAGTTACTTCACAGGACGGGCGACCATGAATCGCAGAATCTTCCTGTTTTCGACCGGTGCAACGGTTTTGGGAACGATGATTTCGCGCGTCGTCATGGCCACAGACCAGGCCCAGACGGGCGACGGGCAGAATTTATTTGAGTGGACCACGCCGGATTTCTGCATGCATTGGCGGATCCGCAAGACTACGAGAACGAGAGTTGGTCATTCATCTCGCTTACAACAGCTGGATGGCCGAGGGTCAGTGGCATTCTCTGCGTCCGTCGCAATGCGGATTCGTTGAAAACCTGAGAACCAGCTGGTCACAGGCATCGGCGGGCAGCATCGGAAGCTGGTCGACCGAGAAATATTTACCCATGGCGATGGCGGAGAACACCCGCTTGGGCGTGACCTGGTTCTGGCAGGACGAGCACAACGGATCGTGATACTGGGAAATCTCCAATGCCGCTTTTGGCAGCAATCACGCTTCGGATGTCTATGCTTGGCTGGGCGGTCCGGACGATCTGCATTCGGCCGCGTGGAAAAACCTGCACCCGGGCGAGAGCTACCAATCGGTTCCGGTTGCGCTCGGTTGTGTTCGCGGCGGCTTCGAGGATGCAGTTGCCGCGCTCACCAAGTACCGTAGGGTCGCCTGCATCCAGCAGCGCCCGGAGAACGCGCGCTGTCCGGTCATCTTTAACGACTACATGAATTGCCTCTGGGGTAATCCCACCGAAAGCAGGGAACTGCCGCTCATCGACGCGGCCGCCCGAGCCGGTTGTGAATACTTTGCGATCGACGCCGGCTGGTACGCCGCCTTGCAGGGAGACTGGAGTCAGACGGTTGGGTCATGGGAGCCGTCCGTGGATCGTTGGCCGCACGGCCTCGCTTTCGTTCTTGACCGGATTCGGCAGTGTGGAATGGTTCCAGGTCTCTGGATTGAGCCGGAAGTCGCTGGACCACAGTCGGAACTCGCTCGCATGCCCGACTCCTGGTTCTTCATGCGCCACCGAAAGCGCATCTTGAAGAATACTCGATACCTGCTGGATTTTCGCAATCGTGATGTGCGAAATTACCAGGACGGAGTCATCGATCGCCTGGTTCACGACTATGGCGCTGGGTATCTGAAGATGGATTACAACGTCGATTCGCTGCAGGGCACGGATCAAAATGCCGACAGTCCGGGCCAGGGGCTGCTTGAGCATAACAGGGCGCATCTGGAGTGGCTGGAGGGCATCCTGAAGCGCTATCCGTCTCTGGTGATTGAAAACTGCGGCAGTGGCGGCGGCAGAATGGACTACGCAATGCTCTCGCGGCTGCAACTGCAGTCGGCCACTGATCAGGAAGACTATCTTCGGCTTCCGGCTATCATCACCGGCTGCTCGGCGGCGGTGCTTCCGGAACAACTCGCGTGCTGGTCATATCCGCTGGCAAATGCCGATGCCGATCAGGCCAGCTTCAACATTGCTACCGCGATGCTGTGCCGCATCCATCAGAGCGGACGGCTCGACCAGATCTCTGCGATACCCGCGGCGCAGGTCGCGTCGGGTATCGCAGCCTACAAGAACACAATCCGAAGCCGGATCCCCTCAGCCGTACCTTTCTACCCGCTAGGGAAGCCGAACGTGACGGATTCCCGGTCTCCCGTCGCTCTCGGGATGCGGGGTCCCCAATGGACCGCCATCGCTGTATGGAGACTCGAGGGCGGGGACACCGTCGAGCTTCCCGTCGAGGCTGCGGCGGCGCGAATCCTCTATCCAACTGGCCTCGGCATCGAAATATCGGCAGTCGCGAAAAAACTCGTCATTCGATTTCCACGGCCAAAGATGGCCTGCATCCTCACCTTCTGACACTGGCCACAAATCGCTGCGACGATCGAGGCGAGGAACAAAATCCTTAACGATCCGGCCTCCCTCGCTTTGCACACTCAGAGCAAAAGCTGAATTTGCCGTGCACAAACGCCAGTCCGATCGCCGCCGGATCTCGGTTCACCCCAGAGTTACTTTGAGGGCCGCCGCATAATCGACTGCCGGCCGGTACTGCCTCGGCAGTTCAACGTGAAGCCCGTCGCTCGTCTGCTTCCAGTTGAAGCGTTCGCCCGTTCCAATGAGCTCGACTCGAGCTATCTTGCCCGGCTGCGTTGAAGCGGAGAGGCCGAGAGACTGCACCACGATCGGCTCCGCCGGCCATCCCAGAACAATCGCATACACGATATTGCTGGCCTTGTTGCGTGTGAAGCGGATGTCCTTCTCACCTAGCTTGCTGACGCTGTTGCCCTGGAACGAGCCCGCCTTGACGGCGTTGGGTCCTTCGCCATAGACCTTCCACGGCCGCGTTTCGTAGATCGCCTCGCCGTTGACCTGCATCCACGCGGTGATGGCGTCGAGGACCGCGATCTCTTTGCTGTCGATGGTGCCGTCCGGCTTGCCGGGAATGTTCAGGATAAAAGTCCCGTTCTTGCTGACCGTGTCAATCATCCAGTGGATCGCATCGCGCGGGGGCAAATAACCGCCAAATTCACCGGGCTTCTCGAACAACGCGCGATCATAATGCCAGCCGCCGATGCAGGTTTCCGATTGCCAAGCGTACTTCTGAATGTCGCTGGTAAGCCCGCGTTCGAAGTCCGCAACCACGGCTTTGACCAGGCGCTCGGGGACTTCCTTCACATTGAGAACAGCTTCCATCCTGCCATTGTTGGTCCACAGGCTGTGGTTGTAGAAGTAGGCGCCGATGTTCATCCCGCCCCAGCCGAGAGGCAGCAGGGAATTGTCGAAATAAAGAAGATCGGGGTTGTGCTGATCGATGAGATCGCGCGTGCGGTCGAAGAAGTTCTTGACGTAGGACACGTCAGGTAACGCGTCGAAGGGGTGCTTGACGCCGTATAGACGCTGCGGATCCAGACCCTGCCACCACTGTTCGTCGCCCTCCGCCGCGGTCAGATCGCCATCATAGGCAAAGCCCGACAGCGGTCCGGTTGTGTCAGAGCCGTGTGACGGCTGGAACCACCACCAGTTGCGAGCCTGGTGGACAGTCACGCCAAAGCGCAGTCCCTGCCGCCGCGCCGCTGCCGCCCACGTGCCAACCACATCGCGATGAGGACCAAGCGCCGCGGAGTTCCAGGGCTGGTGCTTCGAGTCCCAGGCATCGAATCCGTCATGGTGATTGGCGAGCGAGATGAAAATTCTCGCCCCTGCCTTCTTGTACCGTGTGATGAGTTCGTCTGGATCCCAGTTCAGCAAAGTCCACTGCGCGCACAGATCCTTGTATCCAAAACGTGAGGGTGGCCCGTAATGCTCCAGCTGATATTTGTATTGGCGCTGATCCTGGAGGTACATATTGCGCGCATACCAGTCGCCCGCTTCCGGTACGCACTGCGGGGTCCAGTGAGCCCAGATCCCGAACTTGGCGTCTTGGTACCATTCCGGGGCATCGTACTGGAGCATCGAATCCCACGTTGGCTTGAAGGGGCCTCGTCCGGAAAGGTCAGCGATCGGAGATTCCATCGGTACACCGTCCCAGGATCCACTGGGAACGGGCAGCGCCCCGGGGCTGCCCCACGCGGTAGCTTTCCACGTCGCGTTGTCGAGCTTCTCTTGGACGATCTTGCCGCCGCTCAGCTTATAGAAACTTCGCTTGTTGGCAGGCAAAGCGCAAAAGCGAGCATAGTCCTGGGTGTATTCGTTGAAGCCGGCGGGCGGCTCCGATGGGTTCTCCTCTGCAGATTGCCCGACGGCTGGAATAGCGTTGCCGGCAGCGATGATCGCGAGAAGTCTGCAGAAATCACGTCGTTGCATTAGCTCGCTCCTCTGAAGTGTCGAAGGCGGCCGATCCCCTGGTCACACCTCATTGTCAACGAAGGGCCGATCATAGCAACCGGACACTGGCCTGTCAACGATACAGTTATCGTTTAACATGACCATTTCTCCCACTCTGAAATCTGCAGCGCCATCAGCATAAAAACGCCCCAGAGCGGGGCGAACTTCCCATTTGGATTTCGTTTGGCTTGGAAAGGGTCGGGAAAAACCTGAGCAGAGCGGCTCCGGCAGATGCACCGCCCGCTACTAGGACTTTACGGCCACAACGACCGGAGAAGTGGGGATGGCTTTGACCACTTTGGTTTGCAGCACGAACTTCAGATTCATCTGCGGCCAATCTCCAGGCGCAATCGAAGTCAGCTTTTTCATTTGGTCGGGATCGGTGATGAAATCCGCAGCAGTGCGCGTACCGCTCTTGGTGATGCCTGGGAACGCAATCAGCGGCTTCCCGGTTCTCGGGTGCAGCATCCGGGTCACAACCGCATAATCCGTGGCAACCGTATTGTCACCGTTATAGCTGGGAGTCCAAACCTCCTTCCTGCCGACTCGGTCTTTGATGGTCAACCCTCGATCGAAGCGGTACGGCAGATCGCCGGTCAACTCGATCGTCAAGCTGTTGTTGAATGCACCGATCAGAATTGTCGGGGATTGTTGCAGATCTTAGATAGCCGAAAGCCACGTCCACTCCGGAGCGGAAGTCGAATTGTATTCCTGTGCATGGAGAGCAGAGAAGCGACCCGGACATCAGCTGACAAATCACCGAGCGTAACGAAGTCGTCTTTGAGCGCCAGGAGATCCTGCGGTTCGAGCTTGGTTTCGGGGGAAAGCGGAACCACAAACTCGCGCCCTTGGCGTTCCAGTGAACCGAGGTGATGAATCGTGCTGTACTGATCGACGAACTCATCACTCGGAGATTACAGGCTTCGGATCATTTTCGAGGATGCCTGCCAAAAACACCTTCCACATCGTTTTGGTCATGGAAGGGCATAACATTGGGCTTGCACCGGACTCAAAAGCGGCTCGCACCGTGACCTATGACGGTCATAGGCTGGTGGTCGACCTTAGCAGGCGGGCTTAAGAAGGTCTTCCCACCTTGGCCAGACGGTCAGGAATTGCTGGGGGTCTCGGGAAACCGGCGGCTGGAAGCTCGAACGACCATGCGGGGGCTGATGAATTCGGCCCTCGGTTTAGCCTTTGCCTTCTTGCGGGCAATCCTGAGTGCCAGATCCGCTGCGTATTTCCCGATGCTCTCGCTTCCCTGATCCACCGAGGAAAGAGGGACGCGCAGGAAATCCGAGTAAGAAAGGTTGCCGCAGCCCACCACCGCCACATCCTCTGGAATCCGCAATCCTGCCTCCAGAATCGCCCGCATTGCGCCCAGAGCCGAGGGATCATTGAAGCAAAAGAGGCCATCAGGCCGTGTCTCCGCCCCGAGGAGCTGCCTTGCCGCTTCGTAGCCACCTTTTTCTCCCCTATGGTCTCCGGAAGTGCCGAGCGAAACAACATGTCCAGGCAGTGGCGTCAGCTTATGCGACGCAAGCGCGCGCTTGTAGCCCTCAAGGCGCCCGATCGCCGTGCTGACGTTGGGGCCACGGATGTGAGCGATGCGACGGCATTGCTGTTCGAGAAGATGAGACGTCGCCAGCATTCCGACAGCCTCATCATCCACGCCGACAAAACTCGCGTTGTGGCCAACAAAACGACGATCGATCAGGATATAGGGCGTTTTCTGTTCCTCAATCATGCGAAAGCCCTCCACGGAGGATTGCGCGGAGGCCACCAGGATGACATCCACTCGCCTAGCCAGCAGCTGCCGGATTTCCTGGATTTCAAGATCAGGATCCTCATCGGACGAAGAGATGAGAAGGCTGTATCCTTGCTTACGGGCCTCCACCGATATTGCCTTGGCAATATCCGCAAAGAATGGATGCAGCAAATCCGGAACAACGAGTCCCAGCGTCCATGTCCGGCCCGTAACCAGCGAGCGCGCCGCCAAGTTCGGCTGGTAGTTCAGTTCCCGCATTCGCTTCTGGACTCGCTTCCGAGTCTCTTCCCCGATGTCCGGGTGATTTCGCAAGACCTTCGAAACCGTGACAACAGAAATGCCCAGGTCGTCGGCGATGTCCTTTAAACGGGCTGCCATGAATGAAATAGCTCCATGCTGTTCCTGACTTATGCAAGCGTGCCCCGCACGACAAACAGTAAAGTCACCGTTTACTTTAATGGTTTTGAGACAGTTAGTCAATTGGCTCAGCCTACTCACCACAAAGGGTTTCGGTCATGCCCTGGCCCCGAGGGAGCGAAGAAGAACCGCATAGCCTGAAGCCGCAACCGCCGACCACCAGATGGCTCGTTATGTGGCGTAGCTCAGCTTGAATCCCCAGGCGAACTCGCTGCGCCGATGTGATGGGTCTTGTAGTTCGTCAGGGATCGAAACGGAAAAATTGTCCGTTGCTTCCCGGCTAAACTTTAGCGTACCCGGAAAACCAAGCATTTCCACCGATTGAATCGGGCGAGGATCAACCGAGGTGATTCGGAGGGTCTTGCCCGGCCACTCCGTAACGAAGCAATAGAGGGCGCGGCCGTCCTTGCTGCAAGTGAAGCGAACATCGTTGCCTTCGGCCCACTCGGTGCCGGGTCGGGGACGAGTCCCATAGATGCCTTCGCCATTGATCTGCAGCCATTGTCCCGCCTCTTTGAGTTGGGTGATGGCTGTCGGGCTGAAGCTGCCCGTGCCGCTGGGACCCACACCCACCATGAAGTTGCCGCCCTTTGCGACGATATCAACGAGGTTCTGAATGATCCACTTCGTACCCTTGTACTTCGAAGCGTCGCTCTCATAGGAGAACGACGATCCGAGTGGATAAATCACGAACCAGGGCATCTTCGTGGCTTCTTTCGATGCAGGGACAAATCTCTCCGGCGTGTAGTAATCCCCATAATTGCCGATGCCTCGCGGATCCATCTCTGGAAGAAGGATCATTTCCCACGCAGCGAGAGATCGGCTAGCCGATGCTGATCTATGACCTTTATCAAACAGCGGCACAGGTTGAAGCGAAATTGCCAGCAAAATCAAAGGCAGGGCAGAGGTCTACAGGGCAGAAGTCGCGGGTGTGTTAAGGGTTCGATAACTGTTCCTCGGTGTTCCTAATAGCGCCAAAAATGGCCATCCGTGGCGTTTCGTTTCTGATAGTTACCGGTTTCTGATTCACTGTCACGGCAGAGGTCGCGGGTTCGAGCCCCGTCGTCCCCGCCATACATTCCACAGACCTTATCCGGAATCGGCGGAAACCAAAGAGGGTGCAGAAGGACACAGAATTGTGTGTCCCTTTTGTGTCCTTTTTCGATCAACATCTCGCGACAGCCCCGCCGTTCACGACGGGCGGGCCCCCGATTCTTATTGTGAGTCTGTGGCGGCCCTCGGACTGAGCACCAGCGGCATGACGGCATCCTTGGCCGCCTTCTTCGACGGCGCCATCGCTTGCGTGTAAACGTCGAGCGTCAATCGCAATGAGCGATGGCGAAGCAAATTCCTGCATCACCTTAAACTTCGCTCCCACGCCTTCTCAGCAATGTCGAATACGTGTGGCGAAAGCCGAGACGTTAGGCTGGCAGTTCCCTCTTAGTCCGCGAGGCCCCTGCGCACACCTTCCTCCATGCGGTCAAAGAGCGTTATGCCACTTCCGAGGATGGATGCCAGAAATGGAGATCCGGCCTGGTCGGCCCCGGCGACCTCTTCCGGCGTGGCGAGAACCACGTCTTCCCCGGCTTTTTCGCCGGATATTCCTCTGGACCAGGATTTGCCACTTCGGACGCTAACCGCCGGGGTACCCTCCTGCGTCTAAAAGTCGCGAGTCGTCGTCTTCCTGCACGGATGCGGTACGATGGTGCTGCATCAGCGACCGGGAGGAAGGGTCGGGGGTCCTGCACGATGAGGTTCCTGTCGAAGATTCGGACCGGAGGGCTTCGCTTCCCCGTTCTGTTTTTGGGACTGGGACTCTGCGTTTTCGTCTGGGGACTGCGGTACAAGCTGTCGCTGTATGACCTGCCTTACTCTGTATCTCACAACATTCCCACAGCGAAGCTTGTCTCAAAGAACGAACTCCGCGAGACTCAGAAGGCGACGATGGCGGTGGCAGATGCAGGTACCTGTGCTGCGGCCCCGCGACTGCTCCTGAGCCTGATGTTCAGCGTCATGCCGGTCAAGATCGCACGCACCTCCTCACCGTCAGCGCATCCCCAGCTTCCATCACGCACGCGCATGCTCGAATCCGCAGGCTTGCACTCGTTCTTCTTCCGTCCACCTCCAACAGCCATCCGCGGACTGTCCTGGTCCAGGTAAATCGACACAGCTTGATCACTCGTAACCGCGGCATCCGGGCTATCCGGATGCGCTGTGTCACGAGCAGCGGTTTACCCGCGAGGTGCCGACACCGGGCTCATCGACCTCACGGGGACGGCGCCAGTCGATGACTCATGCGCCGGCCCTCCCGCAGAAACGAGAGGTGTATTGCCATGGTTTTTATCGGTGCGCTGCTCGCTATGATCCTTGGGGCCCTGGCGTATATGGCCCGCCTGATCCTCGTCGCGGAAGCCCGCAACCGCCACAACAGCGACCGGCTTCCCGATTCGGCCACTTCCGGCAAAGGACGATCCGGGGCGAAGGAAAGTACGGTAGCGCAACAGGCCATTCACGGAAAGAGCCGGCTATGAAGGAACGGGTCAGAAAGAGCATAAGTCAGGCTGGACTGAGGGGCGGCTCCCCCGATGTTTCCAAGGCATTTATCCGAGTGCTGGAGCAAAGCCGCGCTCCTCTGATACGAGTTGCATACCGGACAACGAGAAACATGGACGAGGCTGAGGACATTGTGCAGGAAGCCTTCATGAAGGCATTCATTGGGCTGAATCAGTTCCGCGGTGAGTCTCGGGTAGAGACCTGGCTCCAGACCATCGTTGTGAATACCGCGCGTAACTGGGCAAGAGGCCGGCGTGGCTACGTTCCCGTGCAACTCGAGCAATGCCGCCAGAGCGACTCTGAACTGGTTCCGTTGGAAATCGCAGATGACCGCAGGAATCCCGAACAGTCGTGTGCGTACCACGAATTGGAAACCAGGCTGCTGAGTGCTGTCGAGCAGCTTGGAGCGCGGTACAAGGCGGTCATCCGAATGTGCATTCTTGGAGAATGCTCGTACCTTGAAGCGTCCTCGCTACTCAATCTCAGTCTGGTCACGGTTAGGGCGAGAGTCTTTCGCGGGCGCGAGATTTTGCGCCGTCACCTTCACCAGACAATTCGCGACGCGTCCTCTCATCTGTCGCCCCCCAGCGAACGGAGAACGAATCGATGAGCATTTCTACGAGCGAGGCCAATGCGCAGAACAACGAAGCACGTCGTCCATTGCGATCGCTATTGCCGGCTGACAGGTTTCGAAAGCGAGGTTCTTATGGAATCGACAGGAACTCGTGAAGGACCCGAGAACCGTGCCGTCCATTATGTGTGCCAAAACCGGTTGGATAGGCGGGCGGCCAGTTTTCTTGCCTGCCTCGTGCTGCCCGTGTTCCTGTCGATCCCAATCGTCAGCGGCTGCGGAAATCACTCGCCATTAGAGGGCGGTGGCGGCGTCTATGTCGGTAGTGGATCGGGCGGATCGGGCGGAACGGGCTCCGGCGGGACGGGAGGTGGCACCGGAGGCGGGACAGGAGGTGGCACGGGAGGCGGAAGCGGTGGAACCTCCGGCGGCGGGACCGGCGGCTCCGGGAATGGATCCGGTGGAGGGTCCAGCGGCGGATCCGCCGCCGCGGTCGCGGCCGGCTTCGCACCGCTCGCGCTCGGGTCCGACACCGGCGGCTCGATCCGCCAACCCGCCGCGCTCTGCGGCACCGTCGGCGTCAAGCCCACCTACGGGCGGGTGTCGCGCTACGGGCTGGTCGCCTTCGCCAGCTCGCTCGACCAAGTCGGGCCCTTCGCCACGACGGTCGCCGACGCCGCGCTGCTCCTCGACGTCATCGCCGGCCACGATCCGCTCGACTCGACCAGCATCGACGACGACCACGCGCCGGTCAGCCCGCAGCTGGCGGCCGGCGTCGCCGGGCTGCGGATCGGGCTGGTCGAGGAGCTCACCGACGTCGACGGGGTCCAGGGCGCGGTCCGCGGCGCGGTCGGCCGTGCCGTCACCGCGCTTGAGGCCGCGGGCGCCACCCTCGAGCGAGTGTCGATCCCGAGCGCCCGCTACGCGCTGTCCGCCTACTACCTCATCGCGCCCGCCGAGGCCTC
>PKVY01000078.1:0-505 GCA_003131625.1 Acidobacterium sp. | reverse complement strand
CCTACGAGCGCTGCGACGCGCTCCTCGCCCCGACCTCACCGACGGTGGCGTTCCCGCTCGGCGCCAAGACGGGCAACCCGCTCGAGATGTATCTCTCGGACGTCTGCACCATCCCGAGCAGTCTGGCCGGGCACACCGCGATGAGCGTCCCGTTCGGCGCCGGCGAGGGCGGCCTCCCGGTCGGCGTCCAGGTCCTCGCCCCCGCCCTCGGCGAGGCCGTCATGTTCCGGGTCGCCGCCGCGCTCGAGACCGCGCGCCCATGACACCCGGGCGGACGGCGTCGGGGCGACGGCTCGGTCAGCGGGCCAGCAGGTCCGCGCTGAACCACCGCAGCGCGCCGTTCAGCGTCGCCGCGGCCTCCCACTGCACGAAATGACCGCAGTGGGGCACGACGAACGGACCGATGCACTCGGTGAACGCCACCCGGCACCGGTCGGGGAACGTGTCGTCGACCACCTGGTCGTCGCCCCCGTACAAGGCGAGGGTCGGCACGTCGCAGGGCTCC